>NZ_JBFTQW010000017.1:0-80936 GCF_056399205.1 Bacillus sp. 01N45
GGGACCTTCTTAACGTACGGAAAAAGCAAGTTTCCTTCTTAACGTACGGAAAAAGCAAGTTTTTTATATGAAAAATTCCTTAGCGTACGAAATCCGCGTTTTGTTGGTGAGACCCCGTATAGTATACTTTTCGCTTTCCTATTTGGTATTCAATATCTTATTACTAAATTGACATGGTACAAAAATAATAAAAACTAATAAATATAGCTCTTCCTAATTAGGAAGAGCTATATTTATTTAAGAAGTCATTTTTTGTTGATTTGATAAAAGTTGGTATAGTTTATTACTCTTAATTAATTGATCGTGTGTACCAAACCCCGAAACTTCTCCCTGATCTAAAACAACAATTTGATCAGCATTTTGAATAGTAGAAATACGATGAGCAATTACAATAGTTGTTTTTTTATAAATAAGATTATCTAATGCATGTTTAATCATATTTTCTGAATTAGTATCAAGATTTGCAGTAGCCTCATCCAATAATAAAAATGGAGTATCTCTTAAAAATGCCCTAGCAATAGATATACGTTGTTTTTGACCTCCTGAAAGATTAATTCCTCTTTCACCTAAAACAGTATCATATCCATCTGAAAAATTTGTTATAAACTCATGACAGTTTGCCAAAATAGATGCATTTATAATTTCATCTTCAGAAACTTCTCTTTGAATACCATATGTAATATTTTCACGAATTGTCCCCACTAATATAGGGCAATCTTGTGAAACATAACTAAACATAGATCTCCATTTATCAAGGTCTATATTCAAATGAGATTTTCCATCTAATAAAATTTCCCCTTTAAGAGGATCATAAAATCTTTCTAATAAATAAAATAAAGTAGTTTTTCCAACTCCACTAGGACCAACAAGTGCAGTAACAGTATTAGGCATAATTTTTAAATTAATATTTTCAAAAATACTTTTTTCATCATAAGCAAAACCAATATCCTTAAATTCTAATGTTCCAAATGACGGTTCCTCTAAAAAGTCATCTTTATTTTTTTCATCTTTTTCATCTAAAATATTAAAAATTCTTTCCGTAGACCCTTTAGCAGATTGAACATTTGTAATAAAGCGACTCATCACACCCACTGGTCCTACAATTTGAAATAAATATAAAATAAATGCTAATAATTCACCAGAAGAAAGATAACCTTCACTTACTCTATATGAACCAAATCCAACCACAACCACTATAATAAGAGTAATTGATACAGTCATTAATGGAATTAAAATAGACTCTATTTTTGCTCTTTTTATTCCATTTACATATAATTCTTCTATTTTCTTTTTTCCTCTTTCAAATTCAAAATCTTCCGTACCATAAGATTTTATTAAACGAATTTCTCCAAGAACCTGAGAAAGCAGAGCTGTAAATTCTGACATTTTTTCTTGTTGTTCATAAGATATTTTATAAATCTTTTTACTAATTGGTATAACTATAAATAAAGTAACTGGAACTGCAGATAAAAGTGTTAAAGTCATAGGCACATCTAATAAAAACAAAATAACAACAGCACCAATCATAGATAATCCACTTGAAAGCAAATCAGCAATTTCACTGGATAATAAATTCATAGTAACTGTTGTATCATTAGTAACACGACTAATAATTTCACCAGGTTGATTTTTACTATAAAAATCAACTTTAAGATTTAAAACTTTTCTCCATATCATTTTTCTTAAATTAAGAACAACCCTTTGTCCAACCAAAGATAAAAGATACAAAGAAAGTCCCATTGAAATAATCTCTACAATTAATAAAAATAAAACTAGAAATAATAATTCATATGAAAAACCTTTAGAAAGTTGTTCAATTTGCTCTTTTAATATTAAAGGTATAATTAAAGAACATCCTGAATTAATTAAGCCAAATATTACCCCCCAAAAAAGTGTAACTTTAGGTGGTGTTGTAATTTTCCATAATGCTTTTAAACTAACATCTTTATCTTTCTCCATACTGCATGTACTCCTTCATCTATTATTTAATTAAATAATTTACATTTCTTAAAAATTAGGATCTATTAAATATAATCAAAAATATATGAAATATATAAATATATCTAACTAAATAATCAGTTTTTTAAAACATAGCCATTAATAACATTTTATTATCATAATATTATTTAAACAAGATTTAATTTTACAAAATTATCATTAAATGAAAAAAAATACAAAAATAAAAGAAGGTGAAATATAATGGGAGCACTTTTTAAAGCTGGTTTAAAGGCTGCTACTCGTGGCGCAGGCGGTTAAGGTGCAGAAAGACTTTAGAATTGGTATAATAAATAAAAAATCCAGCTTAATTCTTAAGCTGGATTTTTTATTTATTTATAATTATATACGGATAAAAAGATTATTACTTAATTCTTTTACCTGTATAACCTTCAACTAAACCTTTATAAAATTCCATATAATTAGCCCACATTTAACATTCACCTCCACATTTCATTAAATAATTAAATATTATCTAAACCAACTACCAATTGCACGACCAAGATCACGCCACATAATTCTCACCTCTTTTTTTATAAATCATATATATAAATATACACTTGAAAAAAATGTAAGTCAATATTTTTATGGCAATTATTGCATAAAATTCAAAATATATATAAAAAACAAAAAAAGAACCCGCTGAAGTTCGGGTTCTTTCAGAAGTGATGATGTTTTCTCGGCTTCGGAAAGTGAGAAAATACCAAAATATAATACATCGAAATTTAGAGAATTTCAATACTTAAATTGAGTATATACTTCTTCAATCCAAATTAATTGTTGAACCTGCTAATAATTCTGGACGTAACTTATTAACTCTTTTCAGATAAAAAACATGCATATTTATTATTAAAAGTATGGGCATAAAGAAGATGCCTAATAATGCTATGATATTTATTAAATTTAGATATTCAAATACTGAAATTATTATTAACATAACAATAAAAACGAGAATATTACTACCAATTACAAAGATACTACCCTTCTTAGAAATGTTCCTAATAAAAATAGAATACTTATTCTTTTTTAACTCATAGTATATCTTAATATCCTTCTCTTTTACTGATTTTAAATCACGATATATCACTACCCCGTGACATCCCTCATCTTCTTTACCGTTCCTACTTAACACCACCTGAGATTTACTGATAACCCTCAATATTCTCCATTCTTTATCCCCGTAATTAACAAACATTTTAGATACAATAGGATTAAACTTTTCAAATGAATTAATTATTATATATACATATAAAGATATAAAGAGGGCCATTATACTAATTAGTAAAAAAAATAATTTCGTACCATACTCTTCTCCAAACTCATTATATAAAGGAAATGCCATGGAAATACTTCCAAAAACAAAACTTATTAAAATATTAGCTAAGAAGATTTGCAGTCTTTGAAAATTAGTTAAAAACCTCTTTTCAATATCTGTAATATTAAAATTATTAATCATAAAATATATAATTGGTATTAAGAATGGAATAAATCCCATTTTCGTTACTATATTTAATAGTTCTGTTAAATCATCCAACTAACTCCACACCCTTTTCTCATACAATTTAAATTTTATCTTATTAAAATAACTAACTCTTATACTAACTCCATTTTCTCATCCCCTTTATAAGCGAAACTTTAATTTGCTCATTCTAATTAAATTATACATTAATTACCACAAAAATTTCATTACACAAATATCGTTTGTAAAGGTATACCTTTACAAACAGGTAGTTCCCACTTATAAAACGTTGAAACCTCAAGTTTATAAAGGTGTGTCGAAAGTTTTTATAAACGTTTATTTATTGTTACACCTTTTCAAACAGAGTGTTATAATAATAGTAACAAATATAAGGAGTTCATATCGCATGGCAAATATTTATGGATATATACGTGTAAGCACAAAAGATCAAAATGAACAGCGTCAGCTACATAAAATGATGGAACGTGACGTGGAAGCTAGAAAAATTTTTGTTGATAAAGCAAGTGGCAAAAATTTTGATCGCCCGCAATATCAATTATTAAAAAAAATATTGAGTAAAGGTGATATTGTTTATATAGATGCATTAGATCGTATGGGACGAAATTATGATGAAGTCATTTCAGAATGGAAATACATAACAAGAGAACTACAAGCTGATATTGTCGTTTTGGAAAATGAAACTTTGTTTGATAGCCAGAAGTTTCGTGAGATGGGTGATATGGGAAGGTTAATGGAGGATCAGTTTTTATCCCTGCTTTCTTATGTTGCTGATCAAGAGCGTAAAAAAATTCGTCAACGTCAAGCAGAAGGAATTACTTTGGCTAAATTTAAAGGGAAACATTTAGGACGTCCTCAATTTAATCTCTCAACATTAAACTCTAAACAACTACTTATAATAAAAGACATTTATCCAAAGTGGAAAAATAAAGAAATTAGTGGGGTTGAATTTATGAAACTATTAGAACTAAAGAAAAATACATTTTATAAAATACTCAAAGAATATGAGAAGTCATTAGCACAGTTATAATCTTGTTCTCTTTTCCGGCAGAAGGCCCCCTCAATTAGTGTGAAAGTGTGATAGTATCAACAAATACGGAAGAGACGAATGGCGGTTGACGTAAGCCAAAATGTTTACTAATACCCACTTGCGCAGATTGCTTTCTGAAAACTGAGGGTATACGGTTGGTTGCAGAACAATTGTTGCCACCGTGAAATCTTCAACGCTCTATCGTCCCACGTTTACTGAAATTGCGAAAATCAGGATAAAGTAAAAGGACGTGTTGAGTCAACGTATAAGATACCTCAGTTTTCAGTATAGGGACCACGGGCAGATTCTGGTTAAATCAGTGATCGCACCAAACTCCCACTTCAAAATTTCCCTAAGGATGTTAAGTGCTAATAGTTCAATAGAGAACAATAAAAAATTATTCAAATTTCTTTAAAGGTACATTCCCACCCCTAACAAGCCAATATTTGAAATTGACCCATGTCCTCAAAATTTATTGATGTTTAATCAAATCTCATCGTCCGGTTGTCTAGATAACCGGACGATGAGATGACGATATTTTTTTTATATCTCACATTTATTAGCTAAATTTTATATAACAAATAAAAAAATCATCCAAATAGGATGATTTTTTATCATTTTCCGACAGAAAACTCCCACCTCGATTTGCTTGAAGGCTTGATAGCACCGATAAATAGGTGGGCGATGAAATTCAGTTGAGATAAGCTAAAATGCTTGCTACTATCTACTTGTACAGATTGCTCCATGAAAACTGTAAATATAGGGTTGTTGTAGAAAGAGGTACTAACCTATTAGCTTGATAAATGTACGTGGAGAATAATCTACAAGTTTAACTTACTTTTAAAAATTTTCAAAAACAAGTATGTCATCTTCTTATTCTTCTATTCCTTTTTATCCTTTCATAAATTATATTCATAACAAATTCTTCATTCTTATTCCAACACTCTTCCGCTTCCACTAATGTACAAATTTTTACTAATTCCTTAATAGCAGTATCTTTAACTAGAAATGTCGCTACAGTCCCTGTAGACGCTGAGTACTTATTTATTATTGCATTTATAATTTTATCGATTTCTAATGTATTATTAAATAGATTTTCTTGGTTATTTTGTATTAATATCTCATTGTCCGATTGTTCTTTTAATCGAGAACTAAGCATATATTCTACATAACCAATCGGTGAATCTATATCTACACGGAAGCTGATATCATCAATAATTTCTAATACCAGCTCCTCATGTTTTTTCCACTTTTCTAATACTGCCGGATGTACTTTCCCTTTACATCGCTCTTCAAAACGTTTAATTTTCTGCTCAAATGTGTTTGGCTGCTTAAAATTATCTGAATTTTTTTCAAAATGTTCTGAATCTGTACCTTTTCTTTTTTGACTATGTATAATAAATCTAATTTTTTGTACTTTCCTACCTAACTTAACTTCTTCAAATTCAAAGGATATATCTGTTTTTTGATTTAACTCTTTTTGAGAAGGATTTAACACCCGCTGTTTAAAGTTAGCATAGTTAGGGTATACATCAATTGCATCTAAGTAATATCTTAAATTTTCAAGACTAATTGTCCGTTTTTTTATATGTTCATATTGTTTTAACAACTCATAGATACGGATAGCGTATGTACTTTTCAATTTAATAACATTGGCTAATCTATAACTTGTAAATTTGTTACTTAATTCTAATAAAAATGGTTTTAATAATGGGTCAAAGCGCAGATCAATTGTGCCCATATTTCTATTATAAATTGCTGAAGAAATCCATGATACTTGGATTAATTTTTCTCTTATCCTAATTTCAATTACTTTGGATAATAATTCCTTTGTAATTTTACTTAACTCAGTATATTTCGTTGATCCACTCAAACCAAGTAAATCATGAAATTGTTTAATTGGAAATGTATAAGTTTTAAAATCCTGATCACTTGGTTCAATATTACTTGCCAAGCAAAGCAGCATCTTTTGTTCTACTAAATTTAAACGTGAATTTGCTTCTATTAAATTGTTAGACTTTGAAACAATGTTACTCTCTTTAATCTGTACATCTTGCTTTACAGTCATATCTACACAAGGCCTTTCCTTACGCTCTTTATTAATCCAATAACTATATCAAATACTTTTATACTTTTATAGTTCGGTTTTCAGAACTATTTTCGTTATAAATGAACAACCATTTTTGTTATAATGCTGTTTTCTAACTTTAGCTATATTAGATGCTTTTGCAAAATTAATATATATATAACAAGCAAACGTAGAATATTATGTTTGCTTGTTTATATTTATTAATTTAGAAACGATTTAAATTTAATTTGTAGAAAATAACTAAAATATGTTTATAGTATTGAATCTTAATTACATAGTTATGTCTAAGAATGATTCAGGTTCCTCTATACATTCTGATAATAAGTACAATAGAACTTATTAAGTGTTACAACCGCTTGTAACACTTCTTCCGGGTCATTTTTCTCTAGCATTTGCGTTATTGATAAGTAATGCATTTTAGTATTTAACTGGTTTAATTTAGTAGTCATTCTCAAACCTGTAAGCTCTTTTAACATTAAATGATATCTATGGGTATCATCAGGGTTACTAGGAATATTTTGTTTTATAATGTACTCACAATTTAGAGTCAAATTTATAAACTCATGATCTTTGTTCATGATTCCCTCCTAGAAATATTTTATTTTAACCAACTATTGCTTACTGTATTAATCCAATACTGCATGGCCCCACCTTCTCTATATTCTTGGACGACTTTTGATCCATTTAGATATTGAATTTGAGAAGCTGTGATGCCTTTAAGTATTTTAGTACCTTTTGGCACCTGGATTTTATATGCTGTACTAAGTGGATTTCCCCATGCCTCTAATACAGCTAACTCATTTCTAGTCTCTTCAATATTTCTTTCTTTATCCCCCCACCAATATCCAAGACCATACTTAGACTCTGGTTCGCCAGCTTTGCTTCGTCTATATAATACAATTGGTTCCTCAGTCTCAATAATATCTATCCTCAATTCTTTAAATGCAAAAACATCTGAATTTGTTCCTTTAAAATCAAAGTTTGAAAAACCTGCCTGACGAATTATTTCTCTCTTTAATGTTGCACGTTCCATTATGTCTAAGTTTAATTTATCTAGTCTATCTAAGGTTTGATTAATCTCCGCAACAGACCAATTATTTAAATTACTACTCTTAATATAGTTAATTTTTTCTTCTAAATTACTATTATTAAAAACATTAACAATTTGATCATTCTTACTTATATTATTTGTCTCCGCATACATATTAGAAAACGGGGAAAACACCCCAAATAAAATAAAAAATAGTGCAATAAAAATGTGTTTTTTCATAACTAGTTATATTCTCCTATACTATAATATTTTGATCACTTATAAATAATACAAACCCAATATATTTTTAAGGAAAGTGTTTTTTATAAATATATTTTTCTATTTGATTTTAGATGAAATCTAACTTTTGCAATATAAATTTCCAAATCGGTTCTTTTCCAGTTACTACAGCAGCTCTACCTATTATGCCCACTTTTAATTCATTAAGTTCCTTTGTGTCAATAGTCGCTTCTAATGCATACATGTAAGATTTAGAATCTTTATCAAAAGTGGGATGTGCAGATATATATGTCACTTTACCCATTTGTTTATCAGTATCTTTTAATTTGAAAGAATACTGTACCTTATCTCCCTTTTTTATCCCATTTATCTCTTGGGGCGGTAACAATATATGAACTTTTTTCTGAGTTTCTTTTGGAATAACAGAAACTATCTCTTGTCCGGATTCAATTAAATCTCCATTTTGTAACACGGAAGGAAATTGAACAATACCATCTCGTTGAGCTTTTATAACTACATTCTCCATTTGATTACGTAACCCACTTACTTCTTGATTTTTCAAGAAAATTTCTTGTTCTAAAGAAAATATGCGTTGATTAACCGCAGCAACTGTATTTTCTTGATACTGTTTTAGAGCGTATTGCTTTTGTTCCTTTTTTCCTTCTAATATTGTGTCCATTTTCTTTCTCTGTTCTTCTAAAGTTACTTTTCTTTGCTCCGCTCTTTTTTCTAGACTAGTAAACTGAGCTTCTAACGATTTTATCTTTTCATCCACAACTTGTTTTTGTTCATTTGGTACATTTGGTTTTTCTGTTTCATGTTTTAAATTTTTAATTTCTCTTTGTATATTTTCCTTTTCAGCATTTAAACCTAGTAATGCATCATCTTGATTGTCGACTACTTTATCGCTATCTAAAGATTTTATTTCTATATCCTTTTCATTCTGTAAAACTTGATACCCCTGTTGATAGGCGTTATACTCTTCGCTTATTTTTGGATCAACTTCATTTGAAAATACATTTTTGTTTCTTAAAATACTCTGTTTCAGTTGTTCTAACATATTTTTTTGAGATTCTAAATGTTTAACAATTTCATTAGATTGATTGTTTTTTTCCGTTAATTCTTTATTTTGTAATTGAAGTAAAACATCGCCTTTTTTAACTTCATCACCAGAATGAACAGCAATTTTCTCTATAATTCCTGGAACTTGAGAACGGGATACACTTACTTCTGAATTTCCTTGCACGAATGCCGGCCCTTTACTCACAATATCTATCTTCCCAAAATAAGCCCACATTAAAAATCCTAACAGACCTATCAAGAGAAAATATAGTAATCCCATAATAAAGCGAGGTGGCTTTTTTTCTAACAACTCTACACTATCTGTTAATTCATCAAATGAATAAAATTTACTCATATTGCTCACCTCGCATTGCAAACTGTTCTAATTCAATATGTTCTACATGAACAGTTTGATTTTTCCACAGACGATAATACTCACCTTTAGAAAATAATAATTCTTCATGAGAACCACGTTCAATGATGTTTCCTTTTTCCATTACAAAAATCTGATTTGCGTGTTGGATTGTACTTAATCTATGGGCAATCATAATTACTGTTACTCCTAAATTCCTTAATTCTTTCAGCATATCTGTAATATATTTTTCTGTCGTAGAATCTAAATTACTTGTTGCTTCATCTAAAATCAATATATCTGGTTTTTTCAATAAAGCTCTTGCAATAGCTAGCCTTTGCCTTTGTCCACCAGATAAATTCGAAGCATTTTCTTCCAAAAGCGTCTCATAGCGTAATGGTAAATCACTAATAAAATTATGTGCATATGCTTTTTTGCATACGTTAATAATCTCATCCAATGTAACTTGATTATCTAATCCAAAGCGCAAATTATCATAAATAGATCCACTAAAGAAGAATGATTCTTGTGAAACATAAGCAATTCGATCTCTCAATGAAGTACGATTTATCTCCTTAATATGATAATCATCGTAGTATATGTCTCCTTGATTTGGCTCATAATAATGCATTAATAACTTTGAAATAGTTGTTTTTCCTGAACCACTTTCTCCAACAAAAGCGACTTGATCGCCTTGTTCAATTGAAAAATTAATATCTTTCAAAACATCTTTACGTGTTCCATAACGGAACGTGACATTGGAAAAATCTATTTTTCCTGATAATTGTTTAGGTTTAATTTTTTTATACTCTGTTTCATTTTTTTCTGGATCTAAATCTAATATTTCATTTAACCTTTCCCCAGCTACTAATGCGGATTGCATAGTAGGCTGAATGCCTATTAAATTTTCAATAGGTTTTAAGAAGTAAGCTAAAAGTGCATTATATGTAATTAATTCACCAATTGTCATATTTCCTTTTAATACTTGAACAGCACCGACCCAAAGGATTACAGTTCCTCCAATTAATTCAAGCCCCATCTTGATAGAACCCTGTAAATTCGATAGCATTCCTCTTTTAAATATACGTTTTAATAAACTAACAAAGCGACTTTCTGTTTCAAAAAACACTTGTCTCTCCGCATTGAATGATTTTACTGTTGCAATCCCGTTTAACGACTCTACTAAGTAGGATGTTAATTTGGCATTACTCTCCATTTCTTCTCTATTAATAGTTTGATATGACTTATGGAAAGCAAAAATAATTCCAATATAAAATGGAATTAGTAAAAGTGTTACTCCAAATAAAATTGCACTATGCATATACAATAAAATAGCCCCTACCATAACCATAACAGTATCAATCATTAATGTTACTGTTATAGTGGATAAAGCTTCTCTGATTTTACTTGCGTCCATAAAGCGTGAAATAATTTCTCCTACTTTTCTAGTTTCAAAAAACTTCATAGGTAATCCTACCACATGATGATAGTATCCGAGCATTAATTGAATATCCATTCTTCGACTTAAATATAAAATTAAGTGTGTTCTGAAGTAAGAAATTACTACTTGAAAAATATACAAAATAATAATTCCTATAGAAACTATATGAAGTGATTGCAGCAATTGATTCGTTACAATATCATCAATTAAAAATTTAAAATAAAAGGTTCCTATTAATCCAAAGAAATTAAAAAAGATTGAGACAAAAAATAATGGTAACAACAAATGCGTTTGTTGCTTTAATAGCGATAAAAACCGCGAAAATGTTCCTTGAGAGACATCCCCTTTCTCAAAGTTATTTCCAGGTGTAAGTAATATTAAAATGCCCTGCCAAATTTCACAGAACTGTTTTAATTCAAATACACGGTGACCCTTAGCAGGATCGGCAACATATACTTTCCCATTTTTCACTTTATAAATCACCACATAATGTAATAAACCATGATCAACAACATGTGCGATAGCAGGCAATGGTATTTCATTTATCGCTTCTGGATTTTTTGCTTTTACACCTTTAGTATTAAATCCTAGCCTTTCAGAAGCTTCTAATAAGCCTTTTATATTTGTTCCTTGTAGATCCGTACCAGCTATTTCACGGATTTTTGAAATTGACATGTTAAGACCATAATGATGTGAAATCATCGATAAACATGCTGGACCACAATCCTTTAAATCATGTTGCTTAATACACTTGAATGTCTTCCGTATCAACACACTACCTACTCCCTAAAAAATGTAAATTGAAAGTTCTATATATTTAATTATAAATAAAAAAACAATACCAAAAGTTTTTTACAATTATAAACTAAAAATAAATTTTTTTGTATTTTTTTTTAAATTTAACATTTTTAGAAAAAAATAAAATTTATTATGGACAAACCTTACTTTTATTGTATAATAATACCATGTTAAACATCGCGATAATTAACTATAAAGATTTTTAAATTATAATCGGAAGGAGGAAAATAAATGCCTTGGGTTAAATTTTTCAAAGGATATTTCAAAGGTTATCAAAGATCTCAAGAAGGTAAAGCTTACTGGGAATAAAAATTAGTTAGGAGGAAAATAAAATGAACAACACATTAAATAAATTCGAAGAATTAAACGAAGCTGAGCTTGAATTAAATGGTGGCTGGGGTGAAGAAGCACTTGGTGATTTAGTTGGATGGATCACAAGTGAATCTAATAAAAACAAGAATAAATATTGTGGTCAATATAAAAACGTAAACGATCGTAATAATTGTTATTACCTTTGGGAAAACTAAAGTATTGATATAAAAAGGATGGTCATTATGCCATCCTTTTTATATTTGTAAAATACTGTATTTGGTTGGATAGTATACAATTACTATAATTTACAGCTATCTAAAAAATAATCCTCCAAAACTTTTTTCAGTAAATACGAAGATGTTCCACTCATTTCAAAAACAAGGAACCCTTTAGCATCAACCAAAAACATTTTAGGTTGATGTTCTACAAAATATTTATAAAATAAATATTTTGATTTAATATACTGCACTTCTTCAGAAACATGCGGATCAAAAGCTCCATCACTTATAACCATAATCTTTATATTAAAATCAATAGAAATATGAGGCAAATTTAATAATAATTCTTGATTAGACATTAAATCGCTATTCTTAATAAAAATTAAAAGCGCATATTTTGCAGTAGTATTTTTGAATCTAGTTTTTCTTTTAAATTTACTCAATTCTTTAAAAGCTGGAACTTTTTCACCAGCTAAAGGTTTTAGGGTGCATTCATTATTTTTAAAACACCTAATGAATTCCAAGATTTTCTTTTTTAATAAAACCATTTTTTATGAACCACATTTCTAGTAAAATAGTGTAATTGGCTATAAAATATTTAATCAAATTTAAAAAGTCTTAATTATTCATTTCCCTTTTGTAAATTGAAACAATACTAAACATCCTATAATTACTAAAATAGATTGTGGGATATCAAGTAAAATATTTTCCCACGTTACATTTAACACATTAGATATCCCTACACCATTTTGACTAAGCTTATAACCTTTAATGTAATGTATTAAGAACTGAATACATACCAAAAAGATATATAGCCATAAGCCTATTTGAATAACTCTCTTTTTCTCAACCATGTTTTCCCTCCTGATTATTTTGATAGTATAATAGATAAATTTATATGACCTAGATTAATATAACAAAATATCAAATTAATATCCAATAACCTTCCAATCAATTTAATTAATCTAAATTTTAATTTTTATATTAATATATAAATATAATATATTATACTTCCGTTATTATTAAGGAGGACTTTCTTATGAATACTGAAGAATTACAAGATTTAACGTTTGAAGAACTAGAAAAAATCGATATTGGGCACATGCAGTGGGCTCATGATCTAGGGTATTGGCTTGAAAATAAAACTGCTGGACTTTTTAAATAATATTAAAAACATCCAATGCCCCTCTCTAAAGGTATTAGAGAAAATCATTGGATGTTTTCATAATTTCTATGACACATCATGATAGGGATATTAACGCAAGTATCAATCTAAAACATGAAGCGATAAGGCTTTTAAACGCAGGGACTGTGGAGATAGCCTATAGCACTCTTTACTTAGAAATTCCCCTCTTCTAAACGACGTGAAAGTGGGGATAGTTCAAAACTAGCCTACCTTTTTTTTCTTCTATTCTTTTTTATATATTCATAAATACTATCCATAACAAACTCTTCTTTTTCCTTCCAGTACTCTTCCGCTTCCTCTAATGTACAAATTCTTATTAATTCATTAATAGCGGTATCTTTGACTAAGAATGTAGCTACAGCACCTGTAGATTTTGAGTATTTGGCTATTACTGCATCTATAATATTATCCATTTTCAATGAAAAATTTTCTTGAATATCTTGTTTTAAAATTGCGGTGTCGGATAGTTCTTTTAGTCGAGAATTAAGCATATATTCTACATAACCCATTGGCGAATCTATATCTATACGGAAGCGGATATCATCAATAATTTCTAAAACCAATTCCTCATGTTTTTTCCATTTTTCTAATACTGCAGGGTATACTTTCCCTTTATATCGCTCTTCAAAACGTTTAATTTTCTGTTCAAATGTATTTGGCTGCTGAAATTCATCTAATTTTTTTTCAAAATGAGCTAAATCAGTATCCTTTCTTTTTTGACTACGTATAATAAATCTAATTTTTTGTACTTTCCTACCTAACTTAATTTCTTCAAATTCAAAGGATATATCTGTTTTTTGATTTAACTCTTTTTGGGAAGGTTTCAGTACACGTTGTTTAAAATTAGCATAATTAGGATATACATCAATAGCATCTAAGTAGTATCTTAGATTTTCAAGACTAATTGTCCGCTCTTTAATATTTTCATATTGTTTTAATAACTCATAAATTCGGATAGCGTATGTACTTTTTAATTTAACAACGTTAGCCAATCTATAACTTGTAAATTTACTACTTAATTCTAATAAGAATGGCTTCAATAATGGATCAAAACGCAGATCAATTGTCCCTTTATTTTTATTATAAATTGCTGAAGAAAGCCAAGATACTTGAATTAACTCTTCTCCTATCCTAATTTCAATTACTTTAGACACTAATTCCTTTGTAATTTTACTTAGCTCAGTATATTTCGTTGACCCACTTAGGCCAAGTAAATCATGAAATTGTTTAATTGGAAATGTATATGTTTTAAAATCCCGATCACTTGGTTCAATATTACTTGCCAAGCAAAGCAGCATCTTTTGTTCTACTAAATTTAAACGTGAATTTGCTTCAATTAAAGTATTAGATTTCGAAACAATATTATTCTCTTTAATCTGCAAATCTTGTTTTAGAGACATATCTACATACGTCCTTTCCTTACTAGCTTTATTGCTACAATAACTATAACAAATATACCTCTTTTGTTATAGTTAATTTTTAATAACCAAATTTATTGTTTTCCTTAAGCACTTTCTAATTTTCATACAGGTATTCAGATTACTAACATTTAAAACATATAACATAGTTATGTAAACAAGTATGAAAAGGCTATATTTTAAAAATATCCTAATCAAATACTAACAAATTTGGTTCATCGTATATATAACCAAATTTGTTATCTTTAAAACCATTTTTGTTATAATAAAGGAACCAAATTCGTTACCATTAAAACCACTTTTGTTATAGATAGAACCAGATTTGTTATCTTTAAAACCATTTTTGTTATAATAAAGGAACCAGATTTGTTACCATTAAAACCACTTTTGTTATAGATAAAACCAGATTTGTTATCTTTAAAACCATTTTTGTTATAGTAAATCCTTAAAAACCCTTATATAGCAAAGGATTATATAGTCTTAAAACATATAATCATATAAAACATATAAAACATTAATATATAAAACAAACAAACATAGTAAATTATGTTTGTTTGTTTTATATATTAATAAAAATTTTAAATATTATTCATTGCTTTTTGTAAAATTAAGTCTTGATTCATCGCAATATCCTCCAATGTTTGGGTTAATTTTTCATCTTCATTCGCTGGAAGTAATAATAACCAGCTGATAAATTGTAACAATTAAGAAAGCAGATTGAACTTTTCAATCTGCTTTCTTAATTGTTTATTATGAATTTCCCCTCAAAATATCTTCAACTTCTTCTATATTTAATTTACTTGCTTTTGCAATCGTTTCAATTGGCACACCAAGCTCATGCATACCTTTAATCATTTGTATTTTCCCTTGCTGAACCCCTTCTTGAATGCCTTCTTTTTTTCCTTCATTACGAGCATGAGCAAACTTTGCGGCTTCATCCATCAAAACTTTTTCCCTTGCCTCATATGCTTCTCTGAAAGAAGAATCTTGACTCATGCGTTCCCATTTATTCATCGCTTTTTGTAAAATCGGATCTTGGTTCATCGCAATATCCTCCAATGTTTGGGTTAATTTTTCATCCTCATTCGCTGGAAGTAATAACAACCAACGAACAAATGAATCTTCCCAGGGATTTACTTGTTCATTCCGCCACTGTTGCATGAGTTTTGGAATCTCTACGATATGAACTTCGATATCACTACTCAATATCTTCTGTTGTTGTTGATTCCATAGGATTCCTGTTGTATGGAATGCCTCGTGTTCAGGAAACATAACGAAATTTAACAAATTGATCGTAATTGTTTTATGAAGAGAGCTGTATGGCATTCCTTTTTGAAGTTGGGATGTGTATAGCCTTCCCCAATAATATAAACTTCTCTTAATCATATCATGATTATTATTTAGTTGGATTTCTACGTTTACCTTTGTACCTGTATCTAATGTTGCGGAAATATCTAAAATCGATAATTTATCTTCTTCATGTTCGCGGTGCAAGTGTGGGTCTTCTAATTGTAACGAAACAATGGGTGATTCTAAAGAATCCTGTAACATCGCATTTAAAAAAGCAATTAGAATATCTTCATTTCCACTTGTGCCAAATAATTGTTTAAAAGCAAAATCAATGCGTAAATTCACTAATTGTTGGTTGAACATGGGTTTCCTCTCCCCATCTCATAAGATGTTTTTCTTTTATTGTACATAAAAGAGTGATACACATGCAAACAAGCTCTTATATCCATTGACATAAGAGCTTGTTTGACACCATACATAATAAAAAGACTAGTTGCGTTCCATAGAAACTGAAAGATGTCTTATTTAAAGAAAAACTCACGTTTAGTATACAAAATACGAACAAGAATGCCAATATATAAATTCATTTAAGACAGTACACTTTTGAACGCGTAATAACAAAAAGCGAACCAAAAGTTGTACCTTTATGAAAATTGGTCATTTTTTAGAAAGGATAATATTTAAAAAGTAAAACTAAGTTTATATCTTTTTATAATTTGTAAAAGACACCATTAAATATCCAAGTAAAAACTCAGTGATTTCATGCATACATACTAATATCACTGGGTTTTATAGATTTAACATTTTGTATCTTTTGTAAAACTAACTTTATCGACTTCATATGTAATACTTTCTAAAAGTCCTAAAATAAGAACAAGACTGAAACCAGCCTTGTTCTTAAAAAAAACATAAACATTAACGAACATTCATAAATTGATTTTATACAAAAACGAATACCAAAATAAATTTCTTTGGCTAACTTTTAATTGTCCGTAAAAGTATACTCTAACTTTTTCAGAAACTATCACTTTACAAAATAAATATTTTAATTTAACAAAATTATAAAAGTTATATACTTGCTAATATTTTCTTTTCATTTCTTAGTAAAGCCTACAATATTTTTCTATATCAGATAAAATTTAGAATGTTGTCGAATAAATAATATTTATATGTCTTAATTTAATAATACTTGAGTTATTACTACATATATCATAAAAAATTCATACTAGTAATTTTCTACCCCAACAAAATCTCAAAAATTATTTCGCCTACTTTTCTTGCAGAAAGAGCATGCAACCATCTTTCTCCTCTTATATTTACTACAACCAATTCAAGTTCATCAGTCCAACCCAATGCATTGTATCGTACATCATGATCGAACTCTCCCAATTCTTCCCCCTGTTCGCCATTGTTATTTCTCCAGAGCTTAATATGGAAATTAGCTTTACTCCCAAAACTAAATTCATCTCTTGTTTTTGCTGTAATGGGAGGATCCCCATGAAAGAGTTTTCCAGGTCCCCAATCCGCCTTATCTGAAACTTGGACATGTAAATCTATACTTGCATGATTTGCAATTGCAAGTTGTATATTTTTTTTTGGAAATGGAGTAATACCATCCTTTTTTGATAAATGTTCATTAGACATAATTAATCCTCCTTTTATTTACATTCACCTTTAATATGTTCTTTTATTACTTAATATAAACTGGGAATATTTGGTTACATTAAAAAGTTTTTGAAAAAATCTCACTCCAGAGAACATGAACTGGAGCATGACAAATGAGATACTTTAAAGGAAAACAATTCAAAAATATACAGAGACGTTTAAATTGGTATTAGGGTGTTTATTTACTTCAAACTGATTGGTGATATGATATATAAATAAATTAATAAATATAAAGAGGTTATACATAAATTAATGAGATAACAATAGCACTTGAAGAGGTGCTTGCATTATTTAATTTTTGGAGGTTATTATGACAAATACAGAACAATACTTGAAACGTAAAACGTCAGGACTTCATACACCTGCTGTAACTGAAATAAAGAGCTTAGCTGAGTATATAGATTTATTCTCGAGTGGGAAATTTACAAATTATTTATTTAGGGGAGAGCCGACCAATTATGACGAAACCCTATCTTCAGGTTTAAGAAATATAACACACCCTGGTCATAGACCAGAACATGGAGTCAAAAACGGAAATACATTTCTTAATATGCAAAAAGAATTTAAAAGAGAAGTTTGGCATAAATTAACTCCCGATGAACGTACACATTTTTCAGCTTTTTCCCAACATCATGGGATTCCGACAAATCTTATCGATATAACTACATCACCCTTAGTGGCACTATATTTTGCATGTCAAGATTATAAAAACCCGAAAAATACAAATGAAGTGCAGCTTGATGAAGAAAAAGGAATTGTGTATTTATTTAAAGATCAATTTGTTGACATAACAAATATTTTAACAAAATTTGAAGACGTAAATATACTAGAACTTTTTGCGACTTTTGAAAATGATATGTTCTTAGATATGTATAATTTATTTTATAAATTTAATAGAGAACACCCTGAAGAATTTTATAAATACTTCAAAAAACTATATATTGATTTGTATGAATTCTTAAAGTCTCCCCCTTTATCTATTCCTGTGATAGATGTAAATAAGTTCCCTCCTTACGAAGAAGGTAGATATGAATTGAATTTCTTCAAAAATTGGGAAGAGTTACTAAAATTTGATATGGAATTATTAAATTTTGATAAAAAGATAAAAAAACTTTCTTATCCTGTATTTATCTACACAGCCTATCTACAAATATTATTAGCAAGTCTGCATTATAATCCAGCGCTAGTTGACAAGAACACATATTTAAATCTATTTCCTAACTTTAAATATGCTCCTATATTATCTTTTGAACGGGGACGAAATCAACAAGGGTTATTTATATATCAAAATTATCTTCAGAGTGATGAATATACAGAAAGTCCTTATATTGAAGGTATACAAAGGATTGTGCCCGATAAAGTAGTTGTCATCAACAACAAAGAAAAAATTCTTGAGGAACTTAATTTTATAGGGATTAATGGGAAATTTATTTATGGAGATTATGACAATATAGCGAAATACATAACAAGTAAATTTCAATAAAATATAGATATGAACCACATTTCTCAATGAATAAAACAACTTAACATGGTAAAATAATATTTGGATGGGAGTCCAATACATATTATTAAAATTAAAGTGGTTCAAGTCGGAGGAAGGCACCTTAGGGTGTCTTTTCTTTTGTATATTAATTTGCTATATTTTGCCCATCTTCCTTTTCGGGGGATGGGCAAAAACACCCAAAATGCTGGTTCCACTCCATATAAAATTAGTCAGTTACAATTCCTAATTGATACAATGGTTCTAATAAGGGTAAAAAACTATTTATAGGAGGTCACTATGTACGATTTAACAATAGGGTTAGAATATGACAGGGCTTTAGATTTAAGCCCGAGATACCGATATGATTTTGTAGGGATTGATTATCAGAACGATTATATTTATGGATTTATTTTCGTTTTTCGTACGATAAAAAAAGGGAACGGAACAGGTAATGTATTAATTGATTTAGTTCACAACTCTAACATCAATGCTCTCCAAGCCCATATACATGGCGATTGTCATTTCCATACCTTCCAATACAGAATGTCTATGAGCAATGAATCAATTAAAATTACAGACCACATTTCTTTAGAGAAAGTAAAAAATACAACAAATGATGAATATTACGCACTTATAAAAGAACAAAAATATCGATTACTCAATAATGGCCTTAATAATCAAAAGCATACAAATTTATCTTTAGTTAAACATTTACTATTTACAGAATATAATCAGCACATAGCAAATGTAGATACTCTCGAATTTGCTCCAATTTTCAAGTTACAACAAGAGCATATAGGGTATAACTCTGAATACTCAAATTACATGAATGTGTCACAATTGGCTAAATTTGATGATAATCTAAAGCACTCCATAGAATGGAAGCAAGCCCGAAAAATTATCCTAGATAAAATGGAACATTTAAAAAAACAAAAGAAAAAAATACTAACTAAACTTTTAGAATGGAACGATTTAGAGAACTCTCGTTTGATTGAATCGTAAGAAAAAACGTTTTATGATGAATAGAATATTCAATAACAGTTATTTACATAAAAGAAAAAAGGCCTGCTATAGAAGCAGGCCTTTTCGATTTATTGATTTCAGTAAGGAAGAGGGCTTACTTCTTCATTTTCATGTCGATGATCGCATTTTCTGCAAAAAAGAATCCAATTTGGATGTTCGTCATACATCGGGATCATTTCAACTTCTTTTTCCTCTCTTTTGACACATACTGGACATAGCATATTCATTTCCTCCTTTTTATGCACGATATTGATTTTCATTTTTGTAAGACTGCATATTGAACTTCCTCTGAAACAAATAAACTTGCGGAATTCACTTTTATACTACATTTTCCTAACCGCCGCTTTACTTCTGATTGTAGTTTCTCACTTGCTTCCTCTAAAGATTGTGCTGGAATAATCGTAGATTGTGAGTCTGTTACCTTGCCACTGTACATCACTGAAAAGTTCAATTCATATTGATGTATCAAGATTCTTACACTCCTTTTCCTCTTAAATTTCCTCACAGATCATTCTTACTTGTCGCTTCTTCTTGTAATTTTTGAAGAGTACGCATTTGCGGTACATACCAACTTTTTCTTAATCGGATGATCGTAATACTCACAATTAAAATTAAAAAGGCTTGTAGGAAAATATCTTGTGTTTCCCATAACGTGCACAAATACAAAAGGCTTCCCGAACAAAAATAATACATAGCCAATAATAGATTTATATTTGCAATTATCATTTGTTTCCTTACAATCGCGGCGATTCCTGCTAAAACAACTGTACAAACTCCTATACTTAACAAAATATATGCAATAACCTTTAAAAAAAGCATCCTCACACCCCTTTCTCTCTGAGAACTCATTTAAACCACTTAAAGAGCCGAATAAAGAGCATAATCTCATTCGATACCAAATGTATTAACAGTTTCTTTAAAATCAATTACAAGTGAATTTGAAGCGTCATTTTTTCTGAAAGGGAAACTTTTTATGTTGAAAATCATATATACTTTGTTTTCCAACACATCCAATTGAAAACCCTGTAAAAAAAGTTGCACCTATGATTTTTAATCCCCATTGCCATGTGTTTTCCTGTAAAAAATGGTGCGAAACATAGAGACATACCCCTGTACAAATAATGATCCAGATTCCATATTCATCATATTTTCTCTGTTCTAACTTTTGTTCCTGGAACGGATATACCTGGATAAATAAAAAGGCTATCAGCAAAACTGACAGCCCAATTCCCAATACAATCATTCTTTATCGCCCCATTTCCACTCGATTAAACCTCTTTATAACGCTTCTGTAACAATTGCTGTACACGTGCCGCATACATTCTAAAATAGGGAATATTTTGTGTGGCAACCTTTCCAAAATCCATTTGCATTAATGTTTCTTCTAACAGTTTGAACTCGAATTCTAAAAATTTATCATGCTGTTTCTGAATCGAATGCGGGATATTATGCAAGGCATCCGCAATTTCTCGCACATATGTCACACTGGATTCATCTTGGCTTGAATAGGAAAATACATTTCGAATCAATACAAACGTTTCTTGCAATATTTCATACCCGATATGATGCAATACATTTTGATTCACCAACTCCCCTCATTCCTTTCTCTATGGTCCTTCAATTCCTGTATTGATTTGGAACTCATAATTTTCTACAAACCATTTCTCACCTTCCAATACTAAATTTAATTTCATAGTGTGTTTTTCTTGTTGTTCTGTTCCATCAACCGTTACAAGATAATCATATTTAACCGTTACATCCGCTTTATTATCAGCGGTTTTGATGTAGTACATATCTGTTATCTTTGCTTTCGTTTGAATGTGCATAGAGCCATCATCTTCTATATGGTTATGTGCATCCTCTGGCGCATTTAATAATTTATTTCGTGCTTCCCCTGTTATCATTTCTTTAATCTTTTCAAATCCTGGCTTTTCTTTTTGCTTGTTATCATTCTGTATTAACAGCTCTACAAACTGTTTTGCTACTTCTTGCCCTTTATCTTGGGTATTTTCTGTTAAAACTGTTACACGCTTTTCCAATGCTCGATTCTCTGTTTTTAGCTCTTTTACTTGTTCCGTCCATTTCTTTTCTGTCTGCTCAACTTTATGCTGTAAGGTGCGATTTTGATTCCATAACCATACACTGATACCCACTAGTACAACTATGATTAAACCAACGATTCCCTGTTTCATCCCTAATCCTCCCTTTCTTTCCGCTTATTTCGGCAAATAAGGTGCTGGGTCGACTTGACCAAACGTCAAAGATGTTTTGATCTCAAAGTGAAGATGTGGCCCTGTTACTTGCCCTGTTCTTCCGCAAACACCTACCTGTTGACCGACTCCAATGTTTTGACCTTCCTGTACAGTAATGGACGACATATGACCGTATAAACTCCAATATCCATTCCCATGATTGATTACAACTACGTTTCCATATCCGCCAAACCCCGAACCGGAAGCGCCAAATTTCGCCCACTCTACGACGCCACCTTTCGACGCGGCAATTGGTGTGACACCGTCTTGGCAAGAATAATCAATACCTTTATGAATAGTGCCCCAGCGTGGCCCAAATGGGCTTGTAATCGTTGTTTGAGCGATAGGACGAATAAACCCTTGTGAGCTTGCTGATCCAGTATCTACAACGCCGCCTGGCTTTCCCGCTTCACAATTAAAAGTAAGGCCGCCCATTTGCGCCACAAACTTTGTTACTAATACAGGCCATAAACCATTTGTACCATGCGGATCATTTGCGGCTCCTGGCGGTGCATATTTCGCTCCAATTGCTTCTATGGTTGTTATCCCCATACCGATATAGTTTTTATATAAGTTTCGGGCCATAGCGTTGATTCCTTCATCTAAAGTGGCAAACTTCATAAACCCTTTCATTTGCGAACTGCTAGGGTCCATGAGGCCCCCAGGGTTGTTATAGTTCTTTACTGCATTAGAAGTACCGTTACCCGTTTCCAATCTTGCAATGGCCGCTAGTAAAACGGGATCGATTTGGTTTTGTGTTCCTGCATTTAAAAAGGCTTGTGCTTTCCCTGTAAAAACGCCGCCTAAATGGGGCTGTAATTCTTCTGGTGCCACTGTTTTTCCACCTGGCCGACAAACCGTCATTCCATTACTTGGGATGGTTGCTGGTGCTTCCTCTTCTTTTTTGCCAATGCCTTGCCCCAAAACGATAAATAAAAGAAATCCAATACAAACGAACAATCCTATCGTGAAAGTAGAACTCCCAAAAAGAAATGTCAGTAACCAGGATTTCTTTTTCTTCTTCTTTTTTTGTTCTTGTGCAATCTCTTCTTGTACCGTTTTATCTACAACTTCTTTTATTTCTGGTCTCATATCATCCCTCCCCCCTTACAACATGTATCAAGATTGATTGGAATACTTTCGAACAATCAGCCCATATGTAAGGGCCAAAAGAATAGGTATAATCGCTAAAACATGAAATAGTAACGTTAAAAGAGTAGATTGCTGGTTTTGTATAAAGTCTAATAATCCAAAATGACCGATTCCTACAAACCAGATAAAAAAGGCTAGTTTGGCCCTGTCATCAATAGGGCAACGTAACTCATTATGGATAATTTGGAGAGTTAAAAGAATGAGCGTATACCAGATAAGTAACCCTAAACCAATCCATCCTAATAAATCTGTCGGCCATTCTCTCTGTATGAAAAGAATGATTATGTTCATCCACCCTAAACACCCAATACAGAGAAAAATACTGATACTCACCATTTTCATACACGTTAATCCCCAGTGTTTCATAGCTATATCGCTCCTTTTTTCGTAAAAAAATAGTAAAGTCCTAAAAGTCTAGGACTCTACTCATCTTTTTTTTGTGGCTCCAAATCATCTAAGTTATCTAAGTTTTGCGGATCAGTAGAAGGCATCCAATTTTCACTTCCCGCGGCTACAGCTCCATATTGTATATCTGGTGTATCGATTGTTTCCGCTTCTCCTTGAATCGGTTCATTTTTGCTTACTTCTTTCTCATTTACTCGTGTTAAATCAGTAGGGGAAATGGATTCCGTTGGGATAAATGAGTCAGAAGAATTTGTTTCTTGTACAGTTGACTCGACATCTATATTAGGGTTTTTTGCAACAATTTCCCCCGCTTCATTTACTTTTGCAGGAATAGCATCTGGAATATCTGCACTTGTTGTTTCTGGTGTATGAGGGACAATGACACCTTCTTCATTCACATCTGCACGAATTGTATCTGGTATTAAAGGTTCATTTGCCTCTGTTTCAATTGGCGTTGAAATTTCTTGTTGTGGAATATGTGTTGAAGTTTCCTGTTCTGGTTGTATCTCTTGGTTTGAAATATCCATCGGAATTTCTTCTGTTGGAATGTCTTGTTGTGGGATATCGGATGGGATTTCTTCAAATGTTTCATGATCTGGTGACACTTCCTCTAATGGAAGTTCTTGTGTTGGTACTTCTGTTTGAATCTCTTCATATGCCTCCATATCACTTGAAACTTCTTCTAGTGGCATTTCTTGTTCTGGTACCTCTGTTTGGATTTCTTCATATGCTTCCATATCAGTTGAAACCTCTTCTAATGGTACCTCTTGTTCTGGTACTTCTGTTTGTACATCTTCATGTACTTCTATATCAGTCGGAATTTCTTCTAATGGTACTGCTTGTTCTGGTACTTCTGTTTGAATTTCTTCATAAGCCTCCATACCAGCTTGTGTTTCTTCCCCTGTTGGGATTTCCTCATCTTCTAAAGATACAAGCTCTGGTTGAACCTCCATTTCTGATTCTTCTACTTCTGTTCCTTCTTGTTGGTCTTCCATTTCTTGTTCTAATGCTTCCTTATCTAAGCTGATAAGGTCTTGTTGCATTGGTGCCTCTTCTTCACCTGGTGTCGTTTGTTCTTTTCCTTCCTCTTCCTGCTGTGGTAAATTCCCTTCTTTATCACGATCCTGTAAAGAAATAAGATTTCCTTTCTTTTTATTCTCTTCTTTTTCTTGATCCGTTTGATTATTTGGTAAATCATTCGGTATATTCGCTTGCACTAACGGGTTGGCTTTGGTCTTTTCGTCATCTGTCCCAGCATTTTCTAACTGGCCGCCTGCCGCCGCTAATTCAGCCGCGCTGTTAAAATGTGCTCCCATTTTGTCTCCAATATAAGACATTGTGTTTCCAGCGTACTCTTTTCCTTTATCTACAAAGTTTTCAGTCATAAGAGATATATTTGTAACTGTCTCATACACGCCACGTGCTCGACTAAAGGCCGCAACAATATTTCCTCTAAACAGGTAGCAAAGAACAAAAACAAGAATTTGGAAAATCATTGTAGATACATACCCTGCAACGCCCGCTTCTGGCAATACATATAGTAATTCTGCCACCGTAAAGATGATAACAAGCATAACAGACATAAATATTTTTAATGCCAATGGGCGAATCCATTGTGAAGCCCAGCTTTCAATGACTCTGCGGTGTCCTGGCAATAGAGCCACCGCCATAACGATTGGTGAGATAATACTCATGACAAGGAACCATAATTGGAATGCTACAATCAATAAACAAAACGCAATTACTGGAACACCTGCGAATGTATTCACGACATAATACATGACTGTAAATACAAGGCGCTCTCCTACAGAGGAAATAATCATCATTTGGTTTCCTTGATCCTTTACCTCTTTTTGTACTATTTTTATACGATCTTCACCTGGCGCTTTTGCCAATAATTCATCTACTCGTTTAGCTCCCAATTTTTCTTTTGAATCTTCCCCATACTGTAGAAACAAATATGGTCGTTCAACTAACAAATCCCAAATCTGCTTTTTCACTGAAAAGATTGCATCCGCTTTGGAACGTCCTGGATCACCTGCAACCGTTCCTGTTGCTTTTGCTAATACCGTTACACTAATTTCAGAACTAATCGTATTTGCACTCTTTAAAATCGTACCTGCATTTCCAATGTACGTAACAATAAAAGCGATAACCAAAACCGTTTTCACTAACTCACTTAAACCTTTTGAGGGCTGACGCTTAATAAAAAAAATATAGCCCGCATAACAAGCCGATAACACACAAGCAATGCCGATAATTGCTGGGAATAGTCCAGAAGATGAAAAACCGCCTTTTCCAATACCAGCGATATTTTGCATAGCCGCACCTAATTTATCCGCTACGGTATCTACAATATCCAGGTTCAATGCTTGATCGACTAAAAAAATTGTTAACTGGCCAAGAATTACATTTAACTGAAACGCCATATTGGCAAGCCATTGACATGTTGTATACAACATTCTTTGTAAGTCTTTTCCTACACTATCATCACCAAATAAGTATCCACCAACTTTTTGAAACACGTTCTTATCTTCTTCCTTTGGTTGATATGTGTCGATTTCGTAATACTTATCTTTGTAAATCCCATCTGTGTACCCACTAAATAGATTTTCAGAGATTCGCGCTCCTTTTTGTTCCTGTTTTTCTTCTGTTTTTGTATCTTCCGCTAGGGCCACATGGGACCCTAACGGTAGTAAGAAGAATGCAAGAATCATACAAATAGAGAAAAGTTTTTTCATTCCTTTTGCCCCCATTTATGGACATGTACAGGTTTAACATCTCCTACAATTGAATTAAGACTATTTGTTGAATCCCATGCCCATTCATAATTTTTCCACTTATTATCCTTTTTATCTTTAACCATTCGGAGGTATAACCCCATTTGAGCCTTTTCTACAGGATCATAAAATTTTATTCTGTAATAAAATTCATCCTCACCCTCTTGTAAATCATATCTATACAAATCGTAGCGCTCTTTCATTTCTTTACTAATGTCTGGATTTTTTACTCGATCCTCTCCAAAATCATATTTTTTGTACTGTAGTTCATTTAATTTTTTTCGGTCCATTTCAATATAAGCCTTTAAATAAGCAACTGCGGCTTTATCTGATTCTTTCATATCACGCTCTTTCTGACTTTCTTGTTGATTTGCATTACTTTTCGTTTCATTTGAGCAACCCGAAACCCCCGCTACCATCAACATTCCTGCTACACATAATCCAGATAACATACGTAATTTTTTCATCGTTCCATCCCCCATATACAGATAATTTAGAATACTCTTATCTGTATTGTAATACGAATTACGCCAATTGTTGTGCGCGTTCTTCGTCTGTTTTCGTAGAGGAATCAAATGCAGTCTTTAATTCTTGGAAAACAGGATCAATTTCTACAACCGCAGTTCGGCCAAAAATATCCTGGAATAAGGCTTCGCCGCGTCGTAACTGGCGTAACATTAAGATATTTTCTTCTGTGACCGGTAAGTTATAGTAACGCAACATTTCTTCCGCTTCCTTATCGTATTTCAGCGCAAAACAGAACTTCATACCCACATTGGCAACCTCTTTGTTTTCGGATTGATAATCGGATGCGTTTTGTGTTCCTAAATACAATCCGATATTGTGATAACGTCCTTCTCGAATGATTTTGTCAGAAGACGCCGCACCCTCTTTATTTTTCAAAATACTTGATGCCTCATCTTGTAGGTATACTTTGAAAATACTACGATCGGAATGCATTAAGGATTTACCAAATGCCGCTAATGCAATTAAGATACTACGAGATAATTTGTCTGTAACACTTTCATTCTTTTCCTCTGATTTCGGAATGCGTAAATGTTGAATTTGTAATACTTGTAACGGGCGTTCTAGGCTTAATACGCGGTAATCTTGACCTGGTCTACCAAACAATAAATCTCCTAGCTGGATGCCTTCTAAGGTTGCTAAACGATTTGTAAGAGCGTTTAATCGTTCTAATTCAGTTGGCAATAAGTTAGGTTCTTTCTTCATTTCCTCTAGTTCTTTACGAACCAAAGTTAAACATGCGTCTTCTTTTTTCGCTACTCGTTCAATCGCTTTATATAAATAGTCATATCGGATATCTTCTAATCCTACATCCGATAGGAACGTTAAAATTTCAAGTGCTAAACTCTTTGCATCTTCTATTGTTGCGCTTATTCGGAATGGGTCTAAACAGCCCGCATCCTTTTTATCCTTCCCAAGCGTCCATACTTGCAAGGTATCCTCATTGAACCCTGGCAATAATTCTGGCCACCTTGTGCGGTCCCCTTTAGGATCGATTATAAATGCCCTTCCCCCACTCATCACAATCCAGAAAGCGAGTAAATTCATCAAGAAGGATTTTCCTTTCCCTGTTTGCCCCGCAAACATAACTGATAAACTCTCAAACGCTGTTACAATGTTATCTAATGCTTTCGCCGCTAGTTCTGGACGAACAAAAACAGGACGATTTAATTTCTTTGTCTTTCCAATGTAAAACCCTTGATTGTCACCAATTTGCGTTGTGGCCCCGAACATGCCCATTGCAAGTACGCCTGGTTCCACAAATAACTTAAAGTCCGTATTATAACGTTTAGAGCCTGGTAAGAACTCGTAGAAGTATGCTAATTGTTCTCCATATGGATTGACCAATTCAATTTTCATTTTGCGATATTCTGTAATCAGCGTATTGACGCGTGATTTTAATGTTTTCGCATCTTCTGCATATACACAAAACAGTACACTTAGTTCATATCCAGGTGCTCCCGTTGTTTCAAATCGATCTTTTACAATTTTGACGCCTCTTGCTTTACGATCAATTGTTAAATCTGTTGTACGACCGCCTACCATTGCTTGTTGGCGTTGATCGTTTAATTCCAGTTCACTGTTCGAAAGTTTTTGGGTAACCATCTGGTTTTCTAAATGATACGCTCGAATACTCATTTCAACAGGAAACTTTAATGAATGAGATTGAATGCGATAAATCCACTCTCCACCAGGAAAAGCCGATATTTCGGGCATATCTTTCACCGCAAGAAAAGCAACATGAGAGGTTTCCATTTCCCCTTCTTCATTTTGTCTTTCGAGTATCAGAGAGCGCCCTGGGCTTTCATCAATCACCGTATCCGTTAAGTGCACCATTTCTTGTAAATCTGGCCGACGTACTTTTACCGCCTTTCCTTCTTCATTTTTCAAGGTAACTGTAGAACCTACTTTCCAGTTTTGATCCCGATTCAGTTCTTTCATGCCACGTTTGAAGTTATGATGGAATAAAAAGCGCGTTGTTGACGGTTTCGCACGTCTTGTATTATGAAAGGCCCCTCTAACCTGGCTAAATAACACGTCTTCTACTTCTAAATAATTTTCAATTTCCTCTTCTAAAATATCCGTCACATTCATACCCGATATGTTTTGGGCTGTCTCTGCAAATCCTTCTCTAACCTTCTTCATAAACTTCCATGTTTCTACGACAGGATTACGAATTTGTCTTTCTTTCTGTTCCATATTCAGTTGTACTAAAACGAAAAAGCGATATTCCATGTTCTCTTTCGCAATGGCCGCATTTCGTAAGTATTCTTTTACCTTTTTAAAAAGAAAGCGTCCTGTTGGGGCCATTGGCCCTTTTAAAGTGGAAATATGTTCATCCAGAATTTCATCTGAATTTGTTGTACGAGGAATCACAAGCAAGTGGATATCATATTCTTGATGGGTAAATAGAGCGAGTTGATTGCGATAATATACTTTTTTTGTACTTTCGTCTTGATGATCGTATTCAAATCCGTCTACTTCATACACTGCGGATACTTTTCCGTCTGTACTAAACGCTAAATTCTTTTCAACGTGCTTTAATGGTGGTCTGTTCATCTTTTTCAACATATTCAACTTCCTCCTTTTGGGGTAAAAATGTTACATCATAAGCGTGTATGTCGTTCTCTTCTTCACTGAATGAATGTACGATTGGTAAATCTTTGACGTCATGTTGTACACATACATGACCATAAAACATATGTTTTTTAAGTTTGGGTACATTCACCAAGCGACTACTTTGATGCTTCCGTAAACGAAATGTGATCCAGGACCGAACAAAAGAGAAAAGTGATTTTCCATCCGTTTTATATTTATCTGCTCCCCATACGAGGAAAAGAGGAATCACACCATAATACATGAGCCAAACTTGATCGATCATATCCCCAAATATCCATTTAAAGGGAGGAAGGAAGCGGAAGGCTACAAGCCCCGCTTCTACCGCCGCAAAATAACCAAGTGCCCTCCATGTAACCGCACGCGGAAGACGATATCCCATAATTTCGTACTGTCTTCGCATATAGTTCATATAGCTTCCGAAACAATAGACAATGATAGATTTTGATTCTTTTTCTTTCATGTATCCCTCTTCCTTTCCATCCCTTACTTAGACGCCAAACAATCCGCCTAACCACGTTCCGATTGTTTTTAATGCATCTGGTTTGTTAATGAAGAATACAACAATCCCGCCGCCAACAATTAACGTAATCGCTTTTCCCCATGCGCGCTTTGCCGCTACGATCAAGATAACAATGATAAACGCACAATATAACGCGTATGTTCCTTGTGTCCTCATCATTTCGAAAAATCCTTCTAACCCGATTCCTAACACAAAATGATTTATATTGAACATATACATGCCCCTCTCCTATTTTGTTTTTAAGTCTGTTACGATCCATTGCTTTCCATCTTGTTTTACAAACAACGTATAACTTGTTTTCATTTTCGATTCAGAATGTGGATCAATCATAGACACCTCTGTTTGTACCTCATATGTGCCTTTTGTTTTTCCTGGATAAATCTTCGAGGAAAGTACATTTTCAAATTTCATGGCTCCTTCTAACCCCTTAATATCTGTATTGGCCAAAACATACGCGAGCTCTTTTTGTGTTGCGGTCGTATAGGATTTAAAAAAGGTTGGCAAAAATTCTCGAATGTCTTCTTTTACAGTGATTTCATGAATTTCCTCTCGTTCTTTTCCTTCTTTTTCTTCTGGTACTTCTGCTTTTTCATTCACCTTGACAATTTGAGGGAATCCACTAATCACAAAAGCCTTTCCATCTGATTGAACAGGAACTGACACTTGCTGGATCACCTCCTTATCCTCTGGCCCGCTGTTATCTGCTTTCATGCGGCTTAATTTGTATTTCACTTTAAAAATTACGTTTGCTTCTTTATCTGTAACCTCATCTACTCTTAATACAGTTGCGTATAGAAAATTGGAATCCCATTGCATACTTACAAAATCTAAACCAACTTGCGGATCAAATGTTTTCGGTATATAGGGATGTAAGCGCTCTGAACGCTTCTTCTTGCCTTCATCCCCTCTTTGCCATGTAAAGTATTCCTTTGCGAATCCGCGCGCAAATTCAATTGCTTCTGGACGTGAGGCAAGGTTTTGTTTTTGCGTAACTTCCTTTGGAGTAGTGCTGGCCTTTGCTTGTGTATCTCCCTTTCCTTTTACTACGGTTGTGACGGATACAATGAGCATCCAACAAAACAGGATCCAAAAGGCCCATTTTCCAATTAAGCGGCCTTTATAGGATGGAATCTTTGTCGCTTTCCTTGCCTTCCCTTGTTTACTTTCAAATGTTTTTGCAAACCACTTTTTCACCTTTTGAAACATATTCATCCCCCCTTCAATTTCGGTACTGGCGTAAAGATCGTTCGTAGCAATCACAAGCGAATGAAGCCATACCAACCGCGGTTAATTCATCTTTTATTTCATTTCTTGCATAATTGATAAAATTGTTGAGTTTCGTTTGACTGCCTGTGATATAGGGAAATCTAGCATGAACCACATACCGTTTATCTTCATCCCTCCCCACTTCAAAGGACGCTCCATCTGTAGCCCGAAACGCCCTTACAAACTCTAAACCTTCCAATATATCCATTTTCATCCCCCTTACGATCGACTATCAGCCATCTTCCATATTCCCACTACCACCAGGAAGAGAAGTAACACGCCTTCCCATCCTTGCGTATAGTAAATTTCCACCACCTTACTTTTTACCGCTTCCCAGGCTTCTCGTGATCCTGGTACTCTTTCAAATAACCAATCTGAAAAGACAACTAACAGAAAAATACTGGCGCTTATCGATAAAATAAACCGAAACACATTCTTAGAACCTCACTTTCTCATTTGGATTTTGAATATTCCGATAAATATTCCCGAATGGGTCTTGCAATATATCTTGAAACAGTGTGATATAAACTGGAATTTCTGGACTGCTTACCCCTTTTAAGTAGCGAATCAATTCTTTTTCCCTACTTTCACTACCTGCAACAAATACCAGGCGCCATATCGGTATTTCATATCCCATACCAGCATGTGTCCGATAGTCTGCCTTTTTTCCTTCTTGTGTCATGAAATCGTTATAACGGATGATCTTTTTTTCTAATACTTCTTTTGATCCGTAAGAACGTTCCATTTCCATGAATACACCAATGTTTTTATCAATCGCTTCTTTTAATCCAATTACCGCAACCCCGTCTGGGCGTATGACGCGATTTTTTCCTTTTGCATATTGGAATGTGGCCCGCGGTTCGTTAATCCATTCCTTTAGTTCCAATCTTTCTTCTCTCTTCGATATTAATGTCATGGCACATTCAATCTTTGCTAACATTAAACTGTGATACACAAAGGATGCCGAACGTTGGGACCAACTACTTTTCCAATGTACACTCCCTCTTAATCCACAAACTGTTTCTACTCCCTTTGCCGCAAGCGTATATACGTTTTGCGGCCTTCCAGATTTACGAACCTGGTTTCTTGAAACAGGTATGGGAAGTAATTCATTTTTTAAATATTTTTCTTGTACCAAACGATTCAAACGGTAGTATACTGATTTTTTCTTATGGTTCGGATATACTTTTTCTGTTATATACTCCATATCAACATAGATGTGATTGTGTATATCCATGAGTAAGTTTTGGTCTTCTTCCAATAGCAACATACTGCACATAGTCTCTACTCCTTTTCCCACATATCGAAAATGCTTTTTTCTCCTTTCATAACTGCCTTCATTTCATCCTCACCCTTTGATGGTTCAATGATTGGCGTTTCTTCTGGAAGTTCTATTTCTGATTCTTTTGTTTGTGTTTCTGGCTGTTTCACTTCTTGTTTTTCTTCTTTCACTTTTACCGCTTCGGTAGCTTGTTTTCGAAATGGGATAATTTGCGCTTGATGTGTGGGTTCAACTGGCTTTGTTTCGGAAACAGGTTCTTTCACTTCTTCATTGGAAGGTGCTTTTTCTTCTAATTCATCTAGCCCCGATGTCACAACAGGTTCTTCTTTTGTTAAATTGACTTTTTCGGCTTGTTGATACTTGCCTTTTCCATATAGAAACTCATCAATTTCCTTGTCGATTTCTAATCCTGCTTTCCCATTTTGTTGCTCTAAAGAATGAATCTTTGCTCTGGTCCATTCATTTGATGCATGAATTTCTTTTTCGTTTTTATAATTCGCCGCTTTTCCATTTGGTAGGTATCGGTCTAATGGTGGAACACGTATCGTACACCACACATTTTTTGCCTCACCTCTGATATAATCTTGTGTTTGAATCGCTACAACTAAGTTAGGAAGGTTTTGCAAATACTCTGTACGGAATTGCTTTTGCATAATGCCCTCTAACGTTTTTGCGGAATTATGACCTTGCCTACATACAAAGTAATTTCCGCCCGCTTCTGTTAACATGTCTGTTAGCTCTCTGTCTAACTGTCCCGAAACTTGCTGGGTAATTACCCATAATCCAAATCCATGCTTCCGATCCTTCGCAATAATTTTAGGAAGAACAGGTACTGGCACGTCATGGGCTTCATCTATTACGCCTAAATGTAGTTTAGAACCATGCGGCCGCTGTTGGGCGATTCGATGATATTGGTTACAAATGTAACCGACTGTAAGCAATGTATCTTCTTTTCCCATTCCTGCTAAATCGTAAAAGATAAGGTGTCCCTCATCCATCCACTTTCGAATTTCTAAGGAAAAGCCTGTTTGCCCGTACATACGCTTTAAATACAACGTATTACGGAAGATATCTAATCGGTTTAAAATCGCTTGTGTGCTGTCTTCTAACGCGCTTCCCACTTCATATTTCCAAAAGTGAGAGTAATATTTTTGTTCTGGCCCTTGTAAATTGGCGATTACATTTGCTCGAAACAGTTCATCACTAATGAAGAGTGGGATACTTAAAATGGTATGAATTTGACTCTTATCACAAAGCAACGTCCCAATAATTGCCCTTAGTAATCTTTCGGTTTGTTGTGCTTGCCCTTGAATCATTAACTTAATCATTTCCATAATGGATTCAACCACTGTTTGGATATCTTCATTTGAAAAACGATGAAACAAATTCAAAGCTGGCGGATGATCTGTGTTTCGAAAACGGATAAAGTGAACCTTACTCCAATCCACTTCTTTCCCATCCTTTTCCGCTTTCAATAGTCGATTCATTGCTACATATGCCAAATCTTCGGTTGGATCAAATAGAGACAATCCACCCGCTTCATTCGGATTTTCTAGCCATTTATCAATGACACTTTGCATTAATCTCATGGCAATGGTGCTTTTACCAGACCCAACTTTCCCCGTAATGTAACCATGATTCTTGAAAAAGTCTTCTCGAATTTTTACTAATCGATCCTTGATATAGGGATGCATCACATGGCCAATTGAAATGCCTTCGGCCAATAAATCATTTGGTATCATGTTTTCCCCTTTATCTAGATACAAGATGTTGCGCTCTGTCTTGCTGTTTTTATCCCCTGTTACGTTAGGAAGATGGAACAAGTTTAATAGCTCTGATCCCGTCCATATCATTTTCCCGTATACGGGATGTGGTACAGCTGGCATACTGCGTCTTAACCTTCTGTATCTAAGCTCATTCACATCGGCCATAATACTTGCGACCATATGTCCTAAGTTCTTGATAACAGGTACACCAGGATAATAGTCACTTGCGAATGAAACGGATACTTGAAACGCCACTTCATTTTTTGCAAACCGTTTATTTAATGCGCGAATTTCTTCTTTCTCAAAAGCATCTAAACCATGCTTTTTCTTCTTTCGAATGACCTTTTCTGCTTTTCGAATCCCTTTTGTCAGCTGATACCCGTTATCTGGTGTAAAAGCAATATCAATCCATGTCTTTTCTTCCATTGCGCTTCCTAACATCGGTAATACATCACGTGTATAGCGCGCGAGTGATAATGTGGCATCTAGCCGCTTTCTCTTTAATACCATCCGTCCTCCTACCGCTTTTCTTGTTGGAAATGGCATTTCTTCCTTTGGGACGGTATAAATTTCACTGTGGGTATAAGCGCTTTGTATGGCTTGCACAACCTGTTTGATTTTATCTTCTGGACCACCTACATAAAAGCGAACACGCTCATTTTCTCCCTCTGGACGATACATCGTCATGCGGTACCAATCGCGACCTTTTAACAGACGTTCTAAAGGCTTTCGACCCGAACCATGTACATGCCGAATCATTTGCCCTAGTTTATCTGGTGTGACTTCATCATCTATGTGCGGAATGAATAATACGTATCGATACCGCTTCTTTTCTAGATATAAATAGATGCCATGTAAGACAATCCGTATGACAATTCCCAACAGGATCAATAAAGCAATCCCACGAAACACACCGACTACAGTTGGCACCAGCTTCATCAATTCTGTGAGGATTTTTTCTTTAGAAAACCAGACAAATGCAACAGCTCCTATACCTAAAAGCATTTTCCAGTTCTTTTCTATGAAGTTTTCAATTTCTTTGTCGAGCTTGCTGTGCGCCACTTCTTCACTTCCTTTCTATCCTTGAAATGGCCTTATGCAAGGGCTACTAGTTTTTCACGATGCTTTTGTGTTCGTTCTTCAGCGGCTAGTTGAATAAGAATTTGAGGTTGCATGATCCCGTTTTGAGGTTTGTTAATTTGATCTAAGAGTGTTTTATAGTTGAAGAGTTCTTGTTTCACTTGTTCAATATCTAATTCACCATTTACCAATACTTGTTCTTTCCAAAAGGTTTCCCAGCATTCTTGACGATTTTGATACGCTTGTTTTCCCATCTTGCTTCCTCCTTTTAAGTGGGGAGGATATTCAGTGAAAGAATGTCCTCCCATGAATATTATGATTTGCGCGCTTTTTTGTAAGGGTCTAGCGTGACCAAGAGAGAAGAGAAAATCATGCTTTTCCCCATTCTTCCCGCCCATTCTTCTGTACGCTTATTTGTTGAAGGTGTATGTGTTGTATGAGGAACTCGACCGATATAAAAATCGCGTTTACTTCGCATATGCTTAATTGGTTTCATAAGAAATCCTCCTGTATTGTTTTATCTTTCTATATCGCTAAATAGAAATATTCTGTACATCTAAGAGGTTTCATTCATTATGAAGCTACTAAATCTAATTCTTCTAAATCTGTAGAAAGGATCGTAATTTCTTGTTGGTGCTCTTTGAACAGAACATGTTGGATATTTTTTCGCAACTGAAACCCATCTTCCACCAATGCAAGTAAATATGATTTCGTATATTTCCTATCATTGATTTGATAATGTACATCAAATATGCACATTTGATCCCGCCCTCCCTTATCAGTTGAGAGTGTTTTACACTTCTTGATTCTTACGTTTTCTAAATGCGTAAACAGCTAGGATACTACCAAGAACGACAAATGTAACACCGATCCATTTCCAATATGGATTTTCAGTTTTGCCGCCTGTTGTTGGTAAATGACTTTCTACTTTCTTAGGTTGTTCTTTCATCGGTTGTGGTTGTTTTACAATGTGTTGTGGTTTCTCTGGTGTTGGTACAGGTTTTTCAATGACCTGTGGTGTTTGTGGCTTCTCTGGTTGTGGTTTTGGTTGTTCTGGCTGTGGTTGTTCCGGTTGCTCTGGTTGTGGTGTTTCTGGTGTTGGTGGAACTTCTTTTTTCTGATCTGCTACAACATGTTTGATGATCTCACCATCTGTTTTAATTTCAAAAGAGAATGTTTCTTCATTAATTAAATATCCTTCTGGTGCGAATGTCTCTTTATACGTGTATTTACCAGCTGGTAATCTCTCAAACTTTGCAATGCCTTGTTCGTTTGTTTTTCCTTTCACGACTTCCTGGCCTTGCTCGTTATAAATCGTAAACTCTGCACCTGGTAGCTTGTTGTTTCCATCGGCTACGTCTACTTTTGTAATTTCAATTGAGCCTTTAATCTTTGTATTTTTTGCAACTAGCTCAATTGTTTTTCCGTTTTCAGTAACGCTAAACGGAATCGGGTCTTTTACCAGCACATAGCCCGCTGGTGATGTTTTTTCAATGAATTGATACTTTCCAAATGGGATATTATCAATTTTGATTAACCCGTTTTTGTCTGTCTTATGCTCACTGATTTTCTTGCCTTTTTCATCGGCTAAGATAAAAACAGCACCTTCTAATTTTGTTTTCCCATCTTCATCTACTTTTACAAGCTGTACATTCCCTTTTACTTGATCGTTTTTCACTTCGAATGTAAGTGTTTGATTATGCTCTTTTACTTCAAATGGATACTTTGTTTGATTTAATAAGTAACCTTCTAATCCTTTCGTTTCTTGGAAGTAATACTTTCCAAACGGAAGAGAATTTACTTTCGCAATCCCTTCTTGATTTGTAGTTACTTTTGTAACTGCTTTTCCTTCTGGCGTAAATACTGTAAATTCAAAACCTGGGAGAATCTTGCCTGTATCACTTACTTTTTTAATCTCAATATTGCCTTTGATCTGTACATTTTTCATTTCAACAACAGCAATTTCACCTGTTTTCACTTCAAAAGGCTTTGGTGTAGCATCTAACACATATCCAACAGGTGCTTTCACTTCTTTTACAGTGTATGTGCCAAGTTCTAAGTTGCCCATTTCAGCGATACCGTTTTTGTCAGCTGTAATCGTTCCCATAACTTGTTGATTGCTGTTTGCGATTTCAAATACTGCGCCTGGTAGTGGCTTTTTGTTTTCATCCACTTTCATCACCTTTAAGGCGCCATTTGCTTTCCAGAATACTTGTAAGTCTGTGCTTACTTGTTCTGTACTGCGCTCTAATAATACAGTTGCATCTTGAATCGTACTTGTTCCTTTATATACGATTGCATGAACATTCGTTAGATTTGAAACGACTTTTAGAGATAGTTCACTACTCTTAGAGGATTTTGGTACTTGAATACGGAACTTTTCTCCTAGTTGGAATGTTTCTTTCACTTCACCTTGTTCTGTGACAATACGTGTGCCTTGTGGTGCATTGTTCATTTGTACTTGGAATGTACCTTTTTTTGCATTTGTTTGAACGTTGTATGTTGTTGTTTCGAAATATTCACCGTTTAATTGTGCTTCTTGTTTATCCGTTGGAATGACATTCATCCAGACATCTTGTGTATCCTGGCTTTGATTTGCCGCGTGAATAATGTTCTTTGCCGCTTTTTCAACAGCCGCATTTTTGAACTGTAATTCATCAACGGAAATCTGGCCAAGTGCATTCCAAAGAGCTAATTGCGTTGCGTAGTGGGCTTCTTGCCAAGTGGAAACCCCTAAATTTTCTGGTATTTTCTGTGGGTACCCATTCAATAAGACACGATAGGATACATCATCTGTTTTACCTGATTCGGGTAAATCCTCTCCATTTGGGGATTTTAAACCGTATACCAGACAATACGCGATTTGACCACTGGCGTTCTTTAGTAGTTCTGTACGAACATCTTTCCCATACTGCGGACTATAGGCCCAATCCATCTGATACCTTTCTCGATTGATTACCTCCGCACTGGCTTGATTCAGTGGAATCAAGAAGCTCATAACGAATAAAAGTACACTCGTAAAGAGTAGTAGTGTTTGATACGATCGTTTCAAAACCATTTTTTACAGCTCCTTTAAGATTATTCAGTTTTCAAAGGACAGAATATTCAGGATTTTATCTTTCTAAATATAGAACAATAGACTTTAGTCATAATTATTTCGTCTTTTAGCCGAATTTCATTTACAATACACTTAGTAGGAATATGAACAAAATAGATGTAATTAATAACATGAGGTTAATTCAATCTGTGATGGGTATTGCACGATAATATGTTGGTCTGAAAAGTTTCTCGATCGGAACTTCAAGGAAATTTGCTATTTTTTTAGCTTTATTATCTTTGAGACTCCTTCTCCCAATTTCAACATCATATAATGTGCCGATTGGAATTTTAGCGCCTTTAGAAACTTCCTTAATACTTAAACCTTTGGATTCCCTATATTCTCGTACAATGGTTTTGTGTTCTGACGCTAGCATTTTTTCACCCTCCCTTCCCTTAATTACATTGTATTCGGCTTTAAGCCGAAAGTCAACATTAAACGTGTTAATCTTTTTAATTATTAACATCAAAAGAGTTAAAAGGAGTTGGAACCATGTTTGGACAAAGATTGAGAGAGTTACGAAATAAGAAAAACATTAGTGCTACCGCGCTTGGAAAAGCACTTGGAATTGCACAAACAACTATATCGAATTGGGAAAACTCTGGATATGAACCCAATTATGAAATGTTAGTAAAAATTTCACGCTATTTTGGTGTATCTGTTGATTATTTAGTAGGAAACGATAATGACGTCAATAAAAATGAAATAAGTCGTTTAGCAAAAGAGTTATATGAGGACTTGGAAGAACTTCCAGAGGATGAACGCAATGATATTGAAAAAGGGCTATTAGAATATCTGGAATTTCTAGGGTATAAATTAAAAAAAACAAAGAAATAAATTCTTTGCTTTTTTAATTAGCTTTTTGCCTAATATTAGATTTAAAGTTTCTATTTTCTTTAATATAAGTCTGTAATTTACTATGTAATTCAACATAATTACCTGTTTGTGACAATACTTTCACCAAAAAGTCATAATCAACTTGCTTACATAAATTCTTCTTTTTCATAAATTAATTACCCCTTTTACGAAATTTTTATGTACAAGTGGAACGGAACTTTATGCCACACCAACAAGTGTTCCACTCCTTAAACGACAAATGACACTACAAAAGTAGTGTCATTTTTAACATCAATCACCCAGCTCCCCCACCAGGGTCTACCATATATTGTAAAATTTTAGTGATACTTCCTTGCATCGGAAGTGCTGTTAAAGCCGCTATCGTGGCAAATAAATATAATCGTTTTGCCCATCCCTTCATATTTAACCACCTCTGAATTTATTTTAACACTTTTTTTGGAAGTTCCGCATAGAACAAATCATTATTTCGTTCAAAGGCCAATAAAGCTTCTCTCATTAAATTCATATCTTCTCTTGCTAGAGCTTGAACAAAAAGTTGAAGTGGTGTAAGAAAACCATTTTGTTTTTTTGTTTCTTCCATAAGAGAATCTGCTTTTTGTTTCATATTTTGTTTTATGTATAAATACCCCCTTTCTGTCGGATTTATAGGGTGTATATGATCTAAATTCTTTTCAAAATGAATGTTTAGAAAATCAAGTGTTGTTTGTAACATTTGTTGTTTTTTACGCATTTTTTGGTTACTTGGTGAAGCCACCAAACTTAATCCTTTGTCTAAATAATACTTAGACAATTCGTAGTCTGTTAATATATATGTCTCACCCATAATACAATACGCTGTAGCCTTTGGAAGTAAAGATACTCTTCCATTTTTGGAAATCATATCATCACATAATTCTCTTGCTCTCTCCAACTCATTATTCCTATGAAAACATGTGGCTAATAACTCCATAGTTCTTAACTCATATGAAGATTTTAAAAATGGATTTTTCACTTTTTCAATTTCAGTCTTTAATTCATCAATATTTGCACTTACTAAATTGTAACTTCTTGAATCAAAAAAAGCGTAAATCAGAGCAAACTCCATAGGAATTTTACTTATATCCTCTGCATTTTTTTGCTTTCCCATTTCTCCCTTTACCAATTTCAAAAATTCGCGCGGATTAAATTCCTCTGCATTTCGTAAATAAAGTAATTCATAAGCACTTGCAAATTTACGATTCAACAAATTATTTGATTGTTTTTCTCGATCAATTAAATGATTTAATAATTCTAATTCACCGCACATGTCTACATATTCAAACGCTATTCTTAAATTAACTTTCCGTTTAGCTTGGTTACAATAGTTAAACACTTCTGTTTTTCGAAAAGAATAATCATGGGGATATAACATGTTTAGTATTTCTGCATAAACAGAAAAGTCAAATTCTCTCTTACCCGAAATAGATTGATTCACTTTAGAATGGCTAATACCTAACAAATCAGCAAGCTGTCTATTAGTAATACCTCTATTAGTTAAATCCTTTTGAATTTTTTCTAAAATCATACCCCTTGTCACACCCTCTTTTATCTTTTAATATATAAATATCCAAAAGTTTTTATATTAAAAGAATTTTCTGTAAATATATTCTAACAGAAATTAGAAAAGGTTTCGTTCCAGTAGGAAATTCTGCATATTTCTATATTATTTTCTGAATTTTAAGAAAATTTTATTCGTATTTGCTGGTAACTTCTAACTTATTACTAGTTGATATTTAAAAAAAGTATGTGTAAAATAGTTCTTAACGATATGTATTTCAAACAAGAAAATTTTAACAAAAGCCTATTCATTAGTTTTAAACATTAATTATAAAAAAATAAAACCCCACCGCATCGTTTTTAATTGGATCAGGTCGCCAAACTCAAACCAATTAAAAACTCCAAGAGATAGGGGCTTTAATTCACACTATAGTTATATGTGTTTTTCTTTAGTATCAAACTTGATACTAAAATTATACCATAACGTATATCTATTGTGAATATAAAACCTCTGTTTTTCCTGTTTATTTGTGGTGGAAAAATAGGAGGTTTTTTTATGCTACTAAATAATTTTTTGCTAAGTACAGCAAAACGAGAATTAAGTCCAAATCTTGTTCATGTTCCCACAGGTGCTATCAATAAATCTGTTAAAAAAGTAATTAAAGCTATTGATATTATTCTGTTCGAGTATGAAGGTAAAACCACTAAAGAATACTTCGAACAAACACCACGCCGCTATAAGGCATTGGAAGTTGTTTTATCTTACCTAGTACAAGAAGGGTACTCTCAAATGAGACAAAATCAAATCAGTGAAAAATCGGGTATTTCTGTGCCGATCATCAACTTTATTCTGAATTGGTTAGAGGACCTTGAAGTATGCCATCAAATCAAAACAAGACGTCATGGTAAGATTGCACCATCTATTTACATATTAAGCCTCAATACCAATTATTTAAAAATCATTGAATATTTTAATCAAAAATGGGCGTTTTCCATTAATATTTTTTCTACATTTACAAAATTTCTATCTAAAAAACTAAGTAAAAAACAGGAGAAACCTATAGATCAAACTGAAAAACCAACTGTGCCTACATGCCAGGGCATAGATATATTAGATGCTGTTGCTTCTACAAATGAAGAAGTAGAAGAAAAACAGCCAATTAATGCCCCTAATTCAGGTGAAAAACTAGAACTACGATTCCGCGAAATGGATGAGTTTATGAGTGAAGACCAAAAGAAACTTTATATGTATATCATAAGTAAAGATACAAATATCACTGAAAAGGATGCTTATACAATCGCATTACGTATGCCGCCATGCATAGATTGGGAAGCAAGAAAAACTTTTGAGGACTGTGTACAGCTGTTTGAAGTAAACAAATCGCAAGTAAGTACACCTGCACATTTCATAACAACGTATACAAAACAGTTAACCGCAAACAGAAAGAGTAGAGAGCAACAAGCAAAAGAACGTACAATAAATATGGCGTTTGGAAAACCAATGAAGAGTCTAATACCATCAATGGATTTATTCAAAAAAATAATCGATCCAAACGCCTAAATCTCATTTTTCACAAAAAAATAATTGTTTTATAGCCTTGTTCAAAAAATTCCTCCCTAACAAGGCTTTTTGTTATGCCATTCTTTATTTTAATAGATTAAACATATTATCAATCTATTATATTTTTGCAAATTAAGGGCGTTTTTCACAACAAATCCACTATGAATTTATAACTGAATTGAACCTGCTCTTAAATCAGTAATTAAATAAGAAGAATTCTCTAATCCCTTGTGAGAGTAAGACTTATTGAGCAAAAATAAATCCTAATGTATTTAATCATTTTAATTTTTTTTAAAACAAGATTTATTATAAAAAGTATCCCATATTGGGAACTATATTTTTCTAGATTTTTAAACATAAACCCTCAGATCAAACTAAATACCAAAATAGAACTCTTCTTATCATTTAATATACAAATCTACGGAACACCGAATATCTGTAGACAGTATAAATACTAATATTCGTGATTTTCACCATAAATATATAGTACAGCACTTTAAAAACAAAGGATCATTTCTGTTCATTATGAGCATTTCAGTAAAAAGAATAACCTCAGAATTAATTCAGAATAATATGCGATAAATCTACAGAATTAGTTGCGACAACATACTTAGGTTATTCGGAACTTATTCTCATCTTAAACTCATTGATAGAACTAGGTTCCGCGGAATATTTAGAAACTTAGATTTACCTTGAAGCTCTCCTGGTAAGGGTATCTTGATTCAGCTATGAATCAGATTCCGTTGCCAGGCAGATTCTCATAAAACTACGTAGGCGGGGCGGCGGCCATTCCCATTCCTCGCATATCGTCCTCCTTCAACATCGGCCCATCATTCGCCTTCCACTCATTCCTATATATCTATATATCTATATATCCACCCATACCGCAACTTCACGCCCTGTCTAGCCATGCCCATATGTCTCCGGATAGCCCCGCAATGTCCTGGCCCTGGAATTCCACCAAGCCCCAAAGAAAACACCTCGACCTAGAATCCCCTATTGCCTGTTTGTTTGGTTCTCGTATATAATTGCGGTACACAATTTTTAGGACAAAGGAGTATATAAACATGACTTGGGAACTTTCTGTTGATGTTTTCCTTTCTGATTTGTTAAAACATGGCCGTAAATCTTCCACCGTTAAACAATACCGCTACGATCTCACACTTTTCACATCATGGATTCAGAAACATGCCAAATTGCCTCCAGAATCGTTTTTTCATTCTTTTGATACAAATATATTAGACAAATACTTAAAAGCTCTTAAAAAGGAACGTGGGGCGTCAATTTCTAATATCAAACGTGTACGAGGCATTCTGATTAACTTTTTACAATTTCATGGTGTGGCCCAGGATTTAAAAAGTGATGTCTCCCCTCCTGGACTAACTTCTAAACACTTTGCATCGGACAAAGAAATTAAAAAGCTATTCCGCGTCATGCGTAGTTATAACGGATTAACCGAATACCAAGCGTCAGGCAGAAAGTTTATTCTAGAACGTAACCTTTTATTGATTCATTTCATGTTAGATTACGGACTATCCATCCAGGACATACTCACGCTTTCTATGCATGATGTACACTTTGGGACAAATTCTATTACCCCAGGAGGGTTACACGCCCACAAACGATCTATTACCCTTTCAAAAGAGCATGTAAAACTTGCCTTATCTTATTACAACAAGATTCCTAACCTTGTAAGACCGCGCCAACAAACGGGCGATCCCTTTTTTGTGGCGTTTGATTTTGGCCCGCAAACATTCCGATGGGACTATGAAAAAGATCAACCCGCCGCTTTAACTAGAATCGCTGTACAACGCATGTTACAGAAGGAAGCGAAACGCGCTGAAATCCATATAACGCCTACTATGCTACGGAACCGTTTTATATTAAATGCGCTGCAGAATGGCATGAAACCCATTGAAATTAAAGCGTTTTTGGGATTAAAAAGCGTTGAGGCTCTGCATAGATACGTTCAATTTTGGAATAAACAGCAATGAAATAATAAATAAAAAAGTGCACAATCAAAAAATCAATTCTAGTATAATGGAATTGGTTTTTTGATACGATTCATACAGCAACTTGAATCCACATCTTCAAATATATTCCTATTATATAAATAATTTAATAATTTCATTGTTATTTGAAAAAAATTACAAGGTAAATATAGACAAAAAATTTAATTATTGTATAATAATTAAATAACAGCGATTCCAAAGAAGAATTATTTATACGTATAAATAATTCTATTAATATTACAATATTTTAATAGGAGGATATTATATGAACACTCAAACATTAAAAGAACTAGAAGAATTAACAATTGAAGAATTAGAAAAAATTGATGGTGGTTCATGGGCCGGAGATCTTGGAAGTTGGCTTGGACGAAAAACAGCGGAACTTTTTAAGTAAGTTAAACTAGAAAAATTAATGATAGTTCACTATTCCATAATTTTAGATACTGACTAAAAAAGAACAAAAAATCTTATAAAATAACGATTTGACCTAATTTATAGTAACATCATAAAAATAAAACTAACTATACTCTAAAAAATAGTTAGTTTTATTTTTTTATGGGGTCTCGCCACATGGCCATCAACATAGCGCAAATTTCGTACGCTAAGAAAAAAACTTTGCTACATATCCATCAAAGTTTTTTTAAAATTATTTAATTCTCGCTCTACCATCAGCTTTGTTAAATAACTCTTTAATTGTTTTAAAAACCTTTTGTTTAATTCCCACAATGCTGTTTTACTACTAGAATTTTTGCTTGTAAAAGAGAATATCATTTTTATTTCATTCCATCTTTAGATTTCCCAATATTTTATGTAAATTTATAATCAATTCGAAAGTAAACTTTTGAATATTAGTTTACATTCAAATCACCTTAAATATTGACTTTTCATCGAATACCCTGATATCCTCAATTTATCTAACAAAAGTATACATTCAAAACACTGTAAATAAAGAGGTCCAAAATCCATGAACAAAAAACCACATCTCATTGATGTCCAACCCATCCGTAACAAAGAACAGATCGAAGATATGAAATGGGCTCTCAAACGTCATTGTTCCGAACGAGACTATATACTATTTTTAATTGGAATTCATACAGGATTACGCGTCAGCGATCTACTCCAACTTGAAACGCAAACTATACTAAAGTTAAAACGAAAGAAACGAAAGGAATTCAAAATCAAAGAAGGAAAAACAAAGAAAGAACGCATGATTAATCTTACTTCTATTTTTGATGAAGTATATTCGTATGCCCAAACTCTAGAAAACACCTGGTTATTCCCTTCCCGTAAAGGAGATCAGCCCATTAGTAAGATCCAGGCTTATCGACAATTGCAAAAAGCCGGAGATTTTGCGGATATAGAATCTATCGGGACCCATACCATGCGTAAAACCTTCGGTTATTGGTTTTATAAGCAAACAAAAGATGTTGCTATGTTGCAAGAAATCCTAAATCATAGTACACCACAAATTACACTTAAATATATTGGAATTAATAAAGAAGAAAAAGATAATATATTAGATACATTCTATATTTAAATTATTTCAAAAAAATTCTTGTGTTTAAAATGAAAATAATGGATAATAAAAATTATAGGATCCTAATTTAAGAGAATTTATAAGACTATGCAAACTAATATAATAATTTATGAGACTTTAAGAAATAAGAATTTATAAGAYTATGCRAACTAATATAATAATTTATGAGACTTTAAGAAATAAGAATTTATAAGATTATGCRAACTAATATAATAATTTATGAGACTTTAAGAAATAATAAAAATCCGAAAATTAACGATAAAAATATATATAGGCATGCCAAGCTATCAAAATAACTTTAAAAATAGCTAGGTATAGTTTATGCCGGCAAATTATACCTGCTATCGAGGCAGGTGAAAAACATGTTGAAATTTTCATATAAAAAAGAACCAAATAAAACAGAACTAAATGTGCATTTTGAGTCAGACAAAATCATTTCTGTTTTATTCGGATCAACAACACTATTTGAAATCATAAAAAACATGTTAAATATAGAAAAAAAAGAAGTAGCTTAAAAGCTACTTCTTTTTTTATTTAAATTATCTATTATAAATCATTAACAGTATTAATTCTAAAAATATAAATATAACAAAATTATAATATTATAATTAATATTTTTTTAATGTAATGTCTTTATCTTTCTATCTTCTAGTACTCAACTAATTTTTAAATATTAAAAATTAAATCACAAAAAAGATTCCGCAACAGATCATTGCATGCCTTTTTTATAACGCTACGATGCGTTTCTTACTATTTAACATTAGAATAATTAAAGTAATTAAAGGAGGTACATATATGGACATTGGAAAAAAAATAAAACATTTAAGATTAATAAATAAAATGACACAAGAAGATGTAGCCAGCCAATTATTTATTTCAAGACAAGTTATATCTAAATGGGAACTAGGTAAAAGTCTTCCCGATCTAACCAATTTATTAGCCTTAAGCAATCTATTTAATGTTTCAATCGATTCTTTATTAAAGGAGGATTCAAATTTGCAAAATCAGATAATAAAACAAAGCAATTATAAAAGATATTTATTAATAGCCGCTCTCTACATATATTCTTTAATTACTATTGTTGTTATATTTTATTGTCTCATTGCCTTTTTACTTATACCAAAAGACATAAAAACATCCGATCTAAAGGTTATTAATTCCCACTTTTATCAAGAAAGCGATAAAAAAGAAATTCTATATATTTATAGTAAATTAACACCTTTCTTCTCAAATTATTCAGGAGATTATAGCATTCAAACAAAAGAACATGAAATAAACATTCATGCTAATCGAAATTCAATTCCTTTTAGAAATAAAGATGTTTTATTTTCAATTGAAAAAGACATACCCCATGGAATAGATTGGGAAGAAAAAGATGTTTACATTGTAGATGAAAACAATAAAAAAATACTTATATATAACCATAAAAATAAACAACTGTATTACCAACTAAAAAATTAAAAAGTAGGCGATCAAAATTAAAAACATTTACAAATACATTTTTATACTAACTACGCTTATTCTTAATATAATTAGTTCTCTACTCATTATGAATACAGCATTTACACCAGGAAATATGGTGTTTGCCATTACATTTTTATTTTTCACCATGCTATTCCAAACAACTACAATGCTATTCATTATATATATGATTAAAAGCGAAATATCTAAAAAGATAAAAATAATATTATATGTCTTTTTAACACTAGATATATTAATCTTTTTATTCTTAATCAATATGACATACATAGTAGCAACATCATTAAAATATTATTAACATTTTTATAGCAAGGGAATGCTTGTAGACTAATCTATACTGCATTCCCTTATTCTATGTATGCTATATTTCAATTCTTCTTTTTCCGACATTAGAACTTTATAAAGAATACGAAATTTAATTTTTAAACAAACCGAAAAACCCTTTTCGTTTTTGTTTCTGATTTTGGCTCTGTATTTCTCTAATGTTTTCCAGCAATAATTGATCTCTTTTTTCTAACTTCTTCTCTATAAAAACTTCAAGTTCACTATTTTTACTTTCTACTTCCATTAATTTTTTCTCTGTATTAAACAAATGCTCTTTTGTCGTAACTAATTCATTCGTAATTTCCTGCAATTTCTGAACAAGAGCTTGATTAAACTGATTTTGTAATTGTTGATTTTCTAATACTTCATCCAATTTCTTTTCTAATTCCGATTTTTCTTCTTTTGAAACAAACGAATTAATTTCTCCATTCCGCCATGCCCTAACCTGATCATAAGACCATTTTTGTACCTGTATTTTTTCTTTAATGGCTGTTAATTCTTCTATATTTTCCTTAGAATATCTACGATGCCCTCCCTGACTTCGTTCCGTTTGTATATTAAATTCGTTTGACCATACTTTTAATAAATCAGGAGTCACCCCTAAACGATCTGCTACAATTTTCGGTGTATACATTTCCGATTTTAGTTCCAATTTTAATTCCTCCCCCAAAAACGGAATACGTTTTTTTACTCATAAAACAAGATTAAATCAATATTTTAATCAAAATCGGAATTCACTTACAACTGATATCACAACCGATTTTAAAATCGAATTAATTTCGAAATACATTTCGATTTTAACACTAATACTCATTACTTCTCGATACCCACATCAAAATCTTTTTTCTATATACAATATTTTATGCAAAAAAAGAATCATAAGGATCCCCCAAATTGCTGCCATATCAACAATGTATAAAACCCTGTATACAAAATACATAGACATAAAAAGAAGAATCCCTGTAAATACAAGGATTCTATGAAACTATTTGCTACCGATAATAGGACGTTATGTTAACCAAGCATGTATAGAATATACAATCAAAAAAACACCGCACATCACTTTTTAAGAATGGTATAATAAGGAAAATGACTAGGGTGAAAAGCTAATGGAAGACTCTATGTTTGTGTTTCGAGTTATTTTCAATGCACTAACATCATTCTTTTCCAACGGGGTCTGGGTCGTTTTGTTCTTCTTCTTGTTAAATAAAACGTATGAAAACAAAACTTTCAGAACAACATCGAGTATTATTACTGTTGTTGTCTTAGTATTTTATTTGTTTTATTACATTCGGAATAGCATGTAATGCCTTTCTTTGAATAAGGTAGGGAAATCCCCCAGTATCCAAGACTAAATTTTACCCATACACCATTTTTTTGATGTAGCTCTTGAAGATAAAAACTATTTAATTTTCAAGGAACAGTTATTAACTTAAAACTTATTATACGAGGAGGGTGTATCATGAAAAAAATATGCTTTGTATTAATTGTCGACGCTGGTATAAATTATGGTTCAATATTTTCTCTACCATTTTTAAGGAATCAGGATGATTTGAAGGAATATTTTTCTAAGTATTATGATGTTTCAATTAATTATATTAGGGATAAAAACTCAGTTGACTATTTGGTAGTTCCCAAACCGTGTCCACCTTTTGATAATGAAAATAATCTTCCAATAATTGAAGTACCAGCAATCTTATTTATGGAAAAGAATTTTGAAAAAATAAAGGCTTATATAGACAATTATTTTTCTAATAACTCATAAAGAAAATAAAAGTACAGTAAAAAGAAGTCCGATAAAAAACGAGTGGCGTAGAATATTTCTATTAATCATTCGTTTTTTATTATATTTACATATATTTTTTAAAAGAGGATTATAGACGTTCTGAAAAAGATTAATTATAACAAGAACAGTGTTCGTACCCCAATAAGAGGGGTTTACTTTACTTCCAATAACGATAATTATGTAAACATAAAAGTCCTCCAGTTAAACAATCTGGAGGACTTTTAATAGCTTTTAAAAACAATGTTCCTAAATTATATTCCAAACGCAGTCATTCCTAAATAAACCAGAATATAACTGATTAAAGGAATTGAAAGAATCAAACTTGTTTTTAATAATTTATTTTTTTTATCAACCTTTACTTTACTTACAGGTTTTTCCTCTATAAAATCAACTATTTCACGATAAGTTTTTAAATTGTTTTCTTTTTTTATATTTTCAACTTTCAATGATGCAAACATAAGAAAAATAGAAAGTACCAAAAGTGTTATAAAACCATAATAACCAAAAAAGTAACATACAGGTACAAGAGAAATAGGAAGTATAATCATTAATGCTAACATGATATAACTCCACTTAAAGAAAGTTGATTTTTGAAGTTCTTCTTTCATGATCTTTACATCTCCTTTAACTAAATCATCCAGGGAGACATTAAAAAGAATACTCATCATTAATAAATTATGAATATCTGGATAGTTTCTTTCATTTTCCCAATTAGAAATAGATTGTCTGGAAACATGAATTTTTTCTGCCAACTCCTCTTGAGACATATTATCCCGTTTACGAAAATATTGTATTTGTCTACCAATGTTCATCTATACATCTCCCTTAAGTTTGAGGTTAAGTTAAAGACTAATTAAAGACTACCAAATTTCTTTATAATAACGTGATTCTAAGGTGTAAAAATGTTTTATCATGCTATTTTCCCTTTATTTTAGGTATAAGTGCTGGATTAACTAATACAATTGCTGATCAAAATTAAGCAACTGTTTAAAGAATAAACCTCTTTTGGATGGGAAAGGTTTGCTTTTACTTCCTACAGGTACAAACATATATCTTGTGAAGAATACATATAAATTAAAACAAAAGTTAACAATATTTTTTATAGTTAACATAAATACAATATAACAAAAATAAAACATGATAAAACCTTTAAAATATAAGGTTAATAACGATTTCTTTTTGTTAACTAATATTGAAAAATACCTTCCAATAAAGATGAAAAAATGTTATATTGTTAACAATATAACTAAAGGAGTGAATAGTTAATGAAAATTACTATGATGAATAAGGATTCTGGAAACTCACTTGATATGAACTTAATTGATGGTTTCTATATTGAAACTCCTACAAACGTTGTAGAAATCAGCAAAGATGAAGCTGACTCTCATTTTGTAGCAACCATTACCAATCCTAAAGAATTATTATCTCGCCTACTTATTTCAACAACAATTCCAGGAGAAGATACAGAAAGATTCTTCTTAGTTGGAGACGAAGCTGCAAAACATGCATTAGCTAACAATCATGTCAATAAACTTCATGACAAGATCACAAGCCCTATCCCTTATGTGATGTTTTTATCAGCTGTTTCTTTCTATCATGCTATTAACGAACAGCGCGAATCGGATGACAATACAATTGAAATTGAATATTTCCAAACAATGTTACCTATATGGTTACTTAAACGAACAGCCAAATTTAGTGAAGCTCAAAATGCCATGGCAGAAAGATTTGCTGGAGAGCATGAAGTAACAATACATACTCCAGGAATGGAAAAAACTTTAAAAATAACTGTAGAAAAAGCAACTTGTCGTATCGAAGGTGAAATTGCACGTTTAGCAATTAAAAAGAATTTTGAATTAGAAGATCGTGAAGAAGCAAGCCAATTTGATAACAACGATACAGTACTTGTTGATATTGGCGGCGGAACAATTGATCTAGTATTATCACCAGCCGGTTTAAAATCACCTAAGAACCGTGATTCTATGCAACCGATAGACAAATTATCTTATCTATCTCATATTGAAAAATTAAGAAAAGAAAAGTTCCTAGAAAAATTCTCTGATTTACGTTCATTTGAAACATTTATAGTAAACAATTTCCAAAAACCAAAAATGGAATTAGTTGATGGAAACACTGGCCAGCGTGTAGATTTAACGGACAAAGTTCGCTCTTCTTTAAAAGAGTTTGCTAAGTTTCTAATTTTAAAAATCCAAGATGTAATGCCTGCACCAGCTGATAAAGTTTATAAATATGTTTATTTCGGTGGTGTTGCCCCAATACTAGAAGCTAGCATCCATGAAGTCATAGAAGAAATGTATGGAGCTGAAATTGCGCAAGCAAATCATATTTTCTTACCAGATTCACGCAAATTAAATCTATATGGTCTTGAAGTAAAAAGTCGCGGCGAAATGCTGCAAAAAACAGAGAAATAAGTATAGCCAGAAAGGAGGAGCCGCATTATGGGGCGTACTAAAAAGGCCGAGAAACAAACAGTCTTTGGACTTCGAACAGACCACATGAGCGAAGAAGTCTATAATCACCTTGAGCAAAAAGCTCGCTCAAAAAAGCTTGCAACTTATCTTATTCAATTAGTTGAACAAGATTTAACACAGAAAGAGCCCTTTAATGCAAAAAAAGAACTTCTAAAAGTCTCAAAAAATCAAGAACAAATGATGAACGCCATAAAACAAATTACACAAACAATTTCAGATTTCCAGGTGGCTCCTGTATCTGCTGTCCTTATGCAAAACGAAGAGAATACCCATAATTCTCTGGCAGACGATTTATTAAAAGACGTAGGTCAAATGGGACAATTAATCACTAATATCAACATTACAGGATCATTAGATAAAGACGATTTAGAAGACCCGGATTTCTAAAACAAAAAGCGTTGCTCTCATATGAGCAACGCTTTTTGTTTTGTCTAAACTTAAAATATCCCAAATAATTTCTTCCTTTTGGGTTCTTGGTTAGAAATATCAGCTTTAGCGTTGATTTTTTCTAATTCCGTCATAATAAGATCAAGTTTCTTTTCTAATTGTTGATTTTTTTCACGCTCTGCTTCAAGCTCTTGTTTAAATACATCATTGCTTTGACGCTCGATTTCAAGTTCTTTTCGAAAACCTATAAATTCAGTCTTTATATCTTCTAAGAAATTCCGAATTTCACTTGATATAGATTGTAGCGCGTATTGCTCCTCTTCACTCTGAGACCTTGTCACAGCAACTTCCGAACGCGCTACACCCTGTGTCGCGCGTGTTTGCTGTGTCATCAACACGCTAACAGCGTGATTCAATGAAACCTTAGTTTTTTCTCTAATCTCTTTTAGAGTATTAAAAACTGTCACATCATCGGTATGATACAGTCTTGTATCGCCATCTTTATTAAACTCATAGCCTTGTTTTTCGAGTTCTAAGCTATATTTTCTGATTGTACTCTCTGCTAGATTGGTGATACGGGAGACATCAATTGTTTTTAAGTACACTTCACTTACAACATCGTCTTTTCTCTCCATCCAACCACCTCCATTATAGTATCGCTACACTCTTACCACAGTATCATTTTACTAATCCTTAATACCCATTGTACACTTTTTATTATGCTTGCAAGCAAGAATTTTTCACCTCTCGATTTCCACTTAATATTTGCAAGGGAATCCCATTACGGTTCGCATTCTTTGCTTTAGTGATTCGACGTACCTGTATCAATTCTATAACACATATAAATTTTGATTCTTGTTTTGGGAATACCTAATTTTAGTCAATTAATTACTTTTCAAACCTTAGAATACCTTTTCCTGTCTTCCCATTATTTTAGTTGATTCCTTAATAACCATTTATATCATAGCATTCATCTCGTGCTATAGCAGTGATATACTCTTGAATGAACCAATTATTAATGCAAATCCGCAATCCCATGAAATAGAAATAAAATTTATTTTTATTCGTCCCTAATCATAAGCATTTTTTTATTGATATAAATATTTATGAAGTAACTGCAAGAGCAAGAAAAAACGAATCAACAAATTCTCCAAGAGTTACAATCTGCTAATAAGTTAAATAAAACGCTATTATTGCAATATGGGCAATTAAAAAGAGAATTTGATGAAATGCGTGAATCACAAAAACTTATAGCATCCACTCAAGAACAAAAACAAGGATTCTGGTCTAGGCTCTTTTCAAAAAACAAAGACGTATGATAAAAATTACATCATACGTCTTTGTTCTTGTTCTAATAAAACAAAATCGGATTCTTTAGAAGGTTCTATCCCTAATTTATTTAATGTTGCCACCAACAAAAGTATTTGTTTTTCAAATCCATTATTTAATGCAATGTCAGTAATACGAATAACTTTCCATCCATTTGTTTTCATGTATTTATCTCGGTTACGGTCTCGTTTGATTCCTTCTGGTGTTCGATGAAAAGGCCCATCAATTTCTACGTCTATTTTCAAACCATTTAGAGAAAAAAACGCAAAATCTAACTTAAAACGTTTATTGGGCACTTTATATTGTACAGTAGGATAATAACCTTTAAAGCGTAATGCATCATATACTCGCTTTTCTAATTTGTTATAGCATTTCACGCGTTGTGAATCATTATTAGGATTATAAGTAGATGATGAAGTGAGAATTTGTGCTAAAAGAAAAAATATAATTGCGCAACCCAATACAACGAATAAACCTGTCATCTTTTCACACTCCAATAAAAAATTTTGAGTTAATGCTCAAAACGTAATATACCCAAACCCATTCTATATATCCATTTTCCAATCACATATCTTATACAAATAAAACAAAACAGTCTTTTTTTGTGTTCTTTAGATACAGATTAAGTTGGATTCTTTTGGAAAGTGCTTTGCAAAGATTTGTTGTATGATGCGTAAGTCAAATCTTTGCATTGTATGTATACCTCATTCCAAGTGAAATTATCAATAAATCGTTCGTGTAAATACTCTATGAATCTCGTTCTCTTGTATTTTACTTAAGTTTAAGTTGAAGTGAATTGTATATGAATTTAACTTCCTGTCCATAATTGTAAATAAAAAATTAAGGACAGGAGAGTGAGATAAATGTTTTTCCGCAAAAATAGGACTAAATTAAAAAAATGGTTAGATCGGCAAGGAATTGAACAACAGGAACTAGCCAAAAAGTCAAAGGTTTCTGTTCAAACCATCAGTAAAGCATGTAGAGATACAGATTACATCCCCAAACCTGAAATCATGAAAAAAATATTAAATACTATTAGAAAAATTGACCCTCACGCCAAAATCAATGACTTTTGGGACATGTAAAAAGCACAAGAAACAGTATCTTGTGCTTTCATAATTTTGCTTTGACTGAACCTATTTGAATCGAAATGTCTTTAGGTTGCTGTACTTGTGTAAGAAAATGCTGAATAGAGGGCGCTTGAAAAATACGGAAATTAGAACTAGAGATTGGATATTTGAGGTCAGTAAGGATTAAAAGTGAGGGAAATACCATATTATGTTTCGGTTGCCAGGATTCTTTTTTCCATTCCATGCTACGAAAATACGATTCATAACGTTTTATTTTCGTTTGGATCGTAGCCTTATTATAAATGGAGTTCTGAACTTCTATAAAAAATGGACTTTTACGCCAAATGGTAAATATGTCGGGTTCCATATAACCTTTCTTATACTTAGGTTCTACTTGAAATATCTTCGGTCTTTCGGTTCGTAATAACTGCTTATATACATCTACAATCGCTAAAAAATGACGTATCTTTTGGCTTCCTTTACGAATGGTATTTGGATAAGGAAAATACACGTATGGACGTTGTGATGTATCTACATCGATATATCCTTCGCGGCTTAACCGCTTTGTAACAGTATTACAGCATGTTACTGCATTTTTTACATTTCTAAAATGGAGATCAATAATATCATCACGCGACATACATCGAAATTGCTGTAAATGACCGATAATTTGCTTATCTCTATTCGTTAGCATCATCTAACACCCCAAAGATTTTGTCTTCTTGATGTTCTGGTTCTTCCTTCTTTATACTTTGCTCTTTAGATAAACGATACGGTTCTATTATTTCTTTCGCCTGGTCCAATGCCAAATAAGGAGCCTGCACCTTCTTTAAACCATCTAATTTTAAAATCATTTGACCCGATTGACTTAAATTTTCTGATCCAGGCGTCCCCACAATGTTACTGTTAATTAAATCCGCACATTTAAAGCCCATTCTTACCGTCAAATTGAGCTTTAACTTACCATCAAGTATTTTTGCATCAGGACGTTGCATACTTAGCATGAGGAAGATACCAAGTGATCTGCCGACAGCTGATATTTTTTCTATTATGGTGACACATTCCTTTTCGTCTTGTAGCATTGCTACTTCATCAATGGCAATAAAAATATATGGTAAGGGTTTATCTTTTGTTATTTGATTGTATTCATCAATATGACCCAGCTCATATTCTTCCATTACCTTTCTCCTATGCAATACCTCTTTCCATAATTTTGATAACATACTTGTCATTTCGTGTTCTTCCATGCAAACATACTTCACGTGCTTCACTCTTCTTAAAAAATGAAACTCTGAATTTTTCAAGTCCCCCAGGTACAAATGTAAATGATCTGGTGACATATGTTGGATTAATGTAGCTAAAATTACGCGCACCATACTACTTTTTCCGCTTCCTGTTTCTCCTGCAATCAGTAAATGAGGTGTATTTGAATCAACCATATCATACACAATTGCATTTCCGAATTGGTCCCGCCCTACTACCACAGGAAGACGATATTGTTTCAATAATGGTTGCCATTGTTTATAGCTGTAATTGTAAGGCTGTAACCTTGCATCAGAATGAAATACATGGAGTACGAACCTTTTAATAGTACCTTCCATCATAAGATTTTCACCTAGTATTTGCTGAAAACAAAACCATTTCTTATGAATTTGAGCTGGATCAACGCCGTTTGGCAATGTAAAGGTGTACCGTACACTTTCATTCTCTTCGAAAACATCATGAATCTTAGGATAAATGGGGACCTTTCCCCCTCGTGTAATGTGCTCATCGTATAGCTTCGCTTTCTTAAATACTTCTTCTAATTGATATTTATATTTTTTCTTTTTTAACCATCCTTTCATTGGTAACCCTCCCTATAACATGAGTAAAATACGAATAAATGCATAACCAATGAACCCAATTCCTCCAATTCTTACACCGTAATACAGACCATTAGAAAGGAGATTGGATGCAAAAATATAATCATTTCGTACTAAGTACTTTTCCAACAAAACAGCTCCAATTGTAAGGCCGCCTACTATTCCCAGAGCTACATACGTATGAAAAAGCGGTGAAGACATATGAAAAAATGCGAACGGACTAATAGGGCCAATACTATATATTTTTGTTGGCTTTTTCTTCTTATAAGATTGGTCCATAAAGGCTTGAAAAGAAATTGTTTCTTTTCGATTCAGCATGTTTTCCCTCCTAAAAAAAGAATATCGTTAACAAATTGGGGGTCCAGTCCAATACAAAGCATATACAATCTAACACCATATGAGAGGTATTCTTAATGCATTCAAATGTCTCAACAAGTACATTTGTTATAAAACTCGTAAGTTCATCTGGTAACTTTCGTATTTCTTGTACTGTCTAATGGTTCTGTCACATACCAACTAATCCATCTATATAAGAAATCTGTTATATCCGTTGTACTTATTGCATTTTGATTAAACGCATCCTACTCACAAATACTTTCGTTTGTTGAACGACCACATCATTCTGTAATTTCTTTCACACTTTGAAATTGCGGACCAAGTATGTTGTTCCAGCCTCTTGCCGGATCATCCCTCAAATAATATTTGATTATCAATAATCTCATAAGAATTATTCATTGTTCTCCCTCCTTTTTCTTATTCCGTTCCGCCTACTATAAACAAAACTCAAAATCCCCTAAAAACATGTGCTAATCGAGGAGTTCTTTTGATAGTGATACCATAATAGTTTCTTTGGTTATAAGGTTGATATCTACTTTGGTAATTGCTTTGGTAAAGAATATGTATCACTGATTGTCTGATATGCAATTTCAAACCTTGTCTTGCAAATAAACCTTGCTACCGTCCCACTTCATAAAATTTAATGATACAATATAAAAGGAATTTCAAATCAATTCAGAAAATAGAGGAGGAAACAACTATGTCACTTTTACAGCAACATTTTGAAGAAAGAAGAGAATACATTTTCAACCGTCTTAAACAACCAGAATACATGGAAAGAAGCATAGAAAAAGTTCGACAAGCTCAAAAAGAGATCAAAAATACAGTGCGAACGATTAAAGATTTGTTACTCCTGGATAAAACAACTGATCCTTGTTTACCAGAAGTCGCTCAATTTTCTCTTCAACACATTATGAATTCCGAGTCGTTTGAGAATGTCAAAAAACTTGTTCCATCCTCTATAAAAAAGTTAAGTGAAGAAGAACGCGCAAAAGTATTAGATGAAACATTAAGCGTAGCAAACCAAATCATGAATCTAGAACGTACTGTTTTTATCATGATGTTTAATGCAAAAGAGAAAATCCTCATGGATGCTTATAAGAAAAAGCCTAGATCACAAACAGAACTTCATTACGATGTTGCTGACAAAGAAGGGTTCGACAAAGCCTTTTATGAAGAGCGTATTGATTCATTACAAAATGACATTCGTGTACTATCTTTCAAAAAGCTTTGTGAGAATGAACCCGCACCAGAGGATTTAGAACTATTCAAACAACGTTATGAAACAATTATTTTACCAAAGGTACAAGAGATTGTTTCCCTAATTGAACCAAGTTTAATAGATGTAGACGTATTTTTAAATTCAGTAATTGAGTATGGTGTAGGAGAAATCACTTTAGATGAAATGATTCAAAAACTACACAAAAACCTTTCTCTATTTCACGAATTATCAAAGGTTGAATATTGCCCAACGGTTGAGCTAACAGTAAAAGAATATGTATTCTTAGAAGCTATGAACCGTTCCGAAAAAGGAGAGGAGTTGCAACCATCTAAATGATGCATACACAAGAAAAATTTTATGCGAAGTTAATAGAAGAGAAAAAAGAAGTAACGATTTTTCTAATAAACGGTGTCAGAGTACCTGGGAAAATTATCGCTGTTGATAAATTTTCGGTACTGGTTTTAAGCAATGGAAAGCAAATGTTCCTTTATAAATAAGCGATTTCGACTGTTTCTTTATAGAATAACGAACTTTCAAAATATTACAATTATAACCTTTTTATCCTTTTTAAGGTATATCCACTTCAAAAATTCCCATACATAATGTACTCTTAGATATAAGAGTTAGTTTTTTTCCTTTAGGGCAAGGCTGGTTTCAGCCTTGTTTTTTGTTTGCAATTTTTTGGATACAATTTTTTCGAGATTTTATGTATAAAGGAGTTTAAAGAAAAAGGTGGATATGAAATTACTACATGACATGATTGAAGATCAAAAAAAAGAATTGAGCTATCTTGTAAAAAAATATGGATTTAGCCATAAAAAAGTAATTGATTTTAGTCAAAAATTAGACCTTTTAATCTATGAAGCAATGGGAAAATATCGATTAGATCAAAAAATGAGGATAAAAAAAGAATCCTTAATTCAATAAAGGATTCCTAACAGGAAGATAAGAGACAGATATAGAAATAAAAAGAATTAATTATATTGTAATTCAAAAATATGAAAAGACATATTGAGAAAAAACATAAGATTGAATTTTCTAACTCAACAACTTCTGTTGCTGTTTATTGTATTAAGTGACCATCTAGTTTAAAAAGCAATTTTCTTAATTAACCTCGTATTATGTATAAGAGTATATTCCCAATTTAAATTTAAAATAGCAATACTAATTTTGTCACACAAGATGCCAAAGATTATGAATTACTTAATTACATCAAATAAAGAAAAACAGCTACTCCAATTATCGGAATAACTGTTATTCTTTATTCATTTTCCCAAAATAAATCTGTGATTTCTACAAGGGTTGATCCGCCATAGCTATAATCACCAATTGAATATGGGTCATAGTAAAAGTGTGGCGTTCTGCTGTACTGAACAAGTTCATCAGGAGAATCTATCAAACCTATTTTTAATACTTGGTTTAATACTTCCTCATTATTATTTGAAGGAGAGTCCGGTAAATAATAAATTGCAGTTCCCAAATTCCTGTAACTGTAATAAGTCGAGAGCCCCCAAATACGAGTTAGTAATACTGAAGTTCCTTCATCCATACTTCTGCCGAGTAAATAATCAATACTAATCTTCTCCCTGGGTACTTCCAACCACTCCTTTTCAATAATTTCTCGGGCTTCTTTCGTAAGTATGTCTGCAATAGAAATCAAATTCTCAAGTCTTGGATTTTTTACACCCAATTCCCAATTTTTTACCATTTGATTAGAAACACCAAGTGCTTCCCCAAGGGATTTTTGGGTGAATCCTAATAGTTTTCTTGATAATTTTAAATTTTTCATACACCTATTATAATAGGAATTTTTATAAAAGTAACCCTATGGTTACTTTTTTGTTGGAACCCTTCAATAAATATGATACGATACAAAGGTAACCTTTAGGGTTACCTTAACTATTTTTAGTAACAGAAAAAATTTCATTATCATTATATAACCCTTTGAGAATGAGAGGAGATTTACCCTTATGATATTTACTAAAGTATTTCAACATTTAAATGAATTTTGTAAAAATGATACTTCCCAAAGTGCTCTTTTCAATTTCGAATATAATAGTGGTCTTTTCACAGGTATCTATTTACCTATTCCAAGAAGTATCTTAATTACTTGTAAGAATACAAATGCTAGCTGGGTTCTTGAAAGTAACGAAAATGATAACGTAAACATTTATATTCCTAAAGATATTTTTCAACAAGTAAAAGATTACGTTTGTACAATTGATAAAAAAGGTGATTCCACAACATACCCATTTTTTGAAGAATTACAAAAACATCTTTTAAACTTATCTTTAAATATTTTCAAAGAAGCCCCTACTGATTTATTACTCAAAAACGCAAGAACCGCAAAAACAAATGATACAAAATACGACGAAAAAGGAAAAGGTGATAGAGTATACTTCGATCACTGGCGAAGAAATAAAGTACGTAATGTTAGTAAATTGAACCTCCAGAAAACCCGTAGATGGTTCGGTAAAGAAATATATGATTACTGTAAAAAATTTAACATCACTTCCGTATGGCAACCCGAACCTTCTAAAAATATTAAACAACATTTGTTATTCTTTGATACTACAGAGGCGAAAGTCCAACTTAAAGATAAACGAATGACTTGCCCCAAGTGTTCTAAAGTTTTAATTATTAAAACAAATAGCCTTTCTAAAGGGCAGTTCATAGGTTGCACAGGTTATCCCTCTTGTAGGCATACCGAAAATGCTGATTAAAATACAAAAAGACATACTAAAAGTATGTTTTTTTGTATTTAGTATAATATTATCCAGTTTTTATTAATAGTTTTGTAATTCCTCATCTATAGACCTATCAAATGCTCCATACACCTTTAAACATAGAGCGATAACCATATCAAAAGGTGTACCTTTTGATACAGTGTGGATAGAAAATTCTTTTATAAATTTAGCGAGGTTTGATATGTGAGAGCATACAATAAATTAGACATCCCATATAATGTAATTTATGGTAAACTAGTTAGGATTCAAAAGGAGTGTAGATAATGAACGATGTTAAACAAAAAATGTGTAAAGTGTGTGAGACATCATATTTATTAAAGTTTCAGGTTGGTTATGTATCAAATAATCATTTTTCTTTTGGATGCCCAACTTGTGGAGTAATGCTTGAAGGAATAATTAATGTCGATAATAAAGAAGCAAAGTTTAATTGGAATTTTGACAACTTAGTGGATTATTCGGGTGATGAGAAATTTTAAAAAAGAGAAGTATAAATCTGTCCATTTTAGGAGGATTATGCTTACTTTCTTTGATCAGTAAAATAATACTGAACTATATATACTAAATTCAAATCATTTTTTAGACTAGAGGGAAAAATAATTATCTACACTCCTGATAGCAAAACTCAATTTTTTAGTAGATTAATATTTTGAAAGCAACCTTGAAAAATTTGTAATTCAGAATTAGACTAATAAATAAGAGGTTTTTAACTTTGTTAAATAATTTGGTTCTATTTTAATATTTTATTCAAATAAATTAAAATACGGAAGGTGATTTTAATGAATTCAGAGTCGTTTGCATTTGCGTTAGGACTTGCTGTAGTGTTTGGATTATTATATTCCAGTGTCTTAGCTGCTATAATTGGGGGGGCAGCAGGATTTGTGGTCGGAAAATACTCAAAAAAATAAAAAAAATTAATAATAAAATAGCCCTAAAAGGGCTATTTTATTATTAATTTTTTTGTTGTTCTATAAAGTATTCCTCTAAACTATTCTTTTTAAATAATCCATTTTGTAACCAATATTTATATTCGAAATGTTCATTATTGTAAGTGGAAATAGTTTGTTTAAGGTATTGAAACAAATTTTCTTGTTGCTCGGTAGGGGATAAGAAAACATTTTTTAAAAGGATTTTTTTTGACAGATTTATAATAATATCAACCTTCCCTTTGTATGAATCTTCCACTGTATTTAAAAACGTTTCTTGCCCAATTATTGTAGCTCCCATAGCAGTAAATACTCTGTTCATATAATTAATAACGTATTTTGCCCCGTTACTTTCTGCAGAAGCCAAAAGTATAATTGGTTTGCCAGATAATTTAAAAATATGAGCCCAATAAGAGATTCTGTCAATTAGATTTTTCATGTCTCCAGAAACATTATGTGAATAAACAGGACTAACTAGAAAAATAAGATCTGCTTCTAATAACTCATTTTTTATTAAAGTAGTATCGTCATATGTTAAAGAATCAGAGGGACAAATCCCTTGATTGAAACAACTTTTACATCCCGTTGGAGGGAGCACATTATGTGTGAGAGGTGTAATGAGTGTTGTATTAATTCGATGATTCAAACTCCTTTTTAGTTCAGTTAATAAGTTTTCTGTAATTCTAACAGGACGGCTGCTGTTATTCCTTGAAGCAACGTAAGCTACTACTTTTTTCATGAAATTCCCTCATTTATAGTTGCGATTTGATTGAAAAGGATAAATTTTAATAATCAGTTTTAGGAAGAGTATAGAATATCCAGACAAACAAACAAATACTCAATCCGATAATTACAAATATATCGGTTATGCTTAACGATAAGCTAGCTATCTTTGTAGGCAAGCTATATATGGGCAACGCCATAATTGCCTCTTTTAATATAGAAGACAGGCCAGGAATATTTAAAATCGCTCCTAGGATACTTGGTATAAGTACAATTGTAAAGAATGCAATTATAAGAAGATTCATAGGCTTTTTATAGAAAATAGAAATTAATAAAAATAAAAGTGTGTAAAAAATCCCGAATAAAAAATAATGGAATAATGTGTTGCAAACGATTTGTAAATTGAATCCTTGATGATTTAATATATCATTTATCCAGAGCAAGGATATACATCCGATGCCAAATAGAATTGATATAACAGTTATAATGATTAACCTTGTATAAAGGAACAGATGTCTATTCTGTTTATTCGTAAAAATTAATTGTATAGTTCCATAATATAAATCTATAGAAACGATTTTTACACAAAATATAGCTAATGCAAGAACAGCGATGGTTGAGTAGAGACCAGAAACATTATGGGCATGAAATGGACCATCTAAGGAATAAATAGAATAGACTATTCCCCCCCCGAAAATAAAAGATGCAATAATAGCTAGATAAAGGTATACAGTACTTATATTCCTAAGTAGTTCCAGCCTAATATAGCTTGAAAAGTTCATATTACTCAGCTCCTATATTTTTAAAGTAAAAGTCTTCTAAAGTATCTTTTTTTACATTTATACCTTGAGGATAAATGCTTTTTTCTCCTAACTTTTCTAACAATATGTTTAAATCTTTATCGGTAGTCAATGAAACTGTATTTAATGTCTTTTCTACTAATCCGAAATAGGATAAAATCTTAGTTGCCTCGATAATTGTTTCTTGATTAAAAGTAAATTTAATAGTCTTTTCAGGAGTAATTGAGCTAGAATATTCATCTATAATCTGCCCCTTGTTAATTAGATAAACCCGATCGCTAATATCCGCTACATCATCTAAAATATGACTAGATAAGAGAACTCCTATATTTTTTTTCTTTGTTACCCCTTTTATATATTTTAAGATACTTTTAATACCATTAGGATCCATTCCATTAGTTGGTTCATCTAATATTAAATAATTTGGATTGTTTAACAATGCTAAAGCAATTCCCAGTCTTTGCTTCATTCCTAAGGAATAATCCTTTACCTTTTTAGATAAATAATTCTCCATTTGAAGAGAATGTATAATTTCTTCAATATTATTATCTTTATCACTATATAGCTCACTAAAGTATTTCAAATTATAGTAACCATTTTTATTAGGAAAATATTTTGGTTTTTCAATTAAGCTACCTAATTGAGTATATTCTTCTTGAGAAAACTTAATTTCACCACTATATTGTACAATGAGCCCTGAGATGATTTTCATTAATGTAGTTTTCCCTGCCCCGTTAGGGCCAACTAACCCAACTATTTCACCATTTTTAATGTTCATGTTTATAGAGTCTAAGACTCTTTCTCTTTTATTAAAGCTTTTTGATAGATTAGTAATTTCAATGCTCACAAGATATCTTCCCTTCATATAATAATTACTTAAATGTCTAAAGATAATATACATGGGATTTTGTTATTCTTATATCTGAGTAAAGTATAAGCGATTCCAAATTTCCCGAGCATAAAGTTGTTAATAGGTAAAGAGTTTTTTATCCCAGATTGATATCCAAACTTAGTAAGGTTATCGATATAATTAGAAAATGTGGAATCAATAAAATGTCTTAAAGTTTCGCATTTTTTATATTTGTTGATTTCTATTAAAATATCTAAGTTACCAAATACTCCATGACATAAGCTACTATCATGATAATCAGAAAATCCATCTTGAAGGGTCTTACGAATGCCACATGTTAAATCTTTGTTTAATAAATCATTTATGCCTAGGTATTGTATTGTTTTCATTCTAGCTAATGAAATGCCTGGGGCTCCATGACACCAGTATACTGATTCAGTATTAATAAATTCTCTTAAGTCTGTCCAGTTATTATCAGTAGAATTAAAATGAAGATTTTCTTGTTTAAGGACTTTATAAACTTCAGTACTAATTTTGGCATCATTATTTATTTCATATAATGATGCCAAGGATAATGAAATGCCAGCACGCCCGTGAGCAAGGCCATTTAAGAATTCTGTTTTCTCTTTATAAATGGAAATCATTAATTCAGCGAACTCATGTGCTTTTTTATAGAAAATTTCATCCCCATATGCTCTGTAACAATTTGTTAGAAATACTATCATTCCAGATAACCCACCAATAAAATCTATGTTTAGATCTTTTTTGTATGTTATATTTAAATTTTTTACACCATCTAGTAATTTATTGTAGTACTCAGATTTTTGTGTAGTATTATAAAATCTCGCATATAAATAAAGGTAGGATCCAAGTCCATGAAAGATTGAGTAAGAATCTATTTTACTTAGATCTACATCAGTAACCAATCCTTTAAGGCCCATTTCAGCATATTGTAAATATTTCTTATTATCACTATAAGAAGCTAATTCCAGTAAGAAAATAAGTAATCCTGCACCATCATATAGGGAATAATTAAGAGGACCTATATAAACTTTTTCGTTATCTGTTACTTCATGTATCATCCATGTACAAGTATCTTTATAGATAATGGCTGTATCAATTAATTCATTTCCAACTTCTTTTAAAATACTATCAATTTCTGTATTTTGAAAACCTAGAACTTGATTTCCGTGAATATTTGCAAGACTACCACCTCCATCAGTGACCATTGACATTTTTATGTAGTATACTTGCTTTTCTTTATCTTTTTTATCCATATTTTTCAATCTGTTAAGAACTAAATCGATAGGTCTGTCTTGAAAATAATCTTTTATCACACTCACTTCATTGCAGTGAAGATTTTTACTTATTAGCGGCTGAGTAAAATAAGGAATATCATGGTTAAATAAAGCTAATATTTCTGATTCAGCTTGTTTTATTTCTGTAAAGGAAGTACCTCTTTTGAATTTGTTAAATAGCATATTTACTGTTTCTGTTTTGCGAAGGTAAGTAGGATGCGTAGAAGCATCTAAAAACTTTGCATATACACTTGTAGCCCGTGGGATATGTCTTACATGAATTTTATTTACTAAATTTGAGTGGCATATTTCTGTAATTTTATGTTTGTTTTTTAAAATACTATCATATCCATGTGAAAATCCATTCTCAATACTGTTGAGAAAATCAAAAGGATTAGCTACTTTATTATGTAACATGACTTTATTATTTTTTTTATTTAGTGGAGATGGCTGCTTTATTAGTCGAATATTATCTGTCCCTGCATCTTCTATAACATAAGATAACCAAATGTTTGATTCGGCTTCTTTAGTAGATAATGCAGAAATATCTACGTCAAATGGTGAAAATTTATAGTTTACTGGTAGAATCATTGTTCCTAAGACGGAGTCAGTTATAGATTCTAAGAAAGTATACATTAAAGATTCTTTTTCTTCATCGGAGTGAATTTTTTTATTAGCGACTATAGTTTCCAAATCAAGTATAAAAGGATATTCTCCAGAGGCCATAATATTTTCATAATGGATATCATCAGTTTTAAGAAGATAAAAAACGGATAAGTATATTCCCATTCTATAATAATAATTTGAAATTTCTTCTTTGTTAGTACATGGTTTGTGAGATATGAAACCTTGCCATCCATAATCATCTACAGTAAATAGCGGGATTTCTGGTATATCAATATTAATATCCTCTTTCAAAACGTTTAAAATATCATAAAACCATTGGTCAGTATATAAATTATGAGGTTTATATACTAATTTTCCACTATTAGTTTGAAGAATGGTTACTGATTTACCTTGATTATGCGAATCTCCATGGCTAAACTCAATACCATGTATAGTGTGAATTTGATTGTCTATATGTTGTTGTAATTTAGATTTGTCATTTGAAAAGCTTTCAAAAATATTTTTAATTAATTGTATTTTGAAGTTGATTTTTTTGTTTATTAATTTGTTTAAATGTTCGTATTTATCTAATATCATTGTAATATAATTAGAATCCTTTAATAATTGTATATAATTTTTGAAGTGGTGGTCTTGGGTATTTGTTTCAGTGCTCTCCTTAGTTAAATGGAATTCATATAATAAAGTTCTGAATGAAATTCTATTCAATTCATATAATAAAGATTTTATGATATCATTTAGAATTATTTCTTTTTCATTTATTTGTTCACTGTATGTATTGAGTAAGTCTTCAATTGTATCTTCGAGATTCAATAATATTGGTCTATAAAAATCTCCAAAAGTAGTCTCGTATTCTTTTATGTGTTTTTCCACGGTTCTTTTGTACACAGTTTTTCCTCCTAATAAATAGATTGTTTCGATTTTTGAATCGAAACAATCTATTTTATTACTTATTACTTATTGCATGATTTTGAACATGCAGATGTTGGACATGGAGATTGAGCAGTTACAGCAGTGACGGCACTGATAGCAGTAACAATTGCTGGAGTTCCTGCACCGCTACTTTCTCCTGAAAGATGTTCTTCAAGTTCTGATTCAGGAATAAGCCCTGTGATTTTTTCTAATTTTTGTTCTTTTAGCATTATTCATCATTTCCTTTCAAAGTTAAAATAGAATAGGTTAATACATAAATTATCGGTACAATTTTTATGTATCTAAGCTATTTATTGCATGATTTTGAACATGCAGATGTTGGACATGGAGATTGAGCAGTTACAGCAGTGACGGCACTGATAGCAGTAACAATTGCTGGAGTTCCTGCACCGCTACTTTCTCCTGAAAGATGTTCTTCAAGTTCTGATTCAGGGATAAGCCCTGTGATTTTTTCTAATTTTTGTTCTTTTAACATATGTTTCACCTCCTTTCAAGTACGAGAGGATTAATTAATCCATAGAATATTAGTTTTTATTTTATTCACTTTATTAATTAAAGCTAGACCAGCACCGGTAATACCAATCATTAAGCTAAATGAATATGAATGCCTAATTGTATTTTTACTAACTATTTCTTTTAGATATTGTTGGTGTAAACATTCAAATGTTAATTCGACCTGTGAAGAGAGAACAGAATCATTTAATTGATTGGCGCATCTCTCAAGTATAGATAAAGTACCCAAATCACCATGACAATAAGTGATGTTATTACCTAAGGCTTTATCTTTTGTACTATTTATAGCAATTCTGACATAAGTGTCATCTATTTCTATTCCGCACTCCATACAAATTAAGAAAGAGAGTAGTATACCAGGAGCTCCATGACACCAACCATTACTAATATCATTATTTTGATTGCTGTTATACCAGTTTTGTTGAACTGGAGAATAGAAATTATTTAATTTATCTCTTAATTCTACAGCGATATTTTTGTATATTGGTTTTTTTGTATTCTTGTATAATAATGCATAGCATGACATAATTCCTGCTATACCATGAGAGAAACCAGCGTAAATTTTCCCTTGATCTTTAAATACGGGATGTTGATGTAAATGTTTTTCTAGTTCGATAGAAAGGTGAATTAAGTGATTTTTATTCTTAGTAACATGACAATTAGCTGCAATATTTAATAACATGTGAATTGTACCTGTTACGCCACCTATAACATCAAAAGTTTTATCCTTTATGACAAAACTTTTTAATTTATCAATATTATCAAAAAATAAAATTTCAAGTTCAGTATTTCCTAGTAAAATACCGGTCTTATAAAGAGCATAAAGATAACCGGAGGTTCCAGAGAATACTCCTAAAGGGAAAGGTAGTTGGCTATTTTCTTCTAATTCTGTTATAAATTTTCTTATGGGTTCAATTGCCTTATAAGCGGCATCCTTGTATTTCATTTCACCTGTACATGAATATAATTGAGCTAGAAATATTGAAATTCCAGCGTTTCCACTATATAAATCTAAACTTACGAGACCTGGAGACCAGATGTTTTCTTGTTCTCCTTCCAGAGAGGGAGCAATCCAATATCCATTTTCATCCGCGGTAATCATTTCATTAATTAAATGATCGCCGATATTCTTAGCACTTTTCAGATAGGAATGATAATTTATCGTATATTTTGGGTGATTAGATTTTTCTTGTACAAATGAGATTTTAGTACAATCTTCGTGCCCTTTACGTTTATTTAAAAATGACGTTTCAATTAATTTTAGTTGTTTGGAAAGATCTGTTAAGGATAAATTGTTTATCTTTGTTAAACAACGTTCTAAAGGAGTATCATTTAATATGTCCCCAATATCATCACCATTAGAATTATAGATGTTTTTTGTGTTAGTTATTGCAGAAAAATATGGAACATCCATATTTAATAAATCATTATATTCGTGTTTTAAGAAAGGGTGTCCCGATTTAAATCCATCTAAACCAACTCTGTGGAATAGTAATTTCTTATAAAAAGAATTTTTACTAAAGATAGGGTATGTTGACATGTCTAATAATTTTGAATAAAACATAGTGCTCTTATTGATGAATCGAATTCTTTTACCAGTAAATAATTGTTGAATTTTACTTACTAATTCTTCTTTATTTTCAATAGCCCATTCATACATGCTTTTGAATCCATCTTGAATGTCTTGAATATAATCATAAGCTTCTAATGTTGTACCATTTAAAACAGGATTATTATGTTTTGGTTCTAATTCTAAATTTTTTAAAGAGAAATCCATGCTTTCTAAATTTTTGTTGTTTAATATCACTGATTTATAGGGAGATATTTGTTTCTTATTAAAACTCACACCGCCTAAATCTGCATATAAATCAGTACCATCAATGGATCTGGTTATTTCTGTTGGCAGAAGTGCAATACTATTTACAGATGTGTGTAAAAATTCTTGAGCCTTTTGAAAACTGCTGTCAAATTCCTCAAAATAATGATTAGGTTTTGGAACAAATAAAGACTCTAAATCGATTAATATTGGATTTTCCCCGTGTGCAATAATATTTTCATAATGGATATCATTTGCATTTAAAATATATAGTATGGCTAGGTACTGCCCAGTCTTTTTGTAAAATTCATTAATTTGCTTTTCTTCAGTACATTCTTTTTGTGAAATGAATTCCATCCACCCATCTGAACTACTAGAAAAAAAGTTAACAGTATTAAATTCAGTTATTCTCTTTGTATTTAGAAACTTCAAAAAATCTTGGAATGCTTGATCCACCTCTAAATTTCTTGGCTTATACATAATTCGTGAACCATCTGAAAAATGAAGTGTACAAACTGTTTTTCCATCTTGATGAGTATCTCCCATTCCTACATCAATAAGAGTAAGTTTTGCATCATTATTTATATGAAATTGATTTAATAGGTTATTCCATTCAGCTTGTGTTCTATGTAAAATGGCTAAAATATTTTTTAAACTTCTGTTTATGATGATACGTAAGGTGCTTGATAATTGTTGATTATCCTCCAATAAATATTCTATATATTCATCATTTTTTAATAAAACATCATGAAAGTATGCGAACCGCGCTTCTTCTGTTTTTCCAATTAATAATTGTTCATTTTTTAATGTTTTTAATTCATCAATTAAAGTTTTATATGACAGTTCCCATATTCTTGAGATTAGCTGATCGGCAACATTTGTTGTGAAATAGGTATAATCATTTATAATCTTAATTTTCTTTAAATTTTTGAAAAAAAGATTTAAAGGATCGATAACGATAGATTTACAAAATGAACCAAAAGGTAAATCTGATGAAATACCTATATCAATTACATCTTCAGTATTTAGTTTATGAGATTTAAATTTAAATTTATTTTCACTATCATTTTTACTTTGCTTATAGAGTTCATCTATAGTAGTAGATGAAACCCTATAAATTAAATCTTCTAGTTCTTCTTTACTTTGTAATTCAGGATACAACTGCATACAATTGTTCAATTCGCTTTGTTTATTGATTATAGGCATAATCACTTACTCCTTTTTTATTATATAAGTGATAATAGAAGCCACCTTGATTCATTAATTCATGATGAGTCCCAGTCTCTATGATATTCCCACCATCAATAACATATATTTTGTCGGCGTCTATAATAGTTGAAAGTCGATGAGCTATAATAATTACTGTACACTTAATCTTTTTAAAATACTCCATAATATTAAACTCATTCTCTTGATCCAATGAGCTTGTTGCCTCATCTAAAATTAATATTCGTGGTTTATTAATGAGAGCTCTAGCTAAAGAAATACGCTGACGTTGACCACCTGATAAGTTCAAGCCCATATCGCTTATTACCGTGTTATACTGCATAGGCATGTTTTCGATTTCTTTATCAATCATTGCAAGTTTTGCTGCCTCTTGCACATCCTCTAATGTGAATTTTTCATTTCCCATTGTTATATTTTCAAAGATGCTTTTATTGAATAACATAATATCTTGTGGAACAATACCTATTTGTTTATGTAATATGCTTTGATCAATGGAATTGATATTCAGACCATCTATGTAGATATTTCCTTTGGTATGTTTATATAGTCCAACTATGATTTTTGCTAATGTACTTTTTCCAGAACCGGATTTCCCAACAATGGCAATTTTTTCACCACTATTAATAGATAAGTTAATATTTTTGATAATATCATTGCTCATATTTGTATATGAGAAATAAACATCTTCTAACTCTATATTTCCATTAACTTCGAAATTTTTAATGAGATTATTAGAAGACTCTATTTTGGTTCCGGTAATGTCACTCACTCTTCTTAAATAAGATGAAGTCAAAATAAGCTGTGTATAGGCAGAAAATACCGAACTAGATTGATTAAATAGCATTGTTGTAATAGTTTGAATAGCCACAATTTCACCTAGTGTCAATGCATTATTTTGGTATAAAATTATACCTGTTACTAAGATTATGACAGGAGCTATAAGTTGAAAGTTACCAGATAAAGAGTTTATTATATTTTGCAACTGAGAACGGTATTTAAATTTCTCTAAACTTTTCTTATAGCTAAGTTCCCACTTAGAAAAAAATTTATTTTCTAACCCTGCAATTTTAATAAATAAACTAGAAAATAGAATTTCAGTCAGGATAGCCTGACTTTTACTTTGCTCAACGAGTTCATTGTCTACTGCTGCAGCAACTTTGGCTCTACTTAAACTTAAAATTAAAAAGTTAAAAAATAATAATCCTAAACTGATAAGTGTAATTGTGTATGATTTTGAAGACAAATAAATTAGAATAACAAACATCATACCTAAATCAACGATTCCTGGTATTAAACTACTAGAAATTAAATCCCTTACTCCAATAAGACTATTCAGTCTATACAATAAATCACCTGGAGACCTTAAATCGAAAAATTTAAATGGTAATCGTAATAAATGACGGAATGTGTTCCCCATAAGTTTTTCACTTAAAAAGATGTTCAGTTTAATAATAAGAGATCCTCTTGTAATTGATAGGGTTAGGTGCAATATAGATATAAGTATGAGACTTAAAATAATCCTAGAAAAATCATTAAATACTGACCCGAGTAAAGCACCATCTATAATTTTTTGCGTGAGGTATGGAATAATTAAATTGAGTAGTAAAACGGTTATTGTTGTTAAAATAATGAATATAGTTAAAGATAGTTTGTTTATGACTAATTGTTTTATTCCCTCCCAAGGCTTTACTTCTTCAGCAAATTGTGGCTTAAAGTCATTACTTGGGACTACCTCTAGAACCAAATGTGAAAAACTATTTAAAAACTCATCGGTGGTAAGTTTTCGTTTACCTTCAGCGGGATCAATAATTTTAATCTTTTTGTCCGAAATCTCTTCTAAAACGACAAAATGTTTGTTTTCCCAAAAGATTATTGCAGGGAGTTGAAGTTTTTTAAGTCCCCTAATATCAGCTTTGTAAATTTTTGAGATAAAACCTTTCTTCAAAAACAAGTGTTTTAATTGACTAAGGCTTAACCCATCTCTTCCAACCTCAAATTCATTTCTTAAGTTGAAAATAGTTTCTCGACTGCCATAATAATTTAATATCATGTTACTACAGCATAATCCACATTCAGTTTGTTGGAGTTGTAAAACAACTGGAATTTTTTTCATTTTATTTTAATAGAAACCTTTCTTAGTAGATAATGAGAGTAATAAAAATTATTACTCTCATTTTTTAATTAACCTCTACAATTATTTACACATTCAACTGTGTAAGTACAAACCTTTCCTTTATTACCAAATGTTTCACTGATAATGATAGAAGTTGAAGTAGCTGTAGTATTCCATGTGTTTATACCACCCATAGCTGAGTGTTCTTCAACTTCTTCTAATAAAGTATCAGGTAATTCTAAGTTTTCTTTAACTTTTTTTCTGTTTTTAATAATATCAAGCACAATAATCCCTCATTTCTTATTTTTATGATATTTATTTGTGTAGATATCCGTATAGCTATATGTAAGAGTGTTAAATGCAGGTTCATACTAAACTATTATTTAACAAATACTGATCGCAAATTAAAAACATGTTTAAAGCATTTTTTATAGTAATATAAAATAAATTGCGCTCTTCGAATATTCATATTAACTAACGTTTATCTACATTTAAATCTTAACATTATTAACCATGGAAAAAAAAGGGTTTTAAAAAAATGATTTTTCTGTTAAACTAGGTTAGTTATATTTATATATTTCGATTTTTTTGAATTTATTGGATTGTGAAAAATACTTTAAATGAGAAGTGGTTAATATATATGACTTTTTAGTTTGTTTTAGTGTTATTTTCCTGAAATTGTATATTAATAATTTCGTGGTTTATGAATTTACTGAAGGGCACTTGGAGCAAAGAGATACAGATTTAAAATATAAACATGATATGACTAAATCATATATGTAGCAAAAAACATAAAGTATTTTTATTTTTTATACTATTTAAATAATACACTGTTCTTATTAATTCAACAATGATACACTTATTTTATACAAAGGAGGGATAATATGCCAAATGTAGGAGTGATTAAGGCCGTTTGGAAGTATATATTTAATAGATAAGGTTCTGGTGCAAATATTACATTTATTTGAAAGGGGTATATAGATCCCTAGATGTAGCTATGAATTAATGTGTCAGATATGAGGATGAGTCACAGGAATTCATTATTAGATTTATTAAAGTCTTCCTTTTGAAGCATATACAAAAAGGAAACCTTTATGGCTTCCTTTTTGTTTTGTGAATTTATAACACCTATATTTTAGTGAATTTTGATATAAAAATATACGAATTTTTTGAGCGAATAATTGTATTTATTAGACACAAAAACACCCTTTAAAAGCGTAGTTTCAAGGTGATTATAATCAATAATTTAAATATTCCACGTTTTATTTATCAATTAAATTGTGAATATAGATATAATTTTAGGTGGTGAGTAGTTAATATTGAATCGATAGATTCATACAAAAATTCCAATTAATTATTTTGCACAATATACTTTTAAACGATATCTATATCATAATAAATTGAGAAAAATTTAAGTATAGGTAAATAAAGAAGAATGTAGGATTCTTATAGAAAGACATATGATTATGTATTGTAGTAATTTATATAACAAAAACGTCTATATAGTTACACGCAACTGTAATTTGTTAACTATCTCTATTTTTGTTCAGTTTTTATTCGAAATGCGCCTTCTTAAATTTCTAATTTATTTCAGCAGGACTCTTCCTCCATATGTTATCCTCCTATCCAAATTCACTTTTAATGTATAATTTCTATATAACAAAGAAAAAAAGCACCCGTTATGGATGCTTAATCGTATATTCGTTCAACTAATACTGTTAACTCAGGTTCTTCATGACTCGCGTATTGAATGTATTCAAATTGATAATCAGTTACTTTGTGATTTACATTATTCAATTTCACTACACTCGAAACTTGCAGTGCTGCAATTAATCCTGCAATATCTTTATTAACTGTAGCAAATACTTTATCACCAAAATCATTTTTAAAATATACATTCATATTATCTTCACCTCTCCCACTCTATCTATTCGACAGAAAAGAAGAACATCCTACAAAATAAAAGCTATCACCGAAGTGACAGCTTTCAAGGGGATGGGAGAAAAGAAAGAAAACAAATGGCAATAAGTATCTCTTCATTTAAAGCTGGTGAATAACGAAATAATTGTACACGACACCCAATATATCAAAGACTGTTTTCTTCTCATGCCTATTAGATTTTCATCCGTTTTTCTGTAAAAGATTGAACAGACGAAATAATATCTTTGTTAATAAGCATAATCACGTTCTGATTTTAGAACTAGGTTTAAATAAAGTTATTTAATGTTTTATATTCTCATTTCTGAATATTATAATATTTTTTATAAAGTTTAATTAACTAACATTATTTGTAAAACACATTAGGATTGTTGTGCAAGTTATAAAAAATATTTGAGGGGGAATTTTTATGTTCAAGAAATTAGTAGTTGGAGCTTTAGCAGTAGGTATTGTATTAGGTGGAACAGAAAGCGCTTTTGCCTACACCGATGCAAGCCAGGTTGATTGCAGCAAAACTCCACCAACAGCATGGCAAATGAATTTCAAAACAAAAGGTTCAATGCCTGCGACAATGGTTAAATGTAACAAAACATATTATTTAAAAGAAGCTTATCCTAATCAAGATGGATATGGTACTTGGACTGGTGTTTACAAACGTTAACAAAGAGAAAAGGCACCTTAGGGTGCCTTTCTCCGACTTAATAACCACTTAAATTTTAATAATATGTATTGGACTCCCATCCAAAGATAATTCTAACCTGGTTTTAGGAAAATGAAAGCGAATTCTTTAACTTACTTAATTACTTTGTCCATAACTTCTTTATATTTGTTAAATTGGGCATCTTCCATATCACCATTCATTTGTATAAGGAAATTACCTTTTGCGTAAGTATGAGAGAATAGCATTTGATTACCATTACCTAAATCGTCATAGTATTTCTTAGCTTTTTCAAGATCTTCTTTGTTTTTAAACTCAAATATTCTACCGCCGCTATCTTCACCTAATGCCGGAACAAGAATGCGCTTTGCATCTTTTCTAGTATTTCCAAATTCTTTTTCTGGTAGGTCACTAGGATTTTCGGCTTCTAATCCTGCAGCTTTAAATTCTTCAATTACCTTACCAACTGTAACATTACTTGTCATTGATTTAACGCTGTCACAAGCAGCTAAACCAAATAATAATAGAGCGCCAATAAGTAATACTGCTAATCTTTTAAACATAGTTGTTCATTCCTCCTAATGTAAATAAATCCGTAAACATAATAACAAATTATAAATCTGTATATTATTATATATTGTGTTACGAAAAAATAAGATTTTTTGTTACAATTCATCATCAAATTTAGTTCTGGGGATGAAACCACCCGAAGTAACGCTCAGGGAGACGAAAGGTTACTTTCGTCTTGGAACTGAGAAGCTCCCACTTCAAGCCTTGCTAAGTGGCGAGTAGTTCAATAAATTAATATACCAATTTATTCACAAAAATAGATGTATAATTATGCATATCTATTCATAACGTAATGATTCAATAGGATCTAATTTCGCTGCTTTATTTGCTGGAATTAATCCAAAAACAATACCAAGAGTCATAGAAAATAATACTCCTCCAACAACAACTTCCCATGAAACAAGAGGAGGCCATCCCGCGATTTTCGAAACAATATAAGCTCCACTATACCCAAGAGCAATTCCTATCAATCCACCAAGAAGTGTTAACATAACGGCTTCAATTAAAAATTGCAATAAAATTTTACTACGTGTTGCTCCAAGTGCTTTTCTAACACCAATTTCACGTGTACGCTCTGTAACTGATACAAGCATAATATTCATTACACCAATACCACCAACAACTAATGAAATACCCGCTACCCCACTAATAACCATAGTCATGATTTTTGTTAATTGTGAAAGACCTTCTTGTAATTTTTTAAGATCCATAATTTCATATTTTCCAGAAATATCATTTGATTTACGATTATTTAACACGTCAACTGCTTTTTTCCCTGCTCCTTCAAGCTGATCAGGCGTCTCTGCTTGAACAACAATATTTTGAATTTCACTTTTTCCATATATTGTTGGCCAAATAGAAATTGGAATTAATACTTCTGGCATGCTCATACCCATAAAACCATTATCAGATTTATAAATACCAATAACTTGTAAAGGCTGACCTTTAATTTCAATAATCTTACCAACAGGATTTTCTTTTGGATAAAAAATATCTTTTACATCTGTGCTAATCATGACAACATTACTACCTTGTTCAACATCAAATGTATTTAAAGCTCTACCTTTTTTTACTTTTATTTGATTTACTGCAAAATATTCACTATCAAGCCCTATAACACTTGCCATATCCTTTTTTTCATTCAAGTTAAGAGGTTCCATACTTGAATTAGTAGCTATAACATGTTTAATTTCGGGGATTTTTTTGATTTCAAAAAGATCTTCATCTGTTATTGTCGGTCTTTCCCCCATCGACAAAGGCTCATTCATATCTTCTTTAAATTGAATAGGAACTGTATTATTCCCCGAACCTGAAAACTCAGATTTCAAAGACATTTCTCCACCTTGTCCAATTGCAACAACAGTAATAATAGAACCAACACCAATAATAATACCAAGCATTGTAAGAGCTGAACGTAATTTATGAGCTAATATAGAAGATAGAGCAATTTTTATACTATCTAGTAAACTCATACTGCACACCTTCTATCTTCTGTAATTTTCCCATCTCGTAATACAATCCGGCGAGATGAATAAGCTGCTACCTCTTCTTCATGCGTAACCATAACAATCGTCGTACCTTCTGCATTTAACTTCGTGAAAATATCCATAACTTGTGCACCAGATCTCGTATCAAGCGCACCAGTTGGCTCATCCGCCATAATAAACGCCGGATTATTAGCAATCGCCCTTGCGATAGCAACACGCTGCTTCTGTCCACCTGATAACTCACTTGGCAAATGGTTAACCCTGTCTGCTAAACCAACTTTACTAAGTGCTTCAAGAGCTCTTCGACGACGTTCTGCTTTTTTCACACCACCGTAGATCAGCGGAAGTTCGACGTTTTCCACTGCTGAAAGACGAGGTAATAAATTAAAATGTTGAAACACAAAACCAATATATTCATTACGAATTAAAGCTAGTTTTGATTCTTCTGCTGTTAAAACATTCACATCATTCAACATATATTCGCCTTCTGTTGGACGATCTAAACAACCAATCATATTCATCAACGTTGATTTCCCCGAACCAGACGGTCCCATAATAGAAACAAACTCACCACTTTGAATCGTTAAACTAATGCCATGTAAAATTGGAACTGCCAATTTCCCTTGATAATACGTCTTAGTGACATTATTTAACGTAATCATTTTTCTTTCACTTCCATTCCGTCATATACGTCATTGGAAGGGTTTTTAACCACCTTTTGTCCCACTTTTGCGCCTTCTACAATCTCTGTCCAATCTCCATCAGTAGCACCTTTTTTCACATTTTGTTTACGGAGCTTTCCTTTTTCTTCGATATAAACAAATGCATCTTCGCCTTTTTCAACAATGCTCTTAGTTGGAACAGCAATCATCGTCTTATTCTCTAAACTTACTTGCAGAGAAACGTGGTAACCTGGTGATAAACCAGCTTGACTATCAAGGCTTGCTTTATATGTATATTGAGACATACTTTGAGTCGCTTCACCCATACCACCAGCTTGAGCCATTTCTGCACTCGTTGGGAACTCACTTACCTCTGTAATCTTACCTGTCCACTTCTGCTTATTATTTGCTTTCGCAGTTACAGTGAATGTTTGATCCTTTTGAATTTGTGACTTCTGAAGCTCAGTTAACGTCCCTTGCACTTGAAACGGATCTTTAGAAGCAACTTGTAAAAACGCCTTTCCTTGACCACCTAATGCTTGAGATGAACTTTGTGCTGCATCTTTATCTAACTTTTGAATAACACCAGCAAAATTACTATAAATCATAAGCTCATTCTGCTTTTTATTTAACTCTTCTTTTTGCAACTTCACTTTTTCTTTCTCAAGATTAATTGTTTTTTGCCCTATTTCTAACTCGCTTACTTGCTCTTCCATTGAGTCTGTTACTTCTTTACCAGCCCCACTATCTTTTGCCTTCTTAATCTCTTTCTTCAATGAATCAATCTTTTTTTTCCCTTGGTCATAACGCATATCCGCCATCTTCTGATCAAGCTCAGCTTGCTTCACCTGTAAATTAATTTCCTCATTATCATAAGAGAATAATTTCGTTCCCTTTTCTACCTCTTGTCCTTCTTTCACCGCAATATCTTTCACTTTTCCTTTAGTCGGATCCGCGTAGAAACTTTCAATATTACCAGGCTTCACCTGACCAGAAATTAACTTTGTATTATTAAACTTACGTTCTGTTACCTTTTCAAAACTAACAGAATCCGTCTTTACTGTAGCCCTTTTTTCCCCTTGCATAACAAAAATATTAATAGCAGCAACAATAATAATTAACGCTATAACCCCAATTATTATCCATTTCTTTTTCTTTTTTGGAGTACGAACCGTATTTTGTAACATTTTCTTGCCCCTTCATTTTTTAATTTTTATATCTAAATAATAAAGTATTATATATAAATAAACAACATTAAATACACATTTTTTCCAAAAATTTAAAAAAATTACTTTAAGTAAATTATAATTTCAATAAAGTAATAATATATATTTCATTTAAATTTAATTAATTTTATGTATAGGGGTCCCGCCAACATAACGCGAATTTCGTACGCTAAGGAATTATTCGGTGTCTTTTTTTAACATGTCGATTAATAAAACAAATTATGAAAATAACTTGTTATACTTCCATGTACCCTAGCTGATATAATATATAAGGCAATTATTGGTTAATTAATAGCGCACATATATTAGGGAGGTACATAAGTCATGGAGCTAATAATTTTTTCATTTGTATTAGTGGTAATATTCTTTATTCTTTCGATATCTTTAAGTGGTAAAGGTCAGCGAATAGCAAAAGAAGTTTTAAAAGAGCTTATTAATGGTCCTGAGGGGAAAATGTTGGTAGGTTTTTTTGGATCTGCAGCAGTTACAGGAGTAATTTTTGTCATTTGGCTTTTATTGAACTAAGCATTCCAGTTACTCAGGCTGATACAAGGTGCAAGAAAATTACTGGATAATTAAAGGTACATATATATTAGGAGGTACATAAGTCATGATAGATATAATCACGTCATTTTTTTTACTAGTTATATATTCTATTCGTTATCTATTTTCAACAGGCGAAAATAGGAAAAAGGCAAAAGTAGATTTAAAAGAATTTTGGACTGTTACTGATGGGCAAATATTATTAGGTGCTGCTATGGGACTGGCTGTAATAATTTTCGGTTATTTGTTTATGACGCAAATAAATTTTTAACTAAGAAGAAAATCATTAAGGGTTAGCACCACATTTCGCGGATTTCGTACGTTTAGATGAACCAACAAATGGGTTTGATCCACTAGTTTGTTTTAGAAACCCTATGGTTATTACGACTGAGGTAGACTCACCAGTACCAAATGGTCCCTAAAACGGTCGTTTAAGGAACTTTATTTACTTCTATCAAAACTGACTTAAGTATGTTTAAAATTTAGTTCCAAAACTCATTACCAAAAACAAAGTATCATACTAAACAACAAATATCGTTTATGGGACCTTCTTAACGTACGGAAAAAGCAAGTTTTTTATATGAAAAATTCCTTAGCGTACGAAATCCGCGTTTTGTTGGTGAGACCCCGTATAGTATACTTTTCGCTTTCCTATTTGGTAT
>NZ_JBFTQW010000018.1:0-69858 GCF_056399205.1 Bacillus sp. 01N45
GGGGATTCCTAAGTAAAGAGTTCTATCGAACTCTAATTGATTAGGCTAACCCCGCAGTCCTTGCGGTTAGAAGCCTTATTGCTTCATTCTTTATATTGATACTTGCGTTAATATCCCTATCATGGTGTGTACGACAAGAAGGACAGTCCCATTTACGTAGGTTTAGRTTTTTAACGTCTTTGTTTTGATATCCACAACAAGAACATAATTGGCTGGAAGCAAATGTTTTCGATACGACAATGACTTGTTTGCCATACCATTTTGCTTTATATTCCAACATGGTTCGAAACTGTGACCAAGATACTTCACTAATTGCTTTTGCTAACTTACGATTTTTTAACATATTCGATACTTGCAAATCCTCTATACCGATAACATCGTGGYTTTTGATGATTTYAGTTGAGATTTTGTCTAAGTAATCTTTTCTAGCATTTGATATRTATTCATGAATTCTAGCTACTTTTACYCGTTGTTTATTCCAACGAGAAGATCCTTTCATTCTTCTAGAAAGAACACGCTGTRCTTTCGCCAACTTATCTTCTAATGATCGGAAAAACTTCGGATTTTCATAGGGKGTTCCATCTGACAAAATRGCGAAATCTTTTAGTCCTACATCTATCCCAATGTAAGAATGTGTTTTCGGAAGTTCTTGTACTTCTGTTTCAACTAATAGTGACACAAAATATCTRCCAGAAGGGTTCCGTCTAACTGTAGCATTTACAATACGTCCCGTTATTTCACGACTTTTGGCAAATCGAACAAGACCTAGTTTTGGCAATTTTATTTTGTTTCCTACAACGGCAATGTTTTCATTTGTTTGTTTTGTGATATAAGATTGTACGTTATTCTTCTTGGATTTGAAACGCGGGGCACTATTTTGTTTTTTGAAAAATCGTGTATACGCATCCGCAAGGTTGCGAACAGACGACTGAATCGCAATACTATCCACTTCTTTGAGCCAAACAAACTCTTTCTTCATGGCAGGAAGTTTGGCAGAGCATGTACCATATGTTAAACCTTTTCCAGTTTCTTTATATGCGTGATCCCATAGGGATAGGAAATGATTAAATACGAAGCGAGAACAACCTATCGTTTTATTAATTAGAATTGCTTGTGCTTGATTTGGATAGATACGAAACTTATAGGCTTTATTGATCATCATTTCATTCACCTCCATTTCGGTATATAACTATTATACAGAACATATATTCGACAGATAGTAAAGTAACACCTTCTGTATGTCGAACAATTAAGATGGCTTCCTGCCATCCCTTGTTCGAAGCCAATTCATCTCCCACCTACTCACTTCGCGTTCCTTGAGGAAGGAGTCTTCTTGGCTAAAATGATAAACAATAAGATTCTTAGAGAATAGTTTAAAAAAAGTTAAGGAAGTTTAAATAAATGTGGTTGCAATTATTTAAACCATTGAAGTTAAAAAACTTTTATGAATTTTTCGCTAGATTATAAGCTTTAAATGTTGAAATTTATTTACTTATTTCGCCAAATGAATACATTTATACAATTAGATGGAAGTTATGGGTGTTGAATCAAAACATAATAGTTTGTTATTGATGAGTTTATCGTAAAGTTGTTATTTAATGTGTCATCAAATAGTATTTGTATACAATGATAAATAAAGAAAAGGAGATTATTATGAGAAAAAATAGATTAAAAGATACAACATAGATAGCATGAATAGCTTGGGGTGTAAAAACATAAAAAACAAAAATCCTTAAGTGCATTAAGGAAAAATGAGGGAGTTAATATGGGGAATAATTCAAAACATAAAACTAGAAAAATACTTGCAGCCACCGCTACAGTAACTATGCTTGCAACTGGAATGATTTCTACAACAGATATCATTGCAGAGGAAACGCAGCAGCAAAATAAAATATCGACATCACTTCAAGAGGAAAAGTCAGTTAAATCAGAAAACAGGACATATACAGTCCCAGGAAAAGGGGATGTAGAGGTACTGAAACAACAGGAAAGAAAAAGTATGGCATTTAGTCCATATGAACCGACTGGTTTATATGCAAAGCCAAATGAACAAATAACGATTAATGTAGAAGGAAATCAAAATATTCAAGCATACATTGGAACGTATTCGTATGATGCTTCTTGGAGAGAAGATTCTAAAATAAAATCATTTACATTAAAACCAGGTATAAACACAATCCAATCTCCAAATGGAGGAATGATTTATTTTTACAATAAACAACAAGGTGGTACCATTCGAACAACAGTCACAACTGGTGGAACGACTACTCCTCTCTTTGAACTAGGCAAGCATACAAAACAAGATTTAATAGACATGCTGAACCAATACCCAAATGCACATGCAGTGGAGCTAAAAGGAGAACGTGTATTAATTACGGCCAGCCCTGCACGTGTTAAGAAATATTTGCTAGGTTCTAATACAGATCCTGTACAACTCTTAAAAAAGATGGATGAAGCTACCCGAATTCAAGACAAAGTAGCTGGATTATCCGAAGAACAAGCAGACAAGCATTATATTCATTACGTAGAAGAAAATCATTCACCAGATTATTATATGTATGCGACTTCTTATCGAACTGCATATGTAGGAGATGCAATTCAATACGTGTTAGATATTAATAAATTTATAAAAGATGGTTGGGGTCCTTGGCATGAGGCAGGGCATTTGAGACAGCAATCACCATGGAAGTTTTATAATATGACAGAAGTACAAAATAATATTTACAGCCTTTCTGTAGAAAAAGCATTTACATCTAATCAACCTTTTAGATTGCAACAAGAGGGCGCTTATACTAAGGCATTTCAATACTTAGAACAACCTAATAAAAATTATGACGAAGTTAGTGATGTTTTTGTTAAGCTTGTTATGCTCTGGCAACTACAGTTAGCATATGGAGAAGACTTCTATCCTAAATTGCATCAATTGTATAGAGATATGCCTTCTAATGAACTTCCACAAACTGATGAAAATAAAAAACAATTATTTATGATCTCAGCATCAAAAGTAGCCAAACAAAATTTGATGCCTTTCTTTGAGAAGTGGGGATTACGTCCAAATAATGATACCATTCAAAAAGTGGCTGCATTAGGATATCCGATTTTAACAGCAGAGATTTGGAAGGGGACGGATTCTAATCCGATTAAACCAGATATGCCTAATGTAAATAATATTTTAGAAGGAAACCAGTTTGCATGGTCGCTGAAAGGGATTGGAGATTTTGAATTCGCAAAAGTAAATTTAAATAAATCAACAGAAGAAATGCAAATTGATCTAAAAGCAGGTGTACCACATAACTACTTTGATAGTACATATGCAAGTATTAAAGTGCAAAACACATCAGGTAAAGTAGTATATAACAAGGAGTTTTATGGGAATAAACAGCAAAATGCTGGAACACAAAAAGTTTCAGTAAAGACCGGCGATTTTATTGAGCTTACACATTTAGAAGGTGGAGAGAGGGCAACATTAATAAATTTAGATAATAATAAACGTGAAAGCCTTGATAAAAAAGTAATGTATGAAGTTACAAAGGATGGCCTGAAAAAAGTAAATCAAATTGTTAATCCGAAACCAGATACAGAAGCTCCCACACAGCCACAAGGATTATATGCAAGCAACCTTACTTCTAACAGTGTAGAGCTAAAATGGAATCCTTCTACAGATAATATAGGTGTAAAAGAATATCAGGTATTACGTGATGGACAATTGATTCAAACTGTACAAGGAACGACATTTATTGATCAAAACTTAACAGCTAATAAGGAATATAAATATGCAGTGAAGGCTGTAGATGCAGCTGGAAATACATCTATTCAAAGTGAAATTCTTCCGGTAAAAACCAAAGATCAAAATGTATCTTATGAAAAATGGGATCCAAAGAAGGCATATACAAAGGGCGATAAAGTAGAACATCAAGGGACAGTGTATGAAGCGGTTCAAAATCATCAAGGAAATGGTGACCCGAATTGGATATTTGCGTTATCTTTATGGAAACCACTTACAATAAAATAACATGTAAGAATCAGATGTGAAGATAGAACAACATAAAATTGGGGCAGTATTTTAAAGATTTACTGGATGTTGCTTGAATTTTGATAGATTTCTCTACTAAGTTATTATTCAATATTGAACTACTCACCACTTAACGCCCTTACGGACTTTTTGAAGTGGGAGATTCCTGCGAACACCGGTGTATCCACCGGTTATCTTAGCAGGCTCTACCCGTAGTCCCTACGGTGAGAACATAAGTATCTTGTACGTTAACGCACCATACTCCCTACTTTAGCTTGGTTTTCGCAACTTCGGCAAGCATGGGGCGATAGAACGTTGAAGATTTTACGGTTGCAACGTTTTTCTGCAACCAACCTCATATCTTCAGTTTTCGAAGAGCAATCTGTACAAGTAAATGATAGCAAACATCTTGGCTTATGCCAACCGACATTCATCTCCCACCTAAAATTGGTGTTTCACACCTTCACATTTTTGAGGAAGGAGTCTTCTGTCGGAAAACGATAAAAATTAGAAAAGGATGTAGATTAGTGATTAGTCAGAAAACGAAGAAAAGATTTAATAAAGTTATTATAATGACCGCAGCATGTAGCATGTTTTCTATGTTTGGAACGTCTATTTTGCACACTAAAGCTGCAACACATTCAGCTGCTCCAGCAGTTTATGTGAGTCCCAAAAATATACCTGCCTCAGATATTATTAGTATAGACTGGTCACCAGTTCAGACACCACCTTATACGTACTGGGCTGTACACAACTGGAATGCAGGTGGTGAAGCTGGAGGATATGCTGGTTTTCAACAACAAAGTGGGTTTGATGAAAATGGAAAACGTACTTTACATTTTGCCTTATGGGATCCAATTTCCTCTAAAGAAGCAATAAAGGCCGAATACTTATCTCCGAATTCGCAAGCTGGACCCTTTGGAGGAGAAGGAACAGGAATGAAGGTTCAAACAACTTATGGTTGGAAAGACTACAATTGGTACACAATGACAATGCGTTCATGGCAAGAAAATGGTCATACTAAATTTGGACAATGGATGAAAGATGTAACAAAGAATAAATGGCATCAAATTGCAATTATGGACTTTCCGGTTGCTAATGTTGCATTTAATCATGGATTAGGAATGTTTCAAGAAGACTGGGCTGATAGTGGACAGAACGTTCGAGAAGCGCGCCTAAAAAATGGTTATAGCCGAAAATTAGTTGATAAACAATGGAGTTCTTGGAATAATCAAAGTATTTCTGGAACGCATGATAATACTTATCAATATGATGGAGGATCTACTTCAGAATATGTATGGGTCAAAGCAGGAGGTAATACGCAGTCTACTATTGGGTCAGGAAAAATATTCACGCTAAATCAACCTACTCAACCTGAAATAGGAAAACTAGATTTTGATATCCAATCTATATATTATGAAAATGAAAAATTAAATGTATCTTGGAAACTAAAAGAAAATAGTACACCACAATTTAAGGGGAAAATTGAAATTTATAACAATGAAAATATGACGGGCCAACCTATTAACGTAATTAATGATATTAAATCTTATCAAAATGGAATCAGTCAATCTATATCATTACCAACAAATGCTTATGCAAAAATTGTATTAACGGATATATTTGATCAAACTGTTGAGAAAAAGGTACAAATCAAAAATGAATCTCCAAACATTTTTGAAGGTAATGAATTTGCATGGTCGCTGAAAGGGATTGGAGATTTTGAATTTGCGAAAGTAAATTTAAATAAATCAACAGAAGAAATGAAAATTGATCTAAAAGCAGGTGTACCACATGACTACTTTGATAGTACATATGCAAGTATTAAAGTGCAAAACACATCAGGTAAAGTGGTCTATAACAAAGAGATTTATGGAAACAAACAGCAAAATGCTGAATCGCAAAAAGTTCCAGTCAAAGTAGGCGATTATATAGAGTTAACACATCTAGAAGGTGTACATAGAGCTACTTTTACAAATGTAGATAATAGTAAACAAGAGAGCTTTGGAAAAAAAGCCATATACGAAGTTACAAAGGAAGGCCTGAAGAAAGTAGAAAAAATGCCAGAAGCAACAATTTTAGAAGGAAACAAGTTTGCATGGTCATTAAAAGGATATAGTGATAGAGAAATTGCAAAAGTAGATTATGATAAAACGGTAGAAGAGATGAAGGTAAAACTAGAAGCAGGTGTACCACATTCCTATTTTGCTAGTACGTATGCGAGTATTAAGGTCCAGAATTCTTCTGGTAACGTTCTGTACAATAAGGAAATCGTGGGAAATAAACAACAAAATGCTGAAAGCCAAACTGTGCCCGTTAAGGTAGGGGATTACATTGAATTTACCCATATAGAAGGAGAAGCAACAAAGGAAAAAACGCGAGCAACTTTAATTAACCTTGAAAATAACAAAAATGAAACCATTGGAAAAACAGCAAGATATCAAGTTACAAAAGAAGGCTTGAAGAAAGTAGAGAAAATGCCAGAAACAACGGTTTTAGATGGAAATCAATTCGCTTGGTCATTAAAGGGATATAATGATCGAGAAATCGCGAAAATAGAATATAACAAAGCAACAGAAAAAATGCAGCTTAAATTAGAAGCGGGTATACCCCATTCTTATTTTACTAATACGTATGCAAGCATTAAAGTCCAGAATTTATCCGGTAATATTTTGTACAATAAAGAAATTATAGGAAATAGACAACAAGATGCTGAGAGCCAAACCGTTTCAGTCAAAGTAGGAGATTGTATTGAGTTTACTCATATAGAGGGAGAAGCACAAAAGGAAAAGACACGCGCCACACTTACTAATCTTGAGAATAGTAAACAGGAGTATATGGGAAAGAAAAGAATATATCAGGTTACCTCTATGGGATTATTAATAAAGTCATAGATTTCACTACAAAAGTTAAATTATAGATTTATATATTATATAAAAATCTTAACCATTATACGCATTAAAAAATTCTCAAGAGATTATAGATTGGCGGGTATAGTATGAACATATTCAAAGGGTTTCTAATTTCATCAATTGCAATGACCACATTTGTAGGAACAGATCTAATTCTACAAAATGATAGTATTCATAATAAAGTTTACGCTGAATCTTATAATGTCACATACAAAGAAAGAGATTCACAGGAAGAAAGATTAGTTGTAAAGTTTAAAAATCAAATTGACTTACCTTATGAAGATGGTATTGAGAAACGAATAAAAAATGGGGATTATGATAACAATTTAAAGAAGTTATTTTCCGAAAATACAGAACTTACTTTGAATCGTCTGTTCTCATCTGTAAATCCGATAGAGATTGAAAAGTTATCAGTACAATCTAAATCAGTTGTTAATGAATCAGCTAATAATTTATTAAATTATTATATTGTACAAGCTCCTAATAACATAGAAATAGAATTATTACTGAAAAAATTTGAAACATCTCCTCTCGTAGAGGAGGCTTATATACAAGAAAAACAAATTTTGACACCCCCTGAAATACAGTTACCAAATTTATCTGTTAATCCGTACGATGATCCTAGATTTAAAAATCAAGGATATCTTGAAGCGGCACCAAAGGGAATTAATGCCTCGCATGCTTGGAGCATTAAAGGTGGTGATGGGAAGGATACAACTTTTGTGGATATGGAATATGGATGGTTATTGAATCATGAGGATTTAGTCAATAAAAATATTAAGCTTATGTCGGGACAAAATATAAGCCAGCATAGAGCTCATGGTACTTCTGTATTAGGAATTGTTTCATCTGAAGATAATCAAATTGGAAATATTGGAATTGCACCAAAAGCAAATGTAAAAGTAATATCCCAGATCAGGGATAATGGAATTTATAATACGGCGGATGCTATTTTAAGTGCTGTACATAATTTACAAGCGGGAGATATTCTTTTATTAGAGGCACAAGCTGCGTATGATGGGTATGGGGATAAATATTTACCTGTAGAAGTACATCCAGATATTTTTGATGCAATTCGTGTTGGTGCAGATAAAGGGATTATTATTATAGAAGCTGGCGCAAATGGTTCAAACGACTTAGATAATTTTAAAGATCGTAATGGAAAAAAGATCTTAAATCGAAATAGTCCAGACTTCAAGGATTCAGGTGCTATTATGGTTGGGGCGGGATCATCAACTGTTCCACATAAACGTTTATGGTTTTCAAATTATGGAAGTCGATTAGATGTATATGGATGGGGAGAAAATGTTGATACAACATCAGCAAATCCAAGTCAAAATACTACAAATTTATATACATCAACATTTAGTGGAACATCAAGTGCTTCACCAATTATTGCTGGAGCAGCAACTTCGATTCAAGGTATTGCTAAAGAACATCGAGGTTCTCCTTACACACCAGCCGAATTAAGAAATATCTTAAGTAATCCAAATACAGGAACAAAATCTCAAGATCCGTGGAATGATAGAATAGGTGTTTTGCCTGATCTAAAATCTATATTAGATAACTTAGATTTTAATTCAGATATACCGAACTCTTCTAGTATTTTAGAAGGAAATCAATTTGCATGGTCACTAAAAGGAATAAGTGATTTTGAGTTTGCTAAAATCAATTTCAATAAGTCGACAGAAGAAATGCAAGTGGACTTAAAAGCAGGCGTACCGCATCATTATTTTAATGAAACATATGCGAGTATTAAAGTACAAAATGCATCAGGCAAAGTAGTATACAATAAAAACATTTATGGAAACAAACAACAAAATGCTGAATCGCAAAAAGTTCCAGTTAAAGTAGGAGATTATATTGAGTTAACACATCAAGAAGGTGTGCATAGAGCTACTTTAACAAATGTAGATAATAGTAAACAAGAAAGCTTTGGAAAAAAAGCAATGTACGAAGTTACAAAAGAAGGTCTGAAGAAAGTAGAAAAAATGCCAGAAACAACGGTTTTAGATGGAAATCAATTTAGTTGGTCTTTAAAAGGATATAGTGATAGAGAAATTGCAAAAGTAAATTATAATAGGGTAACAGAGAAAATGCAGGTGAATTTAGAAGCAGGCGTACCACATTCTTATTTTAATAATACGTATGCGAGTATCAAAGTACAGAATTCATCCGGTAGTGTTGTGTACAATAAGGAAATAGTGGGAAATAGACAGCAAACTGCTGAAAGCCAAACTGTGCCGGTCAAAGTGGGAGATTATATCGAGTTTACCCATATAGAAGGGGAAGCAGTAAATGAAAAGACACGGGCTAAACTTACTAACCTTGAGAATAATAAACAAGAATATATAGGCAAAAAAAGAATCTATCAAGTTACTTCAACGGGATTAAACAAAATAGATTAACATGAAAAACATTCAAATTTTTAGTTTGATGCTTAATAGTCGTTCATTATGAACGACTATTTGGCATTTATTTAATATAAAGTGAAATTAATTTTAAAAATATGTTTGAGGACTGAGTGATGTTTAGGTGCTATAGATTTGAGAAAAAAGAAACAGAATAATAAGGTATTTGTTGATAAAGACTCTATTGTATTACAATATTTTACATATTTGGTATGATGTATATGAGTGCTATATAATAAGGGAGGAATGAGAATGAAGTGGTTCATAGCTCATGCAAATGGTAATAATATCTTTAAAAAGTTAGTTTTAATGGTGTTACCAATGGTTCTAATGATAATGATGATAACCCCATCGAATGATGCATTGGCAGCCAACCAATCAAATGCAAGTTCACTAAAAGGTGTGAATCTATTTAATGGAAGCTGGACTGTTGCTATACAAGCTGCAAATTTACAATATGTGTCTGCTGAGCCATCGGGCAATGTAGTAGCAAATCGTAATGCAGTTAATGAATGGGAGAAATTCGAATTAATTCCGACTGGGGAATTATATACGTATGCTTTAAAAGCGAAAAGTAATGGCAAGTACGTTTCGTTTGAGCCAAATGGTAGAGTAGTAGCAGATCGTACATCAATTGGGGCATGGGAAAAATTTATTTTATATAATGGTGGAGACAATAGGATATATGTATTACAAGCGTTAAGTAATGGTAGATTTATATCAGCAAATAGTGGTAGAGAATTAACTGCTAATAGTTATGTAGCTGGAAGTTGGGAAAGATTTGTTATTGTGTATTTCTAAATTTTGAAGTGTTTTATATATAAATAATAATGACTGGTTTAGTTCATATGCATGCTAAATAAAGAGTTAAGTACTTAATACAAGTGTATATTAAGGTGTAAAAAGGACTGACTGCAAGTAATTGTCAGTCCTTTTTGTATGTTAAATAAGTAATTACGGAGGATATAATGAGAAGAAAAAGAACCCTATTGGGTTCTTTTTCAAGGCATATTAACAGTAAGGAGAATCATGAAATGCTACTTCAAATCTTTATTAGGGGAAAGATTTTGAAAAAGCTTAACATACATCTATTTTTACATAAATGTAAGATATAGTAAATTGATAATGTTTATACTTACTATTACTAATATTCAATTAATATAGTTAACACTATGTTTATAGTGTTAATTGATGTTTCGTGTAGTATACATTTAGAAATCTAGTATTAGATTATAATTGTCAAAAAAGCTAATAGATTTATCATTTCAAATTCTAACTAACATTTAAACGATTTTAATTGAAATGGGGTGTGTATTAACTCTTATAAGCTAATGAAAGTAAATAAAATAAACAAAGACCCTGTAAAAAAATACAGGGTCGGATACAGGGTTAAGGGAACGCATAGTTTCTTAAAAACATAATAGCATATATATTTTGTGTAGCTATATGAGGATTTTGACAAAATTAAGAACAAGACAGAAAATCTTTAAGAAATTATATTGGTGGAGATATGATTTGGAAGTGAACTGTTTACCTTTTGATTTAGATGAAAGTTTTTGAGCACTGTGATCAAACGGTCTTTAAATAAAAGGTTTAGGCTAGTGAGATAATTGAATCTTCCTGAAAAAGAAAAATGTTTCTTTATTAAAAGAAGAAAAGACACCTTTCGGGTGTCTTTTCTTTTGGTATACAGCTTACATATTGCTGAATTAGATACGAAATCATAATTCGACTATGAAATAAACAACTTAAGAAATTTTAACATAATATGGACTGAAAAGAATATGTAATAGTGCATTTTTAGTTTTCAATTTATTTATTGGTATAGAAAAGCAGTATAAATAAAAAGGGCATGCAGTCGTATCTGCCGCCCCTTTTAGGAGGAATTCAAGACACCGATAGAACACGTATTGGTAAAAAGGCTCAAAAATAGTATATGTAAAAAGAAAAAGTCCTATACCAAAAGTGGACTGAGCCATATCTTTTTACTTATTTAAAAATTAAATTTCATTCTTTTCAAAATCAGTACGGTAAACATATGGTTTGGAATGAAATTAGAAAAAGTATACATGAAAATGGCAGACAACAATTTTGTCGTCTGCCAGTGCCAATGGACTGAATGAGTTAGTCAATTACTATATATTGCTACCCCATTACCAGAAGAGTGAAGCCGCTAGTTCAAACGGCTTAAACCTAGTGTGCCTAATAAAGAAAAAATTATGAGTAGAAATTTTGTTTGCACTATATGAAAAGATAAATAGATATTCATCAGACAAGGATAATACAGCATACCTTGAATAGGGTGTAGGAACGAATTAAGGAAAAGAATGTAATGTTATTAGGGAAGGGACTGAATCAGGAGTGGGAATTTCGGACAGGATTTGGGGAGCCGTGGTTGCCTTTGGTATTGCGACTAATATCACTGCTTGTATAATGGCATTATACATTCAAAAGTATGAGCTAATGATAAACTGCCTTATAAATATTTTATTTTTAATACTTATAGCTAAAACGTTTATTAAGATGAAAATTAACAAATGGATGGCATTAGGATTTACGTTGGTTGTAATAGAAAAAGGTATTAAGGCAGGTTATGACTTCTACACACATGATTACTATGGTGTCAGTTGGAGTTTAGCTATCATTATCTATTGCATATACGAGATGGAAAATTATTATGTTGAAACAAATAATTAGCCGCAAAAATAAGGATTAGTAGGCGTAATTCTTATTAAAGTATACAATTTTTTTGAACAATGATATTACGATCCTGTTTTTTCTTCAAGAACATAAAAAAAGACGCCATAAGGCGCCCCCAAATTGGGTAAATGAGGTTTTAGTTTTCCAATCTAAAGAAATTATGTATCAGCTCACAATGAGAGTATATCATAATATGTAATCAAAATAATATGCATTATTACATATCCGAGTTTAACAAAAGTAAGATGAGAGTAAACTAAAATATTATAAAAAAGACACTACAAGAGTGTCTTTTTTGGGGAAATACTCTATAATTAACTTTGGGGAAGGCAATGTTAGAGTATTCGTTTAGCATTATCTTTATATTTGATAAACCATGAAATCGAAAGATTTTGTGGTTTATTTTTTGAACAATAGATATTACAGTATTGGCAGTGAGCTATTGATTATTATAAGCATTGGGAGAGAAGGGATTAAAAGTCTAACATCGAATAACGGTTCCGGAATATAGTGTTGCGAAATGATCTCCCATATCCCAAACGGTACTTGCTTGTATATAGCCCTTAAAGCCTTCTGAAGAATAATAAATCTCTTTTGGTATACTTTCTTTAGTTTGGAAATGTGCTTTAGAGTACTTTACATAATGGTTTTTAATAACTTTTGATTCTGGAACAATAGTGTTTTTTTGTTCCAATGTTTGCCTAGCACTAGAAGGTGGTATGAATCTTACAGTGTCTTGGTAATTATGATCTAAGGTGTCAGCCTGTACACTGTGTGACGACACAAAGACGCTTAAACCACTTCCCACAATTAATGTTGCAAATGCTAACTTTGAGAATTTTGTTAATCTACTCATTTTACAATCTCCTTTTCATTATTTTGTAAGGTATCTCCTTACACCTCACAGTCTATATCCACTACAAAAGGGTGTACATACATATTGATAGACAAAATTCTACAAAATACCTCATCTTTTTGGGGATTGTGTATAATAATCCAATGTTTAATAATTTATCAGAAGTAAAAAAGTAGGTCTTATATAAAAGAAAATGAATAATTTATGCAAGTAATGTATATAAAATTATTGTTTAAATATTCTAAAATGAGTTGATAAAGATGTGGGAATTTTTTTAGAAAATAAATGATTCCAAAGATTAAATTTGGAAGTTAGATACTTTTTTTAAGTTTATTTTTATAGTATTATTCACATGTGTGAATTATTAAGATTTAAATATAAAAAAGTGAGAAAAATGATAAACATTCTTCTCACTTTCATCAATTAGGGTGGCATATACATAAATATGCGTTTAAGAGGATTTTTGGATGAAAAATCCACATGAATAGTATAACAAAATATTTAGAACTATTCGCATGTAATATTGCATATGAAGAGTCGGTAGTTATAATAGTTAGCGTATTTCCATTATTGTTTAACAGATTTTCCTAAAAGATTCACCTTCCTTAAGCGTGTACAGGGTGATACGTGAGAGATAAATTTTTATATGTAAAGCCCCTCCGAATGGAGGGGCTTTACATATACTTACATTAAGTTTGTTGTGGTGCACCACCATGATCGCCAACACTATATGTGGGAGCGGGGTAATGTCCATGAGTAGCAAACTGATCCGCTTTAGAAAATTGAGAAATTCCCACCGTTAGAACCCCAATAAAAGCAATACCCGATAATAATAGGCTGATTTTTTTCATTATTTCAGCACTCCTTTTTCGATTGATTTTCGTCTTGCTTGGTAACAAATATGGAAATAGTCACTTACCTTTTGGTGGTTCTCTAATTGTCTACATTTTGTGGCAAATAATTCGGCGTATTCGACAACATATTCCCATAATTCTTCTTCCTCAAAGTATAAGATTCCTTCTTGAATGATTTTTTCTAATTCTTCCAGTGGAATATTTTCATTTAATCTTTTTAAAATAGAGAAGTGGTGTGTGTATTCTTCGTTATGAATTCCTCTGCAAATCTGTAATCCCTTATCAATGAGTTTGCTAGCTGCTGATTGTTCTCCTAATTTATAATGTTCCTTAGCTTGTAGGAAGATAGCCTTGAAGTGTGTAGGGATTTTTTCTGTTACTTCTGAAAGGTGACGAATAGCTAACGTAGACATACTTTGATCAGAATACAGCCACCCCATAGTACTTTTTACGTATAACAAGGAATCTTCTTCCTTATTATTCTGTAGTAATTCAATTGCACAATGTAGATATTCTTCTGCTTGTTCGTACTGCTTTAAATAGATACAGCAACCACCTAGCAAATTATTACAAAAGGCTGTTTTTACTTCATAACCTTCATACTTCGAAAAGATTGCCCTTGATTTATTTGCGTATTCGATAGAAGCGAGCATGTTATAGGTATGGTGATAAAAAGTAGCAATTCTATAGTAGAATTCAGCGTGTTCAATTTCATCTGGAATGTTTACTAATATCTTTTCTGCCAGTTTATAATGTTCCTCTGCCTCAGTAAAACTTGATATAAAAGTGGAATGAATGGATTTAAAAAAGTGATAATAGAAGCGTAGAAAATGGTCTGTAGGCATATCATAATCACTAATAGCATCAAAACTATTTTGTTGAATACCGAGGCTATCTGTTAAGACCGTGTAACGAAATTCAAGTAGTGAGTAATAAAGTAACAAATTTTGATCCTGACGTTCTTGATTTGGCTCAATGCTTAACTTATTAATTTTTTCATCAATTTTCTTTTTTAGATTAGTAGCTTTTATCACTTGTTGAGATAGCATAGATCGATACCAGTCGTTCAATAGAGAGGTTAATTGCTCATTTCCCTTTACTGAAACACTCACTATATACGCCCCCATCCTATAGAAATATCTTAATCCTATATAATTGTAACTATCATAGCAAAATAAAAGAAAAAATGGAGGTATTTTACAATGTTTTTCAATAAAATTCATAAAAAACAATCAATTTATGTCGAATGTACTTAGAATTTAACACAAATGTATAAACTTTGCGTATGTAAATAAGAAGAGAATAAAGAAAGAAAAAACTTGTAGGAATTCCTACAAGTTTTTTTAGATAATGTAAAAATGTGAAACAGACTATCTCATTACTCGTAACAGGGAAACTATCTTACTTATGGCTTGCTTTCATTATATAACGAGTTTTAGCATTTAGAATTTTTGTGTTTGAAAATTATGTGAATTTATGCTGAAGATGTACTATTTTAAGGATTTGTTCTCGCTGTGATTAAGACAAATTAAAGAAAGGTAGTGGAAAAGGCGCATAAAAGGGAAAATTTCCTTTAAACGTTCTAAAAAGATGATTCTAAAAGTTAGTTGTCTGTAGAATAAATAGTTCATGAAATTATCCCCATTGGTGAAAGTAAATGAGAGACTCGATATATAAGTAAGAACTTTGGGGGAGTATATACCAGAAAGATATAATTATAAAATTGTTAAAGCTTAGTTTAATTATCGAGATTTTCACCTTGTTTGCTTTTCTAATAGGATAAGTTGAAGAAGATAGGAAGTTTTTCTTTGAAATAAGCTTTTTTGATAGGAAAAAGTTTTTTTCATAACTAGAACAAATAAATGGATAAGTTCATATACTGTATTGTCGTTAAAGTAAGACATTATTCTCTCTGAACCAAGGAATCACTAGCACAATATGTGATTCCTTGGTTCTTAAGTATAATGTCTATGAGTAATTTGAAATAACCGAAGAAATAAAATCTTTGTTAATGGGCAGTCACAGGATTCTAGGTATAATAGGTTCACAATTTAGACTATAAAAGTTAATGTCTCTTTAGCTAAGAAGACTCCCTCCTTAAGAAACAAGCAGTGAGTATGAGTAAGGGGGATAGTTTAAAGTGCGGAATATTGTTTGATTTGGTTAACACATAAATTTAACATCTCTGTACTGGTGTAAGAATTATAATGTTTATACCATTCTATTGTATTTTCTAAAGTCTGTTGTAGGGACCACCTCGGTTGCCAATTAAGCTTGAATTTTGCTTTACTAACGTCAAGGTTTAGTAAATTTGCTTCATGGAAATTCATTGGACCCATATTTTCTGTTGTCCAATCCCCGCAACCCCAAATATCTAGTAAACTCGTCACTAATTTTTCTACTGGAACAATATTGTCTAGGGATGGTCCGAAATTCCATGCACCTGAAAAAATAATATCATTATTAATAATTTTTTCTGTGAGGAGTAAATAACCGCTTAAGGGTTCTAATACATGTTGCCAGGGTCTAATAGCAGTAGGATTTCTAATAATAATCTTTTTATTCGATTCTAATGCTCGTATACAATCAGGAATAATCCTATCTATTGACCAATCACCACCACCAATTACATTACCAGCTCGAACGCTTGCAATTATTTTCTTGTGGTGAGAAAATTTTTCTTCTGATAAATAAGAATTTCGATAGGAAGAAATTAAAAGCTCACAGCATCCTTTACTTGAACTATATATGTCATGACCGCCCATAGGATCAATTTCACGATAACCCCAAGGCCATTCTTTATTTTCATAGCACTTGTCACTTGTCACCATAATTCCTATTTTAGCGGATTCATGTAATCGAATTGCCTCTAGTACATTCATAGTTCCTAGAACGTTTACCTCGTATGTTTCTCTAGGATATTCATATGAATACTTAACTAGCGGTTGTGCAGCTAAATGGAATACAATTTCAGGGTTATAATCTGTAAAAACTTTATTTAGTTTACTAAAATCTCTTATGTCACCGCGAATGTCTATTATATCATTTTGAAGATTGGTAACATTAAAGTTGTCGTTTTTATTTTTAGGATCCAATGAATATCCAATTACAGTGGCACCTAATTCCTTCAACCATAGGGATAACCAAGAACCTTTAAAACCAGTATGTCCTGTAATTAAAATTTTCTTTCCGTAAAAAGCGTTATTAAAGTTTTTGTTTAACAATTAATCCACCTCCTTTAGTACAATATTTTCAGGGGATTAGATATAAATGTGTATTGTTTTTATACCAATCAATAGTTTTAATAATTCCTTCTTCAATATTAATTCTAGGTTCCCAAGAAAGAGATTCTTTAATTTTGTGAACATCTGCTTCAGGAACCCATCTTTCATTTGTTCTAGAGGAAATTGCACCGTAATTTGGTCTGGAATTGGTGTTCAAATGTTTGAATAATAATTCTACATAATGTTTTAAGGGATGAATGGTACCACTCCCAATATTAAAGATATCATTTTGTACAGTGGTATTTTCTACTGCTAGGATACAGGCATCTATTATATTTTCTATATAACAATAATCTCTTAATTGATTGCATAAAGTTAAATTTACATCTTTATTTTGCAACACTTGCAAGATAATATAGCTGAATATTTTATGTGGCTCCTCAGCCTCTCCGAATATGCCAAAAGGTCTTAGTGTTATAAGATTAATATTGTTTTCGCTTGCCATTTGATGGGCTAATATAGTAGCAGCAGCTTTGGTACTTCCATAGATATCCACAGGAGTTAGTAGCATATTTTCATGAATAGGTTCCATTTTATTGCCGTATTCAGAACTACTACCCATATGAATAATTTTTTTACAATTTACTAATTTTGCTGCCTGAATTATGTTACATGTCCCTATAATATTTGTTTCTATAGCGTGCATGTAGTCTATATGGGCAGAATTTACACCATAGGCTGCCAGGTGAAAGATATAATCCGGGTTAACTTTCTTTATTACATCTTGTACTTGTTTTTTGTCTCGTATATCTATTTCATAGGTTTCAATATTTTTTAGAATATCCTTTAGTCTCCAAGAATTGGATGATGTTCTTATAAAAAGAACAATTTTTGCTTGTAAATTTAAAAGTCTTCGTACCAAGTGAGAACCAATAAAACCATATCCACCAGTAATAAGAAAAGTTTTATTTTTAAATGAAGTAATCATAGTGATAATCTATCCTTTATTAAGATGTATTTTTAGTTAATGGAATAAATTCACTTATTTTAACATAAGGAGAATATCAGTCTTAATTGTGATGAGGGGAGGAGTATTTAAAATAATTTTTTATTGTATTTGTATCAATTTGGCCAGCAAATAAAGGGGATGGGGATTTTTGAAAAGTGTTATGAAGGATATGACATGTCTTGTTCAATTGTTCAATATAAGGAATATATATATGATCTAAAATCGTTGGAGGTAATTCTAAAGTTTCATGTTTCCACAAGTCGAACTCATTTGGATTAATAATCTGCATACTTCCAAAATGAAAAGCAATTAATTCATCTTGATCAATAAGAACTTTATTATCTGTTTTTGATATAGAACTGCTATTTAGAATTACATTCCAAGGTGCTGCATCAATACCTTTATGAGTCATGATTTTTATATTAGAAAAAATGTTAGGAATGTGATTTAAATATTTTTGGTCACCCCACCTATTCATTTCAACATCATAATGATTTTTGCAATATTCTAGGCATTTATCTTTCCACCATGTTAAAATTTCTTTACTATTTTGATCGTTTTTAAAGCCAACTAAACCAGCTTGGTATATACCGTGTATGCTTTCAATTTCAGTAGAACTTCTTTGGGGGCATAGGAATATAGAGTATTTCCACCATTCATCAAGAATGATATTAGGTGCTGTAAAGAAATACATATCAGCATCACAATGTATAATGTGATCAACCTCGGGATAAAGACTAAGGACATGTAGACAAAGAGGTGCTTTTAATGTCCAACAATATTCTTGTAAATTTCTCTCATTTTTTATACTGAGGAGTTCATGATTTTCAAGATCTTTTACCGGAATGAGTATGGCGTGCTTTAATTTTAAATTCTCCAATATTTGATAAGTTAAATCATCCATACAACAGATCCATACAGTAAATTTAGTGTTGAGATTTTCTAAGGAATAATAAGAGGTCAATCCTTGAATTAATCGTTCTTTACTTATAATCATAGAAAAGTTCATAAAATGGTTGGATTGATTCATTTTTCTTCTTAATTGTGAATCTTTATATAAGGTTTGAGCTTCATTTATATCTTTTTTACTTAAAAATTGTTTCGTATTTTTATTAAATTTTTCTTTTAATTGCTTTAAAACAAATTGGATTCTCTCTAAATAAGGAGTGTAAATATGGTTTAATATATTGTTTGGTATTGAAATTGCTCCCAAAGACCATAGATCAAAATCATTTTCAGTAAAGATAGTAATACATGCAAAATGGTAAACAACTAGTTTATCATTTTCAATAAATACATCATTGTTACTCTTGTCAATTTTGTAATCGTTATTATATATACAGTTCCAAGGCGCAGCATTTATACCTAAGTTATTGGAAATTTTTACTTTTGGAAAATAGATAGGGATATAATCTAAATACTTTTGATCGCCAAACTTTCCCTCCTCAGGTTCGGCACTACACCAATCTATACATTTATTTTTCCACCAACTTACACTCTTTAGTCCATAGAGATCATTCTTAAATCCAATTAGACCAGCCTGATATTTGCCGTACATTTTTTCTACCCAATCACGATCTCTTTGGGGAGTAAGGAAAATAGAATGTTCACCCCATTCCTCAAAAATAATATTAGGATCAGAGAAAAAGCATAAATCACCATCACAATATAGAATAGATGGTAAATGGTAATTTACCAATAAATATTCTATCAAGACAGATTTTAAAGTCCAACAATATTCATTTACTTTTCTTTTTCTCTTAATTGCTTTTAGTTCACTATCTTCTAATTCTTCAACTTGTAAAAGGTTTACGTTAATTAGATTCATTTCTTTTAATAATGAATATGCAAAAGGATCTATACAACAAATCCACAATGTAAATTTTTCTGAGTACTGCATTAATGATTGCTGTAAGGCAATGATTTTCAAGACATATTCACTACCTACAATGACACAGAAATGATTATTTAGATCATGTTGTTGATTATAGAATTGAGGGTTAATTAGTTTTTGAGTATTTTTAGGGGAGAGATTTGAAGTCTTAATTTCTGTTGAAAGCGGGTTAATTATTTTCTCATTAGAGGGGATATATAATCGAGGTAAACCTATTTTTTTATCATTAAAGCTCAATGTTTATTCAGTCCTCTCCACTAAAATTTATTAGGATTCCAACTTTCATCTACGGTTTTTAAATCTTTAGGTGTATCGACACTAGCCCAAAAATCATTGTGTTCATAGACTGCCAGCTCATTATCTTTTATTAAATTTCGGAGAGGAGCTTCTTCTAGAACACAATCATCACTATTACCTAAATAATTGAATATTTCTTTGTTAAATACAAAAAACCCGCCGTTAATTACTTCATCAAGTAAGGGTTTTTCTTTAAAATCAATAGCAATTCCATTTTCAACCGCCAATAGGCCATATTGACTATTCTTTTTAATTCCAGTTAATGTAGCAATTTTTCCTTTTTCTTTATGGAATGCTATTAGTTGATCAATATCTATATTGGCTAATCCATCGCCATAAGTTAATAAAAAGGTTTCACCCTGTACAAAGGGTTCAAGTTTTTTTAGCCTTGCCCCGGTCATTGTATCAATTCCTGTATCTATAAAGTGTATATTCCAATTTTCTAATTCCTGAAGTAGCGTATATTGACTGGTTTTAAAATTCAAACTAAAGTCATTCTCTTTCCAGCTAAAATCCATAAAATATTCTTTAATTTTCTCACCTTTATATCCTAAGGGCAAAATGAAATCAGAATGTCCATATTTTCTATACCAATTCATTATATGCAAGAGGAGAGGCTTTCCTTGAACTCGAACTAATGGTTTGGGAATGTCCTCTAAAATTCCTTGCATCCGAAGCCCTTTTCCGCCACACAAAATTATGACTTTCATAGATCTATTTCCTTCCTCTCTATATATTTTACTAATTTAAACTATGTAGCTTGTTTGATAAATGTATACACGGTTGTACCATAATGACAATCAACTAAAAAAATATGTTAGATTTATAATTCAAATGCTGATTAAATGTGGAGAATACGCACTGTAGTTTATCATCAATTGTATGTAAATTAGGTTATTTTAAAAATTAATGCTTTAGTTATATTTAATACTAATGAAAGACATTGCTTGTTTGTAAGATAAAAGAGGGGGAGGGAAATCAGGGGAATTGAAGAATCTTATAATGAAAAATCTAAGAAGACAAAATTATACTAAAAATAAGATAAAGTGTGGAAGTAAGTAGTCATGAACATATTACGTAGCAGAATAAACTGATTGTATAAATGATTTCAAAGAAATTAACTATTTAAAGGAAAAGTGAACAAATATTACATTTTACATTCTAGAAATCTAAAAAAGAGCACCGCATAAAGGTGCTCTAGTCATGAAATTAATTTTGTAAAGAACTATTGATCCTATAAAGAAGGACTTATGAATTATTATATGAACGGATAATGAATTAAGTGTGTATCAATTAGAGGGGAATTTTATTTCTCTACGCCTATTTTAATCTACAGACAAAATTATGTGAAAAGTAAAAAGAAAATTAATAAGTTAATGCTATTTTATTTAAAATATAATCCCAATCGGAATCATCACCTTCCCATCTATCCTGATAACGTGGGAGTTCAATTGAACAAACCCTCGGTATGCCCCAATTTTGTTCAACAATATTAGATAGACCCTCCTTAAAATTAACGATAAGAATATTAAAATCTTTATTTGTAATTTTGGATAATACGTTTTCTAATTCAACTGCTTCATCTCGATTTCCCCAAATTCTAATGAATAAAATTGATTCACTACTAGTTATTTTTTCAAGGAATCGATTAATTTTAGTGTCTAATTTAGCTTTAAAAGAAGGATAGATTACTTTCCAATCCTCATCTGAGTTAATAGGAAAGTCATGCATTGAAAAACAATTATAATAAGTGTCCTTTATACAGTGGGTAATTCGTTCTGCCCATTTAGTTTGATTATCAAATTCTGATTCAATAAGACCGTAACTTTCTGAACCTTCTATGACCATATTTTCCAACTTCATAAATTTTTCAAATCGATTTTGAAGTAATCTGTTTACATCTGAAAGTGATGGATAATAAAACCAATCTAAAGGTCCAGAAAATGTTCTTAAATGGTGCCTTTTGATTTGGTTAGTAACTTGGCACAATCCTCCTAAACTTACAATTAGGCCATAGGATTTTTGTATATCCTCTAGGTTCATCCTCATCATCCTTTGTATAGAATAATTTAAATTATCTCTTCAGTATATGATGCAATAATATATTGATGTGGACCTATATATCAAAGTAGATAAAGCCAATACATTCATACAAACTTAAAAAATCAAAATGCCTAAGTTAAGGAATTTAATCTTTGATGTTATATCATGGAGTTGCCATTGGAATGAAAGTGGTAGGGAGATTACACGAGGGTTATATATTCTCCAGCAACCTAAATTAGAAACCTGTCCTTGTTTACTTCAGTAAAATTTTAATCCTTTTAAAAAATCCTTAGATAAAAAAGAAAAATCTATTGGTTAGCATTTAACCAGTAGATTTTTCTTTGAATTAGCATCTTTTACATAATAATTATTGAAGATGGAAAATTCCATTAAGAAATGCTATTAAATACTAGACTAATTTCTAATGGTCCCAGTATCTTTTATTTTGACGTGTGTTTTTACATTTATTTTAGCCTCTGCTAACGATTGTAACCAATCTCCTTTTACTTTTTTCCACTCTTTATATTGAAAGGCTCTAGCGTATAGGGATAATCCAATTGGATCAATTTTATTCTGCTGTATCTCATTTAATATACTTTTTAAATTATTATTAATTTCTTTTTCAATAGCACTTTTTAAATTATTTATATTTTTTTTATTATCATAGTGCCCCTTCTTTAAATTCGGATTGGTTTTTTCTATTAAAGCTACATTGGCATTGATATCGAGATTAAATATAAACTTTCCGTTTTGAAAAGTAACATCTACCTTCCTTGTCGCATTCTGTATGAAGATAGAAGTGTTTGTTTTTTTGTTTGATTTTTTAGGCGGAAGCGCAAGGTGTAGTATCATTCGGCCGTTACTTTTTGGCTTATTTATAAGATTGAAAAATTTAACATCTTTTTTAGGAATATGAGTTAAGTATTTCCCTTGGCGATTTAAAAATGCAATTCCTACCGTGTCGATTTCATTCTTTGTTTTTTTAATAAATGGAACAGTTTGCGTCATTCCTTCTTCKTTTTGTTCTCTCATTAATTGTTGAATTGTAGAAGAGACGGATTGGTTATTTTGAATGGAGGATTCGATTACACCATTTATATAAGATGAAAGTGATGGTTTACTAGGCTTGTGAATTTTAAAAATTTCTTCTGCAGATCCATCTACAAGTACTATTTTAGCATTAATGGTAGCGTAAGGATCACGGTAAGAAGAATCAAGCTCCTGCAACCAATTTGCTTCTTGCGCTAATTTTTTCCCAATTAAAATGATTTCAGCTTTGGAAGCTGTCATAAAGCCCGTTAACTTCGTATCTATCTTACTGAATCCAGTATATACAGTTGATGCTTGTGTCCAATGTTCTATAGTACTTTTTGGCTGTTTATGATGAAAGAGTGGTATACTTGTTCCAACTTTTATGTCTCCATTAGAAGTTCTATCCAGGCCAATTAACAGGATTAATGAAACCTTTTCAAGAGGAATTCTCTGACTACAACCAATTATATATACACAACAAATTACAATCCATATCCATTTTCGAATCAAAGTTGTTTCCTCCTAGTAACCCAAGTAAAAAGAATACTGTAAACGAAAAATAAGATCGGTAATAGAATAAAGAAAATGACATTTAAGATATCCATAAGAGAATAAATAAACAAATATTGATCTACATCGGGATTTACGAAAATAAATAGGCCAACTATAAATAACACAAAAGCAAGTAGCGCCCAATTTCGGGCGTTTTTTTGAAGTGATATGGTCATAGATTTAAAACTGAAAAATAAATACGGATATAAAGTAGTGGAGAATACAATTAAATAGTAAGCGATATAAATAATTTCTAAACGTTCCACGAAAGAAAAACGAACCCCTTTTAACAAATGAAATACGGGCCAAATTACGTCTTTTATCCCCTCGGGACTAAAGTATATATAAGAAAGAATAGTCACATATAGATAGAAAATCATAGTTCCAGTATTAGCTATTAGTAGTCCTTTTATGGCCTTTTGTTTTTTTTGCAAGAACGGATATATATAATATGCAATTTCTAAGCCAGCATAAGGAGTAATAGTTTCTTTTGTTGCCTTTAAAATAGGGTATAATCCCTCTTTAAAAATAGGTAGTAGGTGTAAAGGGTTGTAGTTACTCTTTAGTGAAAAAAGAAGAAATAGTGGCATCCAAGTAGTGAAGAAGAAAACAAGCATAGAATAACTAGTAAGAGCCCTTAACCCACTCAGAGCTAAAATAATAAAAGGTAATAGTAATAATATGGTGATTTGATAAGCAGGAGTGGAAGGGAATATCCACACTTTTACAATATTAGTTGCCTTTAATAAAGTATTGAAGCCAGCAAAAAATAGATAAAAGGCATATAAAAGAAAAAGAATTGTCCCTATCCATTTACCAAAGTATGTTTTTAAGATTTGTGAGAAGTTTTTGTTAGGATTTTTTTGTAACATTAATATAATAAACACGCCAATTATAGAAGTAGCTATCCATCCAAGAATAATCGAAATCCAGCCATCTGTCCCTGCCGTGGTAGCAAGTGGGCTTGGCATAATTAACATACCAGATGCAAGTTGCAGTGAATGAATGAAAATAATGAATTCGAATAAAGTTAATTTTTGAAACTTAAGATTCCCCATGTGAACCACCTTCTTTTTTCTTTCTTTGTTTCGGCTGACCTATACTCGAGCGGCTGGTAAGCATAGAAATAGGAAATCTTACAAAAGAATCTTTTAACTCTTGGAGACGAAATGGTGCTATTGGCAATCCGTATGGTGAACCATAAGAAGTTAGTGAAACAAAATGAGCAAATAAGAGCATTAATCCACTAACAATACCTACAATCCCATAAAAGTAAGCCAATAACATCATTGGAAAACGAATAAGGCGTATAGAACTCGATAAATCATAATTAGAAACAATAAATGAGGCAATGGCTGTAATAGATACGATAATAACCATAACGTTACTAACAAGCCCAGCTTGAACAGCCGCCTGTCCAATTACAATTCCTCCAACAATTCCAATGGTTTGTCCAATTGGTTGTGGTAAGCGAATACCAGCTTCACGTAGCATTTCTAGTGTGATTTCCATTATAAAAGCTTCCAATAAGGGAGAGAACGGGACTTTGACTCTTGACGTTGCAATAGAAGTGTATAAATCTATAGGAATGATTTCAAAGTGAAAAGAGACTATAGCAATATAAAATGCGGGTAAAAAAATAGCTATAATAAATCCCGCAAATCGTAATACGCGAAAAAATGAAGCAATGAGCCAATGAATATTATAATCATCTGGAGTTTGAAAGAATCCAATTAAATTCATTGGAACAATCATTGCACCAGGGGATCTATCCATTAACACTGCTACTTTTCCATCGAGTATATGATTTGAAATGGCATCTGGGCGTTCGCTTAAATAAGCCTGTGGAAAAGGAGTCCAATTTTGATCCTTTGTAAAATTAGATAGCTCACCAATGCTTAATATCGCATCCGTTTTAATTCTACATATTCTGTTTTCTATTTCTTGGACTACATCTACGCTCGCGACATCACCTAAGTAAATTAAATAGACGAAAGAAGTGGCTCGTTCTCCAATCGTCAGCTTTTTGATTTTCAACTCTGTAGAAGGAAGATATCGACGAATTAAGCCTATATTTTTTGTGGCATTTTCAATAAATCCATCATGGGATCCTTTAATAGTAACTTCTGAAATTGGTTCTTGAATTGCTCTTTCTGCCCAACCTTTTGTATTTATTAAAAGTGACCGCTTTTCTCCTTCCATAAATAGAACACATTGACCCTCAAGTAATCCTTCTTTAATTTCATTCCATGTATATACTATTTTGGTATGAGTAGCAATAATATTAGAATTAAATATTTGACTGTCTTCATTTACTTTTTGTAATAATGGTGTAACAACATTTCCTTTTAAAGCGACACCATCTGTAAGGCCTTCAAAATAATATAGTAAAATATTCGTGTTTGTTTTTAATTGCAAAGGGTGTTCAATTAAATCGGCACTAATATCAAAGATATTATCTAAAGTATTTTTAAGTTCTTTTAAGTTACTTGTTTGGATTTTTTCAATGGTATTATTGGTTTTAGTTTCTAAGGTTTCTTCATTTAAGGACAATATTGACACCTCTTTAATATGTAACGATTAGTTGTATTTATTATTTTTAGTTGATGTAATTTTATTCACAAATTTAAACAACTTGGGAATAAAAATTAATAGTTGAGAGCAAAAAAGTAGAGGTAATTTGTGTGGAAATCTAAGTATTGAGTTAGAATTGAAATTTGAATGATTATAATAAAAAAGAACCCTTGATGGGCTCTTTTTTATAGTTGGTAAATATGTTATCAACAATAGATGGCATTTAAGGCAGTAATTTAGATCTCTTTAAGTTAATCAGCTGAATTTTCTAGGAAGAATTTTTTTCATATCTTAATGCTCGATAAAAAAGGAAATTACAATTATTTGGGTGTTCTAGTGTAATTGAACTTTGCACGCTAACAAATTTTGTTTAGGGACAAAATGTTTTTTCTGAATTAACAGAAAAATATATGTGCAAAATTCCTATTGGTTATTTTGTTAGGTATCAAATATTTCTTTGGCCTTACTTTCTTGATATTACCGTACGTTTATATGTTTCTAAGGGAAAGAAATACTTTCAGTCGTATTACCATCTATTGTTTGATTAAGATGGTAACATGAAAATGAAACGTTTACAACCAGAAAATAAAGAAAGAATATTAAATTACGACTTTTTTCGACATTTTTTCTGTATTAATATCTAATATTTTTATAGGAAAAGGTGGAGGGAAACGTACCTTTTCCTATAAAAAGTTGTGTAAGAATTAGAAATAATTAAAGTAGTAATAATAGCTTAAAATATAATTCAATGAATTTGAGCCCAAAATCATTGAAACGATTGCTAACGTTATAATTGAATTTTTGAGCTGTAAGAGTTTTAAAAATATGGTCAAACTTTAGTCCACTTTGCGTTTCTTCCTTTTGTAACTAGCTTAATATGGCCAAATAATTGCAAGGAATTTAAAGCCTTACTAATTGTACTCTCTGCAATGTCTGGATATCTGTTACGAATACTTTCCTTAGTAAAGGGTTGTTTTTGTTTAAATATAAAATCCTGAATTCTCTCAACTTTAGTATGTTTACATATAGAATCTAGAACGGTGTTATGCAGATCTTTGTAAGCCTCTAATATAATAGTTAAAAACGTTTTTAACCAAAAGCTACTATTATGTTCCTCGCAGTACCAATTTACCGAAGATTTATAAATCGAATTGTAATATTCAGATTCATTTTTCTTAATATACTTATCCAAACATACATATTTTACAAATGTATGTCCACTCTTAATTAGCAACAACTGCATTAACATAAATGCTAGCCTGCCATTACCTTGATTGAAAGGGACTATGCAATAAAAATTTAATATAAAACGAGCTATTAATAAAAGCGAATGTAGCCCCTTACTAGTATTTAATGAGTTGTATTGATCACATAATTGCTCCATAAACTGTGGGATAAGTTCATGTGGAAGAATGCGGTAACTATTCAAGTGCATTCCATGCTCGGGAATACCTGGAATAATAAAAGGTTTTTCACGCCAATTGGCACTGTCAGAGGTAAGGTAATGTATTAGTTGAAAATGTAATTCCTGTATAGTTGCTGGATTAATTAATAAAGTACAGGAGTTTTTATGTACAAAAGAAAGTGTTTGATAATAACAAAAAATAGCATCTTCCGAGATATTTTGAGGTACTATATCATCTAAAATAAGCTCTTTTAATCTTTTATGAGGAACTTTTACATCTTCATAAATAGTTGTGAAATTTTTTATGTAATGTAGTGGTATAGTTCTTTCTAAATTATTAAATATGTCAGGGTTTTGTTCCTGATAAGCAGCTAATTTTCCTTTGAATTCGCTAATTTCACTTATTAAATTGATTAACCTCCTTTTTAATTCAATATTTTTATACTTATCATCAAAAAAGTCTCTCATTTTTGTTCCCCCTGTAACCCCTTAACACGTTGTTGCATATGTCTTTCCATTCTAAAGGTATTTCATGACATCATTGTGAAATAACGACATTTTTGTTTTGATTTTGATCGTGTTTTAGAATCTATATTTTTATTTGATAATAAAAATATAGGAATTATAAAGAAGAATCGTTGGGATTCAATTTTAATAGGCATAATCCTAACATCAAATGTATAAATGTACAATAAAAAAATAAAAAATATAAAACAATTGACTCATTTGAAAGATTATTAATTAATTGTGAGTATAGATGTGTTTTAGTTTAAGTGTAAATATTGAAGTGGTAATAAAGTTTTCATGGTTGAGAAAATGGATAAGTCATTAATTTGTGACAGTTATGTGCCTAATCTATTCATTTGCTATTATGAGAATTCTAAAATTATATCTCAATGAGCTTTAATTCCTATATTTAGCATAAAGATTAGGGGAGATAAGTTGATGAAATGTATCATTAAATATAGAAATATGTAACGTTTCATACTTGTATTGTAAAATATTTTGACATAAGTTAATTTAAATACTAGGTACAGGGACATTTAATAAAATTCAGTAATGTACCCTTTAAACGTTTCACCCTAAAAACGTTAGTGAAAACCTCAAACATACTGAAGTTTTTCCCTTTGTTTCTGTACCTTATTAGGTAAAAATAATATAATAAATTGGTAGAAATTTATGGTTAAAATTGGATTTATAATTCTCTTTTCTTATCTTACATAATCAATCTCTTGATGATTTGTTTAAAATAAGGATTAATAGGGTAGGAGATGACTATTAAAAAGGACTATAAAGTTAAGTTGGACAAAACGATCAGGGAAACGAAAGGTTAATTTCGTCGTGTAACTGAGAAGCCCCCACTTTATGTTTTGCTAAGTGGTGAGTAGTTCATTTTGCCTGGTAATTTTATTATATGAGTTTGAACATTCTGAAGTAAATCAATATATAAATTACAGTAGTTATGTGGTTATAGGAGTAAATGTCTAAGATTAAAGGATTTGTGTGCATTCACCATGTGAATATAAGTAGGTTATTTATTGTATTTTTTAAGATTTAGAAAATATGCGTGAATTTAGCTTTAGAAATGACTTATTTGCAAGTTATATAATGGGAATGTGAAGTCTGGAAGGAACTGATAATATCAGTTTCTTCCAGACTTTTTTACTTTAAAACTGTATTTTTTTACATAAGGTTAAATATAATTCTTTAAATTAACATTTGAATTTTTTGTGAAAATAAGAGGGGGTTTCATTGCTCTATTAATACATAATGTTACAAAATAGACTTATTGTATTTATTTTATTTTTATATGAGATTAAAAATAATAATAAACGTACCAATGTATGAGAGATATTAGTATATTTATTAGTAATTTGTTCGTTTATCTCTATATTGCTATTATATTAGCGATAGCAATAATATATTGGGGGGACAAGAATGAATTTGAAATTTACATCTAAATTTGAAAGATTAAGAAAAAGTAAAAAAGGCATTGGTGCTTGTGTTTTAGCCGCAGGGGTGACGGCTATTACTATGATTCCTCAAAGTGCTTATGCACATGGATTTGTTGAAAAGCCAAGCAGTCGTGCTGCTTTATGTAGTCAGAATTATGGAGCGTTGAATTTAAATTGTGGAAATATAATGTACGAACCTCAAAGCCTAGAAGCACCTAAAGGGTTCCCAGATGGGGGACCGATTGATGGGAAAATCGCTTCGGCAGGAGGACTGTTTGGAGGAATTCTTGACCAACAAACATCAAATCGCTGGTTCAAAAACACGATTAAAGGTGGAGCAAATACCTTTACATGGAAATATACAGCTGCACATCCTACAAGTAAATGGCATTATTACATTACAAAAAAGGGATGGGATCCTAATAAACCATTAACACGTGCTGAATTAGAGCCAATTGGAACTGTGAAACATGATGGTTCTGCCGCATCAAATAATTTAACACATACAATTAATGTACCAACTGATCGCAATGGTTATCATGTTATTTTAGCTGTATGGGATGTAGCAGATACGTCAAATGCGTTTTATAATGTAATTGATGTAAATCTAGTAAATAATGAAACTCCCGATACAGTAGCTCCAAGTCAACCAACTGAATTAAATGCGTCTAAAGTTACTGCCAATAGTGTTGCACTAACATGGAAGGCTTCTACGGATAATATAGGTGTAAAGGAATATCAAGTGTTACGCAATGGGGAAGTAATTGATACGGTACCAGGTACAACATTTATAGATAAAAAACTAAAAGCAAATACGGAATATACCTATACAATAAAGGCGTTAGACTCTGCTGGAAACATATCAAAAGAAAGTGAAGAACTAAAGGTTAAGACAACAAATGAAATCCCAGATATAGAAGCTCCGACCCAACCGAAAGGATTACATAGTATGAGTACAACAGCGACCACTGTTGATTTGATGTGGAGTCCGTCTGAAGATAATGTAGGTGTAGACCATTATATTGTATATAGAGAAAGCTTTGGAGTTATGAATAAAATTGGGACAACGGCTAATACATCCTTTATGGATAAAGAATTAAAGGCTAATACATCGTATAAATATGTAGTGACGGCGGTTGATTTAGCTGGAAATGAATCTAGTAGAAGTGATGTATTAAATGTAGTAACAAAGTCAGAGGATTCCACATATGAAAAATGGGATGCAAGAAAAGCATATACAAAAGGTGATAGAGTAGTACATGAGGGAAAAGTGTATGAAGCAGTTCAAGATTATCAAGGCAATGGTGACACAAATTGGATTTTTGCCCTATCGCTTTGGAAGCCAGTTTTGAATAAATGATAAGTGGGAAAATGTAGTTAACATTTTTAGGTTTTTCTTTGAAAGTAAAGGGTCGTTGCAAATAGAAATCCGTTAATGGTTTAAATGATATGCTAACAAATTTAATTACCATTCTAATGTTGACGAAATGAAATCAGAAAAGAATCCCAGCGGTATTCCTTCAAAAAGGAACTCCAATGGGATTCTTTTATTTTCTAATTTGTAATAGCGTATATTTTCACAGTGAATTTGCTAGTGGCACCAATTGGACTTGCGATATAATATTTAGTATTTGTGTAAGCCTCAGTCCTAGATTCATGTGAAATATTTTTCCAACGAATAGAATCGGTACCTAAGGAAACATCAATCATTACATTGAAAGAGATAGTAGAAGGATGATCTTTCTCTGAAGGCTCAATAACCCATTTTAATTCTTTAGTACCTACAGGTAAATTATCAATTTTAAAGTTTTGACTAGAACGATTTTTTTGTCCAGATAAAGGACTAGATTCGGATGGAATTTGCGAAATTAATATCTCTTTTTCATTCGAATGTACACCATTTAATTTAATGATACTATCAATTAAACCTGGCCCAGGAAAATCAGCTGCGATAATACCAGAATGTCTAATTCTACCTTGCTGTAAGAGTTCTGTCCCAAGTGTATTCATCCCACCATAATATACTTGCCCATTTCTATCGCGGGGAAAATCACTCCACGAATTAGTGAAATTTGTTTGAATTAACTTAGGACTACTATCAGTATTTCTATTCTCTTTTCCGCTTGCAACAAACCAAGGATATACATTATTTAAAAATGCGGCTGCACCACCCGTACCACTAAAATGATTAAGATATATTTTTCCATTATTATAGTTAGTATTTGCACTTTGTAAATGGTTTTTTATCGCATCCCATTTTTCATATATTTCGTCTGGTCCGCTTCCAATTTCAAATTTATCTTGTATATTCAAACCATCGTAATCAATACCGTACAATTGAGAGGATGTAAAGTTTTGTAAGATTACAATTTTACCCCGGATATCTCCTAAAGTAGGGTTGTTTCTGTCTATAGTTGGTACAGAATTAGGATCCCAAAAATATGAAGCATTAACGTTTTTATATTTTAAAAATATCTCCTCAAATGATAGGGATCCACTTTCGGGAGTAGTTTCTTCCTTTAAGCGCATTAAAATTGTTTCTGTAGGATAATCTCTCAAAAATTGAATTGCTTCTTTTAATACATCTTCAAAAACTGCTTTTTGATTGACAATACCATGGTACATTGCAAAAGAATCTTTTACACGTTTAACACGCATATCTACATATCGAATTCCAGAATTTAATTGTTGGGGTAGACTCATAGTTTGATTTCTTGTCAAATTTTCATCAAGAAAACTTGCTCCATGTAAAGCCATTGTGCCATGAGTTCCTGGAATAGATATTTCACTTAATTTTGTTGAATCTGCTACTTCTGACATCCATGATGGATTTTGGTAACCTAGATTAGGTTCATAGGAATAACCTGGATGACTATCAGCTAAAATAGTAGATGGTGTACTTAAACTAGCCAGTGTAAAACAAGTGAGGATGCTATCTTTAAAGAAATTTTTCATTTTCATTTTAATCATTATATCTCTCCTGATTTTTAAACAATAGCTATAATAAGATGGTTCTTTACTATATTTATTGTTTATTATTCCTAATGCAATGAATTTTTGTAATTGAAAAAAGGGTAGTGAGCTAACTTGAAATATTATTAGTTTATTGTAATGAATTGTATCTAATAGCCAAATAGATTCTTAAAGAATTGAAGCAAAGATAGGTAAAAAATAAGCTTTTTGCTGTATTGTATACAAACAAAACAGAAGCCTTAAAAAGACTTCTATTTTGTGACATATTATGAATGAAAAGGTGGTTAACAAATTAAGATAATGTGAGTGAGCGGTAAAAATCTATTTATAGCTGTTTCAGGAATTTCTTAAAACAAGGCTATTCAGGAAAAGTGGTCCCTACAATGCTAATAAAAATTAAAAGATTCTACTCATTAAAACTTAGACTAACTACAGTTGCGATAGATTGAGCTGCATGTTCCCAGCTTCCGTCTATAACTTTCCCAAGCTGCTGACCAAGTGCATTTAAATCATTTGGATTAACTGGAATTCCATTATACGCAGCAAGAATTGATAAAAGTGGAGCAGCAAATGGTGTCCAACCACCTCTATCAATATTAAATACAGGCTTATCTACTACTTTTCCATCTTGCACAGTAAACTCATAATAAAATTGATCATCTGGACGGAAACTTAAATGATGAGAAATTTGTCCTTTAACATATTTTTTTCCTCCACCTAGATTTACTACTTCTATTTCTTTTACATTAAATTCATGCTCAAATACTTTTATTTTTTTGACTTCTGGACCATTTAAGGCAGCATTAACAGCTGTTTCTAAATTATTTTGTGCTAATGGTTGAATACTCATTTGTGCCTCTTTTTGTTGGATAGGAGCCTCTTTTTCTGCAGCAAACACTGATGTAGAAGGTAGTGCACCTGTAGCTAACGTAGCTGCAAGTGCTGTTGTCATCATGATTTTTCTTTTCATCTTCATAGTTTATCTTCCTCTCTTAAAGTTTTGATATATAATCTTTTAAAGACTGACATTGTGTAATATTCTATTTAATAATGCACAAAAAACTGGTTTAAGAATTATGTGGAATTATGTCAGAGAATTAAAATTAATTATATATGTATTTAAGATGATATCTATCTACACATATTTTTTCAATTTTTCGACAAATGCAATGGTAATGACTTCTTAAGAGTCAATTTAGTACCTTGTTTATCAATAGAAATCCTATAAATAAACTAATTTCATAGTGAATGTAGTATATTTGATATCAAATGTCTTACATAATGCTATAAGATTTCACAATTTTTTATTTTAAAGAATGAAGCGATGAGGCTTCAAACCGTAAGGGATGCGGGGATAGTCAAATAAATTAGAGTTTGAAAGAATCTTTACTTAGGAATCCCTCATTTTTAAATGAAGTGAAAGTGGGGGGAATTCAAAGGGAGTACGCTTTTGAACGATTTTTTAACTGTAATAATTGATCCATTAACTAGTTCTATTCTTGCTAGAATGGTAGCTTTTATAATAATGAGAAAGAATCAAAGTTAAGATGCATTGAAAGAAAAGAGCGTAATAATTTTACGTACCTTGGTTAATTGTCAAAAGTTCGGAACAATCTTCCGTCCCTTGAAATAACAAGTGAAAATAAAAAGCACTCCCGTGAGTGCTTATTCAAATTCGATTTCTGTTTTACCATCTGATGTGAAGTATCTTATGGTTGTTTTGTCGTATTCTTGCAAGCCACTCTGCGCAACGGCGTCTTTTAACTTTGTTCTTGTTCTATAGCTAAAATTTTTCCGTAGGCCTTCGTCAGCATTTGACAATGCTGTTTTATCAACGAAAACATATAAGACATACAAGTTACTTTCTTTATTTAATTCAACCGTTGTTACAATACCACCGAAATATTCTATAATCTCCTTGGTTCTACGTTCAACACTTTTCACCATTCGTGTCTGCTCATCTTTTGGTTGTTCTGTTTTCGCCGTTGTTTGTTGTGTTTTTGGTTGCTCCTTTTGAACTATTTCTTTTTCGTCGCAAGCTGCTAGCATTACAACCGATAAACCAACTGCTAATACTGATTTCTTCATCATCTAAATCCTCCTAATATCAATATCTATATATTAGCATATTATGAGATTGATTGCTGGATATGGAGTGAAGATGCCAATTAGGTCATCTTCACTCCATATCCGTAATCTTTTCCAGTAAATAATGCAGTAGGTCTATCTTTTAATTTTATCTAACTTCTCAAAAAAATTAGATCGATCATTAATAGTACTCGCATCACCAAATAGCCAATTTTTATTGATTATAAACGATGGTTGTCTTCTCTAAGTAGGATGTTATGAAAAAACTTCTGGGAAGTCCTATATTAAAGAGTGTCTAGCATTTTCTATAACTAAGACTTAATAATATATAGACTACTTCTAAAGGAGAAAAATTAATAAATGACAGAATTGAAATAAAATTAGAAAAAATATCAATGCAGTGGTAGAATATGGTTGGTTAACCTATAGATGTATAATCAATAAATCTAGTATTAAAGGGGGAATTAATTTGGGTAATAAGAATAAAGGAATGAAAATTTATTTTCAAAGGTTAGTAGCTGTAAGTGTATGTTTTTTGTTTTTTTTTCTGGGGAGCAATTATTCAAAAGCCGAAACTGTTGCACCTATAACATTAAATCCTAAAGATGTAGAAGCATTTACCAATAAAGTAATTCCAGAGAAAATGAAAAAAGAAAACGCAGCTGGTGTAGCTCTTGTCGTTGTAAAGGATAATCAAATTTTATTTCAAAAGGGATTTGGATTTTCCGATAAAGAAAAGAATACTCCCATCGATCCTAAAAAAACAGTTTTTCGATTAGCGTCAATATCAAAAGTTTTTACTGCTAGTGCTGTCATGCAGTTAGTTGAACAAGGTAAAATTGATATAAATAGAGATATAGTAAATTATATGGGGGGATTAAAGTATCAAAATAAAATGGGTGAACCAGTTACAATGGGACATTTACTTACCCATACAACAGGGTTTGATTACGTAGATCCTAGACCAGAGGATATCCATTATCAAGAGAATGATTATACTATGCTTAAAGATTATGTAGAAGATAATATGCCCACAGTAGTGAGAAAGCCAGGAGATACATATACATATGATAATTTTGCTTCTATGCTTCAAGGGTATATTGTTCAAAGTCTGACAAACACACCTTTTTACAAATATATGGCCAAGAATATTTTTTACCCTTTAGAAATGCATAATAGCAGTTTTGTTATGACTAATTTTATTAAAGAAAAGCTTGCAACAGGATATGATGCTAAAGGTAATGCCATTCCATTTTATCAAACAAGACCAACAGATATGCCACAAGGGAGTATGTTTTCTACAGGAAGTGATGTAGCCAATTTTATGATTGCTCAATTGAATGATGGTAAATATAAAAATAACCAAATACTACAAAAAGAAACCGTAGAAGATATGCAAAAAACAAAATTTGCTTTACATCCCAAATACCCTAATATGACATACGGATTTGAGTTCTTTTCACCGCAAAGTCATAATGGGCAATATGTGTTTGGGAAAGGTGGAAATATACCAGGTTTTTCATCTTTAATGTGGTTAATTCCTGAGCATAAAATTGGAGTTTTTGTAGTTACAAATAAAGATAGTTCAGCACTACCTGTTGAAGTATTTGATGATTTTATGAATGAATATTTCCCAGATAAGACAAAGCCTGAATATTTAAACCCTAATGAAGAAGAATTAAAGAAATTTGAAGGGGTTTACCGTGATTTGAGATTAAAAAACCTAGTGTCACATGTGAACATAAGTGAAGGAAAGTTATATGTAACTGATAAGGTTTATGGTAAACAGGAGCTAAAACAAATAGACCCTTTACTATTTGAGGATGAAAAAGGGAATTATATGGCATTTAAACTTCACAAAGATGGTACTGTGAAAGAAATGATACATTGGAACTCTGGCAGCTCAGCGTTAAAGTTAAGTGAGCCTGAGAGATTTAAAGACGTAGATGAAAATCATCCATATGCTAAATTTATAGATCCCTTGCATCAATACGAGGTATTACAAGCCAATAAGGAGGGGAATTTCACTCCAGAATCTTCTCTTACACGAGCAGAATTTGTTTATTGGTTATCTCAAATTGCTTACTTTGCACCACCTTCAAAAAAAGAACCAGTGTTTACTGATGTGAAAAATCATCCGTATGCACCACATATTCAAAAGTTATATGAAATTGGTATTTTATATGAAAAAGAAGGAGAACAATTCCATCCAGACCGTGCAATTACTAGACAAGAAGCAGCATGGATTACTTGGCAGTATTTAAAAATGTTAGGAGCGCCATCTGCAGATGCAACATTAAAGGGAGACACTGATGATTGGGCAATAGAATCCGTGAAAAACATTGTAGGTCATCGTTTAGTAGGGCCTGAGGTTATATATAATGAAGATGGATCAGCAGATTATCTATCAAAACAAAGTATGAAACGGCAAGAAGCTGCTGCATTGTTATTTTACGTTTTGTTATCTAGTTAATTTGTTTTGAGGTAAATTTCACAAAAAGAAAACATCTAAAGAGCTTGAAATAATACACAGAAAAAGAATAGTCTTTGACCAATGATTTATCGTAACAAACAGGGGTGAATGAGTTATAACCATGCTCCAAATCTTAAGTAGAGCTGGTAATAGAATGATTTCTTAAATGTTTTGTAAGGTAAGGAGCTCCTTTCAGGGGAGCTTTTTTTATTTTATTATTAATAATTTCATATACCGTAATTATTAATAATAAAATAAAAATCTACAACAAGGGGATTCAGTCCATGCCCATCAACTTAAGTTTTTAATGTCCCCCCAAAACGATAAAAATAAACTTGGTTGCCATAAAAGACATCACGTTTTTATTCTGAAAGCATTATAAAAGTTTAACCTAATGATTATATAGAAGGTACCGATTATTAAGGAAATTATACAATAAGATGTCCGGAGATAATATAGTTGTTTAATTTACATTATCAAGACCTAAATCAAAAAAAGTCATAAAAAATAAGGAGTGATACATATTAGTCATTGACTAATATGTATCACTCCTTTACTTCTTGCTCCACAATCGCACCCGATTCTGGAAAATTTAAAAAACGTTTATTTTTCTTTTAACATTGAATACTTTCGATAAGTTTTATAGAAATTGATACCAAAAAAAACAAACAGAAGTGTGGAAGACAACTTCAAAAGGACAAATGGAGTTTCAAATAAAAATGCCTTCCAAAATAATGAACCTTTCATACTCCAAAGACCTTCATGATATAATCCCGAATCCTTGTAAAACATATAAGAATAAGCTAAACACAGCATAACCAACCAAAATGAATAATTCATTAATTTTTTATAATGATTATCCTTTGATTGGCGATCCGAGAAGATTTCATTTTGATCATCATCTTCTTTTTGCCAATACCGTATTCCACTAAGCCAGGGCCCTTTTATATAGTTCCAACCGAAATCCTCATATATCCCTTTGTATTCAACCAACTTTTTCTTAGGTAAATAATCTTGATAATCAAGTCGTATAACATATCTCTTGTCAGTTTTTTCGAAAGTGTATATTCCTAATCCACTAATATTTGTACAACGATAGCCTTTTTGTAATTGCTCGTTCAGCCATTGCTCCTCTTTTTCAATATCAAAAAACATCTTACTAAATTTCTTCATTCGATTCACTTCCTTCGTACAGGGATAAAATATGCAATAACCTGTTTTGTTCCATTTTCAAAATAGCGCTTCCTTCTGCAGTTATCATATAAACTTTTCTCCGACCGGACTCTCCAACAGGTTCAATCCAACCATGCTTATTCAAGTTTTCAATCGCACCGTATAATGTACCAGCTGCTAAAATAACAGTACCGTTACTTATCTTTTCTATCTTCTGCATTACGGCATAGCCATGGAGTGGCTCACGCATGGCTAATAAAATATAATGCATGGTTTCAGACAACGGTAATAATTTATGTTTCATATACTCACCCTTTATTCAGTTTGACTATATAGTTCAACTTAATAATAACTTAATACAGTTCAACTGAATAGTCAACAACATTTTCAAAATTAGTCAAAGGAACTTAAAGTAAAAAGCTTGATAACAAGGGGGAAATCAATCGAAAAAGTCACTTTCCTTACGTAAGGGAAAGCGACTTTTTGTGTAGTCTTATTCAATTAAATGGTCGATTGTTTAATAATAAATTCCTTATAAACTAGAACTTTTTATAAACCTCTGCATAAGCAACTTTCAATTGCTTACGTAATTTTTTATTTTCTTCTTCTAACTTCTTATTCTTACGTTTAAGCGATTCAATAAGAGCTTCCTTATTGTTATCGTTCATTTTACGTTTTATTTGTTGTTGAGTTAAGGATTGCGATTGTTGCTGACGTAATGTCTCGATTCGTTCCCTAAGGTCGGAATGGTTATATAATGTTGCCTTAGCTACACCAGCTTCACTTGCAACGCTATTAAAATTAATGTTCTCATTAGCTCTTACGAGCCTTTTAATAGCCTCATCGACCTTTATATAGGTCTTCTCTTTTCTTTCTTGATGAAGCTGTTTTAAATGCTCTTTACGGTTATAATTAACTATTCGAAACACCTTGCTTTCTTTTTATCCGATCTAATCTTCCGAAAATAATATTACCTTGTTTTAAAGTTTGATAAAGTTGATGGGCATGGGGTACCGCCAGCATTTTGGAAAAAAACCACGCTAAGAGCATACGAGATTTTATACAGTTTTTCGGTTAATCCAGTAACAAACGAGAAACCTAAAACCGCGCCATAATAGGAATGCATAAAAAGATGAATAGCTTTATAGAAAATAAAAAAGGGGATTCCTTCTGAGAGTAAGGATTCCCCTTTTTCCTTGCTACCGATAATAGGACGTTATGTTAACCGAGAATGTATAGGATATACAATCAAAAAAACACCGCACATCACTTTTTAAGAATGGTATAATAAGGAAAATAACTGGGGTGAAAAGCTAATGGAAGACTCTATGTTTGTGTTTCGAGTTATTTTCAATGCACTAACATTATTCTTTTCCAACGGGGTCTGGGTCGTTTTGTTCTTCTTCTTGTTAAATAAAACATATGAAAACAAAACTTTTAGAACAGCATCAAATATTATTACTGTTGTTATCTTGGCATTTTATTTGTTTTATTGCATTCGGAATAGCATGTAATACCTTTTTTACTTCCAATAACGAATTTTATGTAAATAAGCTGTCCATCTGGACAGCTTATTTTTTGCGTAGCGTGGTTTTTTTCCGAAATGCTGGCGATCCCCCATATAATCATTAAACATTTAGTTTGGAACTTATATAAATTAATTTTAGTAAGTTTACAAAATTTATTTTTATTTTTTCTAGGTGGCTCGTGAAATAATATCTTGTTTATCTAGTAATAACTTTAAGTCTAATAAAGAGGTTGATTGGAAATTATCTTTTGACATACGTTTTCGGTAGTGCGTAGGAGTTTCCTTAGTCACTTTTTTAAATATGCGGCTAAAGGCTGCTAAACTATGAAAACCCACCTGATAAGATATATTTTCTACCGATTCATTAGTCATTGAAAGTAAATACGCTGCGTGATTAATACGCATCCTTATAATCCAGTCCTTCATGCTCATCCCAAAATGATTTTGAAATACTCGAGAAAGATGGCTTCGATTGACCGCAAGGTGATTTGCTACTTCACTTACGGTAATTTCCTCTATATAATGCTCTCCAATATAAATCATGGCATCATTTGCGAGTCGTGAAAATTTTTGTTTTACTCCTGGTGAGAGTGAGCTACCATCTGTAAGAAATAATCTTAAAAAACGATAGGTTAACTCATTCAATTTTAATTCATCTTCTAATGTACTGTAGGAGCAATTCATACACTCCAAAATAATCTCCAAATATTGTTGAATATTAGTTGAGGTAACAGCGTAGTTATCACCTTTAAAATTTGAAAAGTTAATAATTTCTTCTGCAACCTTCCCGCCAAATGAAAGCCATGCATACAGCCATGGTTCCTCTGCGTCCGAACGATAAAAGGTAGACTCTCCTGGAGGAATAAGAAAAAGATCCCCTTGCTTTAATGAATATTTTTTATCTTTTACATAGTACTTCCCTTTTCCATCCAGCACGACATGAATAATGTAGCTGTTACGTACAGCAGGACCAAATGCATGAAAAGGTAGTGTTTTTGAAAACCCACAAAAATCAAAATAAAGTTCGCTCGAGAAGTGGTGGTGTTCTTTTTTTATAAATACGGCTTGTTCCATGTGCTTCTCCCTTCTTCGAGATTACTATAACCAATATACCTTTTGAAGGAAGAAATGCAACAAAAGGTTAAATCAAGGTCACAAAATGATATAAAACAGAAAACGTTTTCTTGTTAAACTATACATGAAAAAGATAACCATAGGAAGATTAATGTAGTTCGTTATTTTTTTATGCGCAACTTTGAAAACGCTTTCTCTCTGTTATTAAAACCAAGCGGAGGGGAACTTCACAAAAAGGGGAATGAAAATGGATGGTAAATTAAAACAACGTGTTTCCTATGCTTTAGGTGCATTTGGTCATGACATATTTTATGTAACTTTGAGCACCTATTTTATGGTCTTTGTTACGAGTGCGATGTTCACTGGGGCAGATAAAGAAACAGCGGGAAAAATGATTGGAATTGTTACGAGTTTAATTGTAGTAATCCGATTGGTAGAAATTATTTTCGATCCGATTATTGGAGGAATAATTGACAATACAAAAACGAGATTCGGAAAGTTTAAGCCTTGGTTAGTTGTTGGTGGCTTAGTTAGTTCTATTCTTCTTGTATGCATATTTACCAATTTCTTTGGTCTTGCAATTCATAATACTACGTTATTCATCATTTTGTTTGCAATTGTTTACATCTTACTCGATAGTTTTTATTCATTTAAGGATATTGCTTTTTGGTCGATGATTCCAGCGCTAAGCACTGAAACCAAGGAAAGAGAAAAATTAGCAACGTTTGCACGACTTGGTTCATCACTTGGTGCGAATGGGACTACGCTCGCAGTTGTACCGATCGTCACCTTCTTTACTTTCTTGATAACTGGAGAACATTCTCAAGGCGCCTCTGGTTGGTTTTGGTTCGGTTTAATTGCAGCTGTTATTTCTGGAGGGACAGCCATTATTGCAGCGTTTGGCACAAAAGAAAATGAAAGTGTAATTCGTCAGCAACAAGAAAAAGCAACCTTTAAAGACATTTTTAAAGCTATTGGGAAAAATGATCAGTTGATGTGGTTAGCACTATCATATATTGCATATGCCATTGCAAATGTTGCAACTACTGCTGTGTTATTCTTCTACTTCAAATATATTTTAGGAAATTCAGGTGAGTTCTGGATTGTGGGATTAATTGCAGCTGTACTAGGTGTAATTGCTGTTCCGCTTTTCCCAACACTCACGAAGTTAATTTCAAGACGTTTTGTATATATTGGCGGTATTGTAATGATGATTCTGGCATACGTATGTTTCGCTTTAGCTGGAACAAGTTTACCGATAGTCATTGTGGGATTGGTGCTCTTCTATTTTCCTCAGCAACTAATTTTCCTTTCAGCTTTAATGACTATTACTGACTCAGTTGAATATGGACAATGGAAAAATGGTACCCGAAATGAAGCTGTGACATTATCAATTCGTCCATTACTCGATAAAATTGCGGGAGCTTTATCAAACGGAATCGTTGGGTTTGTAGCTGTTGCTTCTGGGATGACTGGCAATGCTACAGCAGAAGATATTACTGCTAATGGTGTTTCGACATTCCATCTTTATGCGTTTTATCTTCCAGCAGTACTCATGATTTTTTCCGCTATTATTTTCGCATGGAAGATTACATTGACAGAGAAAAAGCATGTACAAATTGTCAAAGAATTAGAAGCAAGGCTAAATCATGATAAGAAAGCAGCGGATGATTTCAATTCTAGAGCTGCACTTGCTCATTCTCACTCTAAATAAAGGAGTAGGTGATATCTAAAATGAACATTACAACAAAAGATTTCGGTGCTGGTTATACGAGTATCACTATTACCAATCTGAACGGCCTGCAATTGACAGTTTCAGACCTAGGAGCTCGTATTACGAGTTTGAAGGTACCGACATCGAATGGCTTACGTGAGCTTATACTTTGTTTTGATACAGCAAAGGAATACCTTGAAAAGGATTTATATATTGGTGCCTCAATCGGACGTGTAGCTGGACGAATTCGAAATGGAACTTTTCAAATTGACGGGGAAATCTATAAAGTACAAGTTGATGAGAAAAACGGGAACACTTTACATGGCGGTACTCCAGGATTTGAAAGTAAAAAGTGGCAATATTGTGTTGTCGAGAATAATGATGAGACCTCAGTGATATTTCATATGGTGAGCCCACATGGTGAAAATGGCTTTCCGGGGAACCTTGATATTGAGATACGTTATACATTGACTAACACCAATGTTTGGAAAGTGGAAACTAGAGCGACAAGTGACAAAGATACCTTATTCAATCCAACAAACCACGTATACTTCAACTTAACTGGTGATGTAGCGCAACCCGTAAATGAACACACATTATGGGTGGATAGTGATAGGTTTGCACCACTAGATTCGGAAGGTGTTCCAATTGGTGTGAAGTTACCCGTAGAAGGGACTGCATTTGATTTTAGAAAGCCAGTTAAACTCAAAGAAACCTTCAGTAGTAATTTTGTTCAAAAAGAATTAGTGGGTGGAATTGATCATCCTTTCTTCTTGAATCAACCTGAACTATCACATAGTTCAGTGAAACTCACTAGCCCAGATGAAGTGGTTTCTATTGAAGTAGCCACAGAAGAACCCAGCGTCGTCATCTTTACAGCAAATTTTGGTGGGAATACACCGCTCATGCATGGTAAGCAACTTGCAAACCATGGAGGAATTACTTTTGAAACACAGGTTTGTCCAGGTGCTGAACAGTTTTCTGATTTTGGGGATATGGTTCTTAGGGCGGATTCAACTTATCAAACAGCGACAGAATTTCATATTATTTGAGAGCATATTTTTGATAGTCCCTTAAAATATGAAACATGTATAGAAGGATTAGATACCGCTATCGAAACTTATTTAAAACGGATGCAAAAGGGAGGTTTATATTTATGGAAAAGAAACGTGAGCTGGCTTTAAAATTTTCTGAGATATTTGGAGATCAAGAAACAACTCAATATTTTTCTCCAGGACGTATCAACTTAATCGGTGAACATACAGACTACAATGGTGGGTATGTATTCCCAGCTTCTATTACATATGGAACTTATGGAGTGGCTAGGCGTCGTGAGGATGATAGAGTATTAGTTTATTCAACGAACTTTGAGAAGCTTGGAGTGATTGGCTTTACCGTAAATGAACTAAATTACGATAGAAATGATAATTGGGCAAATTATGTAAAAGGGGTAATTTTAACGTTGAAAGAAGCTGGCCATAAAATAGACTCTGGTTTTGAATTATTAGTTGAAGGGACGATTCCAAATGGCGCAGGACTTTCAAGTAGTGCTTCACTTGAATTACTTGTGGGCGTAGTATTAGAAGACCTGTTCAACTTAGATGTAACACGACTCGAATTAGTAAAAATGGGTAAAAAAGTTGAGAATGAATTTATTGGTGTGAACTCTGGTATCATGGATCAGTTTGCCATTGGATTTGGTGAAGAAGACAAAGCAATTCTCCTAGATACCAATACGTTAGAGTATGAAATGGTACCAGTGGTTTTGAATGATTATGCTATTGTAATTATGAATACAAATAAGCGCCGAGAACTAGCAGATTCAAAATATAATGAACGCCGTGCTGAATGTGAAGAAGCACTCGCATGTCTCCAAACAAAGTTAGAAATTAAGACACTTGGAGAACTAAGCAAAGCAGAATTTGATGAAAATCAAAATCTTATTGGGGATGAAACCTTAATTAAACGCGCCAAGCATGCAGTTTATGAAAATGAGCGCACAAAAAAAGCAAAAGAAGCTCTTACTGCAAATGATTTAGAAGAATTCGGAAAGCTATTGAATGCTTCTCATGCATCTTTAAGAGATGATTATGAAGTTACTGGGTTGGAATTAGATACATTAGTCGCCACTGCACAAAAACAAGAGGGTGTACTTGGGGCACGTATGACTGGGGCTGGATTTGGTGGATGCGCCATTGCATTAGTAAAAGAAAGTAAAGTCCATGCTTTTAAAAACAACGTTTATGATGAATATCTTAAATTTGTAGGATATGCGCCTGTCTTTTATGTAGCACACATTGGTAGTGGAACTACAGCAATCGGATGATGAATGGGGTGAAAAAGATGGAAACAAGCCAAGCAATTTATGATTTTACTACTCTTGCAATTAATAATGGAGCCATTGAGGAAACTGACCGAATTTATACGCACAATCAACTATTACGTTTGATTGGCGAATCGGACATGGGGGAGATTACTAGCGTAGTCGAAATGGACCCACATGTGCTGTTAAATACACTGATAGATAAAGCGATGGAAAATCTAAAAATCTCTAAAAATCCAGTTAATTGTGAAATGCTTGAAGCGCTTTTAATGGATGTGATTACGCCACTTCCATCTAAGGTTAATGCAAATTTTCAGAGGGCATATCGTAAAAGTCCTAAACAAGCAACGGATTATTTCTTTGAACTTAGTAAACGAAATGATTATATAAAGACACGTGCGATTGAAAAAAATATTCAATATGTAGCAGAATCAAAATATGGCGAACTGGAGATTACTATTAATTTATCCAAGCCAGAGAAAGATCCCAAAGAGATCATGGCAGCTAGAAATACAACGAAGGGTAATTATCCAAAATGTTTACTTTGTATTGAAAATGAAGGGTATTTCGGTCGCTTGAACCATCCAGGTAGAAGCAATCACCGAATTATTAATATTGAGCTAGATGGGGAAGGGTGGGGGTTTCAATATTCACCATATGCATACTTTAATGAACACTCCATCGTATTATCCAAAAAGCATCGTCCAATGAAAATTTCTCGTGAGGCATTTTCTCGTTTGTTTAGTTTTGTAGAAACAATGCCACACTACTTCATTGGTTCAAATGCGGATTTACCTATTGTAGGAGGGTCTATCTTAAGCCATGATCATTATCAAGCCGGACGCCATAACTTTCCAATGGCAAAGGCTAACGTTCTTAAAACATTTGAATTGCCTGCCTATCCAAATACTTCTTGTGGTATCGTCAACTGGCCAATGAGTGTGATTCGTCTGTCTTCTCTAAATAAAGAAGAACTCATTAATGCCAGTACCTATATACATGAAATTTGGAAGAACTATTCAGATGAATCCTTACAAATTCGTGCGCAATCAAAAGATGGTACAAAACATCATACAATTACACCAATTGTGCGGCGACGTAAAGAAAAGTACGAAATTGATCTTGTACTTCGTGATAATAATGTGAGTGAAGTATACCCTGATGGAATTTTTCATCCACATCCAGATGTACAACATATTAAAAAGGAAAATATAGGACTTATTGAAGTCATGGGCCTAGCAATTCTCCCCCCACGTTTGATTATGGAGCTTTATGAAGTAGAGCTGTATTTGTTAGATAAGGGGGGAAATGTTCCAAAAATCCATCAAAAATGGGCAGATGAATTAAAAGTCCAGGGGGGATATACAGAAGAGAACATTAAAAGATTTCTTCAAATTAAAGTTGCAAAGAAATTTGAACGCGTCTTAGAAGATGCGGGTGTTTATAAGGTGAATAAAGAGGGTAGAGCAGGGTTTGATCGTTTTATCAAGGAATTACAAAGTATAAATCGATAGGTAATGACTAGATGCCAGTATTTATTTTAAGTGGTGCAGGATATATTGGCTCACATGTCGTCATGCAATTAATCATCAATGGCTATGAAGTAGCTGTAATCGATAATCTATTGACTGGTCATATCGAATCGTTACATGAAAAAGCACGTTTATACGAGGGGGGGATAGACGTCATAAGAAATTCATGTATGAAGTCTTCTCTCAAGAAAAGAAAATTGAAGGTGTAATGCATTTTGCGGCATTTTCACTTGTTGGTGAGTCAGGCAAGTGACATGAATTATGTAGTACTTCGCTATTTTAATGTTGCAGGTATCAAAGAAGATGACTCAATTGGAGAAGCAAATAATCATGAAACACATTTGATTATGATTATTTTACAGGTAGCACTAGGTAAGCATAACGAGTTCATGATTTATGGGTTGATTTTAACACACCGGATGTAACGAGCATCCGCAATTATATCCCTGTTTTTGGTTTAATCAATACGCATATCAAAGCGCTAGAATATTAAAGGGAGGAAGGAAATCAGAAATGTTTAATCTTGGCATCCATTCGGGTGCTTTTTATTTTAAAGGAGGATAAAGAATAGGAGATACATAGTTACATTTAACAAATGAAGTTTTAATAATAAAAGGAATTGAATGCAAACTCGTTTTTATATATTTTCTTGAAACATACGTTCTGTATAGTGAAATGAAATTTAAGTGGGAAGAAATAGATGAATTACTTAATATATCTGGCAATGAGAGGAACAGAATTAAAGCTAGTATTTTAGCTGTTTTCTTAGACCATAGCAGCATTGATTGAAGTTTTTGAGCTTATTGGTATGAATGAAATAACTAAACGTTTAAAAAGTTTAAGAAAGTTAAATTTTTGTGGTAAAATATGCAAGGTTATATTAAATAAAATACGTGCGCTAATCACGATAAACTAGCAAAGGAGTGTGTGTTATGGCAGAAAATATTAACATAAACGTTAATGCAGGAAGTAACTATGGACCAGAATCAAAATGGGGACGTCAGTCTTTCTTTGATGGTGGCCTTTTGAGCTTCATTGGTTGGAGTATCTTGGGAACACTTATTACAGTGTGCACGTTTGGTATTTGCTATCCGTGGGCGTTATGTATGGTTTACGGCTGGAAAATTAACCATACGGTGGTTGATGGGCATAGAATGGAATTTAACGGTTCAGCGGTTGGCTTGTTTGGTAACTGGATTAAATGGCTACTTCTGACAGTTATTACACTAGGTATCTATGGATTTTGGGTTAGCATTAAACTTGAAGACTGGAAAGTCAAAAATACAACCTTCGTTAATTAAGGGGAAATTTTGATTAAGTACCATAAGAGTTAGCATTGTTTTAATACTTACGATGGATTATAGTAATTGTTAAAAGAAATATGTAAGGTTTTATGGTTTTAAATTACATATTAAGTATTCGCAATAATTCTCATAAATTTCTATTAGTGATTAATATAGACAAATGATTTTTGAGTTGTCAAAGCTTTATCAAAAAGCAAGCTTCCTCCAGCGGACTTGCTTTTAGCTATTTATTAAGTATGTAAAACACGTCAACGTTCCAAATTAGGAAAATATCAAACAGTACAATAAATTTATAATAATAATTGGAGTAATCCTCAAAAAGATTTATCTATATGAGAGGACGACAGTTAAAAAATCAAAGTTTAAATCGGGAGAGTGCGCCAGTCAACTTCCGTATTAAATATATTAACAATATAAAATAGCCTATGCCGTAGTAATCTACAACAAAGGCTATTTTATATACAACTATTGTACTCATTTTATAAGTTAGTCTCGGTGATATCCGGAAAGCTATCCAGATTTTAAATGGAGTTTTTATGATGGTTGTGCCTTTGCTAGTAACTGCACAATCCACGCCAATAGGCAAACGTAAACGTATCTGCCACTATAAATTTACTTGCTGATGAAAAGAGAACAATATATTCTGTTTGCATGAATAAAAAAGGAAAGTGGGTATAAAAAAACATTTAAATTTCGCACGAAATACCAATTTTACGAACAATAGTATAGTTAAATAAAAATCTAATACAGTATTTAGGGATTTCGAGCTTAATTGCATAAATCATAGCATATTGGTATGTACCTATATAATTCATACTTTATATAGAAATCATTAAATACAGAGTTACTCATTAATAATTTTTATAGTAAATTACATTTTAATTTATAAGATTTTTTCTTATGTTGATCTATTTAACTCCTCATAATCATGATTAAATTAACCAATTCGTATTTTATACCAATTTTTAAACTGTTTTCATATATTCATTTTGTATGAATTTATATATAAAAATTGTTTTATTTTACACACCTTTAAATGTGATTTTTGTATTAATTTTATAGCCTAATACAGATTTATTACTTGCTTATCTATAACTTTTATTAGAATGACTACACTATCCTTATTTCATTTCAAGCATATTTTAGAATCCCATAATTTAATTATGTAAATAAGTTTGTGTAAAAATTGAATTTAATGCGAACTTGTGTTCTATACATTTTTCTGTTATAGTGTATATGAGGTGATTTTTATGGATTACAGCAAGCAACGTCAAAAATCCGTACATCGTAAAAAATTATACGAAAATTTAAATGAAATGCCCTTTTACATAGAAGAATTTGTGGAGTACAAAGAATTGCATGATGCCTCTCCCTCCACCCTACTGAATTATGTATATGATTTCAGAGTCTTCTTCAATTGGCTATTATCTGAACAAATTATTGAATTAAAGCCCATTAAAGACATATCCTTCTCTGATTTGGAGAATTTAAAGAAAAAAGATGTTGAGAACTTTATGAGGTTTCTAAAACTACAACAAAACATGCAAAATTCCTCTGTTAACAGAAAAATTTCGGCCTTAAAGTCTTTATTTAAGTACCTTACCTCCCTATCAGAAAATGAAGATGGAGAATGTTATTTTTATAGAAATGTAATGGCTAAAATAGAAATACATAAAGATAAAGAAACATTAAATGCTCGTGCAAAACGTATGAGATCTAAAATATTCCATAATGATGACGATCAAGAATTTTTGAATTACGTTAAGTACGAACATGAAAAATCTTTAACAAAACATCAGTTGTTCTATTTCCTAAGAGATAAAGATCGTGATGTAGCTATCCTCTCCCTTTTTCTTGGTAGTGGTATTCGTGTAAGTGAATTAGCCGATCTTCGTATGGAGGATATAAACCTAAAAGAAAGACTAATTGATGTAATCCGCAAAGGAAATAAAGAAGATTCAGTATGGATTACCCCAATTGCATTGAATGACCTTGAAAAATATATGGAAATTAGAGCTAACAAATATGCTCCAGGGAAAGAATTAAAAAATGTGTTTTTATCGAAATATAAACATACTGCACAACCTCTTTCAGTTAGAGCAATCCAAGATATAGTAGAAAAATATACTAAGGCCTATGGAAAAAGAATGTCTCCTCATAAATTAAGACATACATTGGCAAATAAATTATATATGGAAGAAAAAGATTCATTACAAGTGATGCAGCAACTTGGTCATACGAGTCAAGATACAGCTTTGCTATATACACAACTTGGGGAAACAACTATTAAAGATAGTTTAGGAAGAATAGGAAAGAATAAATAATAAAAATTCAGCAATTTTGTATTGCTGAATTTTTATTATTTCCCATACATTTACAAGAGGTTTTTATTTCTATGCATTATTCATTATAGTATTTGGGTCTCATTTTGCACTTCTATAACGAATAACGCGAAAATTATTATGAATTAATTCAATTTATCACCATAGTCTTATATACATAAGGATTACTATTAATCCTTTCAATTACTTTAGCCGATGGTAATCTATCTAATTCAATGACCATAATATTATTTATCTTTTGAGATGAACAATGAATTTTTATAATATTAATTACATGATCATTGAATAAGGATGTTATAAAAGCGAGAAATTTACAACTGTTTTTATTTCGTACTAAAAGATGTGGATTGTTTTCTGATATTTTAACATTAAAACCATTAATTTCTGAAATAAGTATTTTTCCCACATCATTTTTATATGTAACAACTTCTATGCTTTCTGTTCCATTTAACAAAGAAATTTTTGCAGTATAAGGATAACTTGTTTTTGCATACTCTTCTACAAATTTAATTACAGTACGATTATCAATATTAAAAGGAACTTTTTTTAACATATCCTTTTCCGAGAAATTAAATATTCCTTTCAAAAACGCTATTTGTAATTCATGTTTATTCTTGACGTTTTTAAAGCTTCCATAAACTGAAATATTCACTTCTTCTGGTCTTAAAATAAATAATTCTTTAGCTAACTTACCCATTTCAGTCCCCATAATTACAGGTGATAAATTATTAGTTTTTACAATATCGAACATAGAACAACTTTCCATAATTAACTCCCCCTTACTTAAAATACCCCATTTTTATATGGGGGTATTTTAAGTAGTAAACCACATGTAATTTTAATATCGTAAAATATCATTTAAATTATAATCAAAATAACTATATATAAGGAATTTAAAATAATAATATTATACTATGACTTGTTCTTCCTTCAAGAAAGGTATATCAAATGCAATAAATACTTCAGTCAGTGCATTTGTTAATTGTATAATTTGTTCTTCAGTGTGATTTGGAGTAATGTTTACCCTAAATCTCTCGGTCCCAATTGGTACAGTTGGTGAATTAATTGGTTGTAAATATACATTATGTTTCTCAAGTAACTGACGTGCAGCCGCTTTACACTTTGTTGCATCACCAATTAAAACTGGTAATATATGTGTCTCACTTGAATTCATAATTGGAATTCCCGCTCTTTCAAAAGAATTCCTTAACATTTCTGTTTTTTTATGTAAACCATCTCTTTCTACTTTAGAAACCTTTAAGTGCTCAACACTTGTATAACATGCCGCTACTATAGCTGGTGGTAGTGAAGTCGTAAATATAAAACCTGAGGCAAAAGATCGGATTGCATCAATCATTGGTCCCGAACCTGTAATATATCCTCCGATAACACCAATTCCCTTAGCCATAGTCCCTTGGATAATATCAACTGAATCTGCAATACCTAAATCAGCAGCTATCCCCGCTCCTCTAGGCCCATACATACCAATTGCATGAACTTCATCAAGGAATGTTAAAGCGTTATACTTCTTAGCAAGTTTAACAATTTCTTCAATTGGTGCAATGTCACCATCCATAGAATAAACCGACTCAAAAACAATTACTTTTGGTCGATTATATGGTTGTGATGCGAGTAATTGCTCTAAATGTTCTGTATCATTATGCTTGAAAATTGTGCGCTCTACCTTCGTACTACGTATCCCATTAATTATAGACGCATGATTAAGCTCATCAGAAAAAACAATACAATCTTCAAATAAACGTAGTAAACACTGTAGTGTTGCATCATTTGATCCATATCCTGTCGGGAATACAAGCGCTGATTCTTTACCATGCCATTCAGCTAATGATGACTCCAATGCCTCATATTGGTAATGTGTACCACCAATATTTCTAGAACCACCTGATCCTGCGCCATATAAATCAATTGCGTTATGCATAGCCTCAACAACAACTGGATGTTGTGACATTCCTAAGTAATCATTACTGCACCAAACAACAACAGGCTGACTATCTTCTAATCCATTTAGCTTAGCTAAAGGATATTGCCCACGAATTCGATTTAAAGTTACAAACTCACGATATTGCCCACTTTTTTTCAGTTCTACTAGTTTTTCATTTAATATTTTTGTATACATATTGTGCCTCCAATTATAAGTTCTCTAACTATCAATTTAAAGGGGGTAATGTAAAAAAATGTTAATAAAGCTGTGGTGCTCTCTCATTATAGGCATAATACACAAAAAAAACAAACGAAAATTTTAAAAATAAAATTTTTTCGGTAAATTATATTTTTACTCTTCCTATATATATATATTTATATTAAATTTTAAGTTTTAATACGATTAGAAACAGTGAAAAGCTGATAAATAGAGTGTTTACACCTATTTATCTAACAAGAAAATAAATTTTTTGTTTTAAAAATTTATTTCTAAAGAGTTAGAAAATTAATATTGATATAATATTTAAGTCATGATAATATTTGGCTCGTGAAAACTAATTTTACAAAAAAGGTATTTTTAGGTTTTTAAAATTAATAGTTTTAACGATTAACTATACATTCTCAAATTAAGTTTATGATTGTATAAATGATTTATCATAATATTTTGATTCATGAATAATTGAGGTGTATTTAGTCAGGTTATTATAACCCCTAAAAATACAAATCCATCACACAATGAACTTTAGGAGGAAATTTGATTATGCAAAAAAAATTATTGATTCGTAAAGCTACCATTCAAGACACTGAAGAATTAGTGGAATTAAGAAAGATTTTATTATCTAGTGGTGACACACATTATGCAGCAAAAAGTGAAGAAGATAATTTGGCCTGGCAAAATGCTTATCGCGATTGGATTAAAGAGAATATTTCAAATGAGAATGTACTGATTCAGGTCGGTCAATATGATGAAGATGAAAAAATATGTACATGTGTTATTGGAATAATTGATTTACGCGCTCCTATGGTAGGTGCACTTAACGGACGAGTTGGTTGGGGACAATCTCTTGTAGTAAGCAAAGATAAACGTGGCCTAGGAATTGCAGAAGCCATGATGGATGCTTTTCATAATTGGTTTAAAGAAAATAATGTTCAAAAAATTGTTGTTCAATCTAGTAAAATGGCTGAAGAGTTCAATAGAAAAAGAGGTTATCTCCAAACTGGGGAACAGTTATTATTTAAAACAATAGAATAGGAGCGTACCAAAATGAAAGTCTTAATTATTGGAATGGGTTTTTCAGGGCAAATGTTTTTAGAAGCTTTCCAGAACATCTCACACCTCTACAATAATGATATTGATATTGCTTATACTTCAAGATCTCAAAAAGATATTAATTTAGTGTATTATCCGACTATCGAATCTGCTTTAGAATTATTTAAACCAGATATTTTAGTAATATCCGTTAATGACGAAAATCATGTAGAAGTATTATTTTCAATTCAAAATTTCAACGGATTTGTAATATGTGAAAAGCCTTTTGTTGATCCAAATTTCAAATTAGAAAATGCAGAGAAACTATTAAAATACACATCGGGCTTTTGTTTAAATATGGTTGCAAGATATTCACAAGCCGCTCGATTATTAAAAACATATGTAAATGAAAATAATTTAAAATTAGTACGTGCCAACTTCTTATGGGAAAAAAATAGAATTAATGATTATAGACCTACAACAGGAGTTATCAGTGAAATTATACACTCTTTAGATCTTGTTCAATGGATCAATGGTAATTCACCATTACAATTAAGACATATTCAAGGAGTAAAATCTGATTATTCAATCTCTGGAGATGAAATTCCAGATAGCGTTTCTGTGATGGGTGAAATTAATGGTGCTGTAGTGACAGGATACAGTAGTTTTGTAAACTTATTCAGAAGAAGAGAATTAGATTTTGTTTTTCAAGGTGCTAATAATCAATTAATTTTTGCTCAACTATCTTATGACACACCAAACTGGTATGAAGATTCAGTAAAAATTTGGACAGAAACGAGCACACAATCTGAAGAACTGTTATACTTTAATTCCCTTGAACATGAATATAATGGGGATAGAAAAATAGAACGAATTATAAATGTAGTCAAAGATGTTACTGATTTTGTTATGTTGAAAAAAGAACCTTCTTTTGGTTTTCCAAATCTAAAAGATGCAGTTCGCTTACAGGAATTACTTAATGAAATTGATTCTAAGAAATCGAGCTTTTATAGAGTTAAATATAACAGTTCAGAGAAAAGGGTCTTGCTTAACGAAAAAAGCGGATTTGGACGATTAGGATAAAAAATAGCAAGGAACTTAAAATAAGTTCCTTGCTATTTTTATAAATTCCTGAACATAATAGCCTTCTGCTTGGGTTAATTCTGTAGAATGTTTATAAGATATGTATATATTTCTATAATGTCGATCCGGTAATTCATATATTTTTATATTATCAAATGATTTTAAGAATAGCTTTGGTCCTATAGAAATACCTATTCCTAAATCAATCATTTTCACTATTGTATTGCAGTCACTTATATATGAATGAATCCTAGGCTCTATACTGTGCTGATTAAAAAACTTCTCGACTTGATTTCTGTATGGCGCTGCTGGCATAATAATATTATTTTGATCAAAGAAATCTTTTAAAGAGCAATCTTCAGGAATTAACTTTAAGTCATTTGGTGTTGCTATAACTAGCTCATCTTCCCAAAATGGAACAGATTCACATCCGAATTCCCCGTTAATTGTAAATCCCAGGTCAATTACTTTATTAATAACCCATTCTTGAATTTCATCATAAGTTCCCTCAAATATAATAATTTCAATAAACGGATACAATTTATTAAATTCTTTCATAATTGGAGGTAATATATGTTTTTTTACACTTGTAAAGGCCCCAATCTTCAGTGTTTTAGGCAATAATTCATTATTAAAATTAGTCTCTATTAATTTACGGTTTATTTTTAATATCTGACCAATATACTCATAAGCTTTAGTGCCATGAGGAGTTAAAGTAATTGTTCGACCAGTTCTTAGGAATAAGGACGTTCCTAATTCCTTTTCTAAGCTAGAAATTGCATGGCTTACTGCAGATTGCGTCATGTTTAATTTTTCGGCAGCCTTTGTAAAACTCCCCGTTGTAATAACTGATTCAAAAATTTCATACTTAATAATACTCATGAGTTTTTTTCATCCCTTGCATTAATATTATTCATTTTATTTAATCCCATTCATTAAGTATACTAATATTAACCTACTTAAGCTAGACGAGTAATGATTACCAAATGTTATATTCCCTTAATTTAATCTGCAGATTTTTTAATTACTATGGCATTATTTAATAATTATATATAGCTCAATTATTATAATTGAAAATACAATCTATATAGAGTTATATATAAATTTAATAATCATTCTCTATCTGTATAAAACTAGCAACTAGAGTGTATAAGATTGATAATTTATTTTATTCTTGACAATGTAAAGGTGGCAAAACTATGAAAAAAGTTATTTTTTTAGCTATTGGTATGTTTGCCTTGGGATTCGATGCTTATATTATTGCTGGACTTGTTCCTGGAATTAGTGATACCTATCAAAAAAGTGCATCCCAAGTCGGGCAAGCGGTAAGTATATTTACATTATGTTATGCAATATCCGCTCCACTGTTTGCTTCTCTCTTAGCGGGTAAACCTATAAAAAAAGTTCTATTGATTTCTATAATTATATTTGGTCTTGCAAATGCATTAACTGCAGTATCTCCAAACTTTTCGGTATTCTTAATATCAAGGGCAATTGCTGGTGTTGGTGCTGGATTATTTTCTCCTTTAGCTGTCGCAGGCTCAACTATGTTAGTACCTGTAGAAAAGAAAGGACGAGCACTTGGCTTAACAATCGGTGGCATGAGTATGGGAACTGTATTAGGTGTTCCTATAGGCCTTTATATCGCAGACAAGTTTGATTGGCAATCAGCAATGTGGTTTGTGGTACTACTTAGTTTAATCGCTGCTATTAGTATTCTTAAGTTTCTACCACATGTTCCAGTCACAGCACCACCTGCTATGAAAGAAAGACTTGCAATGTTTTTAGATAAAAGAGTTACTATCACTGTTTTAATAACATTCTTTGCAAGTATTTCAAGTTTAGGTTTATATACCTATCTATCTCCATTACTACAAGATCTTGATAACTCAAGTGATTTAACAATTTATTTATGGGCTTGGGGATTGGGTGGATTATTTGGAAGTATAACAATTGGATATTTAATTGATTACTTCAAAAAACCAAAAACTTTAATGGCTCTTATTTTAATTATTTTAACTGTCTCAGTTGTATGTATTCCGATAATGATTAATCTAACAATTATAAAGTACTTACCATTTTTCATATGGGGAGCAATGGGATGGGCATCAGGAGCACCACAGCAACATATTTTATTATCCTATCAACCTAAACATGGAAGTGCAGCCGTGGCCCTCAATAGTTCCATTAACTATCTAGGAAGTTCGGTAGGTGCCACATTAGGTGGAGTAGTAATTTCTCTTGGAATGGGGACTATGGCTCTAATCTACTTTGCGATAATTTCTATGATTATTTCATTAGGCCTACAATTTTATAGCATGAGAAGTAATACCTTTAAAATAGCTACTACTAAAAAAGCTGTTTAAAATAAATCTATTACAGTTATAAAATATAGAGATGGGTATTAATTAATCTGCATCTTTTTATAGAGAAACAAAAAGAAGACGGTTCTTTTGAAACCGTCTTCTTAAAATAATAATACCATCTATCATATACCTAGTTATTTAATGTTTTTTTATTAGAGAATTTGATTAAACCATTTATATTTCTATCATTCCTCTATTATTTCATATTCATCTGAAATAATATTTTAATCCCACCATATTTATAAATAAGCACCGATTTTTATATTAAATTCTTTATTTTATCTAGTTATCCCGAAAAAACAGGCTTTCAGATTCGTTTGTATCATCTTTTAAACACCACGACAATATTAAAACATGTACAACAACTTAAATGTCTATTTTAAGTTGTAAAGGTGTTTAAAAAGAAAGCGACTGTTTTTAAACGGTTTTGCTAAGAAATTTCTATTTACTATAAGCTAATCTTTCCATTTTTTTCCTTGATTTCTTCTAAGTCCTTTTTAACTCCCTTTTCTTTTGTAATATGCTTCATTTTTAATGAATGTAATTAGTATACATTCATTATACTTATTTTAACTTTTTGAAGAATTTCCATATGATTGAGTGTTTCTATAAGCACTTCATTAATATAGATTAAATGGTAAAAGTATTAATTTAAAACCTCTTTGGATGTTAGTCTTTAAACTTTAATTAAACCTTCATTTTCTTAGAAATTTATAAATCAGTTGAAATATTTATATCAAATTCATCTGGTATTTTAGCATCTATTTTTTTCCCATCTATTGTCATCCTTATTTTCTGTTTCGGATTTGCTGTTACCACCCAAGCATTAGGTAAATAACGATCTTCATGTGATAATGTAGAAGGTGAATTTATAACCTTTCCTCCTAAATATAGAGTAGCAGAAGAACCACCATCCATAGCCATTGCATTTATAGCACCTTTTTCATATAGAATATCTTGACACTCTTTTAACGTAGCCCCTATACTATGCCTCTGTCTACCGTCAATGACTAGAAACATAATTGTGCCATCTTCTTTTTGGGCCATAATACTTCGTGGGGCAGAACCCCAACCACCGTCTCCTTCTGTAATCATTTTTTCTCCATTTACAATTAACTGTGGCATAAATCCTGCTGCTGAAACGACTTGTTTATCCAAAAGTTGTTGGGTAGAATAATTTCCTGTTATCATTTGCCCAAACTTTGTTAAACCCGTAATAATTGTAGGGGTATTTCTATCCATATTCGTATCAATAGCTTTCCCATTTTCTATTACTATTCCAGTTGCAACATTTCCTCCACCCCTTCCTGTTTCATCAGCAAATCCACTTGCATTCACAGCCACAAGTGCATGATTACGCTTTGCCATTACGCTAATTTTTTCTCCTCTGTTAGCGCCCTGGGTTCCTTGATGGCTAACAAGTTTAACATTGAAGGGATTGCTAATAGTAACTAATTTTCCTTCAAAAAGAAAGCGACTATCTTTGTTACTTTTAATCGTTTCTACATCAATTTCTAATGGCTGATTTTTAAATTCTTCTAATCTTTTTCCTGCTATTTTTTTATAAATATGCTCATCACTATTTGACCATTTTGGATGATTAATTCTATCTTGCAATTTATCTAGTTCCTTTTGGGATAGGAATGTATACTTCGCATATTGTGGATGCTGAGAAGTTAGTATACTCCCAGCCATTGTTATGCGAAGCTCTCGGCCATAGCTAGTACCAAATAATATTCCTGTTCCGATAAGTATGAAAATAGACAATAGAAGCAAAATTCGTTTGAAAATTTTTCTGAGATGTTTCATAGTTTTATCCTCCAACATTCATTACATTCAATAAATCCATTAAAATATTATTTACCTCAAGACAAAAGTGTTTGATCTTCTCATTCCTGAATTCTTCACTATATTTTAGTAATCAAGGTAAAATACTTATTCCCTATTTCGTTTTTATTTCAGTGTATATTTACAAATTTAATAACGTTTTTGCAACCATGAAATAAATTACTAATCCTGTTCCGTCAACAAATGTTGTAATAAATGGACCTGAAACAACTGCAGGATCTAGTTTTAATTTTCTTAGAATCAAAGGTAAAACAGCTGCTACAAGAGAGGCCCAAATAACAATAAATAATAAAGTAATTGCTACAACTTGCGCAACTTCTGTTCCAACTCCTAACATATAAGCACGAGTGAGCCCAGCTATCCCAAGTGCAAGTCCAAGAAGCATACCAATTGCAAATTCTTTTTTCATTACACGGAAAATGTCTTTAAATTTCACCTCTCCAATACCAATTGCACGAGTAATTGTTGCTACAACCTGTGTTCCTGTATTCCCTCCAGTACCTACTAATAATGGAACAAAGAAAGCAAGAGCAACTACAGTTTCAATTTCGTCTTCAAAATACTTTAATACTGTACCTGTATATGCCTCAGCAACAAAAAGAAGTAATAACCATGGTAGACGTTTTAGGAAAATGCTCCAAATACTAGCTTCAAAGTAAGATTGATTCAATGGTTCACTTCCGCCTAACTTTTGAATATCTTCTGTAGCTTCTGCTTCCATAACATTCATTACGTCATCAAATGTTATAATACCAATCATTTTATTATTTGCTGTTGTCACAGGTATTGCTGCTAAATTATAATTCAGTAGCTTTTTTACAACTTCTTGTTGATCAACTTCAGCTTGTACTGAAATTACCTCTTGAATCATGATAGTAGATAATATCTCTTCATCTGCTGCTAGTAATAACTCATGTATGGAAACGATTCCCACAAGATAACCATGACTATCAAGAACATAACTATACGATATTGATTCTACATTTTCAGAATGTTCCCTAATGTACTTCAATGTCATTTTTACTGACCAATTTCCTCTAACTGCAACAAAATCACTTGTAACAAGACTTCCTGCCGTTTCAGGTTTGAAAGTCATCAATTTTTTTACGTTATGTTTTGTAATTTTATCTAGATACGCCATTAATTTAGCCTGTTTTTCCGGATGAACCGCTAGCAGTAAATCTACTAATTCATCAATCGGTTGTAAAGTTAGTAACTTTTTAGCTTTATTTTCAGATAAGTGAATTAAGATATTATATTTTTCTTCTACACTCATATATTGAAGAATTTTAGAGCTTTTTAATACAGGAATCGTATTTAGCAATACGACTTGATCTTCAATTGAAAACCGTTTTACTTCTTGCGCAACATCAAACGAAGGAAGACGTAAAACCTTCTCTGCATCCAAATTATTTTGGGTTACAAGTAATTCATTTAATAATTTCTTCATGTTAACTCCTCCTCATATTGCTAAGGGAGACTCTAGAGTTTCATGAGTGGTTTTGTTTTATTTTATCTGTCTTAGATTTTTTATTAGAGCAATAATAGTTACATTGCAATCAATTCATTAATTAGAATTACCTCCTTTTTGAATATAGACAAGATAAAAATAAATAAAATTAAACAGAAAAACCTTTACTCAAAAAGGAGTAAAGGTTTTTTCACAATACAAATAAATGATTATTAAGACAGCTCTGCCAAAATCACAGAGGTGCCTTTCTATCAAATCGTATACCACTCCCTCGTTGAGTTTTAGCACTGTATAGCATAGGTTTTTATAACCAGCTACATTAAGAAGGGCCTTAATCCGACCGTTCCTGTTGACCCATTGGCGTCTCTCGACATTTTTGGGCAGCAGCGTTTCTCTATACAGGAGCCTCACCTAACAAAGTTTATTGAATTACTTCAAAATTTAAACCAGAATTTAATTTTTGTCAACTCACTTTCAATTCCATTCTTAAAAAAATCTTCTTTTATGATTAAAATCTTCTTTACTGTTTATCAAATTTATATGCTTAAACTACTTAATCAAACTATACACTACAAGTCTAAAATATGTACTTATACGGAATGATTACATACATTTTCTCACAACATTTCTCAAAAGATTATAACGCTATAAAACATATAATTTTAGCAATACGGTTACTTGACAAGAAAAAAATATATATTTATGCTTGCTACACGAAACAAATACATAAAATTTATACCGCTGAACCTGTTAGGTGAGGCTCCTATACAAACACAGGCTATTGCCCAAAAATGTCGAAAGACGCCAATGGGTAGAACAGGAATTGTCGGGTTAAGGCTCTTCTTAAGATAGCTAAGTGATGAATTTTCATTACTTTACGTTGTATAGTGCCAAAGCTCTACTAGGGGGAAAAAGCCTTATTTAGTCATGCCATTTTGAATCCCCCTAGTTACATATTAGGGGGATTTTTGCGTAAGAAAACAGGGGGTAAGTGATAGAATTTTCCTAAACAAAAATCCTATTTAGTAATTGACGAGAACAAGGTTTTATTCATTAGCAAATGCAATATTATGTTTTGTTTTAAATCAGGAGGATATTAAAATGAAAAAAATATTAAAACTGGATTATCTATTGCTCCTCCCTCTATTCATAACATGTACTTTAGGTATTATCATGATGTATAGTGCGAGCTCCATTGTCGCTGTCCAACATTACGGTTATAACAGTAGACATTTTGTTGATTCTCAATTAACAAAGCTAATTTTAGGAGCAATAGGGTTAATAGTTTGTGCCATACTCCCATATGAAATATGGAAAAAACGAATAGTCTCAATCTTTATTATAGTTGGTGGGATTTTTTTATTAATTATGGTTTTATGGAAAGGAAAAGTGGTAAATAATGCTCAATCATGGATCTTTGGAATACAACCAGCTGAATTTCTTAAATTAGGAACAATACTCGTAACAGCCCGTTTTTTTGCATTACGACAAGAACAAGCTAAAAACAGCTGGAGTGGTAACGGAAAACTTTTATTTTTTTTAGCTACAATTTTTTTTCTTATCTTTAAACAACCAAATTTAGGATCAGCACTTTTAATATTAGGTATAGGTTTTAGCATATTTCTTTGCTCAGGAATACATATAAATCTACTAATCAAAAGAACTGCTATTGGTTCTATTTTGTGGTTACCTATTTTATATTTTTTAATTCAATATAGTTTGTCAGAAGTTCAAAAGACACGTATTACTACGATTTTTAATCCCTTTGTTGATGCACAAGGAAATGGATACCAGCTTGTAAATTCTTTTATTGCCATTGGCTCTGGAGGAATCACTGGTCGTGGATTTGGAAATAGCATACAAAAAACAGGGTATCTTCCGGAACCACATACTGATTTTATAATGGCAATAGTTTCTGAGGAACTAGGATTTATTGGTGTATTTATTCTATTGGCTGGAGTTTTGACTATAGTACTTCGCTCCTTAAAAATTGCACAATTATGTGGAGATCCCTTTGGCAGTTTTATAGCAATTGGTATAGGATGTATGATCGGTATGCAATCTGTTGTAAATTTAGGTGGTATCACAGGATTATTTCCTCTTACGGGTACTCCATTTCCGTTTATAAGTTTTGGTGGAAGTTCTTTAATGGTCAATTTAATAGCAATAGGTATATTACTTAATATTTCAATTTCCAATAAAATTAATTTTGATAATTAGAATATTTAGTTTTAAAATGTAACATTATTTTTACAATTATTTTTTTAAAATTATAAAATTCAACGCTATTAATTAATCTATATTCAAAGAATTTCTAATTAATTTTTTAACTGTATGAATATTAACATCTATATTCATTTTAATACCTAAAAAGGCAGGCATAAATTTATGCTTGCCTTCCGTTCTCAAAATTAATTACACCTAAAACAACGTGGGATAAAGCAAATCTAAATACTGATTTCTACCCTCTATTTTTTACTTTTCTAAAACAATTTCTGCTATTTCATTAGCATATTTTTTAGAATCAAATCTATCATAGTTACTTAGGACTACAACAGACAAATATTCTTTTGGAAACCGCATGAAGTGTGAACGATAACCCGCCGAAATTCCTTAATATTCCAATTACCGGCAGTTAAAACCTTTTTCAACACCCAGTCCAAAAGCATAGTCTTCATTATCAATAATCTTCTTTCCAGTTGGAGCAATTTCCGGACCTATTTCGCTTATTCTTTTAACATGGTCTTTTCCACTTTATTTATGAAAAAATAAAATTTTTATATAAAAGACACATAATTAAACAAACATAACTACATATGATATATTGTATCCTCTCTTTTTAGATTGAATAGTCTTTACAAAAGGGCACTTTCCTAAGTGCTCTTCTAGTTACATACCAAATAGCGTTTTTGTTTAAAATAATCGCTACAGAATAATTGGACACATTCCCCAATTTATTTATCCTTAAATCCATGTTAAAACCCGTTGTGAGTATTATGACATAACTCAACCCAGTGAAGCACTGTAACATTTCATACAGGGCTTCTTTTTTCATCAAGCCGTTAGTTAATTGCACCGACTACCTTAACGTACAAAGTTACGTTTTTGTTAAATTTCTTTAAAATTATATATACTTATAATCAATAATTAGTTATACCATTAAAATTCCTAATAGTTAATATTATTGAATCGACAATTGCAATAACTTTACTTCCAACATAGTAATACTTCTCGATTCTCACCCCCTTGGAGCGCACCTTGGGATTGATTCAATTTAAATAAAGATTTTGTTTCAAAGTTGCACCATCATTAAAAACATACATACAATATCATGTGCACTTTTTTTCTATATAAATCTTGATCAAAGAGCACTTTGAAAAGTGCTTGTTTTATTTAAAAACTACACCAAAGTGAAAGAAATACGCATACAATGTCGTGTATTCTTTTTCAATGTTTGTTTAGGTGAAAGAGCACTCTCCAGGGCGCTCTTTCATTTTTAGAAAGGATTTTGTTTAAAATATAAAAATAAAAACATATTTAGTTAAACCACTCATATACTTTTATAGGTGTTGTCATTTGGTTATGGAGTGCTCATTAGGCACTCCTATTTTTATGCTTACTAAATAACTACTTTGTTAAAATGAACACTTTATATTTTATAATTAGAACTTTTTAATATAAATACAAGCTGTAATCATTTTCTTTAAAGCTAAATCAATATCAAAAGGCACTGTACAATAGGAGAATTTCCGATTGTTTTACTAAAACATATTGAAGAAGTTTTTTATTGACTTAGAAGACAAAACAAGTTAGCTCGGCTGTCTTAGGACAAATTCGTTAGCTATCAAAAGTAATGATTAACCGAGATGTCCCCACTTCAAACAGTCCGTTAAGACGTTAAGTGGCAGGTAGTTCACAGAAGTATTATCTACTCAAATGTTCATTTTTTTCATTAAAAAGAAAGCACCTGCGCCAGTAGGGACTCTCTTAATGTGAGAAGTATTTTTCAATGGGCATTGAAATTAAAATGAGTTACAAACCTATAAACCTGTCCTTCAATTCAATATATGCTTGTCCTTACCAAAAAGTGAGAACAAAAGAGAGCACTCTCCCAATAAGTGCTCTCTTTTGAAAAATATAGGGGAACATGTTGGAAACCGTTCAATATCATTTATATGATGATTCTCCCCAACTATAACTAATATATCCATTAAAACCGGTTAATGTGTAGTTTTTATATAAAAAAGAAAAAATCATCCGTTATGGATGCTTTCCTTATCTATACCTGTACAACTCTTTGGACATATAAAACCTAAAAAGAGTCTTATGAAACTCGTATTGTAATTTAGATATTTTATTTAGCTGATTGAGATGCCGTCTGTTATCTTTTCTCTTTTTTGTATTTCCAATTATAATAAATTAATGCGCATTCTGTCCTATTCTAATTGCATAAAGCTAAGAAATACGAAAAGACCGCTAGACTAAAAAAAAGCTCTGCAGTCATATGATTTTTTCTTTTTTATTAGTAAAAGTCGGTTTCCCCCCCACTCCCTACTGACTCAGAGGTACGACATAAATATTCCTCATTCCCCTTAACTTTTACATATGTTTTATCAAATCTTCAGGAATTGCTTGTTAATCTAAAATGGATATTGGTTAAATCCTTTTCCATAAATCAATCCTTACTTACTTTATTTTTTGCATATAAAAGGTTAAGAAGCTGCATATATTCATCTTCTTGTCCAATATCAAATCGTTTCCCTTCAATCATTTTTCCATATACTTTTTTAGTCATAATTAAAGAATGTATCGCATCTGTTAATTGATATTCCCCCCCAACACCAGGTTGAAGCTTTTTTAATAATGGAAAAATATCCGGTGTGAAAACATATCTACCAATTACTGCAAGATTAGATGGAGGGTTTACTTTTGGTTTTTCAACAATATTTGTAACATCTATACAATCTTCTTTTACAATATTCCCTTCAATAATACCATACTTTTCTACACATTCATTTGGTACCCTATGAATGCCTATAACACTATTTTTCTTATCTTTATAAATTTTAATTAACTGGCTTAAAGCGGTTTCTTTATCCGAAACTACAATATCATCTGGTAAGAGTACAGCAAAAGGTTCATTACCAATAAATGTTTCACCTAATTTTATCGCCTCACCAAGTCCTTTCGCATATGGCTGTCTTATATAATGAATTTGAATCTTAGGGATAGTAAGCTCTTTTAACAGATGAGATTTTTTCTCTTTTTCCAAAAAAGCTTCCAATTCTAATGATTGATCAAAGTAATCAACTATTAAATCCTTTCTGCTAGAAAGTACAATTAATATTTGCTCAACACCTGACTTCACAGCCTCTTCTACAATATAATGAATCGCCGGTTTATTACCTATAGGAAACATTTCTTTTGGAATTACCTTTGTAATTGGAAGGCTCCTCGTGCCGTAACCAGCTGCTGGAATAATTGCTTTTTTAATCACTAATCTCTCTCCTTCAATTGTTTATAACAATGTATTCAGTACCCTTTGTACCTGCGCATAATGAAATCAAAAGAGGCCTTTACCTTCTGCCTACTTTCATTGCTTATATGAATAGGCCCTTTTACTTGTCACCAATCAAACTTGTCCATCAATATACTGTTACAACTAGTACTAAGTTTAGAAAGGTGATTAGCATATGAAAATATGTATTATAGGCTCTGGTTATGTTGGTATTACATCAGCAGCAGTATTAGCAGACTTAGGTCATGATGTTATATGCGTAGATAAAGATCAAGATAAAATTTCCTCTCTCCAAAAGGGAGAATGTCCCATTTATGAACCTGATTTAAAAGAACTTATTCACAAAAATCGAAAACGATTACAATTCAGTTGTGATATTGATAGTACTATTCGACAATCGCCTATTATTTTTATTGCCGTAGGGACTCCTTCCACATCAAGTGGAAAGACGGATTTAAATTATATCTATTCTGTTATCGATCTACTAGTTCCAGCTATAACATCGTATAAAACTATTATTACCAAAAGTACAGTTCCACCAGGTACAAATCAACAAATATGTGAAAAGCTTATTAAATCTGGGGTTTCATCATCCCTATTCAATATTGTTTCTAATCCCGAATTTCTTCGTGAAGGTTCTGCTGTTCGTGATATGCTCAACCCAGATAGAACTATTATAGGAATCCAAAATGGTGACACAAAGTCGTTAAAAATTATGCAGAATATATATAAAGGAATTAGTGCTCCTTTCGTTTGTACTGGTCTAAATGAAGCAGAGATGATTAAATATACATCCAATGCATTTTTAGCTACAAAAATATCATTTATAAATGAAATCGCACGAATTTGTGATGCATATAACATTGACATTGTTGAGGTGGCAAAAGGAATTGGCCATGACTTTCGAATTAACCCTCATTTTCTTCAGGCGGGAATGGGATATGGAGGATCATGCTTCCCAAAAGATTTACATTCACTCATCTATACAGCAAATGATAGGCACGTAGCAGTTCCTATTTTACAAGCTGTACAATCCATTAACTCCACACAAATAGATCTCTATGTTGAAAAAATTCAAAAAGCTATAAAAGAACCCTTTTTAAAAAAAATAACGGTGTTAGGAATTGCCTTTAAGCCAAATACTGATGATATTCGTAGCTCTCTTGCCGTAATACTCCTTGAAAAATTAATTCCTCATGGCTATGATCTACATGCTTATGACCCCAAAGCTCTTCTTCCCCCACATTTAAAAAGACAAGTTACACAGCATGATAACCTAGAATCTTCAATTACAAATTCTGATTGCATTATTATCGCAACGGAATGGGATGAATTTAAAACACTTAATTGGAAACAAGTCAAACAAGTTATGAGGGGATGCACAATCGTAGATGGACGCAATTGCATTGAAAAAGATGAAATAGAAAAATACGAATTACAATATATTGGAGTGGGTCGGTCATGAAAATACTTGTAACAGGAGCCGCTGGTTTCATTGGTTCACATTTATGTCAAGCGTTACTTAAAAATAGTGCATATCATGTAGTTGGAATTGATTATTTCATCGGTCCTACTCCAGCCACTTTAAAGACAGACAATATACAATCTCTCAAATTGAATTCACGTTTTCAATTCATACAAGAAGATATTTCAAATACAGATTTATCAAAACTATTACAGGATATAGATGTTGTTTATCATCTAGCTGCTATTCCTGGTGTGAGAACAAGTTGGGGAAAAGATTTTCAGTCTTATGTTTCAAATAATATAATGGTTACACAGCAGTTGCTTGAAGCCTGTAAACACATAAAATTAGATAAATTTATTCATATATCAACATCTTCTGTTTATGGTGAAAAATCTGGCGCAGTTTCTGAAGATTTATTACCTACCCCCCTATCTCCATACGGCGTTACCAAATTAAGTGGGGAACACTTATGTCATGTTTATCACAAAAATTTTCACATACCAATTGTTATTTTAAGATATTTCACAGTTTATGGTCCAAAGCAGCGTCCTGATATGGCATTTCATAGATTAATTAAACAACTGCTAGAAGATAAACCTCTCACAATATTTGGTGATGGAACGCAAACACGTGATTTTACCTATATTGATGACTGTATACGAGGAACGGTGGCCGCTTTAGAGACAAAAAAAAGTATAGTAGGTGAAGTTATCAATATCGGCGGAAAAGAACAAGCATCCATTTTAGACATCATTTCTATGTTAGAAAAAATATCAGGGAAATCAGCAACCAAAAAATTTCTAAAATCAGTTCCTGGAGAACCGAAGCAAACATGGGCAGATATATCTAAGGCCAGTACATTACTACAATATTCTCCAACAGTTTCTCTATCCGATGGATTGGAAGCAGAATTTCATTATATAAAACAACTATACAAAGGGGATTAATTTATGAAAATTGCATATATATGTACAGAAAAATTACCATCTCCAGCAATTAAGGGTGGAGCAATTCAAATGATGATTGATGGGGTGTCCCCCTATATAAGTCAAGATTATGAACTTACTATTTTCTCTATTTCAGATCCAGGTCTTCCAAATCAAAAAACACAAGATAATGTCAATTACGTGTATTTTCCTCAAAAAGAATATGAACAGCATGTTATAAGAACACTCCAAACCAATACCTTTGATATTATACATGTCTTTAATCGCCCTAAAAATATACCTCTATATAAACAAGCTTCTCCACACAGTAAGTTTGTATTAGGTCTTCATAACGATATGTTTGCTGAGCATAAACTATCCATTTATGAAGGCAATCTTATTATTGAAATGGTTACCGCCATTGTGACCGTTAGTAACTATATTAAACAAACTGTGATTGAAAGATTTCCACAAGCTGAAGAAAAGATTTCCATTCTCTACTCTGGTGTTAATTTAAAACAATCTCCCTCCATCTGGACACCAACAGGACAAAAGATAAGAAATACATTTCGTAAAAAATATGGTATACAAAATAAAAAGGTGATTCTATTTGTTGGCCGATTATGCAAAAATAAAGGACCTGACATACTCATTCATGCTATGAAGAAAATTATTCAAACACATAAGGATACGGTACTTGTAATTGTTGGTGGTAAATGGTTTAGTGATAACCGAGTAAATAAATATGTTAAAAGACTATATAAAATGGCTAGGCCAATTAAAGAACACGTAATTTTCACCAAATTTATTCCTGCAGATCAAATTCATAATATTTTTCTAATGGGGGATATATTTATATGTAGCTCACAATGGAACGAACCACTGGCACGTGTTCATTATGAAGCAATGGCTGCTGGAATCCCAATTATTACAACAAATCGTGGGGGAAATGCTGAAGTTATAACAGATGAATATAACGGATGCCTAATAGAACAGTATGATAACCCATTAGAGTTTGCCAGACTTGTCAATGCTTTGTTATCTCAACGAGAATTTGCCCAATGGATTGCTGAAAACGGTAGAAAGGTTGTGGAAGAAAACTTTACATTTAAACATACCGCGACAAAACTTGATCAGGTATATAAACAAGTCGCAGAATCTACAAATCAACCTTCTAAAAACTTATTACGCCCTCTCAAAATTCAAATTATTTAAACTACCAGTATTCATCATTTTTATTTAGGTCCACAAAATTTAAACATAGAGCTAAATAGAATTAAATATTTTTGATACAAATACAATTTTCTTTCCGTACAAAGTTTTTTTATAGGGTAAACTCAATGGAGTAAGAATGCTGCATTAATCTTTTCACCGTTTCTTTAACAAGATGATTTAATATAGCAAGGAAACAATTAAATACAAAATAACTACAAATAATTGCTCTCACAATTAAGATTTTTTATCCTTGATTCGGCCAAATGCAAATTTGTATACCTTATCGATTAATATGGATTGCATCTCGTTTCCTTGTGAAATTTTTGTACTATAAATTGAACTACCCCCACTTTCACTTCATTTACAAGTGAGGGATTCCTAAGTAAAGAGTTCTATCGAACTCTAATTGATTAGGCTAACCCCGCAGTCCTTGCGGTTAGAAGCCTTATCGCTTCATTCTTTAGATTAATACTTGCGTTAATATCCCTATCATGGTGTGTACGACAAGAAGGACAGTCC
>NZ_JBFTQW010000019.1:0-58489 GCF_056399205.1 Bacillus sp. 01N45
AGTTTTGAAGGAATATGCCTTCATAGTTTGGTGATGATGGCAGAGAGGTCACACCCGTTCCCATACCGAACACGGAAGTTAAGCTCTCTAGCGCCGATGGTAGTTGGGACCTTGTCCCTGTGAGAGTAGGACGTCGCCAAGCAACTAAACACGAGTCAAATGACTCGTGTTTTTTCGTATTTTCTTTTATAATCCATAGTAATTAAAAAATGTGTTTAAATAATTATTATTTTGATTAAATACAGGGGAATGTGGCTAGGATAGTGAATAAGCAAAAGAGTTGCAAATTTTATTAATACGTATATAATTAAAGTCAAAGATAGTCAAAGTCAATAAAGGTGGCGGATAAATGAGAAATATATCTGATATCATTGAGCAATATCTAAAGCAAGTTATTGACTTAAGTAATAATAATGTGATTGAAATCAAAAGAAATGAGATTGCGGATCGATTCGAGTGCGTACCATCTCAAATCAATTATGTAATCAATACCCGTTTTACGATAGAAAGAGGATTTGTAGTAGAAAGTAAACGTGGTGGAGGAGGTTACATTCGCATTATAAAAGTCAAACTGCATGACGATATAGACATGATTGATCAAATGCTTCATATGATTGATCATAGCGTTGCGCAAGGGAATGCAGAGAGTATGATTATACGTTTAATAGAAGAGGGAATCATAACAAATCGTGAAGCTAAACTTATGTTAAGTGTACTAGATCGTTCTGTATTATCAATGGATGTTCCTTCTCGAGATGAACTTAGGGCTCGAATATTATGCGCAATGTTAAGAACACTGAAATATAAATAAATATAGCTTTTGTAAAAGAATAATAACTAAGAGATAAGGCAGTTAAATATTGTAGAGGTTTTGAAAAAAGAACACGCACTTTTATTTAAACAAGTAAAGGAAAGTGAACAATCTAGTAATGTATGAAAATTACTATCAGATAGATCGTTCCTATTGTAAAGGTGGGGATAGTGATGACTTGTCAAAACTGTAATATAAGACCAGCAACTTTACATTATACAAAAGTAATCAACGAAAAGAAGACGGAAGTTCATCTTTGTGAGCAATGTGCAGAACAAAGTGGCTATACGTCTTTCTTTCAATCACCGCAGTCTAACTTTTCATTCCATGATTTATTTGCTGGGTTATTACACGGTGAATCAACAATGTTTGAAGAAGGACAAAACGGGCTTTCGAATACAAGTATATTAAGGTGTCCAGATTGTAAGATGACATATGAGCAATTTACAAAGGTGGGACGGTTTGGATGTGCTTCTTGTTACGATACATTTAAGGAACATTTAAAGCCATTATTAAAACGTCTGCACGGCGGACATACAGATCATTGTGGAAAAATTCCGGAACGTATAGAAGGAAATCTTCACTTAAAGAAAGAATTAGATGAACTAAAACTCATTCTGAAACAATACGTACAGAAAGAGGAGTTTGAGAAAGCTGCTGAAGTAAGGGATGATATTCGAGGTCTTGAAAATCAGCTTAGTGAGCATAGAGAGGGGGAATAGTTCTATGTCACTGGACAAAATTATGAATGAAGCGATTAGTCCATGGATGAAGGGGGATGGCCCTGATTCTGATATTGTTTTAAGTAGTCGAATTCGTTTGGCTCGTAATTTTAAAAAATATCAATTCTCTACTATGCAAAACGAAGAAGAAGCTAGACAGATTCATGAATTATTTAAAAAGGAATTTATAAATAAAACGGTAGAACCTTTTGGAGAGTTTGAACTATTAAAAATGAATGAATTAACGCCTCTTCAAAGGAGAGTATTAGTTGAAAAGCATTTAATTAGTCCTAACCTTGCAGGAACAGAATATGGAGCATGTCTATTATCAGAAAGCGAACATATTAGTGTTATGCTTAATGAAGAAGACCACATTAGGATACAGTGCTTATTTTCAGGGTTACAGTTATCAGAGGCTATTCAAAGTGCCAATCAAATAGATAATTGGATAGAGGAAGAGGTTGAATATGCTTTTGATGAATCACTTGGATATATAACGAGCTGCCCTACTAACGTTGGTACAGGATTGAGGGCTTCCGTAATGATTCACTTACCGGGACTCGTTTTAACGAAAAGAATTAGCCGCATTATACAAGTAATTCAAAAATTAGGGTTAGTAGTAAGAGGAATATACGGTGAAGGTAGCGAAGCGTTAGGTAATATATTTCAAGTGTCAAATCAAATGACGCTAGGAAAATCTGAAGAAGATATTATTGCAGATTTAAAAAGTGTCATTCAACAAATCATACAGCAAGAAAAAATAGCTAGAGAATTAATTGTACAAAATTCAAGTATTGAGCTTGAAGATAAGGTTTATCGCTCTTATGGCATACTAGCAAACAGTCGGTTAATTCAATCTGCAGAAGCGGCCACTTGCTTATCAGATGTACGACTTGGTATTGATTTAGGATATATAAAAGGTGTATCGAGAAATATTTTGACTGAGCTAATGGTTCTTACACAACCAGGCATTTTACAACAATATGCAGGCGGACCTTTAGGACCAGAAGAAAGAGATTATCGAAGAGCAACCTTAATCCGTGAGCGATTACGTATTGAAAAAAACTAAGCGCAAGTAGGAGGCGATTTCTATGATGTTTGGAAGATTTACAGAAAGAGCACAGAAAGTATTAGCTTTATCTCAAGAGGAAGCAATTCGTATTGGGCATAATAATATTGGAACAGAACACATTTTACTTGGGCTTGTACGCGAAGGGGAAGGAATTGCAGCAAAAGCGTTAATTGCTCTTGGATTAAGTCCAGAGAAGGTTCAAAAAGAGGTAGAAGCGTTAATTGGACGCGGAACAGAAGCTTCTCAAACTGTACATTATACACCGCGTGCTAAAAAGGTTATTGAGTTGTCTATGGATGAAGCTCGTAAATTAGGTCATTCTTACGTTGGAACAGAACATATCTTACTTGGTTTAATCCGTGAAGGTGAAGGTGTAGCAGCACGTGTTTTAAATAACTTAGGTGTTAGCCTAAATAAGGCAAGACAACAAGTATTGCAACTCCTTGGAAGTAATGAAGCAAGTTCAGGTCACCAAGGTGGTTCTTCAACGAATGCAAATACACCGACACTGGATAGCTTAGCACGTGATTTAACAGTTGTTGCACGTGAAAATCGTCTAGATCCTGTTATCGGTCGTGGTAAAGAAATTCAACGTGTAATTGAAGTTTTAAGCCGTAGAACAAAAAACAATCCTGTATTAATTGGAGAACCTGGTGTAGGTAAAACGGCAATTGCAGAAGGATTAGCACAACAAATTGTAAATAATGAAGTTCCTGAAACATTAAGAGATAAGCGTGTTATGACACTAGATATGGGTACAGTTGTAGCTGGAACGAAATATCGTGGTGAATTTGAAGATCGTTTAAAGAAAGTTATGGATGAAATCCGTCAAGCTGGAAACATTATTCTATTTATTGATGAACTTCATACATTAATTGGTGCAGGTGGAGCAGAAGGTGCAATTGATGCATCTAACATTTTAAAACCATCTTTAGCACGCGGAGAGTTACAATGTATTGGGGCGACAACCTTAGATGAATATCGTAAATATATTGAAAAAGACGCGGCTTTAGAAAGACGTTTCCAACCAATTCACGTTGATGAGCCAAGTTTAGACGAATCAACTCAAATATTGAAAGGTTTACGTGATCGTTACGAAGCGCATCACCGTGTATCTATTACAGATGATGCAATTGATGCAGCTGTAAAGCTTTCAGACCGCTATATTACAGATCGTTTCTTACCAGATAAAGCAATTGATTTAATTGATGAAGCTGCTTCAAAGGTTCGCTTACGCTCTTATACAACACCACCAAATCTAAAAGAGCTTGAAGTAAAACTTGAGGAAATTAGAAAAGAAAAAGATGCAGCTGTGCAAAGTCAAGAATTTGAAAAAGCTGCTTCCTTACGTGATATGGAACAACGCTTACGTGAAAAGTTAGAAGATACGAAGCGTCAATGGAAAGAGCAACAAGGAAAAGAAAACTCAGAAGTGACAGTAGAAGATATTGCAAATGTCGTTTCTACGTGGACTCGTATACCGGTTTCTAAACTTGCACAAACAGAGACTGATAAATTATTAAACTTAGAATCCATTCTTCACAACCGTGTTATTGGTCAAGATGAAGCGGTAGTAGCTGTAGCGAAAGCTGTTCGTCGTGCTAGAGCAGGATTGAAAGATCCGAAACGTCCGATTGGTTCATTTATTTTCTTAGGACCAACAGGTGTAGGTAAAACAGAACTAGCAAGAGCATTAGCAGAATCTATGTTCGGTGATGAGGATGCAATGATTCGCATCGATATGTCTGAGTACATGGAGAAGCATTCGACTTCTCGTTTAGTTGGATCTCCTCCAGGATATGTTGGATATGAAGAAGGTGGACAATTAACAGAAAAGGTTCGCCGTAAGCCATATTCAGTTGTCCTATTAGATGAAGTAGAGAAAGCTCATCCTGATGTGTTTAACATTTTACTACAAGTATTAGAAGATGGTCGCTTAACGGATTCCAAAGGGCGTACAGTTGATTTCCGTAATACAATTGTTATTATGACATCTAACGTTGGTGCAGATGCGTTAAAACGTAATAAACATCTTGGATTTAACGTACAAGATGAGAGCCGCGATTATTCAGATATGAAAGGTAAAGTAATGGATGAACTGAAAAAGGCATTTCGTCCAGAATTCTTAAACCGTATTGATGAAATTATCGTGTTCCATATGCTTGAGAAAAAACATATTCAAGAGATTGTAACACTTATGGTGAATCAGTTAGTGAAGCGCTTAAAAGAGCAAGAGATTGAATTGCATTTAACAGAAGGAGCGATTTCAGCCATTGCTGATAAAGGATTTGACCGAGAATACGGTGCTCGTCCGCTTCGTAGAGCAATTCAGAAACATGTAGAAGATAGACTATCGGAAGAACTTTTAAAAGGTGCTATTGAGAAAGGACAAAAAGTTATCTTTGATGTTGAAGGGGAATCATTTGTCATTCATAGTGCTGAAAAGGTAAAATAAGTATAGACAAACTAAGAGGGCTACGAGATAGCCCTCTTTCTTGTACGAGAAGGATAAACTGTTTATAGATGAAAGTGAAGTGAAATATAAAACGATATGGCTAAAAAGAAAACAAAATTCACATGTCAAGAGTGTGGTTATCAGTCACCAAAATATATGGGGAAATGCCCTGGTTGTGGTCAATGGAATACGCTTGTTGAAGAGATGGAACCGGTTGTATCATCAAGACGCCTTAATTATGCCAATGCAATTCAATCGGAAGTAACAAAACCAAGACGCCTAACAGAAGTAGAAACAAAATCTGAGGCACGTATTGAAACGAAATTCCAAGAGTTTAACCGTGTACTTGGTGGTGGGATTGTAGATGGATCCTTAGTACTTATTGGTGGAGACCCTGGGATTGGGAAATCAACATTGTTATTACAAATTTCATCGCAATTAGCAGATTCTTCATATGATGTACTATACATATCGGGTGAGGAGTCAGCAAAGCAGATTAAACTTCGTGCAGATCGTTTGCATGTAAAGGGTAGTAATCTATTTGTTGTAGCAGAAACTGATCTACAGCGAATTGCAGCGCACATTGAAGAAATGAATCCAGCTTTTGTTGTTATTGACTCTATTCAAACGATACATTTACCTGAAGTGACGTCAGCCCCAGGAAGTGTAGCGCAAGTACGTGAATGTACAGCGGAATTAATGAAACTTGCAAAAACGAAAGGAATTCCTATTTTTATCGTCGGACATGTAACAAAAGAGGGGGCAATTGCAGGACCTCGTATGTTAGAACATATGGTCGATGCAGTTCTTTACTTTGAAGGAGATCGTCATCATACATATCGTATTTTGCGAGCTGTGAAGAATCGTTTTGGCTCCACGAATGAAATGGGTATTTTTGAAATGAAAGAGCTCGGTCTTGCGGAAGTCTTAAACCCTTCTGAAATTTTTCTTGAGGAAAGACCCGTTGGAGTCGCAGGATCAACAGTAGTTGCCTCAATGGAAGGAACAAGACCGGTTTTAGTAGAAATACAAGCATTAATCTCCCCTACTAGTTTTGGAAACCCTCGAAGAATGGCGACGGGAATTGATCATAACCGTGTATCGCTTATTATGGCAGTGCTAGAAAAAAGAACAGGTTTATTATTGCAAAACCAAGACGCATATTTAAAAGTAGCAGGTGGTTTGAAATTAGATGAACCAGCAATTGATTTAGCTGTGGCTTTAAGTATTGCTTCGAGTTTTAGAGATAAATCTACGACACCAACTGATGCAGTAATAGGAGAAGTAGGATTAACTGGAGAAATAAGAAGAGTATCAAGAATTGAACAACGTGTACAAGAAGCAGCTAAATTAGGATTTCAACGTGCTATTATTCCTAGAAAAAATTTGGGAGGATGGACAATTCCGGATGGGATTGAAGTAGTAGGTGTATCTAATTTAGGGGAAGCGCTTCGTTTGACATTAGGAGGCTAGGCTATGGAAGAAAACAAGCAACGTGTCAAAAGTATGATTAATATTTTACAGCTCGTGGCCCCAGGAACACCACTGCGCGAAGGGATAGATAATGTGCTTCGCGCACAAACAGGGGGACTAATTGTTCTTGGATATAATGAACAAATTAAAAGTATTGTTGATGGGGGATTTCACATTAATTGTGCATTCTCTCCTGCTAGTTTATACGAATTAGCAAAAATGGATGGGGCACTTATTTTAAATGAAACTGGAAGTAAAATTTTAATTGCAAATGCACAGTTAGTTCCAGAGGCATCTATTGATTCTATTGAAACAGGTATGCGCCACCGGACGGCAGAGCGTGTAGCAAAGCAGACAGGTAGTCTCGTTGTGGCTATTTCACAAAGACGTAACGTAATTACACTATATCAAGGGAATTTACGTTATACACTAAAGGATATAGGTGTTATTTTAACAAAGGCAAACCAAGCTATTCAAACGTTAGAAAAATATAAGGCTGTATGGAATGATGGTATTACGAATTTGGGCATTCTAGAATTTGAAGAAGTCGTTACAATGTCCGAGGTGGTTCATGTGTTACATAGTGTTGAAATGGTACTGCGGATTAAAAATGAAATATTGAGCTATATTCATGAGTTAGGAACGGAAGGTAGGTTAATTCGTTTACAACTTACAGAACTACTAGCTGATTTAGAGGCAGAGGCAGCGTTATTAATTAAAGATTATTATCAAGAAAAAACACAAGACCATCATCAAATTTTGAAAAAGTTACAAGATCTTGCGAATACACAACTTCTAGAGGATAGCGATTTAGTTAAATTGCTTGGCTATCCAGGACAAATGAGTTTAGAAGAAAGTGTGACGCCGAGAGGATACCGAATCACAAGCAAAATTTCGCGCGTTCCGCCACTTATCATTGAAAATTTAATTAATCGATTTAAGACTTTGCAAGGTGTTTGTCGAGCAACTATTAATGAATTGGATGATGTGGAAGGAATTGGAGAAGTAAGGGCGAAGAAAATACGAGAAGGCTTAAAAAGAATCCAAGAGCATCTCTATATGAGTAGACACAATTAAGAATATTACATTGATTCCATAATATAACGACACTAGAACATTTTTGGTATAAGATATGGTATATTGGTAAATAAAACTATTTATAAAAAAAACACGTCCGCTTTTGCATTCGGCGTTTTGATTAGCGAAACAATGGTTAATAATGAGTAGGAGGTGGTTGGATGTTAAAACGGATTGTACAGCTCTTCTTTCTAGTAATTGGCGGAGCGTTAGGGATTTACTTAATCCCAAAAGTTATTAATGTATTAGACATCGGTGCCGTTCCTTTATTGGAAGGATCGTATGTTCGTGCAATTATTGGTGCAATTATTTTATTTTTAACAACATTTTGGCTTGTAGATTATATTGTTCAACTTATTAAGCATATTGAAGAGGCTCTTGTAAAGGCGCCTGTAGCGGATGTTTTATTTGGTACATTAGGGTTAATCTCTGGTCTTATTGTTGCATATTTAATTTTAATACCAATTCGTGAATTTACAATTCCAGTTATTAGCACAGTGTTGCAAGTGTTCTTTACTCTTTTACTTGGATATTTAGGATTCCAAGTAGGGTTTAAAAAGAGGAATGAATTGCTAGGATTATTTACATTACCACAACGTGGGAAGAAGAAAAATAATAATAGTGAGAACGAAGAAACTGAGGTAGAAGAATCTACAACTCATTGGAAAATTCTCGATACGAGTGTAATTATCGATGGGCGTATTGCTGATATTTGCCAAACAAAGTTTTTAGAAGGAACAATTGTGATTCCACAATTCGTGTTAGAAGAACTTCAGCACATTGCCGATTCTTCTGATGCTTTAAAGCGTAATCGTGGTCGCAGAGGATTAGATATTTTAAATCGTATTCAAAAAGAGATGCCGATTCCGGTAGAAATTTATGAAGGCGATTTCGATGATATTCAAGAAGTGGATAGCAAACTTGTAAAGTTGGCGAAAATCACTGGTGGAACGGTAGTAACGAATGATTTCAATTTAAACAAAGTTTCTGAATTACAAGGGGTAACGGTGTTAAATATTAACGATTTAGCTAATGCAATTAAACCTGTTGTACTCCCAGGTGAAGAACTGAGTGTTTATGTTGTCAAAGATGGAAAAGAACAAAATCAAGGTGTTGCATATTTAGATGATGGCACGATGATTGTAGTAGAAGATGGTAGAGAATATGTAGGTTCACAACTCAATGTGCTTGTTACTAGTGTGTTACAAACATCGGCTGGGCGTATGATTTTCGCCAAACGTAAATTATTAGAAAAAGCATTATAAGTAGAGGATTATTAATATGTATACATTAATTATTCCAGCAGCTGGTCAAGGTAAGCGGATGGGTGCTGGTAAAAATAAGTTGTTCTTACTTATTAATGAAGTACCGATTATTGTGCATACGTTACGTGCTTTTGAAAAAGATAAAGCGTGCAAAAGTATTATTATGGCAATTAACGAAGAAGAACGTCCGTATTTTGAAGAATTAATGCAGAAGTATCCAATTGAAAAGCCAGTACAATTTATTCAGGGCGGAGCCGAAAGACAAGATAGTGTATATAACGCCATTCAGCATACTAGTGATGTTGAGTATGTTCTTGTACATGACGGCGCGCGTCCATTTGTAACGAACAAAGTGATTCAAGATGTATTAACTGCAGCGGAAAAATATGGAGCGTCCATTTGTGCGGTACCAGTGAAAGATACAGTTAAGAAAGTAGAGCAGGGTATCGTTGTCGAAACGGTAGAAAGATCTCAGCTCAAAGCTGTACAAACCCCACAAGGGTTCGCTGTTTCTCTTTTGTTAGAAGCTCATAGAAGTGCAAAACAGGGTTGTTTCCTTGGTACAGATGATGCAAGCCTCGTAGAACGTATCGGGAAGCAAGTAGGTGTAGTAGAGGGGAGTTACTATAATATTAAAGTGACGACTCCAGAGGATTTATTAATTGCTGAAAGTTTCCTTCATGTTCAAAAGAAATGAAAGTGATGATTATAGCGAAAAAAAGCTCGGCAACAGCCGGGCTTTTCTTTATAAGGATAGCGATATAATATAGAATCATAAAGCTCTGTAGTTTAGCTTGAGGAGGATGTAAAAAATGTTTCGAATTGGACAAGGTTTTGATGTACATGAGTTTGCGGAAGGTAGACCGTTAATTATTGGTGGAATTACAATTCCTCATGAGAAAGGATTAATTGGTCATTCAGATGCAGACGTATTGTTACATACGATTGCGGATGCATGTTTAGGTGCAATTGCAGCTGGGGATATTGGAAAGCATTTCCCTGATACAGATCCTGCTTTTAAAGATGCTGATTCAGCTGTATTGCTGCAAAAAGTTTGGGAATTTGTACGTGAACAAGGTTACGAGTTAGGGAATCTAGATTGTACAATTATTGCTCAAAAGCCAAAGATGGCACCGCATATTGAAAGTATGCGTAAACGTATTAGTGAACTATTAGAAACGTCTATTGACAATATCAATGTAAAAGCAACAACAACAGAAAAATTAGGATTTACAGGTAGAGAAGAAGGAATTGCTTCTCAAGCAGTTGTTTTATTACAGAAAAAATAATGGTTTTTAATTCGTAAGATGGATAATCACATTTTTTTGGTGTACAATTATAGAATGTGTTGACATTAAGAATGGAAGGTGTACCAATTATGGAAAAGCAAGTGAGAGTGCGCTATGCGCCAAGTCCAACAGGACACTTACATATCGGAAATGCGCGTACGGCATTATTTAATTATTTATTTGCTCGTCATCAAGATGGTAAGTTTATTATTCGTATTGAAGATACTGATGTGAAACGTAATGTTGCTGGTGGAGAAGAAAGCCAATTAAAATACTTGAAATGGCTCGGTATGGACTGGGATGAAGGTGTTGATGTTGGTGGTGAATTTGGACCATATCGTCAAACAGAGCGTTTAGATATTTATAAAAAATTATATGAAGATTTATTAGAACGCGGTTTAGCTTACAAATGTTATATGACAGAAGAAGAGCTAGAAGCAGAGCGTGAAGGACAAATCTCTCGTGGTGAAACACCGCGTTATGCTGGAAACCACCGTGATTTAACTGAGGAGCAAATGAAGGGATTTGAGGCTGAAGGCCGCATTCCGAGTATTCGTTTCCGTGTACCGGTTGATCGCGACTACACGTTTAAAGATATCGTAAAAGATGAAGTTGCATTCCATTCAAATGATTTCGGTGATTTCGTTATCGTGAAAAAAGATGGAATTCCAACTTATAACTTTGCGGTAGCAGTAGATGATCACTTAATGGAGATTACACATGTACTTCGTGGTGATGATCATATTTCAAATACGCCAAAACAAATGATGATTTACGAAGCTTTCGGTTGGGATATTCCGCAATTTGGTCATATGACTTTAATTGTAAACGAAAGCCGTAAAAAGTTAAGTAAGCGTGATGAATCTATTATTCAATTTATTGAGCAATATAAAGAGCTTGGATATCTTCCAGAAGCGATCTTTAACTTTATTGCACTACTAGGTTGGTCGCCAGTAGGAGAAGAAGAAATCTTCTCTCAAGAAGAATTTATCAAAATGTTCGATGCAGCTCGTTTATCAAAATCACCTGCATTATTTGATTCTCAAAAACTAAAATGGATGAACAACCAATATATGAAAAAGCAAGATTTAGATACGGTGGTAGAATTAAGCTTACCGCATCTAGTGAAAGCTGGACGTATAGGTGAAACTTTAAGCGAACAAGAACAAGCTTGGATTCGTGATGTAATTGCGTTATATCATGAACAAATGAGTTTTGGAGCTGAAATTGTAGAGCTTTCTGAAATGTTCTTCAAAGATCATGTTGATTATGAAGAAGAAGGACAAGAAGTATTAAAAGGTGAACAAGTACCAGAAGTACTTCGTGCATTTGCGGGTCAAGTAGAAGCACTAGAAGCGATGGAACCAGCAGCAATTAAGGCGGCTATTAAAGCAGTGCAAAAGGAAACAGGTCATAAAGGTAAAAACTTATTTATGCCAATCCGTGTTGCAACTACTGGTCAAACACATGGCCCAGAGCTTCCTAATGCTATTGCACTTCTTGGAAAAGAAAAAGTTTTAAATCGTCTTCAAAAAGTAATTGGTTAACATTTTCTAGATTTAGAAATATAATAAGTATACTTAAAACCTAATAAGGAAAAGCGACGAGAAGGAGAAGTAGAAAATCAGGCTTTTTACAGAGAGAACCACCTTTAGGCTGGAAGTGGTTTATAAGCGGATTTTTGAAATGCCCCTTCGAGTCTTCTGCTGAACAGCGAATTGTTTTGTGAAACGTCTTAGGGCGTAAAGTAAGCAGAAGCGGTGTACACCGTTATCATAGATGAGTTTGAGGCTTTCTTTAGCCTAAACAGAGTGGAACCGCGCTTATAAGGCGTCTCTGTCAATATGACAGAGGCGTCTTTTTTATACCGTAAAAATGGGTATGAGTATAAGTTTTATCCCCGTGTATAAAGATTTAGGGGGATAAGTAGGGAGTTAAGGGAGTTAGTTCACTCGAAAAAGCAGCCCATAAAGGGGAGGGAGCGTCGATGTTTAAGAGGCTTCGGGAAGATATTGAAGTCGTTTTTGAACAGGATCCAGCGGCAAGAAGTTATTTCGAAGTCATTTTGACTTACTCTGGATTACATGCAGTTTGGGCCCATCGAATTGCACATGCTTTTTATAAAAAGAATTTCTTCTTTATTGCACGTTGGATCTCACAAGTTAGTCGTTTTTTTACCGGTATTGAGATTCATCCAGGAGCAACAATTGGTCGTCGTTTTTTCATAGACCATGGAATGGGGGTTGTAATTGGAGAAACGTGCGAGATTGGTGATAATGTAACGATCTATCAAGGTGTTACATTAGGTGGTACGGGTAAAGAAAAGGGGAAGAGGCACCCTACAATTCAGGATAATGTATTAATTGCAACAGGTGCTAAAGTACTAGGTTCTATTACAGTTGGAGAGAATTCTAAAATTGGAGCAGGGTCTGTCGTATTAAAAGAAGTGCCTGCACATTCTACAGTTGTAGGTATACCTGGCCGAGTCGTTATTCAAAATGGAGTAAAGATCGGTCAAGAATTAAATCATTCTGACCTTCCAGACCCAATTTTTGATAAGTTAAAGGTCATGGAAGTAGAACTTGATAAATTGAAAAAACAACTTGAAGCAAAGGTAGAAAGGAAGGATAAAAATGACTATTCACATTTATAATACGTTAACGCGTCAAAAGGAAGAGTTTACTCCATTAGAAGAAAATAAGGTAAAGATGTATGTGTGTGGACCTACAGTTTATAACTATATTCACATTGGGAATGCAAGACCACCTATGGTATTTGATACGGTACGCCGTTATTTAGAATATAAAGGGTATGATGTGCAGTATGTATCTAACTTTACTGACGTAGATGATAAATTAATTAAAGCAGCAAATGAATTAGGTGAAGATGTGCCGACAATTGCTGACCGTTTCGTTGAAGCGTATTTTGAAGATGTAACGGCACTAGGTTGCAAACATGCAACAGTTCATCCGCGTGTAACGGAAAATATGGATATCATTATTGAATTTATTCAAGAACTTGTGAATAAAGGATATGCATATGAATCAGAAGGTGATGTGTACTTTAGAACGAAGGAATTTGAAGGATACGGTAAATTATCGCATCAACCAATCGCCGACTTACGTCACGGTGCACGCATTGAAGTAGGAGAAAAGAAACAAGATCCTCTTGATTTTGCTCTATGGAAAGCTGCGAAAGAAGGAGAAATCTTCTGGGAAAGCCCTTGGGGGAAAGGTCGTCCAGGCTGGCATATTGAATGCTCAGCAATGGCGCGTAAATACTTAGGAGATACAATCGATATTCATGCTGGTGGTCAAGACTTGGCATTTCCTCATCATGAGAATGAAATTGCGCAGTCTGAGGCATTAACAGGAAAAACATTTGCACGTTATTGGATGCACAATGGATATATTAATATTAATAATGAGAAGATGTCTAAGTCACTGGGGAACTTCATTTTAGTTCACGATATCATTAAGCAATATGATCCACAGCTAATTAGATTCTTTATGCTATCGGTACATTACCGTCACCCAATTAATTTCAGTGAAGATTTACTACAAAGTACAAATAACGGACTGGAAAGAATTAAAACGGCTTACGGTAATTTAAAACACCGTATGGAAAGTAGTACTGATTTAACAGATCATAATGAGAAATGGTTAGCGGAACTGGAAAAATTCCAGACTGCATTTGAAGAAGCAATGAATGATGACTTCAACACTGCTAATGCAATCACTGAGTTATATAATGTAGCAAATCATGCAAATCAATATTTACTGGAAGAACATACGTCTACAGTTGTAATTGAAGCATACGTAAAACAACTTGAAACATTATTTGATATTTTAGGGTTAGAATTAGCGCAAGAAGAGTTGCTTGATGAAGAAATTGAGGTACTTATTCAAAAGCGCATTGAAGCTCGTAAAAATCGTGATTTTGCGTTATCGGATCAAATTCGCGATGATTTAAAAGACCGTAATATTATTTTAGAAGATACCGCTCAAGGTACAAGATGGAAAAGAGGATAAGAATGATTGATGCAAAGCAATTAAACAGCTTAGCGTTAGCATATATGGGTGATGCGGTATATGAACAATATATCCGCTATCACCTACTTCAAAAAGGGAAAGTTCGTCCTAATCAATTGCATCGATTAGGGACAAGCTTTGTTTCGGCAAAAGCGCAGGCGAAAGTTGTTTATCATTTATTAGAGACAGCATTTTTAACAGAGGAAGAAGAGGCGGTACTAAGAAGAGGGCGTAATGCAAATTCAGGTACTGTCCCGAAAAATACTGATGTACAAACATATCGATATAGTACAGCCTTTGAAGCGCTAATTGGCTATCATCACTTATTAAATAATCGTGAAAGATTAGACGAAATTGTATATAAGGCAATTGCTGTTTTAGAAGAAAAGGAAGGGGGCACATCATCATGAGTAGTGAATATATTATCGGACGTAACCCTGTAATTGAAGCGTTACGCTCAGGAAGAGATATTAATAAAATTTGGATCGCGGAAGGTGCTGCCAAAGGACAAATACAAATTGTACTAGCACTAGCGAAAGAAAATAAGATTATTTTACAACATGCACCAAAGAAGAAGTTAGACCAGTTAGTTGAGGGGAACCATCAAGGTGTAATTGCTCAAGTGGCTGCATATCAATATGCTGAGCTAGAAGATCTATTTAAAGTGGCAGAGAAGCGTAACGAAGATCCGTTCTTCTTAATTTTAGATGAAATCGAAGACCCGCATAACCTAGGTTCTATTATGCGTACTGCGGATGCAACAGGAGCTCATGGAATTATTATTCCGAAAAGAAGAGCTGTGGGACTTACTGCATCAGTTGCGAAAGCATCGACTGGAGCAATTGAATATATTCCTGTTGCACGTGTAACGAATTTATCTCGTACAATCGATGAATTAAAAGAACGTGGACTTTGGATTGCTGGTACAGATGCAAAAGGGAAAACGGATTACCGTAATTTAGATGGTAAAATGCCAATTGGATTAGTAATTGGAAGTGAAGGAAAAGGTATGAGTCGTATTATTGGTGAAAAATGTGATTTCTTAATTACTTTACCGATGGTCGGTAAAGTTACATCCTTAAATGCTTCAGTAGCCGCAAGTTTGTTAATGTATGAGGTATATCGTAAGCGTCACGAAATTGGTAAATAAAAAATGAACGATATTTTAATCGTTGACGGTTACAACATTATCGGAGCTTGGGGAGACTTGAAGAAACTACGGGATGTAGATTTGCAATCATCAAGAGATGCACTGATTGATAAGATGGCGGATTACCAAGGATACACAGGTACAAAGGTAATGATAGTTTTTGATGCTTATACAGTCCAAGGTATTGAAAAAAAGATGAAACAATCGCGTGTGGAAGTCATATTCACGAGGAAGAATCAAACTGCAGATGAAAAGATAGAGCAGCTTGCGATTGAGCTTAGAAATATAAATACGCAAATATATGTTGCGACTTCTGATTATACGGAACAATGGGTTATATTTGCGCAAGGTGCTCTTCGGAAATCTGCACGTGAATTGGAGTTGGAAGTACAAGCGATGGAGCAACAAGTAAGAAGGCGTACACAAGACACAAAAGAAAAGCAACCCGCCATGCGAAAGATATTTAGTAAAGATATTACAGAAAAATTAGAAAAATTAAGAAGAGGAGAGCGTTGAAGCATTGACGCTCTTTATCTTTTTACTGTATAATATTGCTAAATAAATAGCGGTCGGAGGGATCAAGGTGGAAGCAGGCTTCGTAAGTGTAGGCGACGTTACATTTCGTGATTTAGAGGATGAGGCAATCGTTGAGTTAGTTCGAAAAGGTAATACTGACGCTCTAGAATATTTGATTCACAAATATAAGAACTTTGTTCGCGCGAAATCGAGATCTTATTTCTTAGTGGGTGCCGATCGAGAAGATATTGTTCAAGAAGGTATGATTGGATTGTTTAAAGCGATTCGTGATTATAAAGAGGACAAGCTGTCTTCATTCAAAGCATTTGCTGAACTGTGTATCACTCGGCAAATTATTACCGCTATTAAAACAGCAACAAGGCAAAAACATATTCCGTTAAATTCATATGTGTCTTTAGATAAGCCGATTTATGATGAGGAATCTGATCGGACATTATTAGATGTTATTTCGGAAGCGAAGGTAACGGATCCTGAAGAAATGATTATAAGTCAGGAAGAATATACAGACATAGAATCTAAAATATCTGAATTATTAAGCGATTTAGAAAGAAAAGTGCTTTCTTTATATCTAGATGGTCGTTCTTATCAAGAGATTTCGGAACAGTTAAATAGACATGTGAAATCTATTGATAACGCTTTACAGAGGGTGAAGCGGAAATTGGAACGATATATGGAAATGAGAGAGAGTACCACTTTAAATTCATAACAAATGCTACAGGTGTAAAAAATCACCTGTTTTCTTTTTGTAGAGAGTGCAAAAGGCATGTCATTGACATTGTCTTTTGTTGTATGATACATTTTTAGGGACATAATGTTACAAGGTTGGTGTAACTAATGAGGAAAAAAGTTGTACTCTCATGTGAAGAGTGTAAAAATCGAAACTACTCTACGATGAAAGATACGAGCTCAGTAGAGCGACTTGAAATAAAGAAGTTTTGTAAAACATGCAATCAGCATACAGTTCACAAGGAAACAAAATAAATAATTGAAATAATACACTGGAGGTCCCGTAGATGCGTTTAACGAACTTTTTCGGCGATGTAGGTCGCGAAATGAAAAAAGTAAGTTGGCCTAAAAAAGATGAATTACTCCGTTCAACAGCGACTGTTATCGCTACAGTTGTCTTCTTTGCGATTTTCTTCGCAGTGGTTGATATGGGCATTTCTTCTTTAATTCGGTTAATTCTTGGTTAATTCTTGAATAAGAAGCACTTATCCATGATATAATGTTATTTATAAGAACTGTGTAAAGGCCCGGTGAACGGGTTTTTTCATTTGCGCAAAAAAATGTACGTCAGGGAGGGAAGGACGCTCGTCCTAAATGAATGGAAAAAAGTTGGTATGTTGTCCATACTTATTCTGGATATGAAAATAAAGTAAAAGCAAACCTAGAGAAACGTGTAGAATCAATGGGTATGCAAGATAAAATTTTCCGTGTTGTTGTCCCGGAAGAAGTAGAAGTAGAAATGAAAAACGGTAAAGAAAAATTAATGAAAAGAAAAGTGTTCCCAGGTTATGTATTAGTAGAATTAATCATGACTGATGACTCTTGGTATGTTGTACGTAACACGCCAGGTGTAACTGGGTTCGTTGGTTCTTCTGGTTCTGGATCTAAACCATCACCTCTATTAGAAGAGGAAGTGGTTACCATTATGAAGCATATGGGAATGGACAACGAAGTGGTTGATTTCGACTTTGAACTTCATGAGACAGTGCGTGTAAATGAGGGGCCATTCGCAGATTATACAGGTGCTATTGAAGAAATTGATGTGGAGAAGAAAAAGGTTAGCGTGCTTGTGGACATGTTTGGTCGCGAGACTCCAGTTGAGCTTGACTTCCATCAAATTGAAAAATTATAAAATGAAACTTGAAATGAATTGTAAAAAGTGATAATATCTTTTAAGTCAGTACGTCTTCGTTATCGGAGACGTTTTTTGAAAGATTTTATCCTTACAGATAAAATATGACGTGGGAGGGCAAATCACTGTCCAATTGACCACATCACGGACTTAAGGAGGTGTGTCTCGTGGCTAAAAAGGTAATTAAAATGGTAAAGCTTCAAATTCCTGCAGGTAAAGCTAACCCAGCTCCACCAGTTGGTCCAGCATTAGGACAAGCAGGTGTTAACATCATGGGCTTCTGTAAAGAGTTTAACGCTCGTACAGCTGATCAAGCTGGTCTTATCATCCCTGTTGAAATTACGGTATTTGAGGACCGTTCATTCACTTTCATTACTAAAACTCCTCCTGCTGCTGTTCTTCTTAAGAAAGTAGCTGGTATTGAGTCTGGTTCTGGTGAACCAAACCGTAATAAAGTGGCAACTGTTAAGCGTGATAAAGTACGCGAAATCGCTGAAACTAAAATGCCTGACCTAAACGCTGCTAGTGTAGAAGCTGCAATGCGTATGGTTGAAGGTACTGCACGCAGTATGGGCATCGTTATCGAAGACTAATTCGATTTGTTTTTTTTAAAAAGGTTGCGGGTCTGGAATTCCAATTCGCAACCTTTATTATCGTAAATGATTATCGTTTTTAAATAAATGGATGGCGCGCATCCTCAGGTTATACCTGAAAATAAGCGTAAACGTGGGAGGTTATTCCGCTAAAACCACATTCGAGGAGGAAATAAAAATGGCTAAAAGAGGTAAAAAGTACGTAGAAGCTGCAAAGCTTGTTGATCGTGCAACTGCTTACTCTGYAACAGAAGCAGTAGAATTAGTAAAGAAAACAAACACAGCTAAATTTGATGCGACTGTAGAAGTTGCATTCCGTTTAGGTGTTGACCCTAAGAAAGCTGACCAACAAATCCGTGGTGCAGTTGTTCTTCCACACGGTACTGGTAAAGTACAACGTGTATTAGTATTCGCTAAAGGTGAAAAGGCTAAAGAAGCTGAAGCTGCTGGAGCTGACTTCGTAGGCGATGCTGATTACATCGGTAAAATCCAACAAGGTTGGTTCGATTTCGATGTAGTAGTAGCAACTCCTGACATGATGGGTGAAGTTGGTAAACTTGGTCGCGTATTAGGACCTAAAGGTTTAATGCCAAACCCTAAAACTGGAACAGTTACTTTCGATGTAACTAAAGCTGTTAACGAAATCAAAGCTGGTAAAGTTGAATACCGCGTTGATAAAGCTGGTAACATCCACGTTCCAATCGGTAAAGTATCTTTCGAAGATGCTAAATTAGTAGAAAACTTCGGAACAATTGCTGACACTTTACAAAAAGTTAAGCCAGCTGCTGCAAAAGGTACTTACATGAAGAACGTAACAGTTGCTTCTACAATGGGACCTGGCGTACGTGTAGACGTTTCTACATTAGCGTAAAATTTGGAAGTTGACTTCATAAAGAAGTTTTTATATAATCATTTATGTTGTGAATTTAATTAGTGTACCGTAGACAGTAGGTGTCAATAGACTTAATTTCCTACCTAGGTGTTAATATACGAAACGGAATTTTTTTCTGTGACTATATGCCTCCATGTCTACAAGTTGGGCATGGAGGTTTTTAGTGCACTTTCGGTACATCTTCTATATAATCTACAGGAGGTGTAATAACATGAGCAAAGTAATCGAAACTAAACAACAAGTTGTAACTGAAATCGCGGACAAACTTCGCGAAAGTAAATCTACAATCGTTGTTGACTACCGTGGTTTAACAGTTTCTGAAGTAACAGAATTACGTAAAAACTTACGTGAAGCTGGCGTTGAGTTCAAAGTTTACAAAAACTCTTTAACTCGTCGTGCTGCAGAGTCTGCTGAAATGGCTGAGTTAAACGAATTCTTAACAGGACCAAACGCAATCGCGTTCAGTAACGAGGATGTAGTTGCTCCTGCGAAAGTATTAAACGACTTCGCTACAAAACATGAAGCTTTAGAAATTAAAGCTGGTGTAATCGAAGGTAAACTTGTAACACTTGATGAGGTTAAAGCTATCGCTACTCTTCCATCACGTGAAGGCTTACTTTCTATGCTTCTTAGCGTTCTTCAAGCTCCAATCCGTAACCTTGCACTTGCTACTAAAGCAGTTGCAGAACAAAAGGAAGAGCAAGGCGCTTAATTTTTTAAAAGATAATTACTTGTTATCTATAAAACAATACAAACCTATTTAAGGGAGGATATTTACAATGACTAAAGAACAAATCATTGAAGCAGTTAAATCTATGACTGTATTAGAACTTAACGACTTAGTAAAAGCTATCGAGGAAGAATTCGGCGTAACTGCTGCTGCTCCTGTAGCTGTAGCTGGTGGCGCTGGTGAAGCTGCTGCTGAGAAAACTGAATTTGACGTAGTACTTGCAAGTGCTGGCGCTCAAAAAATCAAAGTTATCAAAGCTGTACGTGAAATCACTGGTCTTGGCTTAAAAGAAGCTAAAGAATTAGTTGACAACACTCCAAAAGCAATCAAAGAAGGCGTTTCTAAAGAGGAAGCTGAAGAAATGAAAGCTAAACTTGAAGAAGTTGGCGCTGCTGTAGAAGTTAAGTAATTAACTTTTGATGCTTTAAAAAAAGCTCGCTCTCATGCGAGCTTTTTTTTTAACTGTAAAGAAAAGAGGTGGCCATATGGCAGACCATTATTTTTCTAACGACCCTTCTAGTAAAAGTGATCGTAAACGATGGGAATTTACACTTCGTGGATCTCAATTTACTTTCTTATCTGACCGTGGGGTGTTCTCGAAAAACGAAGTGGACTTTGGTTCTCGTCTTTTAATTGAAGCGTTTCAAGTGCCAGATATTAAAGGTGATATATTAGACGTAGGTTGTGGATATGGACCAATTGGTTTATCGTTGGCGAAAGAGTTTCAAGACCGTAAAGTTCACATGGTGGATGTGAATGAAAGGGCGCTTGAGCTTGCGAAAGAAAATGCCGCTAACAATAGAATTGGAAATGTACGCATTTTTCAAAGTAGCGTCTATGAAAATGTAGATGGTATGTATGCTGCTATTCTATCTAATCCTCCAATTCGTGCAGGTAAAGATATCGTGCATGAGATTTTAGAAAAGGCTGTAGAGTATTTAGTTCCAGGTGGAGAGTTGTGGATTGTTATTCAAAAGAAGCAAGGTGCACCATCTGCACTGAAGAAACTAGAGGAAGTATTTTCTGAAGTCGAAGTTGTAGAAAAGAAAAAAGGATATTATATCATAAAATCAAAAAAACGTTGACGGTTATTTTTGGCTATGTTAACATTATACAATGCCAATATATGATTTTCTGCGTTGAGAAAGATGTATATTTTTGTTTCTCTTGGAAAAGATAGTAAAATCAGCAGATTATGAAACAGAATGATGGTTTTCTTATAGAAGCCATTTTTCTTTTTTGAGCAGGTAGAAAGACTCAACGTATTTATCTTTAAGAGAAAAAACTACGCTAATAGCAGTAGTTGTATTTATTTGTGATTTTGCACAAATTTTTTTGTGCATTTATAATACTCATGATTTGAGGGGTGAAGCAGTTGACAGGTCAACTAGTTCAATACGGACGCCACCGCCAACGAAGAAGTTATGCCCGTATTAGTGAAGTATTAGAGTTACCAAATCTTATCGAAATTCAAACCTCTTCTTATCAGTGGTTTCTTGATGAGGGTTTGCGAGAAATGTTCCAGGACATTTCTCCGATCGAAGACTTTACGGGAAATCTATCGCTTGAATTTATCGACTACAGCTTAGGTGAACCTAAATACTCTGTAGACGAATGCAAAGAGCGTGATGTGACGTATGCAGCACCACTTCGTGTAAAAGTGCGTCTAATCAACAAGGAAACTGGTGAAGTAAAAGAACAAGATGTGTTCATGGGAGATTTCCCACTCATGACAGAGACTGGAACATTCGTAATTAACGGTGCAGAACGTGTTATCGTTTCCCAGTTAGTTCGCTCTCCAAGCGTATACTATAGTGGCAAAGTGGATAAAAACGGAAAACGTGGTTTTACTGCTACTGTAATTCCAAACCGCGGAGCTTGGTTAGAGTATGAGACAGATGCTAAGGATGTTGTATATGTGCGTATTGACCGTACGCGTAAACTTCCTGTAACTGTTTTGTTACGCGCATTAGGGTTTGGCTCTGATCAAGAAATCACCGAGCTTTTAGGTGATAACGAATACTTAAGCAACACATTAGAAAAAGACAACACAGATAGCACAGAAAAAGCATTGCTTGAAATTTATGAGCGTCTACGTCCTGGTGAACCACCAACAGTAGAAAATGCTAAGAGCTTACTTGTGTCTCGTTTCTTCGATCCAAAGCGCTACGATTTAGCAAATGTAGGTCGCTATAAGATCAACAAGAAGTTACACATTAAAAACAGATTGTTTAATCAACGTTTAGCTGAAACATTAGTGGATCCAGAAACTGGTGAAATTTTAGCGGCGGAAGGAACAATCTTAGATCGTCGTACACTTGATCGCATTTTACCTTACTTAGAGAAAAACATTGGATTCAAAACAGCGAAACCAATGGGTGGAGTGGTAGAAGGCGATGTTGAGCTGCAATCTATTAAGATTTATGCTCCTGAGTCAGAAGGCGAACGCGTAATTAATGTAATTGGTAATGCAAATATTACTCGTGATGTAAAACACATCACACCAGGTGATATCCTTGCTTCTATCAGTTACTTCTTCAACCTACTATACAAAGTGGGGGATACAGATGATATCGACCATTTAGGAAACCGTCGTCTGCGTTCTGTTGGAGAACTATTACAAAATCAATTCCGTATCGGTCTTTCTCGTATGGAACGTGTTGTTCGTGAGAGAATGTCGATTCAAGATACAAATGCAATTACACCACAAGCGTTAATTAACATTCGCCCGGTTATTGCATCTATTAAAGAGTTCTTCGGAAGTTCTCAGTTATCTCAGTTCATGGATCAAACAAACCCATTAGCAGAGTTAACTCACAAACGAAGACTATCTGCATTAGGACCCGGTGGTTTAACGCGTGAGCGCGCAGGCTTTGAAGTACGTGACGTTCACTACTCTCACTATGGTCGTATGTGTCCGATTGAAACGCCAGAGGGACCAAACATCGGTTTGATTAACTCATTATCATCGTTCGCGAAAGTAAATGAGTTTGGTTTCATTGAAACACCATACCGTCGTGTTGATCCAGAATCTGGTCTTGTAACAGGGCAGGTTGATTACTTAACAGCAGATGAAGAAGATAATTATGTTGTAGCCCAAGCGAATATGAAATTATCTGAAGAAGGAGAATTCCTTAGCGAAGATATCGTAGCTCGTTTCCGTGGTGAAAACATTGTCACAAATAAAGAACGCATCGACTACATGGATGTATCTCCAAAACAAGTAGTGTCGGCAGCGACAGCTTGTATTCCGTTCTTAGAAAACGATGACTCTAACCGCGCACTTATGGGAGCGAACATGCAACGTCAGGCGGTTCCGTTAATGAATCCGGAATCTCCGATTGTAGGTACAGGTATGGAGTACGTATCAGCAAAAGACTCAGGTGCTGCAGTAATCTGTAAACATCCTGGTGTTGTTGAACGCGTAGAAGCACGTGAAGTTTGGGTACGTCGCTATGTAGAAGTTGACGGTCAAACAGTAAAAGGCGACTTAGATCGTTACAAAATGCAAAAATTCATTCGTTCTAACCAAGGAACTTGCTACAACCAACGTCCAATCGTAAGTGTTGGAAATGAAGTTGTAAAAGGTGAGATTCTTGCGGATGGTCCTTCTATGGAATTAGGTGAACTAGCACTTGGACGTAACGTGCTTGTTGGCTTCATGACTTGGGACGGTTATAACTACGAGGATGCGATCATTATGAGTGAGCGCCTTGTAAAAGATGATGTGTACACTTCTATTCATATTGAAGAATATGAGTCAGAAGCTCGTGATACGAAGCTTGGACCAGAAGAAATTACACGTGACATTCCAAACGTTGGGGAAGATGCATTACGCAACCTTGACGAGCGCGGTATCATTCGCGTTGGTGCGGAAGTAAAAGATGGAGATTTACTTGTTGGTAAAGTAACACCTAAAGGTGTAACAGAATTAACAGCTGAAGAACGTCTATTACATGCTATCTTTGGAGAAAAAGCACGTGAAGTACGTGATACATCACTACGTGTACCACACGGTGGTGGCGGTATTATCTTAGACGTAAAAGTATTCAACCGTGAAGATGGCGATGAATTGCCACCAGGCGTGAATCAACTTGTACGTGCATATATCGTTCAAAAACGTAAAATCTCTGAAGGTGACAAGATGGCCGGACGTCACGGTAACAAAGGTGTTATCTCTCGTATTTTACCAGAAGAAGATATGCCTTACTTACCAGACGGTACGCCAATCGATATCATGTTAAACCCATTAGGGGTACCATCTCGTATGAATATCGGTCAGGTATTAGAGCTTCATCTTGGTATGGCAGCAAGATACCTTGGTATTCACATTGCAACACCAGTATTCGATGGTGCTCGTGAGGAAGATGTTTGGGGCACGATTGAAGAAGCTGGTATGGCAAATGACGCGAAAACAATCCTGTATGACGGACGTACTGGTGAACCATTCGATAACCGCGTATCTGTTGGTGTCATGTATATGATCAAACTTGCGCACATGGTTGACGATAAACTTCATGCTCGTTCTACTGGACCATACTCACTTGTAACGCAGCAGCCTCTTGGAGGTAAAGCTCAGTTCGGTGGACAGCGTTTCGGTGAGATGGAGGTTTGGGCACTTGAAGCTTACGGTGCTGCTTATACTCTTCAAGAAATCTTAACAGTGAAGTCTGATGATGTTGTTGGACGTGTTAAGACGTATGAAGCAATTGTTAAAGGTGAAAATGTTCCAGAACCAGGCGTTCCTGAATCATTCAAAGTATTGATTAAAGAGCTGCAAAGTTTAGGTATGGACGTTAAAATGATGTCTAGCGACGATAAAGAAATTGAAATGCGTGATACAGAAGATGACGATGATCATCAATCAGCAGATAAATTGAATGTCGAAGTTGAGACAACTAAAGAATAATTGGGATAACCTGTAGACTAAAAGGGAGGTAGGCCCCTTGATAGATGTAAATAACTTTGAATATATGAAGATTGGACTTGCTTCACCTGACAAGATTCGTTCTTGGTCATACGGTGAAGTTAAGAAACCAGAAACAATTAACTATCGTACGTTAAAGCCTGAAAAAGATGGCTTGTTCTGTGAGCGTATTTTCGGACCACAAAAGGACTGGGAATGTCATTGCGGAAAATACAAACGTGTACGTTATAAAGGTGTAGTTTGTGATCGATGTGGCGTTGAAGTAACGCGTGCAAAAGTTCGTCGTGAACGTATGGGTCATATCGAATTAGCTGCTCCTGTATCTCATATTTGGTATTTCAAAGGTATCCCGAGCCGCATGGGACTTGTCTTAGACATGTCCCCTCGCGCGCTTGAAGAAGTAATTTATTTCGCTTCTTATGTTGTAACAGAAAGTGGAGATACACCACTTGATAAGAAGCAATTACTTTCTGAAAAAGAATACCGTGCATATCGTGATCGATATGGTAGCACATTCCAAGCTGCTATGGGTGCGGAAGCGATTAAAAAGCTACTACAAGACATCGATTTAGATAAAGAAGTAGACTTCTTAAAAGAAGAATTAAAAACAGCGCAAGGACAACGCCGTACTCGTGCTATTAAACGTCTAGAAGTATTAGAAGCATTCCGTAACTCTGGAAATCACCCATCTTGGATGATCCTAGATGTTCTTCCAGTTATCCCGCCAGAACTACGCCCAATGGTACAGTTGGATGGTGGACGTTTTGCTACTTCTGACTTAAACGACTTATACCGTCGTGTAATTAACCGTAATAATCGTTTAAAACGTCTATTGGACTTAGGTGCACCAAGCATCATCGTTCAAAACGAAAAACGTATGTTACAAGAAGCTGTAGACGCATTAATCGATAATGGTCGCCGCGGCCGTCCAGTTACTGGACCAGGTAACCGTCCATTAAAATCACTATCTCACATGCTTAAAGGTAAACAAGGACGTTTCCGTCAAAACTTATTAGGTAAACGTGTTGACTACTCTGGCCGTTCTGTAATCGTTGTAGGACCGAACTTAAAGATGTACCAATGTGGATTACCGAAAGAAATGGCGCTTGAATTGTTTAAGCCTTTCGTTATGAAAGAGTTAGTTGGAAAAGGTTTAGCACACAACATTAAGAGTGCTAAACGTAAAATTGAGCGTGTACAACCTGAAGTTTGGGACGTTTTAGAATCTGTGATCAAAGAGCATCCAGTACTTCTAAACCGCGCACCAACACTTCACCGTCTTGGTATCCAGGCGTTTGAACCTACATTAGTAGAAGGTCGCGCAATTCGTCTTCACCCACTTGTATGTACTGCATACAACGCGGACTTTGACGGTGACCAAATGGCAGTTCACGTACCGTTATCATCAGAGGCACAAGCAGAAGCTCGTATTCTTATGTTAGCGGCACAAAACATCTTGAATCCAAAAGACGGAAAACCAGTTGTTACTCCATCTCAGGATATGGTATTAGGTAACTACTACTTAACACTTGAGCGTGAAGGCGCAATCGGTGAAGGTATGGTCTTCAAAGATGCAAACGAAGCAATACTTGCATACCAAAATGGATATGTACATCTGCACACACGTGTTGCAGTTGCTGCAAGTTCGGTAAATAATGTAACGTTTACTGAAGAGCAAAAGAGTAAGCTTCTATTAACAACAGTTGGTAAATTAATATTTAACGAAATCTTACCAGAGTCGTTCCCTTATATTAATGAACCAACAAACTCAAACCTTGAAAAAGAAACACCAGCGGAATATTTCGTTGAAAAAGGTGCGAACATTAAAGAAATTATTGCTAGTCGCGAAGAAGTGGCGCCATTTAGCAAGAAGATTCTTGGTAACATCATTGCGGAAGTATTCAAACGTTTCCAAATTACGGAAACATCTCGCATGCTTGACCGTATGAAAAACTTAGGATTTAAGTACTCTACAAAAGCTGGTATTACAGTTGGGGTATCTGACATTCTTGTATTAGGCGAAAAAGATGAAATTCTCCATGAAGCACAAGCAAAAGTAGATAATGTAATTAAACAATTCCGTCGCGGTTTAATCACGGAAGAAGAACGTTACGATCGCGTTATCTCTATTTGGAGTAATGCAAAAGATGTTATCCAAGGAAAACTGATGAAATCCTTGAATAAACGCAACCCAATCTTCATGATGAGTGATTCAGGTGCCCGTGGTAACGCATCGAACTTTACTCAGCTTGCTGGTATGCGTGGTCTGATGGCCAATCCATCTGGTCGTATTATCGAACTTCCAATTAAATCAAGTTTCCGTGAAGGTTTAACAGTACTTGAGTACTTCATCTCTACGCATGGTGCGCGTAAAGGTCTTGCCGATACAGCACTTAAAACTGCCGATTCTGGTTACTTAACACGTCGTCTTGTAGACGTTGCACAAGATGTAATTGTCCGTGAAGATGATTGTGGAACAGATCGTGGTCTATTAATTGGTGCGATTAAAGAGGGTAATGAAGTAATTGAGTCATTATATGATCGTCTTGTTGGACGTTTTGCAAGAAAAACTGTAAAACATCCTGAAACAGGTGAAGTATTAGTTAGTGAAAACCAACTAATTACTGAAGATATCGCGCATATCGTTGAAAATTCGGGTGTTGAAACTGTAAACATTCGTTCAGCGTTCACGTGTAACACTCGCCACGGTGTATGTAAGAAGTGTTACGGTCGAAACTTAGCAACTGGTACAGACGTAGAAGTAGGAGAAGCGGTAGGTATTATCGCAGCTCAATCTATCGGTGAGCCAGGTACACAGTTAACGATGCGTACGTTCCATACAGGTGGGGTTGCCGGAGATGATATCACTCAAGGTTTACCTCGTATCCAAGAGATCTTCGAAGCTCGTAACCCGAAAGGTCAGGCAGTTATCAGTGAAATTGATGGTGTTATCGCAGCGATTAACGATGTTAAAGATCGCCAAGAAGTAGTTGTACAGGGTGAAGTTGAAGCTCGTACGTATGCTATTCCTTACGGTGCACGTCTGAAAGTAACTCTAGGACAGCCAATTAGCCACGGTAAAGAGTTAACAGAAGGTTCTATTGATCCGAAAGAATTACTAAAAGTAACGGACATTACGGCGGTTCAAGAATACTTACTACGTGAAGTTCAAAAAGTATACCGTATGCAAGGGGTAGAAATTGGTGACAAACACGTAGAAGTAATGGTACGTCAAATGTTACGTAAAGTTCGTGTAAGTGATGCGGGTGAAACAGATGTATTACCAGGAACACTACTAGATATCCATCAGTTTACTGATGCGAATGCGAAGGTGTTACTGAAAGGTAAACAACCAGCAACGGCTAGACCTGTTCTACTTGGTATTACAAAAGCTTCACTTGAAACTGATTCATTCTTATCTGCAGCATCGTTCCAAGAAACGACACGTGTCTTAACTGATGCAGCGATTAAGGGTAAACGCGATGAGCTTCTAGGATTGAAAGAAAATGTTATTATCGGTAAACTTGTTCCTGCTGGAACAGGTATGAATCGTTATCGCAAAGTGGATCTTGTAAAAACAACACAAGGTGACATGAATGTAGAAAACGATGAAGTTTATGTGGAACAGTAAAATTTTCCGTCGTAAATTTTGTATAAAAACAGTTAATCCTAGTTGACATTGTATGAGTCAAAATGTTACTATAATCAAGGTTGCTCCTGAACGATGCTTTGGAGGATATTTATATGTCTTATCAAAAAGTGTCAAATGCTGAAAATGTAGTCGTTGGTCATAAACGCACATTGGAGGCAATCAAAAATGGTATAGTTAAAGAAGTTGTTATTGCGGAAGATGCTGATATGCGGTTAACCCATATGATCATTCGTACCGCCTTGCAACATAACATACCCATAACCAAAGTTGAATCAGTTCGTAAGCTTGGAAAAGTTTCGGGGATTCAAGTGGGAGCTTCAGCAATAGGAATAATAAGTTAAAACTGTTTTTGTGAGGAGAGAGCATTTGCTCTTCCTTGCAAAAACTTTGTTTTCAACTAATAATGAACCACCTGGATATGTGGTCATACAAACATGCGAAGGGAGGATAATCAAATGCCTACTATTAACCAATTAGTGAGAAATGGTCGTACTGATAAAGTATGGAAATCTAAATCACCTGCGTTAAACAAAGGGTTCAACTCTTTAAAGAAAAAATCAACTGATATCTCTGCACCTCAAAAACGTGGTGTATGTACTCGTGTTGGTACAATGACTCCAAAGAAACCTAACTCAGCGTTACGTAAATACGCTCGTGTACGTTTAACAAACGGTATCGAGGTTACAGCTTACATCCCAGGTATCGGTCATAACCTACAAGAGCATAGCGTAGTATTAATTCGCGGTGGTCGAGTAAAGGATTTACCAGGGGTACGTTACCACATCGTTCGTGGTGCGCTTGATACAGCTGGTGTTGACAAACGTATGCAAGGACGTTCTAAATATGGTACTAAGCGACCAAAACCTGCTAAAAAATAATAAACTTATAATGAAAGGAGGAACTCAATATGCCTCGTAAAGGACCTGTTGCGAAACGTGACGTGTTACCAGATCCAATGTACAAGTCTAAGCTAGTAACACGCCTTATCAACAAAATGATGGTTGACGGTAAAAAAGGTAAATCTCAAACAATTCTTTATAACGCTTTCGATATCGTTCGTGAACGTTCAGATAAAGACCCTATGGAAGTATTCGAGCAAGCTCTTAAGAACATCATGCCTGTTCTTGAAGTACGTGCTCGTCGTGTTGGTGGTGCTAACTACCAAGTTCCAGTTGAGGTTCGTCCAGAACGCCGTACAACTTTAGGTCTTCGCTGGTTAGTAAACTATGCTCGTCTTCGTGGTGAAAAAACTATGGAAGAGCGTCTAGCTTACGAAATCTTAGATGCAGCTAACAATGCTGGTGCATCTGTTAAGAAACGTGAAGACACTCATAAAATGGCAGAAGCTAACAAAGCATTTGCTCATTACCGTTGGTAGGATTCAACGTAAAATAAATGTAAGCATAAACCGCTTTATTTGTCGCTTATGGAAGTGTGGAGAGGGAGAATGCCTCTCCCTTTCGTTGGGCGCTCGTTTTACATAATGAGGGTACTGGACATACTGACATGTGTAACAATATAAAGTGGCTTTTTTGCTACTTAAAATAAAAAAATCCAATCCATATATGGAAGGAGCAAGACACCAAATGACAAGAGAGTTCTCTTTAGAAAACACTCGTAATATTGGTATCATGGCTCACATCGATGCTGGTAAAACAACAGCAACTGAGCGTATTCTGTATTATACAGGACGTATTCATAAAATCGGTGAAACTCATGAAGGTGCATCTCAGATGGACTGGATGGAGCAAGAGCAAGAGCGTGGTATCACAATTACTTCTGCTGCAACTACAGCTCAATGGAAAGGTCACCGTGTAAACATCATTGACACTCCAGGACACGTAGACTTCACAGTAGAAGTAGAACGTTCTTTACGCGTACTTGATGGTGCGGTAGCAGTACTTGATGCACAATCTGGTGTAGAACCACAAACAGAAACTGTTTGGCGTCAGGCTACTACTTACGGTGTACCTCGTATCGTATTCGTTAACAAAATGGATAAGATTGGTGCGGATTTCTTATACTCTGTAGGAACAATCCACGATCGTTTACAAGCAAACGCACACCCAATTCAGTTACCAATTGGTGCTGAAGATGAGTTCAATGGTATCATTGACCTTGTTGAGGAATGTGCTTACATGTACGGTAACGATTTAGGAACAGACATCGAGCGTGTTGAAATTCCTGAAGAGCATAAAGAATTAGCTGCAGAATACCGTGGAAAACTTATCGAAGCGGTAGCTGAGCTTGATGAAGAAATGATGATGAAGTACCTAGAAGGTGAAGAAATCACTGTAGAAGAGCTTAAAGCTGGTATCCGTAAGGCTACAACTTCTGTAGAATTCTTCCCAGTAATCTGTGGTTCTGCATTCAAAAATAAAGGTGTTCAAATTCTGTTAGACGCAGTTATCGACTACCTACCATCTCCATTAGACGTACCAGCTATTAAAGGTACTCTTCCGGATACAGATGAAGAAATCGAACGTAAGTCTAGCGATGAAGAACCATTCGCAGCTTTAGCATTCAAAATCATGACTGACCCTTATGTTGGTAAGTTAACGTTCTTCCGTGTGTATTCTGGTGTGTTAAACTCTGGATCATACGTGAAAAACTCAACTAAAGGTAAGCGTGAGCGTGTAGGTCGTATCCTACAAATGCACGCTAACAGCCGTGAAGAGATTTCAACAGTTTACGCTGGTGATATCGCTGCTGCTGTAGGTTTAAAAGATACTACTACTGGTGATACTCTTTGTGATGAGAAGAGTCTTGTTATCCTTGAGTCTATGGAATTCCCAGAGCCAGTTATCTCTGTAGCTATCGAACCAAAATCTAAAGCTGACCAAGATAAAATGGGTACAGCATTATCTAAGCTTTCTGAAGAAGATCCAACATTCCGTGCTCACACTGACCAAGAAACTGGCCAAACAATCATCGCTGGTATGGGTGAACTTCACCTTGATATCATCGTTGACCGTATGCGCCGTGAATTCAAAGTGGAAGCAAACGTTGGTGCTCCTCAGGTAGCATACCGTGAGACTTTCCGCGCTGCTGCGAAAGTTGAAGGTAAGTTCGCTCGTCAATCTGGTGGTCGTGGACAATTCGGTCACGTTTGGATTGAGTTTGAACCTAATGAAGAAGGTAAAGGTTTTGAATTCCAAAACAAAATCGTCGGTGGTGTAGTTCCACGTGAATACATCCCAGCTGTTGGAGCGGGTCTTGAAGACTCACTTAAAAATGGTGTACTAGCTGGTTATCCACTAGTTGACATCAAAGCTGCGTTAGTTGACGGATCTTACCATGATGTCGATTCATCTGAGATGGCGTTCAAAATCGCTGCATCTATGGCACTTAAAGCTGCAGTTTCTAAATGTAGCCCAGTAATTCTTGAGCCAATGATGAAAGTTGAAGTTGTAATTCCTGAAGAGTACATGGGTGACATTATGGGCGACGTAACATCTCGTCGTGGACGTGTAGAAGGTATGGAAGCTCGCGGTAACGCACAAGTTGTTCGTGCTATGGTTCCACTTTCTGAAATGTTCGGTTATGCAACGGCATTACGTTCTAACACTCAAGGACGCGGAACATTCTCAATGACATTTGATCATTATGAAGAAGTACCGAAGTCTGTTTCTGAAGAAATTATTAAAAAAAATAAAGGTGAATAATTGATTTTTATCGATTGTTCAAGTATAACTACTTATGTAAGCTTAGAAAGTGGGACGTAAGTTTCACTTTCTAGTCTAAATATAAAATAACCTATATAAACTAAGGAGGAATTTAGAATGGCTAAAGCTAAATTCGAACGTTCTAAACCCCATGTTAACATCGGTACAATCGGCCACGTTGACCATGGTAAAACTACATTAACTGCTGCGATCACTACAGTTCTTGCAAAAGCTGGTGGTGCTGAAGCACGCGGATACGATCAAATCGACGCTGCTCCAGAAGAAAGAGAGCGCGGAATCACAATCTCAACTGCACACGTTGAGTACGAAACTGAAACTCGTCACTATGCACACGTTGACTGCCCAGGTCACGCTGACTATGTTAAAAACATGATCACTGGTGCTGCTCAAATGGACGGCGGTATCTTAGTAGTATCTGCTGCTGATGGCCCAATGCCTCAAACACGTGAGCACATCCTTCTTTCTCGTCAAGTAGGTGTTCCTTACATCGTTGTATTCTTAAACAAATGCGACATGGTAGACGACGAAGAATTATTAGAATTAGTAGAAATGGAAGTTCGCGACCTATTATCTGAATACGGATTCCCAGGCGACGATATTCCTGTAATCAAAGGTTCTGCTCTTAAAGCTCTTCAAGGAGAAGCTGATTGGGAAGCAAAAATCATTGAATTAATGACTGAAGTTGATGCTTACATCCCAACTCCAGAACGTGAAACTGACAAACCATTCTTAATGCCTATCGAGGATGTATTCTCTATCACAGGTCGTGGTACAGTTGCAACTGGTCGTGTAGAGCGCGGAATCGTTAAAGTTGGTGACGTAGTAGAAATCATCGGTCTTGCTGAAGAAAATGCTTCTACAACTGTAACTGGTGTAGAGATGTTCCGTAAACTTCTTGACCAAGCTCAAGCTGGAGACAACATCGGTGCTTTACTTCGTGGGGTTGCTCGTGAAGACATCCAACGTGGACAAGTTCTTGCTAAAACTGGCTCTGTAAAAGCTCACGCTAAATTCAAAGCTGAAGTTTTCGTATTATCTAAAGAAGAAGGTGGACGTCACACTCCATTCTTCGCTAACTACCGTCCTCAGTTCTACTTCCGTACAACTGACGTAACTGGTATCATCCAATTACCAGAAGGTACTGAAATGGTAATGCCTGGTGACAACATCGAAATGACTATCGAACTTATCGCTCCAATCGCTATCGAAGAGGGAACTAAATTCTCTATTCGTGAAGGTGGACGTACAGTAGGTTACGGTGTAGTTGCTACTATCGTTGAGTAATCTTAACTGATATAAAAAAACCAAGGGATTTTCCCTTGGTTTTTTTGTTTGTATTTATATAAGGAATGAAATGATTTTTTTATGTTTTGACGAGTTTCTTCTATAGTAATACAAAATCAATAAACTAAAATCCAGAAACTGTAAAACAGATTCTGTGAGATGAAAACTTGAAATTCTTTAAAGTGCCATGTATAATAGCAAAAGTAGAGAAAAGCAGATGCAAACAAAAAGATGCTTGCATCTAGACGAATAACATTGTATAATAGACAATGTTGGTCTTTGACTGCGATGAAGTGGAAGGTTGCTGACACACCCGGCCGCTTTGCCATGGCATGGTGTGGGGAAATTTCCATGGAGAAGGTCTATTTTAGAAATAGGCGAACGAAGGAGGGAAAATAATGGCAAAAGAAAAAATTCGTATCCGTTTAAAAGCTTATGATCACCGTATTCTTGATCAATCAGCTGAGAAAATTGTAGAAACAGCTAAGCGTTCTGGGGCAACAGTTTCTGGTCCGATCCCATTACCAACTGAGAAGACTATTTACACAATTCTTCGTGCTGTTCATAAGTACAAAGATTCTCGTGAGCAATTCGAAATGCGCACACACAAACGTTTAATCGATATCGTGAGTCCTACTCCACAAACAGTAGATTCATTAATGCGTTTAGACTTACCGTCTGGTGTAGATATCGAAATCAAACTATAATTCATATAACTTAAAAATGTAGGAGGTGTAACTCATGACCAAAGGAATCTTAGGAAGAAAGATCGGTATGACTCAAGTATTTGCTGAGAACGGTGAGTTAATCCCAGTAACAGTTATCGCTGCTAATCCAAACGTTGTTCTTCAAAAGAAAACAACTGAAACTGATGGCTACAATGCAATCCAGTTAGGATTTGAAGATAAACGTGAAAAGTTAACTAACAAACCTGAACAAGGCCACACTGCTAAAGCATCTACAACTCCTAAGCGCTTCATTCGCGAAATCCGCGATGCAGACGTGGACGGATTAGAGGTTGGTCAAGAGGTAAAAGTTGAAGTTTTCGCTGCAGGTGAAATCGTTGACGTAACAGGAATTTCTAAAGGTAAAGGTTTCCAAGGTGTTATCAAACGCCACGGACAATCTCGCGGACCTATGTCTCATGGTTCTCGCTATCACCGTCGTCCAGGTTCAATGGGCCCAGTTGCTCCGAACCGTGTATTCAAAGGCAAAAAACTTGCTGGACGTATGGGTGGAGACCAAGTTACTATCCAAAACTTAGAAATCGTTCAAGTTGACACTGAGCGCAACTTATTACTAGTAAAAGGTAACGTTCCAGGTGCTAAGAAATCTCTTGTAGTTGTTCAAGGCGCTGTGAAGGTTAGCAAATAATTCACAATAGGAAGGAGGAATTCCAATGCCAAAAGTTACTGTATATAACCAAACTGGTTCACAGGTTGGTGAAATCGAATTAGCTGAAGCTATTTTCGGTATCGAACCAAATGAAGCTGTACTTTTCGAAGCTGTAATGATGCAACGTGCATCTTTACGTCAAGGTACACACAAAGTAAAAACTCGTTCTGAAGTTCGTGGTGGTGGTCGTAAACCATGGCGTCAAAAAGGAACTGGACGTGCTCGTCAAGGGTCTATCCGCTCTCCTCAATGGCGTGGTGGTGGTACGGTATTCGGACCTACACCAAGAAGCTATGCGTACAAACTTCCTAAGAAGGTTCGTCGTTTAGCAATCAAATCTGCATTAGCTACTAAAGTAGTTGAGAACAACATTGTAGTTCTTGAAGACCTAGTGTTAAATGCACCAAAAACAAAAGACATGCTAGCAGTACTTAAAGGATTAACTGTTGAGAAGAAAGCTCTTATCGTAACTGCTGATGCAAACGAATCTGTAGAGTTATCTGCTCGCAATATCCCTGGAGTAACAGTAATCACTGCTGATGGCGTAAACGTTTTAGACGTGCTTCATCATGATAAGCTAATCATGACAAAAGCGGCAGTGGAAAAAGTAGAGGAGGTGCTTGCATAATGAGAGATCCTCGTGATATCATTAAGCGCCCAGTTATCACTGAACGTTCTATGGAAATGATGGCTGAAAAAAAATACACGTTCGATGTGGACGTTAAATCTAATAAAACAGAAGTTAAAGATGCTCTTGAAGCGATCTTTGGTGTTAAAGTAGAAAAAGTGAACATCATGAACTACAAGCCGAAAGCAAAACGCGTTGGTCGTCACGCTGGTTTTACTAGCCGTCGTCGTAAAGCAATCGTTAAGCTAACTGCTGACAGCAAAGAAATCGAAATCTTCCAAGGTGTTTAATTCTTACTAAAGAAGGAGGGAAATTGAGATGGGAATTAAAAAGTATAATCCAACTACTAACGGTCGTCGTAATATGACTACGAATGATTTCGCTGAAATCACGACTGACAGACCAGAAAAGTCATTACTTGCTCCTTTAAGCAAGAAGGCTGGTCGTAATAACCAAGGTAAAATTACTGTACGTCATCAAGGTGGCGGACATAAGCGTCAATACCGTATCATCGACTTTAAGCGTAACAAAGATGGAATTCCAGGACGCGTTGCTACGATCGAATACGATCCAAACCGCTCTGCGAATATCGCATTAATTAACTACGTTGACGGTGAAAAACGTTACATTCTTGCTCCTAAATCTTTAGAAGTAGGTATGGAAGTTATGTCTGGCCCAGAAGCTGACATCAAAATCGGTAACGCATTACCATTAATCAACATTCCAGTAGGTACTGTTGTTCATAATATCGAGCTTAAGCCTGGTCGTGGCGGACAATTAGTTCGTTCTGCTGGTACTTCTGCTCAAGTACTTGGTAAAGAAGGTAAATACGTACTTGTACGTTTAACTTCTGGTGAAGTACGTCTTGTATTATCTGCTTGTCGCGCTTCAATCGGTCAAGTAGGTAACGAACAGCATGAACTTATCAAAATCGGTAAAGCAGGTCGCTCTCGCTGGTTAGGTAAACGCCCAACAGTTCGTGGTTCTGTAATGAACCCGGTTGATCACCCACACGGTGGTGGTGAAGGACGTTCTCCAATCGGACGTAAGTCTCCAATGTCTCCATGGGGTAAACCAACTCTTGGATTCAAGACTCGTAAGAAAAACAAAGCGTCTGACAAATTCATCGTTCGTCGTCGTAAAAAATAATGGGATTGTAGTACGGTTCATTTCTAGAACCGTACGCCAATCACGAAGGGAGGCACCAAAATGGCTCGTAGCTTAAAAAAAGGACCATTTGTCGATGATCACTTAATGAGCAAAATGGAAAAATTAGTTGCATCTGAGCAAAAACAAGTTGTTAAAACTTGGTCTCGCCGTTCAACAATCTTCCCTCAGTTCATCGGACACACAATCGCTGTATATGATGGTCGTAAACACGTACCTGTGTACATCACTGAGGATATGGTTGGCCATAAGTTAGGTGAATTCGCACCAACTCGTACGTATAAAGGTCACCTTGCTGACGATAAGAAAACTAGAAGATAATGAGAGGAGGCACTTCAATGCAAGCTAAAGCAGTAGCGAGAACAGTTCGTATTGCTCCTCGTAAAGTTCGTTTAGTAGTAGACTTAATCCGAGGTAAGCAAGTGGGTGAAGCGATTGCTATCCTTAACCACACACCAAAAACTGCTTCTCCAGTTGTAGAGAAAGTTTTAAAATCTGCAATCGCAAATGCAGAGCACAATTATGAGATGGATATTAACAACCTAGTTGTTGAAAAAGTTTTCGTTGACGAAGGTCCAACGTTGAAACGTTTCCGTCCACGTGCAATGGGTCGTGCAAGCCAAATTAACAAACGCACAAGCCACATTACAGTTGTGGTATCAGAAAAGAAGGAGGGATAATCGATGGGTCAAAAGGTTAATCCAATTGGTCTTCGTGTCGGCGTTATCCGTGACTGGGAATCTCGTTGGTTCGCAGAGAAAGATTATGCTACATTACTACATGAAGACATCAAAATCCGTGAGTACATTACTGTACGCTTAAAAGATTCTGCTGTTGCTAAAGTAGAAATCGAACGTGCAGCAAATCGTGTAAATGTTACAATTCACACTGCAAAACCTGGTATGGTAATTGGTAAAGGTGGTACTGAAGTTGAAGCACTTCGTAAAGCTCTTAACCAATTAACAGGCAAGCGTGTACACATCAACATTTTAGAAGTTAAGAGAGCTGATCTTAACGCTAAATTAGTAGGCGAAAACATCGCTCGTCAATTAGAAAACCGTGTATCATTCCGTCGTGCACAAAAGCAAGTTATTCAACGTGCTATGCGTGCAGGTGCTAAAGGTATTAAAACACAGGTTTCTGGTCGTCTTGGCGGAGCTGATATCGCTCGTGCAGAATCTTACAGTGAAGGAACTGTTCCACTTCATACACTTCGCGCTGATATTGACTATGCAGCAGTTGAAGCTGATACAACATACGGTAAATTAGGCGTAAAAGTATGGATCTACCGTGGAGAAGTCCTTCCTACAAAAAAGAAAGCTTCTGAGGAAGGAGGAAAATAATATGTTAATGCCAAAACGCGTAAAATATCGTAGAGAGCATCGTGGTAAAATGCGTGGTCGTGCAAAAGGTGGAACTGAAATTGCTTTCGGTGAATTCGGTTTACAAGCACAAGCTGCTTCATGGATTACAAACCGTCAAATCGAAGCTGCTCGTCGTGCAATGACTCGTTACATGAAACGTGGCGGTAAAGTATGGATTAAAATTTTCCCTTCTAAACCTTACACTGCAAAACCTCTAGAAGTACGTATGGGTTCCGGTAAAGGGGCACCAGAAGGCTGGGTAGCAGTAGTAAAACCTGGGAAAATTATGTTCGAAATCGCGGGTGTATCTGAAGAGGTAGCACGCGAAGCATTACGTCTTGCAGCTCACAAGTTACCTGTGAAATGTAAATTCGTAAAACGTGAAGAAAATGGTGGTGAATCTAATGAAAACTAATGATATTCGTGAATTAACCACTGCCGAAATCGAAACAAAAGTTAAAGCTTTAAAGGAAGAATTGTTCAATCTTCGCTTCCAACTTGCTACAGGACAATTAGAGAATCCAACTCGCATTCGTGAAGTGCGTAAAGCAATTGCTCGTATGAAAACTGTAGTTCGTGAAAGAGAGATCGGAATTAATCGATAAATTGAGGGGAGGTTTGCATAGTGAGCGAACGTAACCAACGCAAAGTTTATACTGGTCGTGTTGTGTCTGACAAAATGGACAAAACGATTACAGTTTTAGTTGAAACTTACAAAACTCATTCCTTGTACGGAAAACGTGTTAAGTATTCTAAGAAGTACAAAGCCCATGATGAGCAAAACCAAGCGAAACTTGGCGATATCGTTAAAATCATGGAAACTCGCCCGCTTTCTGCTACTAAGCGTTTCCGTTTAGTTGAAATCGTTGAAGAAGCGGTTATTATCTAAATAGACGAATCGGAATTTTTAGTCCGAAGGGAGGTTTCATAACATGATCCAACAAGAATCTCGTTTGAAAGTTGCTGACAACTCTGGTGCACGTGAACTTTTAACAATTAAAGTATTAGGCGGCTCTGGTCGTAAATATGCTAACATTGGTGACATTATCGTTGCTACGGTAAAACAAGCAACACCAGGTGGCGTTGTTAAAAAAGGTGACGTTGTTAAAGCAGTAGTGGTACGTACGAAGAGCGGAGCTCGTCGTCCGGACGGTTCTTATATCAAATTTGATGAAAACGCAGCGGTTATCATCAAAGACGATAAGAGCCCACGTGGTACTCGTATCTTCGGACCAGTAGCTCGTGAATTACGTGATAGCAACTTCATGAAGATCGTTTCTTTAGCTCCAGAAGTTCTATAATTTAAGGTATTGCCTTGCTAAGGAGGTGCAGAATTAAGATGCATGTAAAAAAAGGTGATAAAGTACAGGTAATCACTGGAAAAGACAAAGGAAAACAAGGCGTTATCCTTGTGGCTTTCCCAAAGCAAAACCGTGTTATCGTTGAGGGTGTTAACATCGTTAAAAAACACTCTAAGCCATCTCAATTAAATCCACAAGGTGGAATTATTACTAAAGAAGCACCTATTCACGTTTCTAACGTTATGGTTTTAGATCCGAAAACAGGTGAACCTACTCGCGTAGGCTTCAAAGTAGAAGATGGTAAAAAAGTTCGTATTGCAAAAAAATCTGGTGAATTATTAGATAAATAATTTTCTTAAGAAAGGAGGTCACTTCATTGAATCGCCTTAAAGAGAAGTTCCAAAAGGAAATTACTCCTGCTCTAGTGAGCAAGTTTAACTATAAATCTGTGATGGAAGTACCGAAAATCGAAAAGATCGTAATCAACACTGGTGTTGGTGACGCGGTATCTAACTCAAAAGCTTTAGACAATGCAGTAGAAGAATTAACACAAATCGCAGGTCAAAAACCTGTTGTAACTCGTGCTAAAAAATCAATCGCTGGTTTCCGTCTTCGTGAAGGTATGCCAATCGGTGCGAAAGTAACTTTACGCGGCGAGCAAATGTATGAGTTCTTCGACAAATTAGTATCAGTTTCTTTACCACGTGTACGTGATTTCCGTGGTGTTTCTAAGAAATCATTCGATGGTCGTGGGAACTACACATTAGGTGTTAAAGAGCAACTTATCTTCCCTGAGATCGATTATGATAAAGTAAGCAAAGTCCGCGGTATGGACATCGTAATCGTTACTACAGCGAAAACTGATGAAGAAGCTCGTGAACTTTTAACACAATTCGGTATGCCATTCCAAAAATAATGGAAACCAACGCTAAGTAGAGGAGGCGAAAACGTGGCTAAAAAATCTATGATAGCGAAACAAAAGCGTACTCCTAAGTTTAAAGTACAAGAGTATACACGTTGCGAACGCTGCGGTCGTCCGCATTCTGTATACCGCAAATTTAAGCTTTGCCGTATTTGTTTCCGTGAACTTGCATATAAAGGTCAAATTCCTGGTGTTAAAAAAGCTAGTTGGTAAAACCCACAAATGGGAAGGAGGTAAAACACATGGTGATGACAGATCCAATTGCAGACATGCTTACTCGCATCCGTAATGCGAACATGGTACGTCATGAGAAATTAGAGGTTCCTGCTTCTAAAATCAAAAAAGAGATCGCTGAACTTTTAAAACGTGAAGGTTTCATTCGTGATGTAGAATACATCGAGGATAACAAACAAGGTATCCTTCGTATTTTCCTGAAATATGGTGCAAACAATGAACGTGTAATCACTGGATTAAAACGTATCAGTAAACCTGGCTTACGCGTTTACGCTAAAGCTGATGAAGTACCACGTGTACTTAACGGATTAGGTATCGCTCTTGTTTCTACATCTAAGGGAGTAATGACAGACAAAGACGCTCGTCAATTACAAACTGGTGGAGAAGTAGTAGCATACGTTTGGTAATATATATTTAAAACGAACGGAGGTGTGACCACATGTCTCGTATTGGTAAAAAGATTCTTGAAATCCCTGCAGGTGTTACTATTACAATTGCAGAAGACAATACTGTAGCAGTAAAAGGCCCTAAAGGTGAATTAACTCGTAAATTCAATGCTGATATGTCTATCAAAATTGAAGAAAATACACTAACAGTTGAGCGTCCATCTGAACAGAAGGAACACCGTGCATTACACGGTACAACTCGTGCTTTAATCGGAAACATGGTTGAAGGTGTAACTACAGGTTTCGCACGCGGACTTGAATTAGTCGGTGTTGGTTACCGTGCTCAAAAACAAGGAGATAAACTTGTATTAAGCGTAGGTTATTCTCATCCAGTAGAAATGACTCCGGAAGCAGGTCTTGAAGTTGAAGTACCTGTACCAACTAAAATCGTAATCAAAGGTATCGACAAGCAACGTGTTGGCGAATTTGCTGCTAACATCCGTGCTGTACGTGCTCCTGAGCCTTATAAAGGTAAAGGTATTCGTTACGAAGGCGAAGTTGTTCGTCGTAAAGAAGGTAAAACTGCTAAGTAAACCCGTTAGGTGAGAGAAAGGAGTGACAAGAATGATCACTAAAGCTGATAAAAATGCGACTCGTAAGAAAAGACATGCACGTGTACGTGCTAAACTTACTGGTACTGCAGAACGTCCACGTTTAAACGTGTTCCGTTCTAACCAACATATTTACGCTCAAGTTATTGATGATGTAAATGGTGTAACGTTAGTAAGTGCATCTACTCTTGATAAAGACCTTGCTCTTAACGGTACTAGCAATACTGAAGCTGCTACGAAAGTAGGAGAATCAGTTGCTAAGCGTGCTGTAGAGAAAGGCGTTAAAGAAGTAGTATTCGATCGCGGTGGTTACTTATACCATGGCCGTGTTAAAGCTCTAGCTGAGGCTGCTCGTGAGGCTGGATTACAATTTTAATGGTCAAAGGAGGGAAAATTGATGCATCGCATTGACCCAAGTAAATTAGAACTTGAAGAACGTGTAGTTACGATAAATCGTGTCGCGAAAGTTGTTAAGGGTGGTCGTCGTTTCCGCTTTGCTGCACTAGTTGTAGTTGGCGATAAAAACGGTCATGTTGGATTCGGTACTGGTAAAGCACAAGAGGTACCAGACGCAATCCGCAAAGCTATCGAAGACGCTAAGAAAAACTTAATCGCTGTACCATTAGTTGGTACAACAATTCCACACACAATCAACGGTCATTTTGGAGCTGGTGAAGTATTCTTAAAACCTGCTGCTGAAGGTACTGGTGTTATTGCTGGTGGACCTGTTCGTGCGGTACTTGAATTAGCTGGTGTACAAGATATTCTTTCGAAATCTCTTGGTTCTAACACACCAATCAACATGATTCGCGCTACTGTGAACGGATTAAGCGAACTTAAGCGCGCTGAAGATGTTGCAAAATTACGCGGTAAATCTGTAGAAGAGCTACTAGGTTAAGGAGGGAAAACAAATGGCGAAAAAGTTAGAAATTACCCTCACTCGTAGTGTAATTGGTCGTCCACAAGATCAACGTGCGACGGTAGAAGCTTTAGGTCTTAAAAAGTTGAATTCAACTGTAGTTAAGGAAGAAACTCCTGCTATTCTTGGTATGATCAACAAAGTTTCTCACCTTATAACTGTAACAGAAGCTTAAGGATAACTCATTAATATAAGGAGGTGCCTGGGAATGAAACTTCATGAATTAAAACCTGCAGAAGGTTCTCGTAAAGTACGTAACCGTGTCGGTCGTGGTATCGGTTCTGGTAACGGTAAAACTGCTGGTAAAGGTCATAAAGGACAAAACGCACGTTCTGGTGGCGGTGTTCGTCTTGGCTTCGAAGGTGGTCAAACTCCATTATTCCGTCGTTTACCAAAACGCGGCTTCACAAACATTAACCGTAAAGAGTTTACTATTGTAAACTTATCAACGTTAAATCGTTTTGAAGATGGTACAGAAGTAACACCTGAATTATTGCTGGAAACTGGCGTTATCAGCAAGTTAAACGACGGTGTTAAAATTCTTGCAAGCGGCGCAGTAGAGAAAAAATTAACTGTTAAAGCGCACAAGTTCTCTTCAAGTGCTAAAGAAGCAATTGAAGCAGCTGGCGGATCAGTTGAGGTGATCTAATGTTTCGTACAATCTCCAACTTTATGCGCGTTGCTGAGATAAGACGTAAAATATTATTCACTTTAGCGATGTTAATCGTATTCAGAATTGGCACGTTTATCCCAGTGCCATTTACAAATGGAGACGTACTGAAAGCACAAGATCAATTAAATGCCTTAGGTATCCTAAATACATTTGGCGGTGGCGCCTTGAAAAACTTCTCCATCTTCGCGATGGGAATCATGCCGTATATTACAGCATCCATCATCGTGCAATTATTGCAGATGGATGTTGTTCCTAAATTTTCGGAATGGTCGAAGCAAGGTGAAATGGGCCGTCGTAAACTAACGCAATTCACGCGTTACTTTACAATTGTTCTTGCGTTTATTCAGGGGTTTGGTATGTCAATTGGTTTTAACGGTATGGTAGGTGGGCAATTAATTTTGAATCCTGGTTGGAGCACTTATTTATACATTGCTACGGTACTGACTGCTGGTACTGCATTTTTAATGTGGTTAGGTGAACAGATTACAGCTAAAGGTGTAGGTAATGGTATTTCCATCCTTATCTTTGGCGGTATTGCCGCAGCGATCCCAAGTGTTATATCTCAAGTGTATCAACAACAGTTTCAAAATATCGGAGATCAATTGTTCATGAGTATCGTTAAAGTTGCATTGATCTTACTAGCTGTGCTAGCGGTTATTGTTGGTGTTATTTTCATTCAACAGGCTGTTAGAAAGATCCCAATTCAATATGCGAAGCGTGTAACAGGAGGGAATGGGAATCATGCTGGAGCACAAAACACACATTTACCCCTTAAGGTAAATAGTGCGGGTGTTATTCCAGTCATTTTTGCTGTTTCATTCTTAATTACGCCTCCAACTATTGCACAGTTCTTCCCGAATCATGATATATCGCAGTGGATCATTGCAAACTTTAACTATTCTCACCCAGTGGGAATGATCATATATGTTGCGCTCATTGTAGCCTTCACATATTTCTATGCGTTTGTTCAGGTTAATCCAGAGCAAATGTCAGAGAATCTAAACAAACAAGGTGGATATGTTCCAGGTATTCGTCCGGGTAAGAATACGGAACAATATCTAACAAAAATCTTGTATCGTTTGACCTTTGTAGGATCAATTTTCCTAGCAGCGATTGCAATCTTACCAGTTATCTTTACGAAATTGGGAAATCTTCCTCCATCTGCACAGATTGGTGGAACGAGTATGTTAATCGTTGTCGGCGTTGCTTTAGAAACAATGAAGCAGCTAGAAAGTCAACTGGTAAAACGCCATTACAAAGGGTTTATCAAGCAATGAGTAAGTGGGAAGAATTGTCTTCCCTACATGCTCATGTACTCTGAGGGGGAACAAGGATGAACTTAATTTTAATGGGGCTTCCTGGTGCTGGTAAAGGTACACAAGCCGAACAGATTGTTGCCAAGTATAACATCCCTCACATTTCAACAGGAGATATGTTTCGTGCAGCTATGAAGGCTGAAACTGAAATGGGTCTACAAGCAAAATCTTTTATTGATAAAGGTGCACTTGTTCCAGATGAAGTTACAATCGGAATCGTTCGTGAACGTTTAAGTCAAGAAGACTGCGTAAGAGGTTTCTTACTAGACGGTTTCCCACGAACTGTTGCACAAGCATCAGCTCTTGAAGAGATTATGAAAGATCTTGGTAAAAAAATCGACTATGTTTTAAACATTAATGTGGATTCAGGGTTGTTATTAACACGCCTTACAGGCCGTCGCATTTGTAAAGAGTGCGGTGCGACTTACCACTTAGAATTCAATCCACCAGCAAAAGCTGATGTGTGCGATAAATGTGGTGGCGAATTATATCAACGCTCTGATGACAATGAAGAAACTGTGGCAAATCGTTTAGATGTAAATATTAAGCAAACAAAACCTTTGCTTGATTTCTACGAGGAGCTTGGTTACTTACAAAGCATTAATGGTGAGCAAGATATCAATAAAGTATTTGCTGATATCGATGTTCTCATCGGAGGCTTAGCGTAATGATCATCTGCAAAACTCCTCGCGAGATAGAAATCATGCGAGAAGCTGGCAGGATCGTTGCTTTAACTCATCAAGAGTTGAAACAGCATATTACTCCAGGAATTACAACGAAAGAGCTCGATCAAATAGCGGAAAAGACGATTCAAAAATATGGTGCTACGCCATCTTTTAAAGGATACAACGGATTTCCGGGGAGCATATGTGCTTCTGTAAATGAAGAGCTTGTACACGGAATTCCAGGGAAGCGCAAGCTCGAAGAGGGCGATATCATCAGTATCGATATTGGTGCGAAATACAATGGGTACCATGGAGATTCTGCATGGACGTATCCAGTTGGAAACATTTCTGAATCTGTTCAAAAGCTACTTGATGTCACAGAAAAATCGTTGTATCTTGGTCTAGAACAAGTAAAACCAGGCGAAAGATTATCAAATATCTCACATGCGGTTCAAACCCATGCTGAAGAGAATGGGTTCTCGATCGTTAGGGAGTATGTTGGTCACGGAATCGGGCAAGACTTACATGAGGACCCTCAAATCCCGCACTATGGTCCACCAAATAGAGGCCCTAGATTAAAGCCGGGAATGGTCATCTGTGTTGAGCCGATGGTGAATCAAGGAAGACGATATGTAAAAACACTATCTGATGACTGGACAGTGGTAACGGTAGATGGTAAATGGTGTGCACACTTTGAGCACACGATTGCTCTTACAGAAGCAGGATACGAAATCCTTACCACTTTATAAGTAGCTGGCTCTCCGGGATTTCAGAGCAGTGTAAAATGTTACTGATTTGAAGAAGGGAGAACTATTGAATGGCTAAAGATGATGTAATTGAAGTCGAAGGTACCGTTCTTGAAACGTTGCCAAATGCTATGTTCAAAGTAGAATTAGAGAATGGGCATGTCGTATTGGCTCACGTTTCTGGTAAAATCCGTATGAACTTCATTCGTATTTTACCAGGAGACAAAGTTACGGTAGAATTATCTCCGTACGATTTAAATCGTGGTCGTATTACGTACCGTTTTAAATAATATAGCACTCCGTAATCTTTAAGGAGGTTCGAGACATGAAAGTAAGACCGTCAGTTAAACCAATCTGCGAAAAATGTAAAGTTATTCGTAGACGTGGAAAAGTAATGGTTATTTGTGAAAACCCTAAACATAAACAAAAACAAGGTTAATCAGAAGGAGGTGCATTCAGAATGGCACGTATCGCAGGTGTAGATATTCCTCGAGACAAACGCGTTGTTATTTCTTTAACTTACGTATTCGGCATTGGTCGCACAACTGCTGAAAAAATTCTAACTGAAGCTGGTATTTCTTCAGAAACACGAGTTCGTGATTTAACGGAAGACGAACTAGGACGTATCCGTGATATCATCGATCGTATTAAAGTTGAGGGAGACCTTCGTCGTGAAGTATCTCTTAACATTAAACGTCTAATGGAGATCGGTTCTTACCGTGGTCTTCGTCACCGTCGTGGTTTACCAGTTCGTGGTCAAAACTCTAAAAACAATGCTCGTACACGTAAAGGTCCACGTCGTACAGTAGCAAATAAAAAGAAATAATAAGTAAAGGAGGTTGAACTAACAATGGCACGTAAAACAAACACTCGTAAAAAACGTGTGAAAAAGAATATTGAAGCTGGTATAGCTCATATTCGTTCTACTTTCAACAACACAATCGTAACACTTACAGATACTCATGGTAACGCACTTTCTTGGTCTAGTGCTGGTGCACTTGGTTTCCGTGGATCTCGTAAGTCTACTCCATTCGCTGCGCAAATGGCTGCTGAAGCTGCTGCTAAAGTTGCAATGGAGCACGGTTTAAAAACTTTAGAGGTTACTGTTAAAGGTCCTGGTGCTGGTCGTGAAGCTGCAATTCGTGCTCTTCAAGCTGCAGGTCTAGAAGTAACAGCAATTAGAGATGTTACTCCAGTTCCTCATAATGGATGTCGTCCACCAAAACGTCGTCGTGTGTAATTTTTCTGTATAGAATTTTCCCTTTTGTCTATAATGGATATGATGCATTATCGAGAAATTTCGTACAGAAACATCGCTTGTTGTGCACAATCGGGAACTGCCTAAGGGGGACTTTCGGTTAGACAGGGGGTATCCCTTTGTTTAACCGGGGTTTCGACGTTTTGAAGGAGGGTTTAGTTAATGATTGAAATCGAAAAGCCGAAAATCGAAACGGTTGAACTTAACGAAGATGCTAAATATGGTAAATTCGTAATTGAACCGCTTGAGCGTGGATATGGTACTACTTTGGGTAACTCCTTACGTCGTATTCTTTTATCCTCACTCCCTGGTGCCGCTGTTACTGCTATCCAAATCGATGGCGTATTACATGAATTTTCAACAGTTGAGGGCGTAGTAGAAGACGTTACGACGATCATCTTAAACTTGAAAAAGTTAGCTCTTAAAATCTACTCTGAAGAAGAGAAGACGTTGGAAATTGATGTGCAGGGCGAAGGTATTGTCACAGCTGCTGATATTACTCATGATAGTGATGTAGAAATCTTAAATCCAGATTTACACATTGCAACGTTAGCAAAAAATGCGCATTTCCGCATGCGTTTAACTGCAAAGCGTGGCCGTGGGTATACGCCAGCTGATGCAAATAAAAGCGAAGATCAACCAATAGGAGTAATTCCTATTGATTCTATTTATACTCCAGTATCACGTGTGACTTACCAAGTGGAAAAGACACGTGTCGGACAAGTGGCTAATTATGATAAGCTTACGCTTGATGTATGGACGGATGGAAGCATCGGGCCAAAAGAAGCTATCTCTTTAGGTGCCAAAATCTTAACTGAGCATTTAAATATCTTTGTTGGTTTAACTGATGAAGCACAAAATGCTGAGATTATGGTCGAGAAGGAAGAAGATCAAAAAGAGAAAGTTCTTGAGATGACTATCGAAGAACTAGATCTTTCTGTTCGTTCTTATAATTGCCTAAAACGTGCAGGAATTAATACTGTACAAGAGCTTGCGAACAAAACAGAAGAAGATATGATGAAAGTTCGTAACTTAGGACGTAAATCCTTAGAAGAAGTTAAACATAAGCTTGAGGAATTAGGTTTAGGTTTACGTAAAGACGACTGAGGATTTAAACCCATCAACAAAGGAGGGAACTACGAATGGCATACAGAAAATTAGGCCGTACAAGTGCGCAACGTAAAGCTATGTTACGTGATTTAGCTACTGATTTAATTATCAACGAGCGCATCCAAACGACAGAAACTCGTGCAAAAGAACTTCGTTCTGTAGTGGAAAAAATGATCACTTTAGGTAAACGCGGAGATCTTCACGCTCGTCGTCAAGCAGCAGCTTTCATTCGCAATGAAGTAGCTAACGCTGAGACTGGTCAAGATGCACTTCAAAAATTATTCGCTGATGTAGCTCCACGCTATGCTGAGCGCCAAGGCGGATACACTCGTATTGCAAAAATTGGTCCACGTCGCGGAGACGCAGCACCAATGGTAATTATCGAGTTAGTATAATGATAATTAAAAGGGCAGGACAGTTCTTTTCAAGAAACTGGTCATGGCCCTTTTTTTTAAATATAAAAATAGGCTAACTTGGCGAAGGAAAGGGTGCCTTGTATTGAAAAAAGAGAAACTTCGGACAGAAAATATATCATTTCAATATCCTGGGGCAGCCACTTATGCATTAAAAGATGTTTCATTTGCCTTGTATGAGGGAGAATGGGTATCTGTTATTGGACAAAACGGTTCAGGGAAGTCTACACTTGCAAAATTATTGAATGGTTTGTTTTTGCCGGAAGCAGGGACTATTACAGTAAATGATACAATGGTTTTATCAGAGGAAACGGTATGGGATGTTCGAAAACAAATTGGGATGGTATTTCAAAATCCAGACAATCAATTTGTTGGAACGACAGTGCAAGACGACGTTGTTTTTGGCTTAGAGAATATCGGAATGCCAAGAGAGCAAATGGTAGAAAGATTAAATCAGGCTCTCAAACTTGTCCGTATGGAAGATTTTCTTAATGATGAACCTCATTCGTTATCTGGTGGGCAAAAGCAGCGAGTGGCAATAGCAGGCGTTTTAGCACTTCAGCCATCTATTTTGATATTAGATGAAGCAACGTCAATGTTAGATCCTCAAGGGAGACGTGAAGTAGTAGAAACGGTTAGACAACTTGTTAATCAAAAAGGTATTACCGTGTTATCAATTACGCACGATTTAGAAGAAGCGGCACAATCAGATCGTGTCATTATTTTAAACAAGGGAGAAATATTAGAGGAAGGGATTCCAAAGCAAATCTTCAAGTCCTCTCATATGCTCCAAGAAATTGGATTAGATGTACCATTTTCAGTGAAAATAGCAGAATTATTAAAAAGAAATGAAATTCTCTTGCAAAATACGCATCTTACAATGGAAAGCTTGGTGAACGAACTTTGGAGATTACATTCCAAAAAGTAGAACATCGTTATCAATATAAAACTCCATTTGAAAGACGCGCACTTTATGATGTAGACGTGTCGTTTCCAAGTGGGGGCTATTATGCCATTATCGGTCATACTGGTTCAGGTAAGTCGACGATGATTCAACATTTAAATGGTTTATTGCAGCCGACGAATGGCACAGTTCAAATTGGTGAACATTTCATTTCGGCAGGAAAGAAAGAAAAAAAGCTAAAGCCACTACGTAAAAAGGTAGGGGTTGTCTTTCAATTCCCAGAACATCAGTTGTTTGAAGAGACTGTGGAGAAGGATATTTGTTTCGGCCCTACTAATTTTGGGGTATCTGTAGAAGAAGCGAAGCAAAAGGCAAGAGAGGCAATTGAACTTGTAGGGTTAGAGCCAGAACTGTTAACACGTTCACCGTTTGAGTTAAGTGGTGGGCAAATGAGGCGTGTTGCGATAGCGGGTGTATTGGCGATGGAACCCGAAGTGCTTGTATTAGATGAACCTACAGCAGGACTAGATCCAAAAGGGCAGAATGAACTTATGGAGATGTTTTATAAGCTGCATAAGGAAAAAGGTCTTACAGTTATCCTAGTAACACATAATATGGAGGATGCTGCTAAGTATGCAGAGCAGATTGTAGTCATGCATAAAGGAACGGTCTTTTTGCAAGGAAGTGCAGAGGAAGTATTTTCACATGCTGATGAACTAGAGAAAATTGGCGTGGATCTTCCTATGTCTTTAAAGTATAAACGTGCAATTGAAGAGAAGTTTGGCATTTCAATCCCAAAGGCTACCTTATCTTTAGAGGATCTTACTCATGAAGTTGTGCAGGTGTTACGAAAAGGTGGTCATGAATCATGCAGCAGTTGATTATTGGAAGATATATTCCAGGGAAGTCTCTTATTCATCAACTTGATCCACGTACGAAGCTGCTGATTGTCTTTTTATATGTATTTGTTGTTTTCTTAGCAAATAATGCGATTTCATATGGATTTTTATTTTTATATGCACTCATTGCTTTATTTTTTGCAAAAGTGCCGATTCGTTATGTACTTTCGGGCTTAAAACCAATTCTATGGATTTTTCTTTTTACATTTTTCCTGCATATTTTTACAAATAAAGAAGGGGAAGTACTATTCCAGCTTGGTTGGTTTTCGATACATGAAAAAGGATTAGAGCAAGGGATATACATTTCTATACGATTCTTCGTTATTATTTTAATGACGACATTATTAACGTTAACGACGACACCTATTGAGATTACAGATGGTTTGGAGACGTTATTAAAGCCGTTGAAACGTATAAAAGTTCCTGTTCATGAAATCGCATTAATGATGTCAATTTCTCTTCGTTTTATTCCGACATTAATGGATGAAACGAGTAAAATAATGAAGGCACAATCTTCACGCGGTATTGATTTCGCAGGAGGACCGATAAAAGATAGGATGAAAGCTATTATCTCACTACTCGTTCCTCTATTTATCAGTGCTTTTAAGCGTGCTGAGGACTTAGCAATTGCTATGGAAGCACGTGGGTATCAAAATGGTGAAGGACGTACTAAATTTAGGCAACTACGCTGGAAAACAAGTGATACAGTAACGATAATAAGCTTACTTTGTTTAGCTTGTATTTTGGCATGGGTGCGATCGTAATGGAGAATAGAGAAATGGATAGAATAAAATGTACGGTTGCATATGATGGCATGCATTTTTGTGGTTATCAAATTCAGCCGCAGCATCGTACTGTTCAACAAGAGATTGAGAAAGCTTTGCAGAAATTGCATAAAGGAGCGCTTGTTCGTGTTCAGGCATCGGGCAGAACGGATTCTACCGTTCACGCTAAAGGACAAGTCATACACTTTGATACACCGTTGTCGCTTGAAGAGTGGCAATGGAGTAATGCATTAAACACAATGTTGCCAGATGATATTGTTATCAGACAGGTAGAGAAAAAAACAGAAGAATTTCATGCGCGTTACGGTGTCGAGAGAAAAGAATATCGTTATCGTGTATTATTATCAAAGACTGCGGATGTATTCCGTAGAAATTACGTATATCAATATCCATATCCGCTCGAAATAAGCTCTATAAGAAAGGCGATTCCTTATTTTATTGGAACGCATGATTTCACTTCTTTTTGTTCGGCAAAAACTGACAAAAAAGATAAGGTGCGAACGATTTATGAAATTGAGTTAATTGAGCAAGGCGATGAATTAATTTTTCGTTTTGTAGGTAATGGATTTTTATATAATATGGTCAGAATTATTGTTGGTACGTTACTTAGCGTAGGGCAAGGAAAGCTTGATCCTGATAGCATTCCAGAGATTTTAGCGAAACAAAATCGTCAGTTTGCTGGAAAGATGGCTCCAGGTCATGGACTTTACTTATGGCAGGTAAACTATAACAACTAATCCTGGTGTAACATTTGCTTGACATTAGAAACTCAAAAGTATATCATAACATATGGTATTGTTTCTAAAACCACGATTAGCCCCGGAAGGAAATCGTGTTTAAGATAAACAATAGATTTTTTCTATGGAAAAGATAACGAGGAGGGAAACACATGCGTACGACTTTTATGGCAAAAGCTAACGAAGTTGAGCGTAAATGGTATGTGGTTGATGCTGAAGGTCAAACTTTAGGTCGCCTATCTACTGAAGTAGCATCTATTTTACGCGGTAAAAACAAACCTACATTTACACCACACGTTGACACGGGTGATCATGTAATTATTATTAACGCTGAAAAAATTCATTTAACAGGTAATAAATTAAACGATAAAATTTACTACCGTCACACTAACCACCCAGGTGGACTTAAACAAAGAACAGCTCTAGAAATGCGTACAAACTACCCTGTACAAATGTTAGAGCTTGCAATTAAAGGGATGCTTCCAAAAGGACGTTTAGGACGTCAAGTATCTAAGAAATTAAACGTGTATGCTGGAGCAGAGCATCCACACCAAGCACAAAAACCAGAAGTTTACGAACTTCGCGGATAATCAATTAAAGGAGGGCTTACTTTGGCACAGGTTCAATACTATGGCACTGGACGTCGTAAGAGTTCAGTAGCGCGCGTACGCCTAGTTCCAGGCGAAGGACGCGTTATCATTAACGGTCGTGATTTTGAAAACTATATCCCATTTGCTGCATTACGTGAAGTAGTGAAACAACCTCTAGTTGCAACAGAAACTTTAGGTAACTACGATGTACTTGTAAACGTAAATGGTGGTGGATACACTGGTCAAGCTGGTGCTATTCGTCACGGTATTTCTCGCGCTTTATTAAAAGCTGATCCAGAATACCGTCTAACACTAAAACGTGCAGGTCTATTAACTCGTGACGCACGTATGAAAGAGCGTAAAAAATACGGTCTTAAAGGCGCACGTCGTGCACCTCAGTTCTCAAAACGTTAATTTTTGCGAACTACAAACCCCAACCATTTTGGTTGGGGTTTTTTTATGTTTCATTCCTCTTTTGTAATTTTTGTAGTTTGGAATATTTTAGTGCTATTCTCTCGCGTATGCTTCTTCTTTAGAAGTTTAGACTAATACGTATTAGGGAGGTTTATAAGTACTATGAATGTCATTGTCAGCTTACAAGAAAAACAAAAAGAAAAGCAGTTGAAATATGAACGGAAGATGCTGCGAGAATTATCATTAAAAACATTACGTTCAAATATTAGGGATGCCTTTCAGATGCAGGAACTTCATCGTCAGTATGAAGATTACTGTATTGAATTAGGGATAGAATCGTATTTATTAGGAGCGAGATACAGTAAGTTTGGTTATTATGGTGAATCATTCTTTGATGTGAAATATAGAGCCTTAGAAGAAGAGCAACAATTAACGGAAACACTATTCCAATTTTTAACGAGCATGACTATGCGGGAAATTAAGTTACAAGATGAGGAATTACTTTTTGAATCTTGCCAGCAGTTTATCGGCTTATGGTGGCAGGAAGGATATGAAAAAGGTGAAAGAAGATATCGATTAAAGCTTCATTAAGACAAGCATAAACTTTCCTCTTGTCCCATATAAGTAATTAGAGGGACTAGCTGGAGGAGGAAAGGTATGAAGAGAATTCGAATTATCTCTTTTGCACTCGCTGCGGTTGTTTTGTTTTTTTTAGTCAAACAAGAATTTCAAATTACAAAATCGTGGCGAGCTTGGAATTTACCCTTATCAGGGAAAGTGATTGTATTAGATGCTGGGCATGGTGGGCCAGACGGAGGGGCTGTTGGTGGAAAAGATATTATAGAAAAAGATATTACGCTTGAAATTACAAAGAAGGTACAAGATTATTTACAAGAACAAGGTGCACTAGTTATTTTAACACGTGAGGGAGATTATGATTTAGCTCAGAAAGATACAAAATCATATAGTAGACGTAAAGCAGAAGATTTAAAAAAGCGTGTAGAGATTATTAATAAGCCTGATGTAGACTTTTTTGCGAGTATTCATTTAAATGCTTTAACTAGTAGTGGATCGAAAGGCGCACAAACGTTCTACTATCGTTCTTCGGTTGAAAATGAACGTGCTGCGAAATTTATACAAGCTGAATTGAGAACGAGTTTAGAGAATACGAATCGTTCTGCTAAAACAATTTCTCATGTGTATTTATTGAAGTATGCGAAAACACCAGGTGCTCTAATTGAAGCTGGCTTTTTATCGAATGTAAACGAAAGGTATATGTTAAATTCGGAGAAATATCAGCAAAAGGTAGCGGCTGCAGTATATCGTGGTATATTACGTTATTTCACGGAAAAAGGGAATCCTCCAGAATAAGGAGGATTTTTTGAGTTTCTCTCGTTAACGAAGTTTTCCGAAAATATGTTATACTGGAAATGTAAACGCATTTATTTCAAAAATAAAGAGAGATAAATTTAATTAACATTACGTTATTTTTCATACAGGGGGCTGGGCTAACTATGGTAACGAAAGAGCAAGTAGTGGAAGCGTTAGAAGGGATTGTAGATCCGTTTTTACATAAAACGTTAAAAGAAACAGGTGCAATTAAAGAGGTAACAGTTAAGCCTGAGAAGGAACATGTAAGTGTTAAAATTGCAATTGTAAAAACCGGTACAGCGGAACAAATGCAATTGCAATCTGGAATTGTAAAATTAGTAAAAGAACTAGGAGCAGCAACAGTAGGGCTTCGCTTTGCAGAATTTACAGAAGAGGAATTAGCTCAGTTTGCACCGGAACAGGAAGAAGAGCAAACTGAATCTTTATTGTCACCAAATTCAAAAACAACATTTTTAGCAGTGGCGAGTGGAAAAGGTGGAGTCGGAAAATCAACAGTTTCTGTTAACCTTGCTATTGCTTTAGCTCGTCTAGGTAAAAAGGTTGGTATCATTGATGCTGATATTTATGGTTTTAGCGTACCGGATATGATGGGGATAGAAAAACGTCCTGTTGTAAGAGGAGATAGAATCATTCCAGTGGAGCGTCTAGGTGTAAAGGTAATTTCAATGGGATTCTTTGTAGAAGATAATGCACCGGTTATTTGGAGAGGCCCTATGCTTGGGAAAATGTTAAATCACTTCTTTACAGAAGTAGAGTGGGGCGATTTAGACTATTTAGTTTTAGATTTACCACCGGGTACAGGTGATGTTGCGCTAGACTTACACTCAATGTTGCCAGCTTGTAAAGAGATTATTGTAACAACGCCACATCCAACAGCGGCATTTGTGGCAGCGCGTGCTGGAGCCATGGCTTTACGTACAGAACATAGTATTCTTGGTGTTGTTGAAAATATGGCGTATTTTGAAAGTAAAACAACTGGTGAAAAAGAATATGTGTTTGGAAGAGGTGGAGGAGATAAATTAGCTACAGAACTTCAAACAGAAGTACTTGGCCGAATCCCGCTTCAACAACCTGATTGGAATAAAGATGACTTTGCGCCTTCAGTATATGAAGATACACATACGACGGGTCTTATTTATCGTACGATAGCTGAGACAGTAATTGATAAAATAGCTGTCGCGCAAAAATAAAATAATAATGAGTGGACGATACATATATTGTCCACTCATTATTATAATTATTATTTTTACTGTTGCTCCTTTTTACCGTCTTGGGAACCACCTTCACCGCCTGCTTCTTTTTTATCAGATCCACTTTTTTCGGCCTTTTGTACACCTTTACTAATAATATCAATCATCTTAGCTTGGAAGAGTGGGCTTTCAGCAGTTTCTGTTAGTACTTGTTGTAAATATTGGCGGTATTCTTTGCTCTTCATTGTTTGTAACATTATTTTTTCTACTTCAGGGTTTTTCATAATTTCTATAACGCCTGCTTGGTATTCAGGGTCTTTTAGTAATGTTTTCATTAAGGTTGTTTGTTCTTTCCCCATACTTTTAGCGAATTTCGATGAGAACTCAGGGTCTTTAAAGAGCTTTTCCCAGAATTGTTGCCCTTTGTCGGATACCATTGCATCTTCAATCGTTTTCTTTACTACTGTTTCATCTAGTATGAGTGCTTGTTTCATTTTTTCATCAGTTAACACATCTTGAATGGCTTTCTTACCTTGATCGGTTTTTAAAATATCAACAATCATTTTCTTCGTTTGATCATAATCAAGTTCGGACTTTGCTTCTTTTCCTTGTGCACATGCTACAAGTACAAGAAATAGAAAAGAAGAAGTCAAAACGAGCAGCATCCGTTTCATAAGTTGGAACTCCTTTCAACACAGTTCTCTCTTTTTAATATAAATATCTTTAAGGAATTTATACATGAACATGGCTAGCTTTTTGAAATTGTCATTGATACAATTTAAATAGAAATATAAGGATAATGGGGGATGTGTTGTGAATAGCCGCAAGTGGGTACGCCTGTTTTTTACGACGTTGTTTCTAGGTGGGATTAGCACGGTCATTATTGGGTTTGTTTTGGAGTGGGACAAGTACGCTAAATTTTTTCGAAATTTCGACGGAAAGGAGATTTTAGCAGTTTCCTTCTGGTTGATGGGTGTAGGATTTATTTTTAGTGTTATAAGTCAAATGGGGTTCTTTGCCTATTTAACAATCCATCGTTTTGGACTGGGGATGTTCAGGTCACCTTCTTTATGGAATGCAGTCCAGCTCTTCTTTATTGCATTCGTTTTATTTGATTTCGTGTATTTAAGATCCATATTGATTGCAAATGGGGAAGTTTCGTTAGGGAATAACATACTTGTTGCAGGTGTATTATTTGTGTTTGGGGCGATTGTTGCTTACATAAAAAGTAAAGAAACGAATAGAAAGGCATTTGTGCCCGCTTTGTTCTTTATGGTTGTTGTAACAATTCTTGAGTGGGTACCAGCGCTTCGTATTAATGACACAGATTGGTTGTATTTAATGGTGATACCACTTTTATTATGTAATGCATATCAGTTACTTATATTACATCGTTTAATTGGAAAGGCGAGTAAGTCGGCTTAAGTAAGAGAGATTTTTGAGTTTTTATGCAGGGTGGTTGTACGAATATAAATATCGGGATGAAAAAAGCTCTACTACCTTAATGAGAGGTAGTAGAGCTTTTTATGTGTGAAGGCACGAGGGAAAAGAATTACCTTACATCTTTACTTTTTGTACTTGTGTTAGAAATAAGTTGTGATACCGATATTTGCTCATATCCGTCACTCTTTAATTTTTGTAGAAGCAGTGGTAAAGCTTTATTTGTTTGAAGGGCAGAATCGGATGCATGTAATAAGACGATATCTCCACCTTTTAAATTAGTAGAGACATTGGAAACGATATTGTTTACACCTGGGTTTTTCCAGTCGTTTGAGTTATTACTCCAATGGACGATGGTGTATCCGAGTGATTCTGCTATTTTAAGTGTTGCTTTGTTAAAGTCTCCACTAGGTGGACGTAATAGTTTGACTTGTTTCACACCAAGTTTTGTAAAAACATCTTGTGCTCGTAAAAGATCTCTTCGTATTTCATTTGTCTCTAGAGAAGTGTAGGACGTGTAATTATAGCCCATACTACCGATTTCATGACCATCTTTTATGATGCGTTCAACAACATCAGGGTGTCTTTCTGCCCATGCAGCAGAAACGAAGAAGGTTGCATTCTTAATGTCTCTTTCTTTAAGTGTATCAAGGATTGGAATTGCTTTTTTGTCTCCCCAACTAATATCAAACGTGAATGCAACTTGTTTTTTAGAGGTGTCTCCTTTGTAAATAACTTTAGGTCCTGTCGCAGTTGAAAAAGCAGATTCATGTGAATATGTTTTCAAAAAGAGAAGCCATGCTGTAAATAAGGAAAGTATCACTATTAAGCTAATGTGTTTAAAAGCTCGTTTACTCGTAATAAAAAAGAAAAACATAATATTACGCCCCTTTGTCCAATCCTTTTCAGTTACATATATGCTTTAAATATTAAAAAGAGAACAAAGGATTAATATCGTAAGCAGTGGATATAATGAATGATAGGATTTTGATAAGTGAAAATGAGCGTAACGTTTATTGCTTTGTAAGAAATGATTGAGGTGATGATTTGCTTGGGTTTATGTTAACGAAAGAAGAGAAAAAAGAAATGGAATACATATTGAAGAGGGAGTTAGAAGAACTGTTATTTGATTTTGAAGATGAACGTATTCATGACGTTGTAAAAAAGGCGATGGAAGAAAGATATAAAATCATTTTTTGTTTGTTTCGAAGAGTCGCTAATGCAGAAGAGTGTATGCGTTATGTAAGGAAAAGAATTTTTTATTAAAAAGTGTTGACGTTAATAGTTATTATATGATAAATTAATAACCGTCGCTGATGCGGAAACGCAGAAGACGATAAAAAAGAAATTTGAAAAACTTAGTTGACATTGAAAAATGAAGATGTTAACATAAGGAAGTCGCAAATGAGCGACCAAGTAGTTCTTTGAAAACTGAACGAAACAAACAACGTGAAACGTCAATTTTTATTTTTAGATGCTAGACAAACTAACTTTATTGGAGAGTTTGATCCTGGCTCAGGATGAAC
>NZ_JBFTQW010000020.1:0-50920 GCF_056399205.1 Bacillus sp. 01N45
GTCCTTCTTGGTCCTTCTTGTCGTACACACCATGATAGGGATATTAACGCAAGTATCAATATAAAGAATGAAGCAATAAGGCTTCTAACCGCAAGGACTGCGGGGTTAGCCTAATCAATTAGAGTTCGATAGAACTCTTTACTTAGGAATCCCCCACTTTCACTTCTAAACGAAGTGAAAGTGGGGGTAGTTCAATCAAGAATTAGTGCGATCAAATTTACTATCTAAAATACAGTAAATAGTATATACGAAGTACTTCGTTAGAAATTTTAGGAGAGTACTTCTTATTCGCCTTTTTCAGGAGATGTACAAAAATACCCCACATATAAATCCAAATTATTTAATTTATTATCTTCAATAATTAATTGATAACGACCAACATAGATATAATTAAACCTGTTGCACCATTTGGTAAGAGGCCACCGTGACTGTTTAAATTTAAAAACCCCGCAGTATGATGACCAAATAATACAAATGATAATAGAAGTCCAACGAAAATAAAAACCACAATAAATAACTGGTAAATAACGCTAAACATCCCTCTTTATTTAATTCATCCTTATAGTTATTATAATGAGTAATTATTCACCTTACATAATAATTACTTACTATATTATTAACATGGTTACCTTACAAAAATGTAATTCTTTTTTAATTGACACTCATATATATAAGTAACTATACTGGTTACACAAGCTTGGTAAATATATCAAATAGCCCCCTATTATAAGTGTATGCCTATAGATTTTTTTCGAAATAATAATTTAAATTAACTAATTATTATTTACCTGTAATATAACGAAATTGCCAACCTACTCTATTATTTAAACTAATTCATATTACTTATAAGATTCACTATAAATGACAGATTTACCAAGCTATACTATTTTTTAGGAGTGTTACATTTTGAAATACAAATTAATTGCTACAGGAATTCTTGCTGGAAGTCTACTATCCTACTCATCTAGTGCATTTGCAAATACTCATAAATTTCCAGATGTCCCAAATTGGGCAAGCCCTTCTGTAAATTACCTAGTTGAAAAAGGCGCATTACACGGAAAACCCGATGGTACTTTTGCTCCTGCTGAAACAATTGACCGCGGTTCAGCTGCCAAAATAATGGCTATAATGCTTGGATTAGAAATTAATAAGAATGCTAAACCATCTTTCCGAGATGCTCAAAACCACTGGGCAGCACCTTACATTGCAGCTGTTGAAAAAGCAGGTGTTATTAAAGGAGATGGAAATGGTAACTTCCTTCCAACAGGTTTGATTAATCGTGCATCCATGGCTTCAATGGTGGCAAATGCTTATAAATTAGAAAATAAAGTTGCTAAAAATAGTGTAACTACATTTGAGGATTTAAAAGGGCATTGGGGAGAAAGATATGCAAATATTTTAATACAAACAGAAATTTCTAAGGGCACTGAAGACGGAAATAGCTGGTCCCCTAATAGAGCGATTACCCGTGCAGAAGCTGCACAATTTATTGCAAAATCTGATCAAATCCACAAACAAAAGTAGAAGAAAATACTGTAGTTGGTGTAATAAATGATGCAGACCCTTATTATGTGACTGTTGCATATAAAGATGCTAATGGAAATAGTCAAGAAGTGACTATAGACTTCCCAAATGGTAGTAACTCTAACCTTAAAAAAGGTGACAAAGTTAAAGTTGCTAACAAAAATCAATGGAAACATCAAAAAATCTATGGGCAAACTGTATTTTACACTGATGTGAATTCTATTTCTAAAGTAAATGATGAATCTAACAAACAACAAGAAAACCATGTAATTGGGGTAATAAATGATGCAGATCCTTATTATGTGACTGTTGCATATAAAGATGCTAATGGAAATAATCAAGAAGTGACTATAGACTTCCCAAATGGTAGTAACTCTAACTTTAAAAACGGGGACAAAGTTAAAGTTGCTAACAAAGATCAATGGAAACATCAAAAAATCTATGGACAAACTGTATTTTACACTGATGTAAGTTCTATTTCTAAAATAAACGAAGAATCTAACAAACAACAACAAAACCATGTAATGAGTAAAGATAAAGAACAAAAACTCTTAGCACAACTAAAAAAACGTTCTGGTACAGTGACAAAAAAATCCGAAGATAGCTTAGAAATTTCAAGTGAAAATCAAACCATTCTTGCCCATGTTAATCCAAAAGTATTACCAAACATTCAGATAGGTGATACAGTAAATGTTTATGCTCAAGCATTTGAAATGGCCCCTATTCTTCTAATGGACTTACCTTTCGAGGCAAGAAACGCGATTATTCAAAAAGGAAATGAACAAAATATTTTAGAGAATCAATACAAAAAAATTACAGGAAATGTTACAGGGAAATCTGATAATTCAATCTTAGTTTCAAGTAACAACATAACTTATGAAGTTGAAACTTCAACCGAAGTATTACAAGATATTGTAATCGGTGATACGGTGAACGTTTATGCTGCATCTTTTGAGTTTAGCCCTATTTTACTTGCTGGTGTTCCTGTGAAAGCTATTTCTCCTATTGTTGAAAAAACAAAATAATGTTCAACATTCTATAATTTTGTTAACTTCATCCGAAAAGAACTCCTAAGTAACATAGGAGTTCTTTTTATGAAGTTATATATTTTCTATCGTGCTCGTAAGACCTAGTATATTAATCGTGATTTACTATCTGTCCAACAGTAACAGCTTTAACATTAGGATGTGGATTTACTTTCGGATTAACACCGGCATTTGCAGATTCTAATAAGGCGTCTGTAAGCACTGCACCTATTTATTCTATTCATAAACAAGAACAAGATCCTTTTACTGGATATGTCATTTCAGTAGAAAACAATTATTTAGTGGTTGCTTCTACATCTACAAAAGATGAAGCTCTCTCTTACCAAAATGATTGGTGGGAGTTAGTAAATCAAAATAAGATTTTAAGGGTCCCTATTTCAGATGGTGAAAATTACACTATAGGTGAACAGTTAAATGTTTATGCTGCTGCATGGACCAAATCTTTACCACCAATTGCTGTAATGCCTAAAATTGAAAAAGTAATTCAATAGATTATGCTAAAAATAACAGGGCATCATTCTAATTAGAATGATGCCCTGTTATTTAGTAAAAAACCGAATACGTAATCTTTATATTCTTTTTCGTTGCTTTCTGATTTCCATCATATATTAACCTAATACTTATCATTCTGCACCTGACGCAAGATCCTACATCTCACATTACTGTAAAGATATTATTCGCCATCTTTCATCTCTAAAATAGTAGTATCGTTTACAATCCCATGGCATACCCTTTAAGAGCATTAAGAAATACCTTGTTTCATACCCCTATCTTTTACACTCTTACTGCTATCGCTAGCAAATTTAATTCTTTAATTCTATTTTCACAGATTCATATATTCTTCTAAAGTCAGTTTTTTCTTATATATACTTTCAGCAATATCTCCTACATAGCGAATATGCCACGGTTCATAAGCATATCCAGTAATACCCTCTTTACCTTTTGGATAACGAATAATAAAACCTGCACGATGCGCATTTTCTTTCAGCCATTTTCCTTCTTTCGTATTCGCAAAAGTTAGCTCTAGCTCATTATTTGCACTTTTAGAAGAAACATCCATCGTTAATCCCGTTTGATGTTCACTATGTCCAGGCTTTGCCGAGAAGCGATCCGTATGCTCTTGCCCTTTCTTTTTAACATTGTTGGCATACAGGCCTTTTTGATACTCATAGGAACGAAATCCTGAAACAGCATTCAACTGGATTCCATCCTGCTTAGCTAAAAGGAATAGTTTTTCTAACGCTTCCGCTGCTTCTTTACGAAGATGACTCTTTTCTACCGTTCCACTAAATGAAAACGGTACATTTGGGACAACTAAATCCTCTGGCATATAGTCTTCGGGTAAACCATATTCCTTATTTACTACAGCCTGTACACTAGCAAAAGAACTTGCTATCTTATTTGAAGTCCCATTTTGCTTACTATTTTTTTCTTTATTTATGGAGTTTTCACTAGTTTCATGGTTTGTCTTATATGGTTCTTTACCAATAGATATATTGGTGTAAATGATAAAGATACCTAACATTACTACTATACAAGTTAAGGTTCCTACTAATTTAAGTCTCATCATTCATTTCCTTCCTGCAACTCCTACTGTTACTCATTCATCATACTTCAACCATATCAAATCCATATTAATTCCCTGTGAACTTTTCTTCATAACGTGTTCCTTAATAGATTGATAGTATATCTTCCCGTTCTTTTGACACCCTTAAAATATCAGTTCTATTCATACATGTAGATAAATAATCTAAAAATTTGTATAATAAGATAAGAAGTGTAGCATTCTATTATAGAAAGGTCTTGGTATAATGCTAGGTATTGATGTCAAAAAAACAAAAGAAGAGTTAATTATTTCATGGCAATTTGCGGAGGTCACGATTCCATTACGTGATGTGATTGAGGTTACCGAAGATGCTACCTATGCGGGTGTTGAAGAACCAAGTGCAATCCGTATCGGAACTGCATACGGGACAACTGATCGTATATTAATTAGAACTGTAAAACAAAATTATGTATTATTTACTACAAACAAAGTGTCGATTTTAAAAGCTATTCTTGCTTAAATATGGTCATATAAATAGACTCAAACAAAGTTTGAATAAAGCAAAGGGGAGAAGTCATAGAAATTTCCTTATTTTATTAAATTCATTAGTATGGCTGCTAACAATTTTGAATTCTTCAAAACGAAAATTATTATCTTGGTCACCTTTTGCTATATTTGAGGGTAACATGTAATTGATGCTGCAGAAATTTGGATGCAAAATTGCATCTTTAATTCAGATATATTGATGTATAATGAAGATGAACTGCTCAACATTTTTCTTTTAAGTTAGTATGTCAAACCCTAACTACCTAAAGAACTAAGGTAAACGTATATTATGTCATTTTAAGAAATACAAAAGGCGCCCTTACAAGGGCGCCTTTTGTATTTCTTAAAATATATTCTAATATTTTATGTTTTAGAGTTCCTCTATTTGAATCGTAAAATGTGGTTTGAATTTCACTTCAATTGTTTTGTTTCCTACGCCACCTTGGACATACAATGAATCATTGCGGGTATAGATTCGTTTAGCCGAATCCATATTGGTTTCAAATATACAATTATTTTCATAACACATTTTTAATTCAACAGTTTCCTCGTAATAACACATAATCATTACTAATTCAAATCCCAGTTTGTCTATTTTACTATATCTATATGCACCTGCACCAGGAATAAAATAATCTTCTGGTTCACTCTCGAAAATTTCCAATAATTCGTATTCATCATATTTAATATTCAACTTGAGTATTCCTAACTTATTTTATAGGTAGTGTATTTATAGTTTCATACGATGTTTATTTTGCACCGTATGAAACTAGTATATTTACTATATGAAGTAGTGACTATTATTCTGGACATAAATCAAGTACATCATGAAACATAGCGTATTCTACAGTCACCTGAGGTCCAAAAATTGTTACCCCCTCTGGGAATTTGAGGTTCATTACAACCTCATTTACTTCTGCATAGGATAGTTGTGTATAATTCTTCGATGTTAAAGATTGAATAACTTGTTGGTCAAATTCCAATTGCTGACTCGTATAGGGCTGTGTGTCATATCCATCTAAAGTTGACATGAGTGACGTATCGCCAGGACAGTCAACTGAAAATTCATGCTGTAAGTAAAATACAGGTGCCAATTTTGAAATTAATAAAGTACTGCTGTAGTAAATATTTAAATTCTCTTTCTTATATGGTTTAAAATCGAATACATATTTTTCTGCTGGCCAAATATCATCAATGTTGACAGGTGTTGTTTGAATGTGTGCATTATGAATAAATACAGTTAATTCTTTAGGTAATTCAATTTTATTTTCACACCTAAGTAAATATTCATTTACAGCTCCATTTACATAAAAATGTTGTATTGCTTTTTTTACTAATTCATTCATATATGAATCCTTTCTTAACCCATTTTCAAATCATGTCCCGCAGGTTTCGTTGAGTTTAAATTAAAGTCTACTTCTCCCTGATGTTTCCCCTTTTTATTAAGTACTTCAAATCTACCATGTTGTGTATCTAAAGCATAAAGATTATTGGATTTTGAATCAACATATACGTCCCTTTTATTTACTCTGCTCAGTTTTGAGTCTTTTTTCCAACCATTTTGCTCAGCAATGCCTTTTGAGGCTATTTTTATTTCAGCGGCTTTTTCATTTATATTCATTTTTGCGATTTTTTTATCAAAGGCTGCTACATCGAAAGAACCTGTTGATACATTTTTTGTTACATTACCAAGTTTCTGTGCATTTTTCTCCAGATCGCCTAGTTTACCAAAGGTACGGCCAATTACTTTTGTTGTACCACCAGTAACTGCAGTAAGTGTTCCCCATACAAAGTCACTTGGCGCATATTTATCATGAGTAAACATTTCCTCGCCCGTAAAGAGCTGTATACCTTGTTTTACTTCTCCAATTCCAGGAGCTAAATCAAGGAATAATGAAGTTTGTTTAGCGGAACGTTTTTGTTCTTCTAAATATTCCAGCTGAAGCAACCTCCATTCATGGTATTACTAATAAAACTGTCCACGATGCACCATCGTGGACAGTAATGTATAAAAAATTATGTGAAGTTACTGCAGGAAAAACTCTACTTATTTATTGTATAATAGTAATAATAATAAAGTTATTGAATTTTGATTATTAAAAGCTAAGAGCCTTACTACATTCTACGTAGTAAGGCTCTTTAAAGTTGTTTCAAATTACATCCATCTGTTTATATAATACTTAAAAAATGAATAATAAAGTTGTTTACTTCTTATTGAACTAACGCATCTGTTCGTTTAAGTGTAATTCTTTACAATTACTTGATACTATATAGGTGAATAGAAAGATAAATTAAAATTTAGTTTCGTAGTTGTAAAAGGAGGTTATTTATATTATTCTCTTATAATTTTCCAAAAAGGAGAGTTTATGAAAAAGATTATTGTTTTTGTGTTAACGATATTTATATTATCCTCAGGATTCGCAACACAAAGTTATGCGTTGTCAGATTCACAATCTGCGGCAATACAAGCGTTGCTAGATGATGCCTGTCGTATATCAGGTGTGCCGGGAATGTCAATCTCAATACTTGCTGATGATGAAGTGTTCTACTTTTCTTCAGGATATGCAGACCGTGAAAAGGGTTTGTCTGCAAGTGAAAATACACTCTATGAGTTAGCCTCAGTCAGTAAAGCTTTTACCGGTATGGGTATTATGCTATTGGAAGAGAAAGGGCTGCTCTCAATGACTGACCCTGTCCAAAAATATTTACCTTGGTTTACGTTAAAGTATCAAGGGAAACCTGTTGATATGCAAAGTCTTACACTAAATAACTTTCTTCACCATACCAGTGGTCTAACAAATATTATGCATACTCAAAATATTCCACAAGGCAATACACCGGATATGTTGCAAAAGACTGTGGAAATGCTCGTGGATGCTGAATTGGCGTTCCCTCCCGGTGAACAGTATAACTATGGAACCGTTAATTATGACGTATTGGGTTTGGTTATTGAGATTGTGTCGCGACAAAGTTATGAAGACTTTATGAAGGAACAGGTATTTCAGCCATTAGGTCTTCACCAGACGTATGTTTATAAAGAAGATGCTCAAGCGACTGGGCAGTTGGCACAGGGCTACCGTTCTTCCTTTTTTATGACAACTCCATTTAAAGCTCCGGATTATGCTGGGAATAAACCGGCAGGCTACATCATTTCTAATACAAAAGATATGGCGCGTTGGATGGGCATACAGATGGGTATTGTGCAGGACATACCCGGAATATTTCACACGGTTATCAAAAAATCACATAGGGGTGATATGTCTGTTCCAGCTGTCAACGGTATGTATTATGCGGCAGGTTGGTCCGTAAACGCCGAACAAACGATTATAGAACACACTGGGGGCAATCCAAATTTCAGAACCGAAGTAGCCATACTGCTAAATGAACGAACAGCCGTCTCCTTGCTGAGCAACGGCGCAAATACCAATATAAACATAGTACTAAAAATTAAAGATATATTAGAAGGCAATCTAACTCAGTCATATGAAATAAGCGGCACACAGCTTTTGGATATCATTTTGTCGTCTATCACAATTATTCTTTGCCTATTGGCCGTTTTGCTATTTCTCTTAGGATTACGCAGAAGGAAAACGAATGAACGGCAGCCAATGACAAAAAAGAGAATAACCGTAACAGTTATTTTCCTGATCGCTACGATTGCCCTGGGTATACTGTGCTGTGCTTTCGATTGGTCAACAATACTTATTTGGCAAACATATAGTATTCTTACAGCTTTGATTTCGTCAGCATTATTAACAGCAAGCATTACATGGTTTGTATACACTCACCGATAAAATACCTCGCTCCCAAGATAAGCAAAATGTTAAGTAATTAAATTTCAATTTATCGGTATGCTTAATTTGAAAAACATAAGACACTTCGGTGTCTTTTTTAATATCATCGACAATTTTCCCAGTCAAACCTAATTACTATTGCTTCCACTAACCTGCTCCATTCGTGGAATAAAGATTTTTAAACAACTTTATTATTTCTAACGCTGAATTTGATTTAAGCATGATAGAAAATACTTGTATTGCTAACAATGTAGAATTTAAGGATTTTAAATCCACATGTGTTATGAAAATGTACGGCGATTATGTTGATTCAAAAAAATGGATTTCATTAAGTGATGCAACGGAATTAACGATTAAGCATCGAGCAGCAGCTGACTGTTTTGCTGTCCTGGAATTATTTCAACAACTCAAAAATAATCAAATAGATTAAAATACTGTAAATAGGGCTAAATTACTAACATAAAAATAAGCACATCCTGTAAAAACAGATGTGCTTATTTTTTAATTTTTATGCGTTTTTACGTTTTAAGAAAATAACTCCACCAACAATTAACAGTAATGCACCTGCAGCCATAGAGATCCAACTTGTTAGGTCAGCACCTGTTTGCGGTAACCATCCAATTTTAGATTGAATTTCTTTCTTAGGTTGTGGTTGTTCTTTCACTTGCTCTTTTGGTTGTTCTGAAGTTGGATTATTTTTATCTTGATGCGGCTGTTCTGGTTTTGGTTGCTCCGGTTTTACTTCTTTAAATTTCACCGTTTGACCCTTATCTTCAATGTCAACGTGTATAGCTACCAAGACATTATCTTGATACAATTCTTCAAACACTACCACTTCTTTTCCTTGTAATGCAGAAGCATTAAATGTGAAATCGAGTGTGATAGAACCATTTTTCTCTTTTGGAGTAAACTTAGATTCTACTGTTACTTCTTTACCATCAACTAATAATGTTTTTTTTGTTGCTTTATCCATTAGTTTACCTTTTACAACGTATTCTTTACCCTCGATTAAGTCTTTGTATTCCACTTTATCTTGGATTGTTACAGATTTAGAAGCATCTAACTCTTTAGAACCATCAGCTTTGTTTGTAGCTGTCGTTTTAATAGAAGGTTCTACAAATCGAACTGTTTGACCTACATCGTTAATATCAGCGTGAGTTGCAATTACTTGACCTTCATGTAATAATTCTTCAAACACTACTACTTCTCTTCCTTGCTGTTCAGCACCAACAAAAGTAAAGTCTAATGTTACAAAACCATTCTTTTCTTTTGCAATAAACTTAGTCTCAGCTGTTACTTCTTTACCATCAATTAATAATGGTTCGTTAATAGATTTGTTCATTAATTTTCCTTTTACAGTGTACTCTTTACCAACAACTAAGTTAGTATACTCCACTTTATCCTGGATTGTGATAGAATCCTTTGAATGAATCTCTTTTCCACCATCAGCTTTGTTTGTAGCAGTTGTTTTTACTGATGGCTTAACGAACTTAACTGTTTGACCTTTATCATTGATATCAGCATGTGTAGTAACAACTTTTCCGTCTTTCAGTAACTCTTCGAATACTACTACTTCTTTTTCTTCTAAACCAGTTGCATCAAAAGTGAAATCTAGTGTAATAGAACCGTTTGCTTCTTTTGGTGTAAACTTAGTTTCAGCAGTTACTTCTTTACCATTTACAACTAATGGTTTATTAGTCTTTTTATCCATTAATTTACCTTTTAAAGTGTACTCTTTACCTACTTGTAGGTCTTTGTACTCCACTTTATCTTGGATTGTTACAGACTTAGAAGTGTGCATTTCTTTTGTACCATCTTTTTTATCAGTTGCTGTTGTTTTAATTGAAGGAATCTTCTCATCTTTGACGATATGTTTAATTATTTGACCATTCTCTTTGATTTCAAAAGAAAACGTCTCTTCATTTAAAATGTAACCGTTTGGTGCAATAGTTTCTTTATATGTGTATTTTCCAAATGGTAGCTTTTCAAATTTAGCGATACCTTTATCATCTGTTTTACCTTTTACTACTTCTTTTCCTGCTTCGTTATAAATCGTAAATTCTGCATTTGGAAGCTTATTGTTTCCATCCGCAACATCTACCTTTGTAATTTCCAGATCACCTTTGATTAGATGATTAACTGCTAATAGCTCAATAATTTTTCCATGTTCCTTTATTTCGAACACAATTGGTTCTTTAACAAGAACGTAACCGTTTGGTGAAGTCTTTTCTACAAATAAATACTTACCATACGCTAGATCTTTAACGTTAATCTCACCATTTTTATCTGTCTTATATTCACCAATTACTTTTCCACTTGCATCTTTTAACTCGAATACTGCACCTTCTAATTTTTTACTAATATCTTCGTTATCTACTTTTAGTAGTTTTACACTACCTTTTACTTCGGTGTTTTCTACTGTAAAAGTCAGTGTTTTATTGTGTTCTTTAATTTCAAAAGGATACTTTGTTTTATTTCCAATATATCCATTTGGTGCTTTTGTCTCTAAGAAATAATACTTCCCAAATGTAAGGCCTTCAACATTTGCAATTCCATTTTCTTTTGTTACTGCCTTTTTCACTTCTTTTCCATCTTCAGTAAAAACAGTGAATTCAACATTAGGTAGCACTTTACCTGAATCACTAAGTTTTTTTATTTCAATGTTCCCTTTTGCCTTGTTGTTTACTATTTGAACAACCCCTGTTTCTCCTGTCTTAACCTCAATAGTTTGTGGTTTATCACCTAAAACATAGCCTGTTGGCGCTTTTATTTCTTTTACAGTATAAGTACCAATTGGTAGGTTATTTAATCCTGCCGTACCATCAGCACCAGTCGTGATTTTTCCAACTGATTCATTATTTGCATTAAAAACCTCAAATACTGCACCAGCTAATACTTCTCCATTTTCTCCAACCTTTTTAATTTTTAAAGCACCAGCAGCTTCCCAATTTACTGCAAGGTCACTACTAAGCTTTTCTTCATTTCTTTCTAGTAATACTGTAGCATTCTGAACAGTATCCGTACCGCGGTAAGCAATTGCTTGAACTTTTGTTAAGTTTGCAGCAACACTTAGATTAAATTCACCTGTTTTTGTATTTTTAGGAATTTGGATACGGAATTTCTCTCCAACTGAAAGTTGATCTTTCACTTCACCATTTTCACTAACAATTTTTACTCCATTAGGTGCATTTTTCGCTACTACTTTATAAGAACCACTCTTAGCATTTGTTTGTACTGTATATAGATTCGTTTCGAAGAACTCACCTTTTAATTCTGCTTTTTGCTTTTCAGCTGGGATAACATTCATATAGATATCTTGTGTATCGCCGCTATTATTAGCAGCATTGATAATTGCCTTAGCCGCTTTTTCAACATTTTTATTTTCATGTTTCAGTTCATTTACATCAAGTTGACCTAATGCATTCCAAACTGCAAGCTGAGTCGCGTAATGTGCTTCATTTTGATTAGCTACTCCTAGCTGCTCAACACTTTTTTGCGGGAAACCGTTTAATAGGACCCTATATACTATATTATCTGTTTTCCCCATTTCAGGAAGATCTTCACCATTTGGTGATTTTAGTCCCAGAGTTAAGCAATAAGCAATTTGACCACTTGAATTTTTAATCATTTCAGTTCGAATGTACTTACCTAAACTATTACTATAACTCCAGTTCATTGAATATTTCTCGTGCGTCATAACCTCTGCACTAGCCCTTGGTAAAAACACATTCAGGCATAATGCTAGTACTGATAATAATGTAAAAACTCTTATAATAACTCTCTTACCCAATTTTGAAACCTCCCTAAAATAAATTAATCCGATTGTATATCGCAATATCTAAAACATTCACGACCAACCCGAGTATCATTATAAAACAACAAATTACAAATATTAAATAGATTTAATTAAAAATTCGAAAAATTTACATATTTTAATGTTTTTCAAGTTTTCAAATGAAATTACTATATACAAATCTCAAAACACGCCCACAATTAACAAAACAAATATGTATGTTAAGTATGTTAATAGCAGTTCTTTTACTCAAGTTATTAATTTTCCACATTTTTTTAGCTAGCGGAATAGGCAGATTTAATTCCCCTGTTCTTCATTCTGCTAGGGCTCAACAATAATTATGAAAACTAAATTTCAAGTCTATTTGTAGGTACTACAGTCTCAAAAACTCGGAAAAGGAGGCACTAAAATAATGAGGAAAGTAATTTAAGTTTTAGGTATCACTCTAGGATTGGTAGCCGTTTTTCAGATTTGGTTTTACCTCAAACAACATTACTCAAAATGCTGAACATGGGGAAACATTTTAATACTTAAAAAGAGCCATACAATCTGGCTCTTTTTTCATGACATTACTTTGCCTTTTATGGGGGGAATATTTGGTGTATACGAATCAGCACGCTTTAAAATCAATTTATTACTTGCAGCGGCTTCCATTTGTTGCAATTGTCGCATCCGTTGTAGTGATGCTACAGTATCATAATTCATGAATCCCCCCTTTGTAAACAATATTTACTTCTGTCTTTCTACTTCTAATTTGTTACCTTTATTATCTACCATTCTTAAAGAACCTGCTCTAAGAAACTCAACTGTATAATCTACTACCGCATTCATTTGTCTAGCATCTATCTTCTTACCATCTTTAACAAATTCAGTAGGAATCATAGTTACTTGCTTCTTGTCTGCATTATATAACCATGTACCTGTCATATGGTTATCTTCATAAGAAGACTTACCGGTATCATCATAGGCCGTGAATGAATTATCTTCTCTAAGGTCTAAACCTTTATGAAACTCAGAACCTCTGTAACTACCCCACGTGCCAAATAACTCTTTACCGTCTGCGGATAATTGCACATTATCATCATCGGACTTAGAAGTTGAAGGAGTATCAGTTTTTGCCCCTGTACCGAAACCAAGATCGTTTGCTTTTTTTACTGTAGCATCTTCAACTGGTTTGAAACCAGTTTTCCAATAACCATTACCTTCTCTGATTAAATCCATTGTTTCTTTTGCTTTTGATTTATCTATGTCTTTAGCATCCGTTTTTGCCATTTTAGCCTGAATTGCATATGCCTTACTATAACAGTCTACCGCCTTTAATATTTCTTTATGTGAGTCTTGATACTCTTTAGGCGCTTCTATTTTATTAAACTTAGTAATAGTCTTTTGTAACTCAGCTTCTTCTTTTACTAACCCTTTTACTAATTCCTTTTCGTCCTTCGTTTTATCTAATGCTATCTCAGTTATAGAAGAAATTTTATTCATTAATTCAGAAGATAAACCCGTCATACGAACTGGATACTGCTCTTTTGATAACTTTTCCTTAGTTTCTGATTTAGACTCTACTTTTTCTTTTGGCTTTGCGTCTGTTTTATCGGTACCACAACCTGCCAATAGCATAAACGGTATCGCAAACGTTACTAGTTTCTTTGCTTTCACTATGCCCCATCCCCTTAGAAAAAATTGTATTTAATTAACATATTGTACCATAACATAATTTGTATAAATATGATAGAAAGTTTACCCATCATTAATTAAAATGTAGACTCTACATAAAAAAAGCACTTGAACATTAAATAGCTGTTCGAGTGCCTTATTTCTTCCCTATTTTTCATGTAATTTTAAAAAGAGCCTCCAATTAAAGTTATGTCAATTACAATAAGTGAAAAGAAAAATATATGTTCAATCATACTTCCTGTTCTTGTATATATCGGAAATCTTATTTTCATTTTCAAAGGATAAAGCAATTGAATCCCACTTGGTGTAAGGGCATCTAACACTAGATGACTTAATACCCCAATAAACATTCCTATATATATTATGGGGTACTGGGGAACTAGGTACTTAAGAAGTGCCGTTATACCAAACAAAAAGATTAGACTGTGTGTTATAGTACGGTGACCAAAAGTTTTATTGATCCCCCAAGATAATAAAGGTATTTTTCTTCCTAAAGTAGATCCTTGATGACAAATATCTGGTATTAGTGCTCCAATTATTGATGTGCCCGTTAATAAATATGGATCATCCCTATCCCCGCATAATTATGTGTAATTAAAGCGAATGCTGCCCCTGCTACTACATGAGTTGGTTCTCTCAATCTTATCTTCCTTTCTATTATTCAAGCCTTACCTTAACAGTTGGCAAAAATATAATATCCTTTTACCCAACGCTCTTTTAACCATCTCAATTTATATTCCATATTTGGTGTATAGTTTGCCGCAGAATCCATTAAGTTATACTGAGTCAAAATTTCCAAACACCTTTTGGGGTCAGTTAAAGAAAATAGAAATTCTAAGTCCTCCTTTTCGAGAGAACTCAATACAATGCCTTTAAAATTAATTGGCAGCAGTTCTAATATCAGATCTCTATTCAAACCTGATGTTTCTAAAAAGTTTTGAAGATAAGAAAGAGATAAGTAACTCCAGTTTGTACTTTGATATCCTTCCCCCAAAAAAGTATACCAATTTAAGTCGTTACCATTTAATTCATAACCTCTTATTGCTTCTATTCCCCATTTCATCTTTTTCCCCCACAATCATTATTTCCGTAATCAACCGATAGTTATGTTCACAAATCCCCTATTATAAAAAAAGATCCAAGCATCAGTAATACGCTCAGATCTCTGTTTAATAATTAGATTAAATAAAACTTTATTAGCCTCTTTTTAGAAAATTAAATATGTTCCCCATGATCCATAAATACTTCAATTGATTCTTGTTGTGGTACGTCTTTTACATTAGTAAGACCAAAAGTAAAAACGGTGGACAACATCATCATTAATAAGATAGCTTTTTTCATTTTAGCGCCCTTCTTTCTTTGCTTATTTTGTCTGCGTCTAAAGCAATGTGTAAATATTTGCTTGCCTTTTCATGATTTTTTGAATTGTAGAATTGGTCACCTAAAAGAGAAGCATACTCTTTTACCCACTCATATAATTCTTCTGCTTCAAAATACGAAATACCTTCTATAACTAATTTCTCAAATTCTTCGAGTGGCGCTTTATTATGTAATGCCCTTAAGATTTCGAAATGATGACGATAACCTACATCACTAAGCTTATAACCTTGTTCAATATATTCATTAGCAATAGTATGCTTTCCTAGCTTGAAATGTTCTCTCGCTAAAAGAAACATAGTTTTAAAGTTATTCTCTAATGAATTCTCTAAATGTTTAACTGCTAACTCTGGCATGTTTTGACTTGCATATAAAAGTCCTAAATTATGCTTAACGCGTTTAATTAGAATTTCATCACCTGATTTTTTGAAAGTGTCTAATGCTGAAAGTAAATATTCTTCTGCACTTTCAAATTCATTTAGTCGTATGTTTGCCATTCCTAAAGTATTTAAACATGCAGCTATTTTCAATTCATATCCTGCGTTATTTATAAATATTTCCTTTGCCTTCATAGCATATTGAATTGCTAGAATTGGTTTCATTATATGGTAGTAGTAAACAGCAAACCAATAATTAAATTCTGCTTTTTCAATTTCATCATGCATGTAATCTAGAAGCTTTTCAGCTTCTTCAAAATGAACCCTTGCTTCACTATTGTTGGCCGTATTGATGGCGTAAATAGCTTTAAATAAATGATAATAGTACTCTAAAAATGTTTCATTTTCGTCTGTTAAAAGTTCGACTTTGTCTAAAATATCTTTTGAACCCTTCGTATCACGGATTAGAAGGCTGTACCGCGCATTTAGTAAAGCGTAATACATTAATATTGTTTGATCTTCCTTGATATAATTAATTTTACTTTCAATATCTTCTTTTATCTTTTCGGACTGTAATACACGTTGTGCAATCATAGCTTGATACCAGTCATTTAATAATTTGGTGATTTTTTCGTTAGAAATGAGGTTAACACTCATCTGCTCCTACCCCCTTTTATCAAATATTATCACGGTATACTTGCATTTATAAATATATTCACAATATTTTAACTTGAGAAACTTTTTTGAATATTCATAGAAGAAAATGAGAAAATATTTTAATACAAAAAGAGCCACTCTATCACAAATGGCTTCTTTCATTTCATATATTTTCTTTGCTGTGCCATTTCAGATACAAGTGCATTGATTGTAGAGATATATTCTCTTTCAATAGCCTTTATGATGAAAGCCTGTTCTTTTGTAGGAAGTAGCTCGATTTTTACTGTTATCGTTTGGTACATTTTTCTTCAACTAAATTCCTAATAAATCTAGCTCTCTTAAGACTTTTGTATTCGTCTAAAGTTATAACTCTTACAATTGACCACGAACCAAGCCACATCATTTTTCTGATATAACCACTCGGAATTTTAATTTGAGAAGTATCACAAGCATTTCTCCCACACAGAACAAACAAGGCATTATTGTAGTCATCTCTATATTCTCTGTTGAATTTATGGTCTTTCATAAATTGTTCAAATCCGCAATTACTACATTTAATTTGCACCTTTCTCAGCTCCTTGTTTTTTGTTTTTCTACATATTTTTTAAAAGTTGCACTCGATACATTTCCTGCGGTAGATACAAAATAACTACATGCCCATAAACTTGGAAAATGTTTAGGGTAAGGAAATTCCTCTCTCAATTTTTTTGAAGTTACTCCTTTGATTTTTTCCATAATATCAAAGGAATAAATGTTGACAGCGTGTTTAAAAACATATGTGTATGGTCTTTGTTACACTCTAAAGCGACAATGACAATTTCTAATTCGTCGCATATTTCTTGTACCAACTCCCTAAAGCACTCTTCTAAATCTGTCCGGTATGATGCTCCCTACTTTGTTCAAAGAAACCCGTTATCCATTCTATCCCTTTCCCCTTTTAATTAAAAAGCTATCTGTTACTCTTTATTTTATATATACTTTTCTTTAATTTAGGCTTTTTATGTAACCTTACTTTGCTTCCATTAATATCAAAATCCAACTTTTCTTCTTCTAAAGCCTCCATTTTCTGCTTATGTTCTTTTTCTATTCTATCTTTTTCTTCTTTTCTCTTAGTCGCTTTAGGACCAATTACGAATAGAATTAAGAAAATACTAACCATTACAATGAACGTAGTCACTAATACTCATCCTCCCTTATCAAAACCTCATACACCAAAAGCTTTTTAACTTATTAGATGTGAACTACCCGCCACTTAACGTCCTAGCGGACTGTTTGAAGTGGGGGCTTCTCGGTTAGTCGTTACTTTTGGTAGCTAACGAATTCGTCCTAAGACAGCCGAGCTAACTCCCTTGTTCCAAGGGTTATTTTATTGCTATCTACGCTAACGCCAATAGGCGTATTGCTTCATTTTTGATATTGATAGCTGCGTTATAATCTCTATCGAGATTTACACCGCATATACAAGAATAGACTCGCTCAGACAATGACATATTTTTCACATTTCCACAACTGCTGCATGTTTTTGTGGAAGGAAACCATTTGTCTATTTTCACAAGTTGTTTGCCTTGTTCGTGTAGTTTATAAGCTAAAAAAGAAGTGAACATACCCCAACCATTGTCAGCGACACTTTTTCCAAAATGAAGTGCTTGCGACATTCCTTTCATATTTAGATCTTCAATAGCTACAACATCAAAATGAGTAGCTAACTCTTTAGACTTATGATGAAGGAAGTTCTTACGTTGGTTTGCTACTTTTTCATGTAACTTAGCTACACGGATACGTTGTTTATTCCAACGAATAGAACCTTTTGTTCTTCTTGATAATACTCGTTGTGCCTTTGCCAATCGGTCTAACATTTCACGATAGAACTTAGGATAATTGGCTCTCTCATCCTCAGAACTGACGTATAATTGATCCATCGCAAAGTCTAATCCAACAACTGTTTCTACTTCTTTTTGCACAATCTCTTTTTCGTATTCAGTCAAGATAGACACATAGTATTTACCAGTAGGTGTCATAGAAATCGTACATGACTTGATTACATGGTCTTGTGGTATTTCTCTATGCTGTTTGATACGTACCATTTTCAGTTTTGGCAATTTGATATGACCGTTAAGCAACATAATATTTCCGTTCACTACATTCGTTGTATAAGACTTTCTATCTTTTTTGCTTTTGAATGTTGGGAAGTCATTTTGACCACTAAAGAAATTCTTATAGGCAGTTTGCAAGTTTAGTTGAGCATTTGCCAAAGCTAATGAATCAACTTCTTTTAACCACTCAAATTCTGCTTTGTATTTTGCAGGCGTGGGAAGCTTTTGTTTCTTTAGTTGATCCTTATCATCTTTATGTTTTTCATACGCTTCTTTCCGTTCAGCTAACATTCTGTTATACACGAAACGTACACAACCGAAGGTTTTACGTATAAGATGTGCTTGGTCTCCTGTTGGATACAAACGGAATTTATATGCTTTATTCTGCTTTGTCATATCATTTCACCTCACTTTTCACTTTGATTTTCAATATATGTTTTTACTACGTCTATTGGCGAACCACCAGTAGTTAGCAAGCAAAAGCTTCTTGACCAAAACATCTCTTTCCAAAGTTTCTTTTTCACTTGTGGAAAGTCTCTTTTAATAAGTCGAGAACTTGCACTTTTATAAGCATTGATGAATTTTGTCATTTCTGTATTAGGATGTGCTTTGAACAAAATATGAACATGGTCTACATCATGATTCCATTCAACTAATGTGATGTTATAGTTTTCAGATAGTCGAACAAACATATCTTTTGCATAGTCTGACATATCATCATCAAACACATTTCTTCTGTATTTCACGACCAACACAAGGTGATAATATAACAAGAATACTGAATGGTTATTACTATCTAATTTCATTTATATACCAGCCTTTATAATTTATAAGACTGATTATATCAGAGGCAAAATAAAAAGGAAAACCTTTTGGCTACGCCAAACCGAAATTCATCTCCCACCTACCGTTGGGCTACGCCCTTCACACGCTTGAGGAAGGAGAATTCTTTCCGGAAATTCGTTAAATTAGAAACCTAAAGGAGAATAAGTACTAGTATATATAGAAGGAATAAATATAGATGTTACCTTCACTATTCCTCTATCTCCTTATATAAACCAAAATTATAAATGGCGCAGTAAGGCTGGTACTAACAATGTCGTTACAAATATAAAAATGGAACTATATCTTAAACTTGAACTCCATTTCCCATATTTCGGATGTTCAAATTTCTTATAAAGCATACCTAGTGCTAGAGATATTAAAAACATTAATACAGCTGTCCCTAAAATTATAGAAGTGATTAAACCCACCATATTACTCATAAAAGTTTGAAAATCAAAAGAACGTGTTGTCAACATTAACACCGGTAAAATCCTTATTAATAGTATGAGAATGAAAGACCCTACTCCAAAATATATTGATCTTTTTTTCCACTTTATATGTTTAAACCATAAAGAAGCCCCAAAAACTAATAATGATATTAAAATTACTACAGAAAGGATCAGGAAAATAACATCAAAGAATGCAGGCACACTCGCATGAACTGCCCCATCTATTTTGTCTCCCCCATCTTTTATTACATCACTGCCTCCATTAAACAAAGAACCAAACCAATCTACAATCCAATCGGTCATCCAGGAAATATCGAATGGTAGATCTTCATTTTTTGTTTGTGCAGGAGCAACTGAGTTATATACATCCAAATTATTCTCCCCCTTAATTGAAATTAAGCCCTTTACTTTAAGTATATAAACTTAACGAACCAAAACTAAGAAAATATCAAATCATATCTTATCTTATTAGATAGAAGAACCACACTTTCGAACTTGAATTCTGTATCCCTTTATTCATCACCAATATTTTTTTGTTAGTTAACTTTGCAATATAAGTTTGTATATAATTCCTTTCAAAGACACAAAATATCGAAGTGTCTATTAATAATTCCATTTTTTTATCTCATTCCAAAAAGGAGCTGTATAATATGGACAAAGAAAATCTATTGAGCGAACAGATTAATCGCGTCCCTTCGGATGCCCTGAATACCCCTAGTAAGGAACAAGAACAACTGCTAGAAACATCATCTCAAGTGAAAAATAATCCAAACAATAACAATAACGAAAGTAACCAAGACCTATATGGCACAGACTCACCCATTTCAGATGTAGATAGAACAACAAACAAAAAATAAATTACAAAGAAAAAACTTAATAACAGTAAACTGATTTTTCCATAAAAAATAACTATCAGGTCAGAAGCAAACGTCAAAATAAAGGATCATTTCTACATACTTACTGAAAGAATTCTCCTTCTTTAAATGTGTGCAGAACGATAGCCCGACAGTAACAGTAAAAAGGATCTTCCTTTCTGCGTATAAATAGAAAAACGAGCACCCTATCACTATAAATAGGAGTGCTCGTTTTTCTATTTATTCCTTTTCTGGCCAAATTTTCACGTTTGGTTCTAATAACCACTTGTGGTCTTCCTCCATAATGCGATCATTCCATGGGTTATTCTCAAGATGTCGAATCATCCAACAAAAATACATTGCATATTCAGGCGCGGTTGCTTGCGGGTGGTCTAGCTCACCTGGAATTGTAATAAAGCTATTATGTACAACGCGATAATTTTGCTTCTTGGTACACAAAAGGAATTCTTTTAAAATTTGTAAGTATTTCTATCTTCCAGCGTAGTGTTTCATATTTACAAGCTATTCAACCTTGAGGATACACCGGTAGAAACATTTCACCGATTTGCTTATTAGACATTTGATGTCCATATGCAAGGCTCATTAGAACCAGAGCATGCAGGAACATTCATAGTTCTTTCTCCCATTTACACCAACTCACAGTAATCTCTAATTATTTATTGTAATTCCTAATATTAAGATGTAAAATAATATTATCTTATATGCGCTTAAGATAGATCGGAATAAGAAAAGGAACCCTTCTGGGTTCCTTTTGCTATGCAAAATAAAAAGCATTCTATTTAAATGCTCTGTGCTCTTATTATTTCTATATGACACTAATTCCTACTGCCATAAGGATACCTCATACAATACATACTAACCCTACTAATATTGAAAACTCTGGTAACCCAAAATGTCCAAGTATCATACATAGAATTAAGCCTATAGGATATACAAAGACTTCTATCCAATTTATCCATTGATTTTCCCTAGCTATATAAGACGAAGTTATACGATAATTAAAACTCCTAATACAATTAAAACAACACACTTTCTTCAAATGTAATCCTTATTACTTGTCCTTTTACTGTCTCGATAATTGAAACTACCCCTTTCCTCTTTATAAAATCAAAAATATTATAACCAAATCTAGTTACTGGTCTATCTTGCAATTTTTTAAATATGGCACCGTTATATTTTTCATCCACAAAAATATATCTTTTAAACCTATTATATTTATATATAATTAAAATAGGTTTCAATATACTTATTAAGATAATATATCGTTTTTAAGGAGGAAATGTTTTGAAAAGAAAATTAGTTGAATTATGCTCATCACTATCTATTAGTACCTTAACAATACTTGGAGTTGGACATTATACCGCTCATGCTGAAGAAGCCTTTGCTGATGTACCACAAAACCACTGGTCATATACAGCGATACATGACTTAAAAGAAAAACAAATCCTATTTGGATACGGAAATGGGATCTTTGGATTTGGAGATGATGTAACACGAGAACAAGTAGCCATCCTTATGTACAATTACCTCAAACCAGAAAATAAAGAAACATATACTAACCCTTATTTAGATATCAATTCTCTCACAACCCATTACTCAAAAGAGATTTTATCTCTCACAAACTTAGGAATATTCACTGGAGATGAACATGGTAACTTCCGCCCTAAGGATACTTTAACACGTGCTGAAATGGCTTCTGTATTAACGAAGGCATTTCAGCTAAAAGCAACAGGAGCATTTACTTTTAAAGATATACCAAATGGATATTGGGCAAAAGATGCAATTCATGCTATTCATTCCAACCATATTGCGGAAGGCACAGGTAACAATAACTATAGTCCATATATGAAGGTATCTAGAGAACAGTACGCACAATTTATTTATAATGCTATGAACAGGAATAATAAACAAGGTAATAATAATTTACCGCTTATTCTTGTTGAAGAAGTTGGAGAAATTAGAGAGTCCCATGTTACTAATGGAGGAACAATATTTAAAGGATAAAATGCACTAATACAATATTAATAATTAACCCTCTATATCTACTATTGAATAATACACCGTAAGTTTGCTAATACTATAAAAACTAAGTCTCCAATTCCCCTGGAGTTGAGCAGTTAGTTCATTCTAACTGCTCTTTTTACTTTTTATCGTCACCCTTTCATAGCACCTCCATATGTTGTATAGAGATATCTCCTTCTAAATTATCATTGATGCCTCTTTCAAGTCCTAATACACACCTTAAAAAGTGCTCTTTTTACTTTGCATGTCACTCATCCTACGATGAATTGAGATTTTAACTTATGAATAATTTGTGTAATTATTCCTAATACTAATAATAGATTGGTAACAGCCAATCTATATTCATAATGAATCTCTGATTTTCTTGTATAAATTATAAATATTTACACATTCTATTAACGGAATGGTTGAATCATTGTCATTGAAAATGTTCCGCACTTCCGCTCCTTAAGAGAACAGTCTACGCAACTGTTCTCTTTCCTATTTCCTTTTTTCACGCATATAATCTGACAAGCATTATTAACTCTAACTCCCCTACAATCAATCGCATTGCAACATTCTCAACATTTCCTCAACAAATTCTCAATATTTTTCATGGACAACAGCACACTTTCTCAACAGTTTTAATATCTTAATATTAAATACTGAAAGGAGATGTTGAAAAATGACTTGGTTCATTATTTTAGGGTTTATGCTTATTTTAATAATAAGCGGTTTTCATGCACATAGTATTCATATCATTTTCAAAATAGGTTCAGATACAAAAGCTGTGCCAAGTTGGTCTTTCGTTAATAAAATAAACTTCCAAACATTAAAAGAATTAATAAAAGGACTAAATAAGGATAAACTTAAAATCCTTACAATAGGAGAACTTGTTATTCCTTTAAGTTTCTTTAATAAATTATTTATCAAAACATTAATTTTTCTATTCCTATTCTTTTACTCTCAATACTTAAACTAACGTAATATGAGATGAGTTAAAGAATAACAATCACTAATCGTAGCAAGCCAACTTTCGATTGCCTATAATGAACTGGACCTGAAGAATTAAACAAAAAATGAAGCGGCTATTTGAATGTGAGTCTGGTATTGTACTGGACTCATTCCTTTTAACAGTACTTTGATTTTTTTGCGATTGTAATGAACTATATAATTACCTAATACTATCTTAATATGTTTCATACTTTCGAATTTTGTAAGATAAATTACTTTTGCTTCGTCTTGTTCTGTAATTCCATCTCTTTTTGAACGAAGGCCTTTAACTTTTTTAAGTAATCGATTTCCATACGTAAACATTCATTTTCATCTTTTAATGCCTCTATAGCCTCTTCAATAGCTGCATTATCTAACTTCGATCTTATATTTGTAATTCCCATAGCTGGATCCCCTTTCTTCTTTTATATAGGAAATCCATGTCTTTCAAATCATATATTCCCCTTCATCTACGAACTATTTCAATGAATTCCTTAACAAAAACGATTCATTTATTTCCTTTGTTTTTAATCTATTTCTAAATATTTCAGATCAACTCATTGAAAAATCCCCCTATATTCATTCCATATTCCTCACTCCTAAATGAATCGTAGTACATATTATCCTCAATACATTTATAGGTTTTTATAGGATTTTTAACAAAATCTTCTTACATTTAAATAGAAATACCACCTTATTCTGTCAACTCCATCTATATTGATAAATATAAAAAATCAAATTTATTTGACATTTCAATGACTCATAACAGGAAAATATATACATTAAATGAAACCTGATATATCTTTAATTTGTAAGTTGTAGTTAGTTGGCCAACTTTCCATACAATTTAATAATTTAAAATATGGAGGATCTAAATGAATCAAGTATTTAGAAAAAGTAAGAAAAAAATGATGTATCTAGTTGGTTCACTTCTAATTTCTCTATCAATGTTTTCAACTACTAGTTTTGCAGCTACAGAAGGTGCTGTAAAAAGTGTTACAAATAGTAGTTATACCGGGATTGCAGCTGATATAAATCTACCAAAATCAGTTGTTGTTAAAGATGGATATTTGAATTGGTATTTAGGTATTGGAGCATCTAAAGTTGAGGGTGGTATTTCAAAAACACCAAGTGGATATAAAGTATTTCTTAATTCAGGATATAATGAATCTGGTCAAAACAGTAAGTATTGGAACACACAATATGATACATCAATTAAAGATGGTGATCGGGTAAACCTTAAAATAATTAATAACGGAAATGGTACGGTTACTATGTATGTAAATGGAAGCCCTAGATATGCAAATCAGCCTGTATATGGCTCATTTTCTCAATACGAACCAATAAAAATGGTTCAGGGTGTTGAAGATGCTGGACGTAATTCTTTTAGCCAGGCTAGCTTTTCAAACGTACTTCTAAGAGCAGATACATCTGGATCTACCTACAAAAGTTGGAACGGTTCAATTTCTTCCTCATTTTCTAAACACGGTACTTATGGTAACAATTTCACAGTTTATTCCCAAGTACCATTAAGCGCAAGTCTACGCTAAAGGTGTTATTTGCATAATAATATTTTTGTGAAAAGTTAGTTGCACTTGCAACTACTTTTTTATATAGGGTCCATTGTAATAGATATTCTCGCCAATATAAATACCATCTTTCAACTTTTTCAAAAAACAAGCTGTTTATCTAAATGTTATGTACAAAAAAGCGTAGAAATTTTTAATTTCTACGCTTTTTATAAGTTAAACAATTCATTTACTATTACAATTCTTCAAATTCATCAATTTCAGCTTTACGCTTTAAAAATAGTTCCATATCTTTATTCTCTCTTTCTATTAAACCAAGAGCATGTGTATCATCCAAGGCTAACTCTTTATATCCCCATATATAATCTATAGTTGTATCTTTGACATGTCTGTGTTCTCCACAATACCATTCTATAGGTTGTAACGCATCGGATATTTTAAATAATTCTGCTGGATACCATGATGGCATATTTTCACGTTCTCCTAAGATTAAGTATGTTAATTCACCACTTTGTAACTTACATATGCCATAAACAACATACTCCTTCTTAATAACTAAGTTAAATATTTCCTCGGTTGCCTTTGTTAGATAATCTCCAGTGTTGTACAAACAAGCTACTTTCATAATAAACGCCCCTTATTCATTTTTTATCTTTAAATTTAAAATCATCAAATTCACCAGTTTTTGTATTTTTTTACATAATGTATTTCCACACCATTTACACTATGGGCCATTTTGACCTATCCATCTTCATTAGGCTATCTAGAATCGTTCATAGTTACAGTTACCCTTATTTTCTAATACTCTCTGGTGATTAAATTTTTACTTAATACTAAACAAACGTAGGAATCAATGATCCTACGTTTGTTTATAAAAATCTATTTATTTAACAATATTTTTTACGTCTCCAATACGTATATCACCATCATGATGATACTCAATAACATACCCCATATCTGGTGAATATATCCAGGTATCAAAACTAACAGCTGTAACATCATATATTACATTTAAAACTTGATGTAAATTTGTTTTGATTACTGGTACTCTAGCATTATCCCAAATAATATATACTGTCTGAGAATATGTTCCAAAACAGTTCTGTAGATATAATTTTATTTCATCCTCATTATATAAATCACCATAGTTTTCAATGTTGGACCAATCTACTCTCCCCCATTGTGTAATAGGGAATGCATTTTCAAAACTTTTTACTACCATTTTCCCTTGAGTATTCTCTAAAATTTCAATGTCTTCACCTAATGCTTCAATACACTCTTCCAACAATGTTGCCATTTTATTACCTCATTTATTTAGATATTTTAATAATGATTTAAAGGTTTCTTCGTCTCCTTCAAAAGGAATTGCATATTTAATTGCTTTATCTTTTTTTCCATTTCTAAAATCTTCTACATTTATATGCATCCCTTTACTAGGATCATAATCTAATCGCCATCTTGCTTTATGATCAGCTGTCTCTCTGCCAACAATTTTACCATAACCAGCGCTTTTTTCCATTGTTCCTATAAATGGTTGTGAATCTGCCCCAAAATCCCCCAATAAGCTCATTGCTTTATTTCTTGCTTGTTCATATATTTGAACCTTATCAAGAACAATCTCACCTGAACGACCACCTTTAGCAGCTGCTTCTAGTGCCTTTCCTTTCTTTTCAAGATCGCCAATCTTCCCTACAACCTTACCAACAACTCGTGTTGTAACCACCAGATACAACGGCCAATGTGCCCCATACATAATCGTCTGGACCGTATTTTTGACCTGTTACTAAGTCTTCACCTTTGATAAGTTGTCCAATTTCTTTTCCTGTACCAATTATTGGTATAATACCCAATACGAATGATAAATTATTAAATCAAGATTTATTATTATGCAAAATTACATTTAAATTGTAGTTGATAATCATTCTTATTGTAACTATAATGATTACATGTTAGGTGATATACGAAAGTTATTTACCAATTAAACCTAACTGCGCATTTAACTACAACCGGAATGGAGATGTTATAAGGTATGAAAAAAATCATTTTAGCTGGTGCATTAGGAATTGCAGCTCTTGCAGGCACAAATCTACCAGGATTAGAAGTAACAAAAGCAAGTGCAGCTTCTATCGAGTCAAATTTATCAACAATTGAAGGGCGTGTAGTTGAGGTTACTGATAATGTTATCTCTGTTGAATCAACAAAGTATTCAGAGCCTATTAGTATTTATTTCAACTCTACACCAAATGTAAAAGTTGGTGATCAAATAAAAGCTACTGGTGCAATGATGCGTAATTTTACGGACTATATGGTTGCAGAGTCAATTGAAAAGGTTCAAGGTACTGATACATTACACCAGGGAAGTTATTTAAAACATGTTTTTGCATACGAATATGAAATAGGACATGTTACAAAAGTAGATAAGTTTAAATCTGGAATAGAAGAATATAATTATGTAATTGTTCAATATACTGGAAATGACGGAAGTAAACGTAATGTTACAGTTTATTTGACACACGGGCAGAAATTTAATGTAGGTGAAAAGGTTAAAGTTCATATGGCGAACGCTGAAAGAAGTAATGAGTGGTCGATAACAGATGAGATTGAAAAAGTTAATGATTCTCAAGCATTAACTGATGATCGATGGATTTGGTCTTAATATAAAATTGTATTTTTTCTCTTATTGAAAAGAATTATTTGTCTTGGTTAATTTCTTTTGTTAGTAATATGAAGAATTGAAATATTATCCAACTAACTAAATGTATAAACCTTTTAATCGAAAAGAACTTGTAGATAAAACTACAAGTTCTTTTTACTTTTCCAAAAAACAAGCGAAAGTAAACAAATATTCAAAACTTCATATTTATAAACCAATCTGTTCAAAATCGATTGTATATTCTATAGCAATATTGGTTCTTTAACGGTTGGTAAAAACTCGATACTCATAGCATAATTTAATAACAAATTGATATACTCTTGATTTGGCTCTAAACAATGTATATTCTTCAAATATCCTTGCGTGTATAAACAAGATGGTATAGCTACTGATAACTCTTCTACAGATTCTAATAAAGGCATTATGAGCTCTAAAGCTTTCTGTTCATCAGTAGTTAGATTCGTATTAAAAAACTTCTCTATATACTTCTCTTGTTTCATTAGCAGGATATCGTATCCAAAAGATTGTAAACTATTAATAAATTGATCCCATTTAAGCTGATTTGGATTACAGATATGCATGGTTTTATTTACTGTATTGGCCTTATAAGATAATTCAGTAATAGCTAAACTTCCATAGTCTACAGGCGTTAAATCTACATACGTATTGACGTCAGGAGCTATGCTAGATAGGCATATCCCTTTTAATAATCTATAAAATGCGTTTTCATTAATATTGTATTGAAATTTACCTGTTTTAGAGTTACCCACTAAATTCCCCACACGGTATATCGTGGCACGAACTCCTTTTTCCATTGCTTCTCTGACCATTTTCTCGCCTTGAAACTTACTTTCTAGGTACAGATTATCTAAATTTTGCCCTCTATCAAAATTAGACTCAAAGAATTCAAATTCTTTTGGATCGCTTTCAGCCTGACCTACTACACTTAAAGTCGATATATAATGAAAACGTGCATTTGTGTTCTTAGCTAATTCCAATAAGTATTTTGTAGACTGAACATTTACCTTTTGAAAATGCTCACGTTCTCCATAGTGTCTAACTTCTCCACCACAATGTATGATTGACTCTACCTTATTCTTTAAATGGTCCAATTGCTTTGAATCTAGACCTAGATTCATCAAAGATAAATCTCCTTCAATTAATTCTACTCTCTCCTCTAACTTTTGAAGGATTTCTTTACCGAAATAAAACTCCATTCTTTCTTTTAACTTTGCACCAATTACTTGATTCTCATTTTTTCTTACTAAACAGTATATAGTCGTAGATGGCAACTGTAATAACCGTTCTAAAATATGTGCCCCTAAATATCCTGTTGCCCCTGTAAGAAAAACTGCTTTTGGATAATTCACCATATCTAACTCACATTCTTCTAATTTAGTTGTTTCATAAACAGGAGTCGTTTTCGTTTCATTTTCCATACGAGCTACATTCATATTTTTCTCTTTCTTGAACGACATATCTTCCATCTCTTCAATATGAGAGGCTAATTTTTCTATTGTTCTATACTTAAAGAAATCTTGAATTTTCAAGTTAGGGTATAACGGTTTTAATTTGACTAATGCCGGCATAATTTTTAAAGAATGTCCACCCAAATTAAAGAAATCATCTTTTAAACCTATAGATTTTATGTTTAGAACTTCAGACCATACTTTTGCAATGTTTTTTTGCACTTTAGTTTGAGGCTTAAGTATACACTCATCGTTTTGCTCATTATCAAACTCTATTTCTGGCAGTTTTTCGAAATCAATTTTCCCATTAGCCGTTATTGGTATTTCTAACACATGAGAGTAATATTTAGGGATCATATATTCTGGCAATACATTTGATAAATATAAAGCTAACTTATTTTTCTCTATTTCTAAACCGTCCACTGTTTTATAATAAGCTTGCAATAGCATTCCATCTTTCGTTTGTGTTACCACAGCCTGATTTATCCCCTCAAATTGTAATATTGCATCTTCTATCTCCCCTAGTTCAATTCTGTGCCCTCTAATTTTAACCTGCTTATCTTTTCTTCCCATAAATTCTATATTTCCATTTGATAACCACTTTGCTAAATCACCTGTTCGGTATAACCTTTTACTGTTATCTTCTGAAAATGGATTTGCAATAAATGCCTGTTTTGTTTTTTCTTCCTGCTTCCAATACCCTTGGGCTAATCCTAAACTCTCAATATATAATTCGCCAATGCCCCCTACCGGACTATGTTGCATATATGAGTTCAATATGTAAACCTTTGTGTTAGAAATTGGAATGCCAATCGGTATACTACCTAAAATGTTATTTTCGCATTCTAAGTCTGGTATGAAATAATACATCGCTGAAACAGTTGCTTCCGTAGGACCATACTCATTTACCAGTTGTACTTGGTTTTTAAAAGTATTTTGCCAACTCCTAATAGCATTTGTTGATGCGGCTTCCCCTCCCATTATCATAAATCTTAACGAACGTATCTTTTCACTATCCAGTTTATTTAATGAAGTCGATAGTTCATTAAAAAATACTGTTGGTAAATCAGAAATAGTTGCTTGTATTTCTTGGACAGCTTGGGCATATGCTGCAGTTGAATAGCGCTGTTCATCACTTAATACATATAGTTCCGCCCCATTTAACAAAGTAGAAAAAATTTCCGATACAGAAGAATCAAAACTATGGGAATAAAACTGTGTTACTTTATCATTTGGTGAAATATGAAATACTTCATTTCTCCATTCAACTAAATTTAATACTCCTTTATGAGTTAATAATGTACCTTTTGGTTTGCCTGTTGATCCTGAAGTATAAATTACATAGGCCAAGTCATCTGGTTTATTTAAAATTTTCACATCACCATTTATTGTCGTACAATATATATCCTCTATTATTGAAACGTTATAACTACTTGAATTCAAATGATTTTTGTATTTGTAATTCGTTATAATTCTACATGCCTCGCTGTCACTTACTATATAATTTATTCTATCCTCAGGGTATTTAACATCGATTGGTATATAGGCAGCACCGGCTTTTAATATTCCAATCATAGAAACGATACTACTCATACTTCTATCTAAAAATATGGCTACCTTGTCACCTTTTTTTATACCTTTATCAAGCAAATGTTGCGCTACTTGATTAGAACTCCTATTTAATTGCCTATATGTTAAAGACTCTGTTTCAGTCGCTATAGCAATCCGATTTGATTGTGTTTCTACTTGCTTATAGAATTGCTCCTGTATATTTTGAAAATAAGGATACGGTCTTTCTGTATGATTTACCTTTCTATATAGAGATTCCTCTTCCAGTGATAGGAATGAAAGATTCTCATATGCCACTGTTCTTTGATGAATAAATGCGTCCAGTATATTAAGTAAATTTTGAGTAAACCTATTAATTGACTCTTCCTTGAAAAGATTAATATTATACTCAAATGAAATCTCTACATAATCCGATCCTTCTTCAACAGCTAAAGAAATGTCAAACTTACTAACATCTTGTTTATTAGGTAACAATTGAAGCTTGTACGCATCATGTTGTTGCAAAATATCTTTCTGGTAACTAAACATAGTAGAAAAGATCGGGTTATTTCCAAAGCTTCTATCAGGATTTATTTGCTCAATTACTTTATCAAATGGGTATGATTGGTTTTGGAAAGAATTCAAACATTTTTCTCTCACTACTTGTAATAGCTGTTTTAAATTTTTTACATCATTTAATTGTGTTCTAATAGCTAAAGTATTTACAAAAAATCCTTGTATTTGTTCAAATTCTTGATAATTCCTTCCAACAACCGGTGTACCTACAATAATGTCTTTTTGATCCGTTAGATAATGTAACAATTGAATATATGCTGCGAAAAATAGCATATACATCGAAACATTCTCTTGTTCACATACTTGTTTCAAAGACTCTTTCATTTTATTATCTAACTTCATTTCAAATACTGTACCTCTATTTGTACCTTGATGATACTTACTAAAATCTAAGGGAAGATTTAGTATAGGAAGAGGTGCTGCAAGTTCGGCCATCCAATAAGATTTTTCTGTATCCCACCGACCTAGATTTAACTGCTCTTGTTCCCACTCAACATAATCTACATATCGATTAGAGATAGTTGGCAACTCAGGATTTCTTCGTTTAGCAAAGGCACTATATACCTTCATTAATTCATCTAATAAATTCCTTACACTCCACTCATCAGTAATAATGTGATGTAAATTGATATATAAATAGGATTTTTTCTTATCAAGATTAAAAATTCTAATCCAGAAAAGCGGTCCATTTTCCAAATCAAATGGTGTATGATCCGTTTGATTTATTGTTCTACGTATATATTCTTGTTGTTCCTTTTTAGCCATGTGTTCAATCTCATGGTGTATCAAGTCAATCGCTATTGATTTTAATATGACTTGTCTAGGCTCCCCATTTTTTTCAATAAACACTGTGCGGAGCATCTCGTGTCGTTCAACTAAAAACCTTATGGCGTCCTGTAAAATATCTTTTTTCAAACTCGGCTCAATATATATGTGTAGTGGTGTATCGTATACTCTATTAATAGCGTTTGATTTATTTAAAAACCAGATTCTTTTTTGAGCACTTGATAACTGATAACTTTCCTTATCTGCAACTTTTAATATTTGCATCTTCTGTTCTTCTCTATCATGATTTGCTTCCATTAATTTATCGATGTAAGCAGATAGACTAGCAATTGTTGTATGCTCAAAAATATCTCTAATTTCTATTTTCAAATGAAACTTTTTTTGAATTTGATTTAATACTTGCACAGCAATTAGTGAATGTCCCCCAAGTTTAAAAAAGTCGTCATCTCTACTGATTCTATATTTCCCTAAATTTAAAATCTCTGACCATGTTTTTGCCAACCTTTTTTCTGTGCCACTTATTGGTGGTATATATTGATTTTGCATATTTTCAAGTAAAGATGGGATTTGTAATTCTAATTTTTTTCTATCAACCTTACCACTTGGTGATAATGGAAATGTTTTAAGATGAAATATATAATTTGGCATCATAAAATCTGGTAATCTTTCACTTAAGAATGTTTTTAAGTTCTCTTGTTTTATCTCTGTATTGTCTTTTGATACATAAAAGCTAGCAATTTTGTCATTTTGATAAGTTACTACTACTGCATCTTTTACCTCTGGGTGTTTAAATAATGCTCTTTCTATTTCATCAAGCTCAATTCGATACCCACGTAGTTTTACTTGATTATCTTTCCTTCCGATAAATTCTAAGTTTCCATTTGGTAAAAGACGTACTAAGTCCCCAGTATGATATATTTTTTTATTGCGATTATATGATTTTTCGAAAGAAATAAATGCCTCTTCTGTTTTTTTCTTTTGATTTATATATCCTTTAGCAACCCCATCACCACTAATGAATAATTCACCTACTACTCCTGACGGACATAACGTGTTGAACGGACTGACCACGAAAACTTTACTATTAGCAATTGGTTTACCTATTGGGATATTAGAAGTTTCTTCTTTTATCTCATGATTTACTTCATAAATGGTTGTACATACAGTAGCTTCAGTAGGACCATATGCGTTAAGAATTGGAATCTTTAACCCTACTTTACTTTGCCATTTACGAACTGATTCAGCAGGTATGGTTTCCCCTCCCACAAATACACATTTTAAGGAATTTAATTTAAGCAACATTTCTTTAGGCATATCAGCTATTAATTTAAAAAATGCAGTTGGTAAAAGAACAAATGTAATACCATTCTTGTTAATTACATTTATAAATTCTTCTGCAGAACGTTTTTCCATTTCAGAAATTACATGCATTCTTCCTCCGCATAACAAAATCGGAAACATTTCCATAATGGAGGCATCAAAAATCATTGTTGCAAATTGTAAAAATACATCATTTTTGTCTAAATTAAATTGATTCATTAATGAATATGATAAATTAATTACTCCTCTATGTGGTACAACTACTCCTTTTGGTAAACCTGTTGAACCTGACGTATAGATAATATACGCAGCATCTTCTATGGTATGTGTAGGCGCAATATTTTCTATAGAATTAGCGTAATGAAAATCTTCTAGATAAATTGTATGAATCGCAAAACTTTCAACCAATCTCCTGTATTCTTTCTTCGTAATAATCATTTGACTTTCGCTATCTTTTAAGATGTATTCTATTCTTTTTTCAGGAAACTTTGGATCGATTGGTACATAAACTCCACCTGATTTTAGTATACCTAGAATGCATACAATTGTATCGATCTCTCTCACCATAGTAATACTTACACGCTGTCCCTTTTTTATATCATTTTCACGTAAATAATTCGCAATTTGATTTGACCTTTGCTGCAATTCATAATAGGTAATCGATTTATCCCCCATTGAAATCGCTATTTGATTTGGCGATTTTAATGCTTGTAGATCAATTAATTGATCTAATGTTTTTAAATTAGGATATGCAAGAGTATTTGAGTTTATATCTTTGTATAAACGATGATCCTTTTTTAAAAGTAAATCCAATGAATGGATAGGTTCGTTCACATTCTTCATTAGTTTTTGTAACAAATATATATATCTTTCAACTAAATCATTCATACTATCGGGTTTATATAATGCTGAATTATAGTCAACCTCAATTTTATTCTCTGTTTCCCCTTCATATCTCATTATTCTCCAGGTCATGTTAAAAGGATTTACTCTTTTACAATCTGTTAAAACTGTGGACTCAATATCGGGAATTTTCAATTGAGGTATCCTTACCGTATTAAATGCTGTTGAATAAATCATATTATGATGTGTATTATTATTTAGATTTAAATCTCTTACTATATGTGAATATGGATTATGTTTATACTTAATAGCCAAATGAACAGATTTATTCACCTTGTTAAGTATTCCCTTAAATGTATCACCTTTTTCTATTGTTATACGTATAGGTAATGTATTAACAAAATAACCAAAAGCATTCCCTTCTTCCGTTTGTGGTCTAGTATTAATTGGAATACCTACAATAATTTCTTCAGCATTTGTCATTTGATGAAGCAAGGCACAATAAGTACTTAACATAACCCGATAGACACTTATGTTATTTCTTTTAGCAAAACATTGTATTTGATAAAATAGATCGGCATCAATATTCTTGCTTATATTTTTGTTCGTATACATCGGTTCATTCATTTTATTAATAGTAGCAGGAAACTCTGTAGGAGGTAATTCACCTTGTAAATAATCTTTCCAATAGGATGATCCTTCTATATATATTGCACTGTCAATAAAACCTTCCTCAAATTCTACAAGGCTCTTATAAGGAGATTCTAATACCAAACCTGTATTTTCTTGAAGTAATTCACAATACGTATGAGACAATTGTTGGATAAAAATTCCTAAACTACATCCATCATAAATAATGTGATGAAAAATCATATGTAAAATAAATTCATCTTCACAAAATTTAATGATGTGGAATTTAAACAAAGGTCCCTCTTCTAAACTAAATTTCTCATTCACTATAGAGTCTAAAAATTTTTTAAAAATAGATTTTTGTTCTGTGTTTTTAAAAGCAGTTAAATCCTTAATTGGTATATCAAAGTCTATACTCTTTTGAATGAATTGTTTAATTTTTTCGTCCCTCTTAATAAATAGTATACGTAGCGCCGGGTGAGATTGCACTATTAAAGTAAGCGCTTTCTTAAGGGTATCTATTTGAAGATTTCCTTTTAGCTTTATTATGTTAGCTTCATTGTTCATAGCATTTTCTAATTCCATTTGATGAGCTATCCATAATGCTTCTTGCCCTACTGTTGCATCCAATTCTTCTACAATTTCATATTGCTTTTGTATTTCCTTCATATGAATTTCTCCTTTTATAAATATTTCAAAACGGATAATATTTACAATTACAACTATATGTACACATTCTGCGATTTGTAAATGTATATTTTCCGACTAAATTCAACATTTATTTCGCTTATTGCATAGTTATTGAAATGATGAATAAAATTCATATTTATACCGTGAAAGTTCATACTTTTATTCAATTTAAGCATAAAAAACCATTTTACTAATAATTCCAATTACTTTTTATAAAGTAATCTCATATATATTTATTAAAATATATACTCTAATTTACACCCCGAAACCAAATTCAAGAATATTCCAACTGGTCACTATGTATATTTCTAATAATATACACTGAAAAGGAGGAGTCCGTATAAAATGGAATATAGATTATTAGGTAAAACGGGATTAATAGTTTCAGAGATAGGATTCGGCTCTTGGGCAATTGGTGGAGATGAATGGGGAGCAGTAAAAGATAATGAATCCATTGATGCAATTGAGAAAGCAATCGACTTAGGGGTTAATTTTATTGACACTGCTGACGTTTATGGACTAGGTCATAGTGAAACACTCGTTGCAAAAGCTATAAATAATCGCAGGAAAGATATAATCCTTTCTACAAAAGGTGGTTTAATTGGTCATCATTATGACCCCAATCAACCAGCCGTTTATGGAGATCCTCAAAAGATCATTGATGCGTTTGAGGCTAGTTTACTGCGGCTTAAAACGGATTATATAGATGTGTACTTTTGTCATATTTGGTGGGATAAACCTGAAGAAACAGAAGCCTTTCTACAAGCTTTCCAAACCTTAAAAAAATCTGGAAAAGTGAGAGCTGTTGGCGTTTCTACTAATGATTTAGATTATATAAAACATTTTAATCAGAATAATGATTTAGATGTCGTACAATTCGATTATAGTATTTTGAATAAAGAACCTGAAAAAGACATCCTTCCTTATATTGAAAAACATAATTTAGGTGCTGTGATAAGAGGTCCACTTAAGATGGGAATTTTAACTGGGAAATTTAATCATGAAACTCAATTTCCAGACGATGATTTAAGAAAAGATTGGCCAAAAGAAAAGTGGTTTAAAGATAGCTTAAACACAGTAGAGAAATTACGTTCACTTTTACGTTCAAATCGAAGTTTAGCGCAAGTTGCTTTACGTTATGTTTTAAGTCACGCAGCCGTTTCAGTTGCTATTCCTGGTGCAAAAAATTCTACTCAGGTTGAAGAAAATTCTTCACACTTAACTCGTCCATTATTATTAGATAATGAAATTGAATTCATTAAAAAGCTTTGATCAGATCATTATTCACCTACAAAAATTATGCTGATTCTTCTACCAAATCCATACTACTACTTCTTCTCAACTAGAACATATTTTTAACACTTCCACCCTATTTTTTTCTCTTTCTCCAACAATATCTACAGTTTATAAGGTAGTTGAGCTCTTATATTCAACTACCTTATAATAGTTCTACATTAGAGTAAATTATCTACTACATTAGTTGAATACATGCTAGGACATCATGCAAACCAAATAAACAATTAATTCAGAAATATTTTTAGAAACTTCATTATCTCACAATTACTTTTTTTAAAATAAATCAAAAAATTTTTCTTTACTTTAAATTCCATAGTTCATATAATCTTCTATGGAATTACATTTTTTTCTAAATAGCTCCTCATTTCTAAGTATTCAAAAGGGCAATTACAAATTATTACACCCTTATGTTTAACCAAGTAAAATAAAAATCCAGTTTTTCACAAGGAGAAGTGACTGCATGCAAGATATTTTAAAATTATTTCCGAGCGTTGACGGAAATGAAGAAAAACAACAACTTTTATTAGAATCTATGCAGAAAATAATTAAAAATCTTGACCGATTAAAAAATGAAGAGCGAGCTACTTTAGGTAAATGTGAGGAAAAATCCGAAGGATACTACAATGGCTTAATTCACCAAAGTCATATTCCACTAGCTGGAATCACTATGTCTGAGGTTATAGAAGAGCTAAACCAATTTATGAATGGTCATCCTTATCCAAATAAATATTACTTGTCTAACGCTGTACCACTACCAAGTATACCTTCACTATTAGGTGTAATAACCATGGCCCTTTTAAATGGTAATGGTGTTTGGGATGTATATGGTCCAGGGGCAGCTGAAGCAGAAGTAAAAGTTGTATCCATGCTTTCAAAACTGATTGGTTATAATCCGCATAATAGCGGTGGCTATACAACATGGGGTGGACAAGGATGCGTGTTTTCGAGCTTGCGCTTAGCAATTTCTAAACAATTCCCATCAGCAAAAGAACATGGCGCTCCACAAAATGTATATTGCTTTGCTTCTGAAAATGCACATTATAGTTTATTAAAGTCAGCTGAAGCAACTGGCATCGGATCAAATCACTTAATAAAAGTGAAAACTGATCCATATACAAATTCTATGGATATAGAAGATTTAGAGAATAAAATGATACAGGTTATTAAAAATGGCGGTATCCCCCTCTATATTCTAGCTACTATGGGGTCAACAGATACATTTACCATTGATGATATAAAAAAAATTAAAGAGAGTGCTGAAACAATACAGAAAAAATATAAATTAAAGCCTATTTATATCCATGCTGATTCTGCAATGGGCGGATTCTATAGCTTCTTTAATAATTATAATTTTGAAGAAAATCCACTCTCATTTGAACCTAATGTAAAAAACGCCTTACAATACGTACAAGATAAAATGCAATATATGTCTCTTGCAGATAGTGTATGTTTTGATTTTCATAAATTAGGACAAACACCTTATGCTTCAAGTATTTTAATCGTAAAAAATCATACTGATTTACAACTGATGGACATTGAACAAGATGATACACCTTATCTTGGTAATAGATCATATGGTAGTTATCATACAGGCTATACCTTAGAATGCTCACGAGCTGGTAGTGCTATTCCCATGTATATCAATCTATTAGCCTTTGGAATTGAAGGATATCAAAAATTATTAGCAAATTATATTCGTGTAAATCTATTATTTAGAGAGAAGTTGCGCAAGGCCCTGCCTCAAGTCGCAATCACAAATGATTTTACATATGGACCAATTACAACCTTCCGTTTCTATATGAATGGAGATGGCCAAGAAAATTGGGAAAAAGAACGAATAGGTCTTGCAACAAAAGAAGAGATTGAGGATACAAACCGATTAAATATAGAACTATTTAATTATCTAGGAAAAAATCGCGATCGAGTATTTTTTGGTGATACAACTCGTTCTTGTGTAGTAGATGCAATAAACAGTTGTGATAGAAATTCAATTTCCACATTAAAATTCTTTTCTATCTCTCCATATACAACTGTTGAATGTATAGATGAGATTGTAGCATTTCTTTATGAACATATTTCGATTGCTACTAAACAGATTTATTCATATGTTTAATAATCATTTTGGTAAGCGCTTTAATAATTAAACTTAACTAAATTAAATAATACTTTTAATTACTATTAATTACATCAGGAAAGAGGAAAAACATATGAATATAGAGCTACTTGATACACACCACGTGAAAGATGCAGCACATTTACTTGCACATTCTTTTGTGAATAATGAACCTCTTGTAAGCAGTTTACAAATTCCTTTTGCTCCTTTTCACAAAATGTGCGAAGAAATGATGAAACAAGCTGTATCTCAAGCTATGTCATTTGTAGCAATAGAAAATTTTCAAATTGTTGGGGTTCTTTTAACAAAAAAAGTAACCCAGCCACTAATAGATACAGATAAAGCGACTGAACTATGCCCACAAATGGAGCCTATTTTTCAACTTTTAGATACATTAGAGACAGAATCTATTGAGTTTTCTCATTTAGATAAAGAAAAATTGGTCTATCTAGATATGGGCGCTTGTCATCCAGATTGGATGGGAAGTGGGATAATCACCACCCTTCTTTCACATGCCATTCAAGAGATAAGTAAAAAAGATTTTGATTTTATTGCTGCTTGTACAAATAAAATTTCTCAAAAAATCCTAAAAAAACTGTGTACGACCTATGAAATGAATGAAATAGTGTATAGTAATTTTCTTTATAAGGAAGCATACCCATTTGCTAACACAACAACTTCCTTAGCAGCACAATTACTATATATACCTCAATCCCAATTCGTCATTAAGGCCATATAAATTTGCGAAGAAGACTAGCTGTACTTTTGTGCAGCTGCTTTTTTATATAGAGTAAATAAGTAATAGATATTCTTACATAAGTGATACCTTTCACAATTTAACTTCTTCGAATTCAATAGCCACTTTCTCAGCATGCCTTATTTCTCTGCTTAACCTACCTAAAGATCCCCTTCTATTTATTTCAACATGTTTTCATTTCATACGCTCCATTATTTCGTCTATACCAGGAACTTAAATACTTTTCCCCATTTTAATGTCTAATCTTTTATTGTTTAAGTAACGAGTTATACACAGACTCCCACTCTTAAACACTTTAAAACATATTACCTGATAACCCCTTAATATTCCCTATAATACTGACGGTTACAAGTCTCTTTCATTTCATTTATCTATTCATATTACATACCCTATAGCTATCTAATCTTCCTTAAAGAATTCCATTTAAAATACATGATAAAAGGAAACAAACGTGTGATATTTAGCATTTAAGAAAAAAGAGTGAGAATTACTGGATTCCCCTTTCTTCTCTTCCTTTTAAAAAGCTCTTTTAAGTCTAATTCAATTGTATTCCTGCTTAATAACATGCTCACTAATCATTAACAATTTGTATAGCTATATAAAGACTCTACTAATTCATTAAAGGAATCTCCTTCCCCCTATCGAATTATTGTAGAGGAAAGGAGAGGAATACATGGAAATTCTAGGATTAGACCCTCGCGCATTAGCGACTTTAGGTGCACTTGAATACACCAATCGTCGCAATAAATTAATCGAAGACTCGGAGAATAACATATACGAGTGTAAAGAAATAAAAGAAATACTTCAATCACTCCCTAAAGAGAAGCAGATTGAGGTTCTTGAGAATCAAGCTCACTTTGAAGCTGTGGCAAAGATGATTGAACAAAACAATTTAATTCTTTTAGAACAGATGAAAGCTCTACAGCTAATTCAGAAATAACAAACTTATGATTAATTAATTCTACATATGCTTCCATATATAATGTCTTTTTATCTATACCATTAGCCTCTGTTTTGATAGGAGCTTTTATTATGCTTTGATTCATATTTTGAATTTGAATTGTTTCTTTCACATGTATGAATAGATCTTCTAATAAACCTGGTGTAGACTCTACTATAAAGATAGCCCCATAAATAATACAGTAATCACATAATATCCCCTCATATATGTCTTTTTTAATTTTTTTGAGAAATGCTGCAACAAAATCTTTTAAACACTCAGGAATTAAGGCTTTTTAAAAATTCATTTTCTAATTCTACTATCTTTTTTTTACGAGCTTTTATTTTTCTTACAGGCACCCCAGCATACATATACCATTCATCTAAACTTTCTTTTACCATACTCATCGCACCAACTGCCGCTCCTTCTCCTATTACTACATTTGGAAAGATAATAGCGTGCGCACCAACAATAGCATGCTTTTTTAAAGTAACTTTTCCAGCTTTCACATTTTTATATTGATGTGGAACAGTCGGTCCCATTAATGTATTTCCGCTAAAATCATCAATTGCTGCATATACAATTGTTTTTGATGAAATATTTGCAAAATCATGCATTTCAATCCCCATTTCTCCTCCATATAAAGCTGTATATGCCGCTATATGCGAGTAACTTCCAATTGTAATTTTGCCACTTAAAATGCAAAAGTCATCGATTCTTACATTATTTCCAATAGATATAGCACCTGGATTATATATGCTGGTTTTTTTACTTATTAATACATTTTCCCCGACAGATAGAAAGCCAATTTCGCTCAACTCTTCTTGACTATAAAAACTATTCATCTGTGGACATCCCCTTCTGCATTAAACACATTATAATTTTCTCTACGATTTCTTTTGTCATTCCTTCCCATAAAGGGAGACTAATTATTCGTTTTGCTATTTTATTTGTATTTGTTAAATCTGTAGACTTATATTTTTTAAAAAAATCTTGTTGATGACAAGATGGTGAAAAATATGATCTAGCTTCTATCTTTTGCTTTTTCAACTCTTCTATTATCTGCATATTGTTAATTTTTTCTGAACAGAGGATAGGCATAAATTGATGAATAACTGCTTTTGTCTTTTGAACTTGCCAGCCTTTTTTTATTAATCCCGTACTTTGTAATAACTGTTTATACCATTCAGAGATACGAGTTCGTTCTTGCATTTTTTGATTCCATTTATTTATCGTTGTAATCCCAATAGCTGCTGCATATTCAGTCATTTTACAGTTAAACCCCATCATCGTACATTCACGATTATGATCAAATCCAAAATTACCCATTCTTTTAATTTGATTTATCTCTTCCTCATTATGGCTATATATCATACCACCTTCACCAATTCCGAAAGGCTTTGTTGCATGAAAGCTATATACAATCATACCACTAAAATTCTGACCGTAATGTACACCCTCATGCATTAATCCAAACCCTGGTGCCGCATCTACAACAACCGGAACGCCCTTTTTCTCTAATTCTTCATAGTCTTTCAAGTCCATCCATGATCCGAATGTTGCATATGGAACAACAACTGCAACCTCTTCTTTTAATTCATCAATCTTATCCAAAAGTACCGTTTTATCCATACACCAATCATCTAATGAAATATCAATAAAATAAGGCTCCAACCCACACCAAATAGCTGCCAATGGAGTAGCAGGGAAAGTAAAACTAGGCATAAGAGCATACTTTCCTTTTTTTCTTTTCTTACATTGAATTGCCGCCATTAACCCTAGCGTTGCGTTTGCTACTGTTGTAACTGTTCCCCTGTTCTGAAAAAATTCCGACATAATTGTTTCTTCAAAACGTTGATTTATAGGTCCATAATTTGTATATATGTGGGATATATCAATTCGCTCTAATTCATCTAAGTACTCGTTTGCAGGTACAATTGACGCACGTAAAAAAGGAATATTCTCCATATGCATCTATTCCTTTCTATCATTTTCGGACAATATAGAGCATATCCGTTTCAGATAATCCGAATTTCCTAGCAATTTCTATTCCTTGTTTCTGAGCTATGTTATACAATTCCACCTTAAATCCCGCATCTGTTAATCGTTGAATAAATCCCGGTCGATTATAAATCCTAACATGATCTTCTTGACCAAAGGCTATTTTTCTCAATAATGGCGTTACAATAGATTTATCCTCTATAATAAAATCTACATTCATTACGATTGGCACTTGAATAATTCCCCATCCATTTGGCTTTAGTACCCTATATAATTCTCGCATTGCTTTTTCATCGTCAGGCACGTGTTCTAATACATGACTACATAAAATAACATCGAAGGTATTATTTTCGTATGCAATTCTCGTAATATCAATTTCCTCCATTAAAGAATCCTTTGGTTCTAAATCCCCACATATATAAGTAATGTTTTCAAACTGGTTAAGCCATCCCCTTACCTTCACTTCAGGTGCAATATGAAGCATAGTATAATTCCTACTTAACAAATCTGTTTCTGTTTCAATGTACGCACGGTACAACCTGTCACGATCCATCGAATAGCAAACTGGACAGATACCTGTATCTTTATTCCACATCTCAAATTCATATTTTAGAAAATCATAATGTGCTGGCCAAGGAGAAAAACTTTTAAATTCTTGATTGCAATATTGGCAATAACAAATATTTTTCTCAAATATTTGAGTAACTAGTTTAATTAACCCACTTTTTATCTTTTCATTATAAATTTGATCTAGTTCTCCACTTCTTACTGCATCCTTAAGTATAAATCCCGCATTCTCCAAACAATAAGATAAGCTCTCTTTATAATCTTGTTCAGTATTTAAAAACCCACTATTATGTGCATCTGTAATTAATTCAATCCATTCTTCAATTGTCATTAATATAAAGTACATTTGTTTTTGATTTTGTCCACTATGTTGTCTAAAGTAGCTAAGAGGTTCCTCTATATAAACTACTTTTCCTTTCCTCATCATATCTAACCAAGTTGCAATGTCATTAATAGAAGAATACGCTTTCCCCTTAAAATAACCAAATTTCCCTCCAAAAAAATTGCGATCAAACAAAACCGTTGTCGGTTCTCCAACTACGTTTTTCAAGTTTTTCAACATATAATTCCCTAGTGTTTCCCCTTCAAAAATTGTAGTTTCTGTGGCAATTTTCAAATTCAATGTTGAGGGGGGTAATACCTCTCCATTCTCATCAATCAGTTCACGGTACGACGTCACAAATGCAATGTTTTCTAATTCAAAAAAGTATTTCATCATTCTCTCAATCTTTTCAAGATGAAATAAATCATCATCTAATAAAAAATTTATATATTCACCAGTAGCAAGCTCTATACATTGATTAAAATTTTCAGCCACCAATGGATTTTCATTTTTAACATATGTTATACATTCATGTTCTTTTAAGTATGGCTGGATCATTGTTTTTACTTCATCATTTGTACTATCGTCAGAAATTATAATTTCAATATTTTCATAGGTTTGATTCAAAGCACTTTTGAGGGCTAATTCTAAGTAATGAGGTCTATTGTAGGCAGGAATTAGTATACTGACTTTTGGGAGGTGCGAGTTGATATTCATACGCTCTTTTTTCTTTTCAATATTTATTTTCTTTAGCTTGATTTGTTGATAGTAGTCCAATGAATATAATATGGATGATGGAACAATTCTTCTTGCATAGTCTAGAAAATTTGTAATAGCTCTGTCTAACTCCTCTTCGGAGGATAAGAAACCATATTTTTCTCCAGCTATAATAATACTATGAGAAAAATCTTCTAGCCCATCCATCATTTTATTAGATTCATTTAACTGCTGATTAGAATGTAATCGAAAGTAACTGAGTGTCTCCGCTATATATACTGCTTTCCCTTTACTCAGTAAGGATAACCATGAAGCTACATCTACGTTGCAAAGATACCGCCTTTTATCAAATACACCATACGGCTCTGTTAAATCACTTTTACGAAATAAAACCGTTGTCGGTTCTCCTATATAATTCTTTTGATTCATAATCACCATTTTTCCTAATTGTGACCCATCTATAATCGTATCTGTATAAAATAAACGCATCGTTGAATAAACATCTGGCAATAGGTTTCCTTCTGCATCCATTACTTGGCGATGGGATGTTACAAGCTTAATTTCATTATCTAGGTCATTTAAAAAGTATTTCATCATTTTTTCAATTTTATTTACATGAAATAAATCATCATCCATTAAGAAATTTATATACTCACCTTTCGCTTTATGAAATAACATACGTGAGTTCTCAAATTGTCCAAGAGTTGACCTATTTTTTATATAAATAATATTTGAATGATCATACAAGTACTTTTGTAACACTTTCTCTGTTTCGTCGTTTGTACTATCATCCCCTATTATAATTTCTATATTAGGATACGTTTGTTCTAATACACTACATAAAGCTTTTTCAAAGTAGTGCGGACGATTATACGTAGGAATTAATACACTTACTAAAGGTGTTTGATTTATTTCCTTTTCATTTGTACCATTTTCCATTCTATTCCTCCGCCTTTTTATTTATTTTCACTTTTGAAATATACATGCTACTACAAATCTATTTATTAGACGAACTAGATCTGAGAGGTGTTGCGAAAAACAAATAAATAGCTTTAAAAACAGCATCTATGTTGACATAGTATAGAATAAACCTGGATAACTTTTTTCGTCCCATTCTATTTATTTGTAAAATGCGGCATTCTTTTTTCAATAAATGCCTTTACCCCCTCCTTCACATCCTCTGTTTGAAATACTTTTCCAAAGTAACGCGCTTCAATCTCAAGCCCTTCTTGTAAAGGTACTGCTGCCCCTTCGCGAATTGCCAACTTCATATAGGCGAGAGCTGGAAGAGAAAATTTACTTATATCCATTGCAATCTCTTTTGCTTTATTTAACGCCTCTCCTCGAGGGGTAATGTAGTTAACCAAGCCTATTTCTTTTGCTTCTTTAGCTGTAATCGATTTCCCTGTGAACATCATCTCTTTTGCTTTTCCTTCTCCAATTAATCTAGGTAAGCGTTGGGTTCCTCCAGCCCCAGGAAATAAACCTAACGTAATTTCCGGTAATCCAATTAAAGATTGTTCTTCTATTATCCTTAAGTCACAAGCAAGTGCTAATTCACATCCACCACCTAGCGCTAACCCATTAACAGCAGCTATAGTCGGTTTAGACAGATTCTCTAGTTGATTAAGAGGTTGTTGCAATTCAAATGATTTCATCTCGGCATATTTTTCACCTTTGCCCATCCAATCTGGAAATTCTTTTATATTCCCTCCTGCTACAAAGGCCTTTTCTCCACTTCCAGTTATAATTACGACTGAAATATCATTATCAATTTCTATTTCCTCTAATACATCTACTAATTGTTGAACTACTTCTAAACTTAAAGTGTTGACTGGTGGATTTTGAATTGTAACGACTGCAATACTTCCTTCTTTATTACAAGTTACTACTCGTTCATTCTTCATAAAAAATCCCCTTTTAAACTACCTAATTTTTCACAACACCAAGCATCTTTACTTCACTCACCATCAGCCTAAATTTCCAAATATGGTTCCGCTTTTAGAAATTCATCAATTTATTGTATGAACTGTAGAAGCATAAAATGAGCAATCCTTTCTTGGCACCATTTTATAATCACAACATATTTTTAAATTGTTCTTTTACTGTATTAATTTGGCTTCATGTTTCTTTGGTTTCCGTTACACAGTTTCTGAAGCTGGGATGACTCTTAGAAAAAATGAGATAAGAAGACTGATACATGAGGAACATTAAATGAGAACAGTTTAAGAAAGACACTATTTTAGTAACCACTTGTATTAAAGTCTTTCTTAACTAATTTGTTGTAATTACAATTGAACTACCCCCACTTTCACTTCATTTAGAAGTGGGGAATTCCTAAGTAAAGAGTTCTATCGAACGCTAAATAAAAAAGCTTATCCTTTAACACGTAATGATAAGCTTTTTTATTATTCTTTTCATTTTTTGTTTTCGGAAGTATTTCTTTAAGTTGATAGCAGTGCAGTGCTATCCCATCACTATAAAGCAAAAACTTTATAGTGCTCTCAAAACGGAAACAACAAGTTGCATTTATATAAATAGCTTTTGGAAAATTGATAATTTTGTTTAGGGATACTTTAAGATTTTAGCTTGAGAGGCATATAGTGCAACCTCATACAGAGTGATTAGGATATTAAACTTAAACGTGTTATTTTTAGCATTCTAAATAATCGGGTTCAATGTATTTTTCTGTTTCAGGAGAGCTTTTAATTTCTATAGGATATTTCTTAAAAGCTACAACAGTAACCCTATCTTCTTGAACTAAACTTCTGGATTCATTTATAGAAGAGAAACCTGTTCGCGTTAAAAAATTGTATAGAGAGGATTTTGTCATCCAAAAACTAGTAATGTTATCTAATGATGCCCATTTTGATTTTAAACGTTCTTCTATTGATGAATTAGCAGAGTGTTCTAGCATTGTGTGCCCCTTATATTCATAATTTTTATAGAGTACTGATACATTGGGAGTATGAGTGATATGAGTATCAATTATTACAAACCTTTTGCATACTTCATACACTTTTTCTAAAAAAGGGAATACATCTGAGCAATCTAAATGATATAAAATACCAGAGCATAAAACAATATCAAATTGACCATATTTTTCAGCACTTAAATTTCTTACATCATCTTGATAAAAGGTTAAGTTTTCCAACCTTAATAAATCTTTAGCAAATATAGCTTTTTGTACGTTTGATTCTCTTCCTTCTATCCCTACAACAGTTGCTCCTTGCATAGCAAACTCAATAGCGTAATGCCCCTCTAAACAAGCTAAATCTAAGATTCGAAGATTTTTAAAATCACATTGTGTGATATCTTGAATCATTGTCACAATTTTTTTTAACGCAGGATTTGGTTGTCGAATATCTCTTGTATATAGAGTATCCGTTAATTTAATATCATAAGCGGTCCATTCACCATATTTACGAATAATGTTTTCTTTTTCGAGAACAAAATCTTTCATGATACAATTCGCCACCTTTAACATAATATTATGTGTAATATATACCTTTATAAGATCAATATATGTGTGTATAACTTGTATTTAGACGAAGGTAAACATTTTAAGTCTAATTCTATTGTATTCCTGCTAAATAAAATTCTCACTAATAAAAAATATGTTATATAACTATAAAAACTCTACCAAATTATTAAAGGAATCTCCTTCCCCGTATCGAATTATTGTAGAGGAAAGGAGAGGAATACATGGAAATTCTAGGATTAGACCCTCGCGCATTAGCGACTTTAGGTGCACTTGAATACACCAATCGTCGTAATAAATTAATCGAAGACTCGGAGAATAACATATACGAGTGTAAAGAAATTAAAGAAATACTTCAATCACTCCCTAAAGAGAAGCAGATTGAGGTTCTTGAGAATCAAGCTTACTTTGAAGCAGTGGCAAAGATGATTGAACAAAACAATTTAATTCTTTTAGAACAGATGAAAGCTCTACAGCTAATTCAGAAATAACAAACTTATGATTAATTAATTCTACATATGCTTCCATAAATAATGTATCTGTATTTATACCATCAGCCTCTGTTTTTACAGGGGCTTTTGTTATGTGTTGATTCATATTTTGAATTTGAATTGTTTCTTTCACATGTATGAATAGATCTTCTAATAAACCTGGTGTAGACTCTAATTCCTGCTTTTCAATTTCCTCTGTGACGGCACTGATAAATTCCCATAGTACTTTTGCACCTAGTAGTTCTGCTAAACGTTTTTCACGCATTTCAAAAGTTTTCATGTTCATATTTAACCACTTCCTTCTCCTTTCGAAATAAAAAAGAAGAGACTGCTCCTCTCATCTTTTTTCACCTTCTTTTGTATTTTGAAATCCAAAATTCTTATTTCCCCACTACAATTCTTAATAATTTAAGATAATCTATCACATCCTTGCTAGTTGATTACTTATCCTATTCCCACAACGCAAAAAAACCTTCCAGGAATACATTCGTATTACAAATTAGCGTATATGCGTTATACACTTCCTTGTAATGAATCGTAAACCCGAAAGGTTTGTGATTATTTAACAATGATTAAAAAGGAAAAATTTTCTTGAACTTATTATATAATAAGTTCATTTCTATTTCAGTTAAAGAAAACGACATATTCATACTTTCTTATAGAAGGACTTCCTTGACGCTACTCTCTATTGAAGACTAAAAGTAATATATGATAGTTTACTTTCATACGCTGACTAAAAGCCGCCCTTTTCCAATGATTTCACCTAAAAAATTTCTATGTTTTTTTAATTACTTTCCTTTAAAATAGCTCATTTCTCATATTCCCAATCAGCTTTTTAAAGTATAACAATTTGCTACAGAACCACTACCAGTAACACTCGTCATATAAGCAATTATTTGTTGTATATATTCACTATTAATAATAGGCCATTGAACACCTAATAATTTTAGCTTTTTTTGAGTTTCAGTCGAATCAAGCTTTATTGGTTTATAACAATTATCTTTTGGCTCTTCAAATGTCATGAGATTTTGAATATCTTCCTGTTTCTTTTTATCTTTAGATATTTCTAAAATAAATTGCTGATACTCTGTTTCAGAAATTACTTTAATTGGATATCCCATTGAATTTAGTAACTTTACAAGTTCCTTTAAATTTAACGTAAGATGATTGTATATATGATTTACGCAATCTTCACTATTTTCATGCACTTCATTTGATGTTACAAACCCTGTGATAATTTTGCTGCAATAATCTACAGGTGTAAATTCAACTTCACTTGATAATAATACATCTGTCACGATACCATATTGTAATATAAATTTTAATTTGCTCATAAATGCATTTTCGGTGAAGTTATATTGATGTTGTCCATCAATATATCTATTTGTAAGATTTCCTACTCTATAAATAGTAGCATCTGTTCCCCTTAATATTGCCTTGAACACTTCATATTCTGCTAAAAATTTACTTTTCACATACACATTATCTTTGTAATTTTGTTTTACATAAAAATCGCTTTCTTTATATATTATTTCCTTTTCACTTAATACAAATTGTCCTGCTACACCAGTCGTAGATATATGATGTAAATCCTTAGTATCACCAACAAATGCAAGAAGTTCTTTCACCGCCTGGACATTCGCTCTTTCAAATTCACTATACTCGCCAAAATGTTTTGTTAAAGCCGCAGCATGAATAACAGTTGAGATTTGTTGATGAAGCTCCTTATATAATGCGTTTTCTAATCCCATATTTTGTTTAGCTAAATCACCTTGCACAATAAAGATACGCTGATTTACTAAAGATTGATATCTTACAAATTTGTTTTTAAAATAAAATTGTAACATGTCTAATAAACGATTTTTCGCCTCTAGTTTATTTTCCCCACGAACTAAACAATATATCTTACATTCTGTAGTATCCAATAGTTGTTCTAGTAGATGTATACCTAAGAATCCTGTAGCTCCTGTTAAAAGTATTTTGCTATTATTACTAAATGCATATCTTTTTGTTTCCTTTAGCTTCTTCGGAGGTGTTAACAATTTAATATCTAATGTATCTGAATGTGAATTTACTCTATATCCATATTGAATTTTTTTAGCTATATTATTAATAGTTTTTAATTCAAAGTAATCTTTAATAGTTACATTCCAGCCTTCAGAAAATGTTTTTACTAAAGTACTCATAATTTTTAAAGAGTGCCCACCTAGTTCAAAAAAATTAGCGTTTATCCCAATGACAGAGGAGTCAATCCCTAATACCTCTGACCAAATTTTTACCAATTTTCTCTCTACTCTATTCCGAGGTGCTATATACCCATCGCTTGTTTGTATAATAGAATCCCATGCAGGTAAAGCATTTTTATCTACCTTCCCATTAACAGTTAACGGCAATGATTCTATCTTGATAAAATGAGCCGGTACCATATAATTTGGAAGATGTACCTCTACATGTTTTCTCCACTCTTGTACATCTCCTTCACCTACAATATAGGCTACTAAGATTTTATCTCCAAATGTATCTTCTTGCGCTACCACAGTAACTTCTTYAATGTCTRGATGTTTTCCTAATATTGTTTCAATTTCACCTAACTCAATTCGAAACCCTCTAATCTTAAC
>NZ_JBFTQW010000021.1:0-48563 GCF_056399205.1 Bacillus sp. 01N45
AGTTTTGAAGGAATATGCCTTCATAGTTTGGTGATGATGGCAGAGAGGTCACACCCGTTCCCATACCGAACACGGAAGTTAAGCTCTCTAGCGCCGATGGTAGTTGGGACCTTGTCCCTGTGAGAGTAGGACGTCGCCAAGCAACTAAAAACACAAGTCTTTTGACTTGTGTTTTTTTCTGTTTTCAAACAGTACGAAAAAAGAAGTAATGGTAATACAAACACGTTGCCCAAGGGTTAATCATATTATATAAGAGATGGATGTATATTTTTCTGTAAATTGTTAAGGAATAGAAGTATAAAATATGTCCATTTAAATAGGGAGGGAAGGTTATGAAAGCACAAAATGAAGTTTGTATTGTTTGTGAGACAGAAAGAAAAGAAGGGATATATGTTTATAATAATTTAATATGTTATGAATGTGAAAAGGATATGGTGAATACGGAGACAAATGATCCGAAGTATATATATTATTTAAAACAGCTTCGGAAATTAGAAGTATCATATTTTTAAATAGGCATATGCCTATTATTTTTTTTGTTCTGTATAATAGAGGAAGAATGAACTAATAAGGAAGAGATATAAATGAATCAAAATCGCATACCTTTATATGAGGCATTAACAGGGTTTAAAGAAAGAGAGCCGTTATCCTTTCATGTTCCAGGTCATAAAAATGGTTTAAACTTCCCTCAGGAAGCTGTAGGGGAGTTTAAAGATATACTATCTATCGATGTAACTGAGTTGTCAGGGTTAGATGATTTACATAGTCCGTTTGAATGTATAGATGAGGCACAACAGTTATTAGCTGATGTATATGGAGTGAACAAAAGTTATTTTTTAATTAATGGTTCAACGGTAGGGAACCTAGCAATGATTTTGTCTTGTTGTGGAGAACATGATATTGTTCTTGTACAAAGAAATTGTCATAAATCAATTATTAATGGTTTAAAATTAGCGGGCGCAAATCCAATTTTTTTAGATCCATGGATTGATGAAGCTTATAATGTACCAGTGGGAATTCATGATGAAATTATTAAGGAAGCAATTGAAAAATATCCAAATGCTAAAGCACTCATTTTAACGCATCCTAATTATTATGGTATGGGGATGGATCTAGAGGCAAGCATCGCTTATGCACATGCACATAAAATCCCTGTTTTAGTAGATGAAGCACATGGAGCCCATTTTTGTTTAGGGGGAGCATTTCCAAAGTCAGCATTAGCATATGGTGCAGATATTGTAGTTCATTCTGCACATAAAACATTACCCGCGATGACAATGGGGTCCTATTTACATATAAATAGTCGCTTAGTGAAAGAAGAAAAAGTTTCTACCTATTTAAGTATGCTACAATCTAGTAGTCCATCGTATCCAATTATGACTTCTCTTGATATTGCACGCTTTACAATAGCACGTATAAAAGAAAAGGGACATGATGAAATTGTCGAGTTTTTACGGGGATTTAAAGACGAATTGTGTTCTATTCCACAAATAGCTATTTTACAATATCCATTACAAGACGAGTTAAAGGTTACTGTACAGACACGTTGTCAGTTATCAGGATACGAATTACAGTCTGTATTTGAAAAGGTCGGTATATATACAGAAATGGCGGATCCATATAATGTCCTATTTATTTTGCCCTTGCAAGTAAATAAGGGGTATATGAAGGCTATAGAGATGATCCGAGAGGCATTGCAATATTATGAGGTGAAAGACAAGAAGGAATCTATTCGTTATACTTATAAAGGAGAATTTTCTCCTTTACCGTATACATATAAACAACTGGAAGGATATGAAACAAAAGTAGTATCTGTAGAAGAAGCAGTTGGGATGATAGCGGCAGAAATGGTAATTCCGTACCCACCTGGAATTCCATTGATTATGTATGGAGAAAGAATTACTTCAGAACATAAAGAGCAAATTATGTATTTAGAGCAATCAGGCGCTCGTTTTCAAGGTAGCACGAAATATATGAAAGTGTATGATATAGAAAGTAGGTTTTAGAATGAAGGGATTATTTGTAACAATTGAAGGTCCAGAAGGTTCGGGTAAAACAACGTTAATTAAAAGTTTATTGCCGTACTTTGAACAAAAAGAACAAAAGGTAATGGCGACGAGAGAACCAGGTGGCATTGCAATTTCAGAGGATATTAGAACAATTTTACATAAACAAGAATATACGATGATGGAGGCACGTACAGAGGCGCTTCTGTATGCTGCTGCACGTAGACAACATTTGGTGGAAAAGGTTATGCCGGCACTTAACGAGGACTACCTTGTATTATGTGATCGTTTTATAGATAGCTCTTTAGCGTATCAAGGATATGCAAGAGGATTAGGTATGGATAAAGTATTTGAAATAAATCGTTTCGCAACAGAGGACTGTATGCCTAGTTTAACGATTTACCTAGACATTGAACCAGAGATTGGTTTAGCTCGCATTGAAAAAGATGCAGGACGTGAAGTGAATCGATTAGATATGGAAGATATCTCTTTCCATAAACGTGTCCGTGAAGGATATTTACAAGTTGTAGAACGTTTCTCAGATCGTATTGTATTGGTAAATGCTGATCAACCAATGGAAAAACTTATAGAAGAAGTTGTTCAGATTATAGAAGATAAATTGTTATAATAGAAGGAAAGAATGAAATAAGTGAGGTATGCATTATGACGAAGACGTGGGAGCAGCTTTCTGCTATACAACCCATCGGTGTAAAAATGTTGATGAATAGCATTGCAAAAGAGCGTATATCCCACGCTTACTTGTTAGAGGGAGGGAAAGGGACTGGAAAGTTTGCAACGGCAATTCAAATGGCAAAGAGTTTCCTCTGTTCTGGGCGGAATGGGGTAGAGCCTTGTCACATATGTACAAATTGTAAGCGAATTGATTCAGGTAACCACCCTAACTTACATATTGTAAAACCAGACGGATTATCTATTAAGAAGCAGCAAATTCATGATTTACAAGAAGAGTTTTCAAAAACAGGATTAGAAGCAAATAAAAAAGTATATATTATTGAGCACGCAGATCGTATGACAGCAAATGCAGCGAATACACTTTTAAAATTTTTAGAAGAACCAAGTAGTGATACAACAGCTATTTTACTTACTGAACAAAGTCATCAAATTTTAAATACGATTTTATCTCGCTGTCAAGTTGTTACATTTAGACCGTTACCTACGGAATCTTTAATTAGAAGATTACAGGATGAAGGTATTACGGCATCTTTATCGACACTTGCTGCGCAACTCACGAATAGTTTTGATGAAGCTTTAGCTTTATGTAGTGATGAATGGTTTGCACAAGCACGAGCTTTAGTGATAAAATTATGTGAAGCGCTCGAAAAGGATAAAGCCTCTATTTTTTTTGTACAAGAAAAATGGGGGAAACACTTTAGAGAGAAAGAACAATTACAGCAAGGTTTAGATATGTTGCTCCTTATTTATAAGGATTTATTATATGTTCAACTTGGAGAAGAAGATCGTCTTGTTTTTCATGAGCAGAAAGAGATGTTTGAATCTTTCTCCTATGCTCAGAAGCGCATTGTATCAGCTCTCTTTAATATATTAGAGGCAAAAAATAGAATCAACGCTAATGTAAATGCGCAGCTTGTGTTCGAACAGTTAGTGTTGCGGTTGCAGGAGGGATGACCGTTTTGTATGATGTAGTAGGTGTTCGCTTTAAGAAGGCCGGAAAGGTGTATTACTTCGATCCGAATCAGTTCGATATCTCTGAAAATGAGTTTGTAATTGTAGAAACAGTAAGAGGTATTGAGTACGGAAAAGTAGTTATTACCAAAAAGCAAGTTGATGAAAACGACGTTGTATTACCGCTAAAAAAGGTTATTCGTATTGCAAATGAAAATGATCGTACCATTGTTGAAGAGAACAAACATGCTGCGAAAGAAGCATATCAAGTTTGTCAGCAAAAGGTAGTAGAGCATAATCTTGATATGAAACTTGTAGATGTAGAGTATACGTTCGATCGCAATAAGATTATTTTCTACTTTACTGCGGATGGTCGGATTGATTTCCGCGAACTAGTGAAGGACTTAGCGGCAATTTTTAGGACAAGAATTGAACTAAGACAAATTGGTGTTCGTGATGAAGCGAAGATGCTTGGTGGTATTGGTCCATGTGGTCGTATGCTTTGTTGTTCTACTTTTTTAGGAGATTTTGAACCTGTATCCATTAAGATGGCAAAGGATCAAAATTTATCATTAAATCCTGCAAAAATCTCTGGTTTATGTGGTCGCTTAATGTGTTGCTTAAAATATGAGAATGATGAATATGAGGCAGCAAAGGAACAACTTCCTGATTTAGATCAACGTATACAAACCCCGCATGGTACTGGCCGTGTTATCGGATTAAATATTTTAGAAAGATTAATTCAAGTGGAACTAGTAGACAAGGAACGGATAGTAGAATATACGTTAGATGAGTTAGTGAATAAAGGGGTCGTTTCGAGTCAAACCACAGATTAATGAGGTGGGTGCTTGTGGAGAAAAAAGATATTTTTGCATCGGTTTCTAGTATGGAAGAGCAAATTGGACATTTATACAAACAGTTGGGAGAATTAAAACAACATCTTGCAGAGTTGTTGGAAGAGAACCAACATATAAAAATGGAAAATGAAAATTTGCGACACCGCTTTGAAGAAGTGCAGATTAAGGAAAAACAAAAAACTCAAAAACGTAAAGAAGTGAAGCCGAAGACAACTGATATTGGCGAAGGCTACGATAATTTAGCAAGGCTATATCAAGAAGGTTTTCATATTTGTAATCTGCATTATGGAAGTGTACGTAAAGAGGGAGATTGTTTATTCTGCCTGTCATTTTTAAATAAAAAGTGAAATTACCTTTCCAATGATAATTGGAAAGGTAATTTTTTATACATGAGAGTAGAATGAAATATGTTTTTTTATTAGTAGAAGAAGAAATAGGGTAGGTTAAGTGTAAGAAAAGGAGTAACATATGAATTTATATGAAGATGAACGTTTAGATTACTTATTAGCGCAAGATATGAAGATTGTACAAAGCCCATCAGTATTCAATTTCTCGTTAGATGCTGTTTTACTTGCAGACTTTGCTTGGGTGCCGATTCAAAAAGGTAATGTACTTGATCTGTGTACAGGTAACGCAGTTGTCCCCCTTTTATTAAGTACAAGAACAAAGGGAAACATTACAGGTGTAGAAATTCAAGAACGTTTATATGATATGGGAATCAGAAGCGTTCAATACAATAAGTTAGAAGAAAGAATTCACTTAATACATGGGGATTTGAAAGATATGCCGGAGAAACTTGGACGTCATCAATATGATGTAGTTACATGTAATCCCCCTTATTTTCAAACACCTGCAACTTCTGAGAAAAATATGAATGAACATTTAGCGATAGCTCGTCATGAAATTATGTGTACATTAGAGGATGTTGTATCTGCAAGTAGTCAATTAGTAAAGCAAGGTGGGAAAGTAGCATTTGTACATCGTCCAGGTCGTTTGCTAGATATTGTTACATTAATGCGTAAATACAAAATTGAACCAAAGCGTGTACGATTTGTTTATCCTAAGGCAGGGAAAGAAGCGAATACATTGTTAATTGAAGGGATTAAGGATGGAAACGCAGATTTGAAAATATTGCCACCCCTTTTTGTATATGAAGAAAATAATGAATATACAAAGGAGATTCGTTCAATTTTATATGGAGAAGAATAAGCATTGTTTTTATGTAGTAGAGTGCTCTGACGGAAGTTATTATGCAGGATATACAAATCATATAGAGAAGCGGATTCAGACCCATAATAGTGGAAAAGGGGCTAGGTATACGCGTGCTAGACTTCCTGTTGTTTTAAAATACATAGAATTTCATGAAGATAAGCGTACAGCTATGCAAGCAGAGTATTATTTTAAGCAGTTAAATAGAAAACAAAAAGAAGAATATATGCAAAAAGGAGAACGCTATGTGGCAACAAAAAAGCTTTCAACAAAATGAAAAGGGAGTTTTATATTTAGTACCAACTCCTATTGGAAATTTAGAAGATATGACATTTCGTGCAATCCGAATTTTAAAAGAAGCTGATTTAATTGCTGCTGAAGATACGAGACAAACGAAAAAACTTTGTAATTATTTCGAAATTGAAACCCCCGTTATGAGTTACCATGAGCATAATAAGGAAGTAAGTGGTAAGAAAATATTAGGGAAGTTAGACGAAGGAAAGACTATAGCACTTGTTAGTGATGCTGGTATGCCTTGTATTTCCGATCCAGGTTACGATATTGTTGTAGAGGCTGTAGCAGAACAGTATCATGTAATCCCGCTTCCTGGGGCAAATGCAGCCCTTACAGCATTAATTGCATCAGGTCTTGAAACAAAACAATTTTATTTCTATGGATTTTTACAAAGAAATAAAAAAGAAAGAAAAATGGAGTTAGAGAAGCTTCGTTATGTACAAACTACAATGATGTTTTATGAAGCACCCCATCGTTTAGATGATACTTTAATCTCGATGCAAGAAGTGTTGGGAAATAGAGAAATTGTATTATGTCGAGAGTTAACGAAAAAATTTGAGGAATTTATTCGTGGAACAGTTGAGGAAGCAATTGAGTGGACGAAACAAAATGAAGTTCGTGGCGAGTTTTGTATTTTAGTAGCTGGTTCAACGGAAGAACCTACCCCAGAAGAACAATGGTGGGAATCTATTTCTGTATATGATCATATTGAACATTATATAAACGAAAAAGGTATGAATTCAAAAGAGGCAATAAAAACAGTCGCTAAAGATCGAGATTTGTCGAAACGCGATGTATATCAAATCTATCATGTCGATAAAAAATAAGCTTCTCATAATTGAGAAGCTTATTTTGCTGTTTCGATATAATCTTGAAGTTCGTTTAAGATTCGCTCAGCGCCTTCTTTGCTTAAGATAATTTTACCTTCAGCTAGAGATAGGTTACCATCAGATACTTCACCAGTTACTTGGCAAGTCATGTTTGGCTTATATTTTTTTAAGATGATTTTCTCGTCATCAACGTAGATTTCAAGAGCATCCTTTTCTGCAATACCTAAAGTACGGCGTAATTCGATTGGAATTACTACACGACCTAATTCATCAACTTTACGAACGATACCAGTAGATTTCATAATTCTTTTCCTCCTAAAGAAATAGTTTATAAGTTTCGAGTCTATTTTCTAGATTCGTCATTTTTCGACAAAATACCCTATGGACATATGATACCAATCATTTACATTTCCGTCAATTCTTTAATTCTATATTTTTTAAAAAGATTTATAGATTTCTTACTTCTTATATATAATAGAATGAGAGTAATTTCTACTATTATTTAACTTTATTTTCAGAAAAATTTATAGATTGTAAGTAAGGACTGTATATTTTCTTGAAATATGAGCAATAGATGATAAAGATATTAAGTATTAACTCATTTTTATCCCACTATTTGCCAAGCAGTAAGATTCTAAATTTAAAATTTGGGTGGAGCAAAGAAGTTAAGTTGGAGTCGGATTGCTCGTAAAAGCCTGATTGGTGCGGGCTAATAATCCGCAGGAGTGAACACCCCCACACAGATTAAAGTTTCACTTTATATATAAGTTTTTGATATACTATTTATAAATACATATGAGGTTATCCGGGAGGTCCAAAACAATGACAGAGGAAAATAAGTCCTTTTATATTACTACCCCAATTTATTATCCAAGTGGAAAATTACACATTGGACATGCTTATACAACAGTCGCAGGAGATGCGATGGCACGATATAAGCGTATGCAAGGATACAATGTTCATTATTTAACAGGAACTGATGAGCATGGACAGAAGATCCAAAAGAAAGCAGAAGAATTAAATGTTACACCACAAGCATATGTGGATAACATTGTTGCAGGAATTAAAGAACTTTGGGAGAAAATGGATATATCTTATGATGATTTTATTCGTACAACTGAAGATCGTCATAAAGATGTTGTTGAAAAAATCTTCAAGCAACTAGTAGATCAAGGTGATATTTATCTTGATGAATATGAAGGTTGGTATTCTGTACAAGATGAGACATTCTATACAGAGCATCAATTAGTAGATCCAATTATGGAAGGTGAAAAAGTAGTTGGAGGAAAAAGCCCAGATAGTGGTCATGATGTAGAACTTGTTCGTGAAGAATCGTATTTCTTTAGAATGGGTAAATATGTCGACAGACTATTAAAATTCTATGAAGATAATCCACATTTCATTCAGCCTGAGTCTCGTAAGAATGAGATGATTAATAACTTCATTAAACCAGGCCTAGAAGATTTAGCTGTTTCTCGTACTTCATTTGACTGGGGAGTTCGTGTTCCAGGTAACCCGAAACACGTTATTTACGTATGGGTTGACGCATTATCTAACTACATTACAGCATTAGGTTATGGAACAGAAAATGAAGAGATGTATAAGAAATTCTGGCCAGCTGATGTACATTTAGTTGGAAAAGAAATCGTTCGTTTCCATACAATTTATTGGCCAATCATTTTAATGGCATTAGATTTACCTCTTCCGAAAAAAATCTTTGCTCATGGTTGGATTTTAATGAAGGATGGAAAGATGAGTAAGTCAAAAGGAAACGTAGTAGATCCAGTTACTTTAATCGATCGTTACGGATTAGATGCATTACGTTATTACTTACTTCGTGAAGTTCCATTCGGATCTGATGGCGTATTCACACCAGAAGGATTTGTGGAGCGCATTAATTTCGATTTAGCAAATGACTTAGGTAACTTATTAAATCGTACAGTAGCTATGATTGATAAGTACTTCAACGGAGAAATCCCTGCATTTAAAGAAAATGTAACGGAATTCGATGAAACGTTAGTAACGTTTGCAAAAGATACATTGAAAAAAGTAGAAGAGGCAATGGAGAATATGGAATTCTCTGTAGCGCTAAGCTCAATTTGGCAATTGGTTAGCCGTGCAAATAAATATATTGATGAAACACAACCGTGGGTATTAGCGAAAGATGAGAATGATCGTGAAAAATTAGCTTCTGTAATGGCTCACTTAGCAGAGGTGCTTCGTCAAACAGGTATTATGCTTATGCCGTTCCTAACAGTAGCACCAAGTAAGATGTTTGCTCAGCTTGGACTTACTGAAGAGGCACATAAATCTTGGGAAAGCCTATCTACAATTGGCTGTATTCCAGCTGGAACAAAAGTAGAAAAAGGAAACCCGATTTTCCCGCGTTTAGAAATGGAAGTAGAAGTAGGGTACATTAAAGAACAAATGAAAAGCTCTGCTCCTAAAGTAGAAGAGAAAAAAGAAGAAGAACCGAAAGCAGAAGAAATTACAATTGATGATTTCTTTAAAGTAGAATTACGCGTAGCTGAAGTACTATCAGCTGAACCTGTGAAAAAAGCAGATAAGTTGTTAAAAATTCAGCTGGATTTAGGTACAGAAAAGCGTCAAGTTGTTTCAGGAATTGCAAAATTCTATTCGCCGGAAGACCTAAAAGGTAAAAAGGTTATTTGTGTAACAAACTTAAAACCTGTAAAATTACGCGGTGAATTATCACAAGGTATGATTTTAGCGGGTGAAGAGAATGGCGTATTGTCATTAGCATCAATCGATCAAAATCTACCAAATGGTACAAAAATCAAGTAATTAAGACAAGAAAAGAGATGTTTCACGTGTAACATGTGTGAAGCGTCTTTTTTCTTTTTACACTCTCTATTTTTGCATTAAAATTATAGTATTGTTATCGTTAAGTTATTAAAGAGCTTATTTTTTAGAATAAACTTGATTTCAATATAAAAGGAGTTATGTATTATGTTGTTTGATACACATTCACATTTGAATGCAGAGCAATTTGAAGAAGATTTGCAAGAGGTTATTGCACGAATGAAAGAAGCGGGAGTTACCTATACAGTTGTTGTTGGTTTTGATGAAGTAACGATAAAAAAGGCGATTGAATTAGCTGAAACTTATGATTTTATTTACGCTGCGGTTGGATGGCATCCAGTTGATGCAATTGACATGACAGAAGAACATCTAGCTTGGTTAGAAGAACTTGCTTCTCATCCTAAAGTCGTTGCACTTGGAGAGATGGGATTAGATTATCATTGGGATAAATCTCCAAAAGAAATACAGAAGGAAGTATTCCGTAAACAAATTGCATTAGCCAAAAAAGTGAAATTGCCGATTATTATACATAACCGCGATGCAACTCAAGATATTGTTGATATTCTAGAAGAGGAGAATGCAGCTGAAGTGGGAGGCATTATGCATTGCTTTAGCGGCAGCGTAGAAGTAGCAGAGCGATGTGTTGATATGAACTTTTTAATTTCATTAGGCGGACCAGTTACATTTAAAAATGCTAAGAAGCCGAAAGAAGTTGCTGTGGAGATTCCATTAGAGAAATTGTTAATAGAGACAGATTGTCCATATTTAACACCACATCCATTTCGAGGAAAACGAAATGAACCGAGTTATGTAAAACTCGTAGCAGAAGAAATTGCGAATTTAAAAGGAATTTCTTATGAGGAAGTAGCAGAAATAACAACAAAAAATGCAAAAGCTTTATTTGGTGTTGGATAAAAAGGAGTGGGAGAACCCATTCTTTTTTATTTTTGTGAAAAAATAAGGGCGAATGAGGAAGTGTTACAATAAGGAGAGAGAACAAAGTTTTGGACATTCTATTTTTTAAAATGTAAGAATGGGGAAAATAATAATGGAAAAGTCGTCATTTTTTTGTTTTACTAAGTAGAGACGAAACGAGTGTGGAGGCAAGCATGAAAATTAAAGAGATTATCGTTGTAGAAGGTAAAGATGATACAGTTGCGATTAAGCGTGCTGTTGATGCGGATACAATTGAAACGAACGGTTCAGCAATCGGTGATCATGTTATTGAGCAAGTTAAATTAGCGCTGCAAAAACGGGGCGTTATTATTTTCACAGATCCGGATTATCCTGGAGAGCGTATTCGAAAAATTATTTCTGATAAGGTGCCTGGATGTAAACATGCTTTTTTACCGAAGGAAGAAGCACTTGCCAAAAGGAAAAAGGGTGTCGGGATTGAACATGCTTCTAATGAATCAATTCGCCGTGCTTTAGAGAATATACATGAAGAAATGGAAGCTTACACAAGTGAAATTAGTTGGAGCGATTTAGTCGATGCAGGCTTAGTGGGCGGAGAAATGGCAAAGAGTCGCAGAGAAAGAATGGGTAAGCTATTAAAGATTGGTTATACAAACGCAAAACAGTTACATAAACGTTTACAAATGTTTCAAGTTTCAAAAGAATCTTTTGCAGAAGCTTATAAGCAAGTCATACAGGAGGAAAGAAAATGAAGGATATCGCAACGCCAAATCGTACGAAAGACATTGTTGAAAAGTATGGATTTTCATTCAAAAAAAGTTTAGGACAAAATTTTTTAATTGATACGAATGTATTAAATCGTATTGTCGATCACGCTGAAATTGGTTCAGAAAGTGGTGCAATTGAAATTGGACCAGGTATCGGTGCGTTAACAGAACAATTAGCGAAGCGTGCTAAAAAAGTAGTAGCTTTTGAAATTGATCAGAGGTTATTACCGATTTTAGATGAGACGTTAGCTCCATATAGCAACGTTACAGTTATAAATAAAGACGTACTAAAGGCAGATGTACATGAGGTGTTTAGTGAGCAATTTGAGGAAGGGCAAGATGTAATGGTAGTAGCGAACTTACCGTACTATATTACAACGCCAATTTTATTTAAATTGTTGGAAGAGAAATTACCGGTTCGTGGATTTGTTGTTATGATGCAAAAAGAAGTTGGAGATCGTTTAGCTGCTAAACCTGGAACGAAAGAGTATGGTTCTTTATCCATTGCCATTCAGTATTATACAGAGGTGGAAACAGTTATGACTGTACCACGTACAGTGTTTGTGCCACAACCAAATGTTGATTCTGCGATTATTCGTCTCCTAAAGCGCCCGAAACCAGTTGTAGAAGTAACAGATGAGACATTCTTCTTTGAAGTAGTACGAGCAAGTTTTGCACAGCGTCGTAAAACTTTAATGAATAATTTATCAAATAATTTAAATGGTTTCCCGAAAGATAAAGAGCTGTTGGATCGAATTTTAACAGAAGTGGGAATTGATCCAAAACGAAGAGGCGAAACGCTATCTATCGAGGAGTTTGCAACATTAAGTAATGCATTAGTTCTTCATAAATTGTCATAAGAATAGAAAAGGGACAGTTCAACTTGAACTGTCCCTTTTGTCACCTTTCCTCTCCTACATTCATACTTTAAAAACAGGTAAGATGGCCTAACGAGTTTGGAGGTAGGAGAATGGCTTTACATGTTGGAGAATTAGTGGAACGATATTCTCATAATAGGGATATCCTTTTTCGTATTATAGAAATAAAAGGCGAGATAGCTATATTATTTGGAGAGGAAATTAGACTGGTGGCAGATGCGCCACTTGAAGATTTAATTAGTATAGATCAACGAGAGCATAAAAAAAGAGCGAAGCGTGAGAAAGAAACGATGGAGCGTACGTATCGTTTGTTTCAACAAGATTATGTATTAATGAAACAAAGGCATGAACACACTTCAACGGGTGGATATACAAGTGAGGTGAATTATTTTCAAATGCCAGGACGTGTATTGCATATAGATGGGGACCCGTTATATTTGCGCAAGTGCTTAGACTTATATAATAAAATTGGTGTTCCTGTACAAGGTATTCATTGTAAAGAAACAGAGATGCATGAAAAGGTAGTAGATTTAATAGATCATTTTCGTCCAGACATTTTAGTTATTACGGGGCACGATGCATATACAAAATCAAAAGGGGTAAAGGGAGATTTAGCAGCATATAGGCATTCAAGGCATTTTGTACAGGCTGTTCGAGAAGTGAGAAAAAAATATCCATCATTGGATCAACTCGTTATTTTTGCTGGGGCATGCCAATCACACTTTGAAGCATTAATTCGAGCGGGTGCTAACTTTGCTAGTTCACCATCTAGAATTAATATTCACGCACTAGATCCTGTATATGTGGTTGGTAAAATTAGTTTTACGTCATTTATGGAAAGAGTAAATGTATGGGATGTTGTACGTAATACGATTACCGGCGAAAAGGGACTTGGCGGGATTGAGACGAGGGGGATTTTACGAACTGGATTACCCTTTCAACATTATGAAGAATAAGCAAGGTACATATGTATCTTGCTTTTTTGTATGGGAAGGATTTAAATCAGCTTGGATAAAAAGAGACAAGAACGCGCAGACTACATAATGATACTTTTACAATATAGTATTTCTTCTATCTATTTGAACGCATGATGCTCTTATAATGATATTGTCTGTGAGTTGCGGTTAATAATTGGGATAGATATATCGTGTTTTAAGTGTTCAATCTAAATTACAGCGAGGTGTAACGAAGTATATGTCAAAACGTTTAGATGAAATTAAAAGCGAATTAGATCACCATCTTGGACAGAGACTGATGTTAAAGGCGAATAGTGGGAGAAGAAAAACAGTAGAACAATCAGGTGTACTTGCAGAAACGTACCGTTCTGTTTTTGTTGTACAATTGGATCAGCAAGAAGATGCGTTGCAACGTGTATCATATAGCTATGCGGATGTTTTAACAGAGACAGTAGAGCTAACGTTTTATGGTGAACCTCATAATGAAGTGATTTTATAATTCATGTATCGTTACATATATTCCCACAAATGAAAAGCTATATTATTTTGCATACTAATTATACCGTAGCAAAATAAGGAGGGACTCTGCATTGAGTAGACGAAGAGGTGTCATGTCAAATCAATTTAAAGAAGAGCTTGCAAAAGAGCTAGGCTTTTATGATGTTGTTCAGAAAGAAGGATGGGGCGGAATTCGTGCGAAAGATGCTGGTAACATGGTGAAACGTGCTATAGAAATTGCAGAACAGCAATTAATGAAACAAAACCAGTAGTTGTAAGATACTTTCTATGCTACGGTAGCCGAGGAGTGATTCCTCGGCTTTTTGTACTCGAAAAGGTGCCATCATTTTACATAAGTAGTTTCATTCTGAATGCTTTTCGTTATAATTAGGGAAGTGTCATCGTCTTACTATAAATTTATGGTAAAATAAACGATAAAAGATTGAGTACATAGAGTGGGTGAATAGATTGAAGCTACTAGTGAAAGCACCAGCAAAGATTAATCTGTCGTTAGATGTACTGGGAAAAAGACAAGACGGATATCATGAAGTGAAAATGATTATGACAACAATTGATTTAGCGGATCGTTTAGAACTAATGGAATTAGCAGAAGACCGTATTGAAATTTTATCCCATAATCGGTATGTCCCAGACGACCAAAGAAACTTAGCTTATCAAGCAGCGAAATTATTAAAAGAGAAGTTTAATGTGAAAAAAGGCGTATCTATTACTATTGAAAAAACGATTCCAGTAGCAGCTGGATTAGCAGGTGGAAGTAGTGATGCAGCAGCGACATTACGTGGCCTTAATAAATTATGGAATTTAGGGCTTACAATTGATCAGTTAGCAGAGCTTGGCGCAAAAATCGGATCAGATGTATCGTTTTGTGTATATGGTGGGACAGCAATTGCCACTGGAAGAGGAGAGCAAATTGAGCACATAAAAACTCCACCTTCTTGTTGGGTTATTTTAGCAAAACCCCATATTGGTGTATCTACTGCTGATGTGTATGGAAATTTAAAGTTAAATCGAGTTACACATCCAAATGTAGAGAAAATGGTTAACGTCATAAATGCTGGGGACTACAAAGGGATTTGTGATACTGTTGGTAATGTTTTAGAAGATGTAACGTTTGCGATGCATCCTGAAGTTGCACGTATTAAGGCACAGATGAAGCGATTTGGGGCGGATGCCGTATTAATGAGTGGAAGTGGCCCAACCGTATTTGGTCTTGTGCACCATGATTCGCGAATGCATCGTATATATAACGGATTAAAAGGATTTTGTGAACAAGTATACGCAGTACGTTTATTAGGAGAGCGAGAAACGCTTGAATAAAGACGTATAATACGTTATGATTTGTTTAGAATATTCGTGATTTGAGGTGAGAGTATGAAAATTAGACGAAGTACAAGATTAGTCGATATGACGTATTACTTGTTACAAAACCCTCGTCAGCTAGTTTCTCTCACTTTTTTTGCTGAAAGGTATCAATCAGCTAAGTCTTCCATTAGTGAAGATTTAGTTATTATTAAGCAAACGTTTGAACAACAAGGGGTCGGCACATTGCAAACGGTACCAGGAGCAGCAGGAGGAGTGAAATATATACCATATATAAGTGAGGAAGAGGCAGATCTAATTATTGGTGAGCTTTGTAGCTTATTTGAAAATCCAGATCGTATTTTGCCTGGTGGTTACTTATATATGACAGATCTTTTAAGTAATCCTCGCCATATTAATGGCGCAGGTCGTTTGTTTGCTTCTGTTTTTGCTAGGCAACCAATTGATGCGGTTATGACGGTGGCAACGAAGGGGATTCCACTTGCTTATGCGGTGGCAAATTACTTAGATGTACCGGTAGTAATCGCAAGGAAAGATAATAAGGTAACAGAAGGCCCAACTGTTAGTATTAACTATGTATCAGGTTCTTCTAAGCGAATTCAAACAATGACGTTAGCAAAGCGTAGCCTTCCAGAGGGATCAAATGTTTTAATTATTGATGACTTCATGAAAGCTGGCGGGACAATTCAAGGTATGATGAGTATGTTAGAAGAGTTTAAGGCTAATGTTGTTGGTATTGGTGTATTAGTAGAATCCACGGATATTGAAGAACGACTAATTAATAATTTTGTATCATTAATTCGTCTATCAGAAGTTGATGTGAAAGAAAAAGCGATTCAAGTGGAAAAGGGAAATTATTCACTGGCACCATTTGATGAAGGGCTTGTAGAGGCTGAGTAAAAAGGTAAAGCAGATCGCTTTATCTTTTTTTTATTCTATTTATAAATTATAAAATAGATGGACAAACTGCTTTTCGTGCACTATTTTTAAAGAGTAAAAATAAATAATAAAAGGGTGGAAAAATATGAAAGTTGTTCAAACAAGCAATGCACCACAAGCAATTGGACCATATTCACAAGGGATTATTGTAAATAATATGTTTTACAGTTCAGGACAAATTCCGTTAACTGCAAGTGGAGAGCTTGTAGCAGGAGACGTGACAGTACAAACAGAGCAAGTATTTCAAAATTTACAAGCGGTATTAGAAGAAGCAGGTGCTTCATTTGATACAGTAGTAAAAACAACAGTATTCTTAAAAGATATGGATGATTTTAATGCTGTTAATGAAGTATATGGCTCTTATTTCTCTACTCATAAGCCAGCTCGTTCTTGTGTACAAGTAGCAAAATTACCGAAAGATGTTTCAATTGAAATCGAAGTAATTGCCCTAGTTAAGTAATCTTTTGTAAGCGATAACCTCCACTAATCTCTATATTCAATTACATTAAAAATTTTTATCTTAAAAATTTTTAAAAAATTAAAGGGAAAATAGAAATTTTGTGGAATTTATACAAATATATCGCTTATTTAGAAAAGGGTGGTGAACACAAGATGGAAGTGACTGACGTAAGATTACGCCGCGTAAACACAGAAGGCCGCATGAGAGCAATTGCCTCTATTACTCTAGACCATGAATTTGTTGTTCATGATATTCGTGTAATTGATGGTAATAATGGATTATTTGTAGCAATGCCAAGTAAACGTACTCCAGATGGAGAATTCCGTGACATTGCACATCCAATTAATTCTAATACACGCTCTAAAATTCAAGATGCGGTTTTAACAGAGTATCATCGTTTAGGCGAGTTAGAAGAGGTTGAGTTTGAAGAAGCGGGTGCTTCGTAAAATTCGAATGAAAAGGGCTTTTTAAAGAAATCCCTATAATTTTGCAACAAACTCCTGTAAGCATTTACAGGAGTTTGTTTTTTTTTTGTGTGGTTTTATCTATTTTGTACGGAAAATTCTGAATTTATTAAAGTGAAGAGGAAAACTTCTAATTTTTTCAAAATCATTTTAAATAGTATAGCTTATTTCTTAAAAAAGATACTAAAGAGTAAAACATCGTATAAGAATTATGGTAAAATTTAATAGTTAAAATGTGTTTCTTGAAATATATGATGATTTAGGATAATATCGTTAATGGATAAATAGGTTGCGATGGAGGGTCTATATGTCAAACAGATTTGCAGTGATTCTAGCTGCAGGCAAAGGCACACGTATGAAGTCTAAGCTATACAAAGTGCTTCATCCTGTATGTGGAAAACCTATGGTACAACATGTTGTCGATCAAGTAACGCAATTAGGATTGCAGAAACTTGTAACAGTCGTAGGACATGGTGCTGAAATGGTACAAGAACAGCTAGGAAACGTAAGTGAGTTTGCATTACAAGCAGAACAACTTGGTACAGCACATGCTGTAGATCAAGCTGCAAGTGTACTTGCAAATGAAGAAGGAACAACTTTAGTTATTTGTGGTGATACGCCGCTAATAACTGCTGAAACGATGGAAGCATTGCTTCAGCAACATAAAGAAGCAGGGGCAATGGCAACGGTGCTAACAGCTTACATAGAAGAACCTGCTGGATATGGTCGTATCGTTCGTAATGAGAATGGTCATGTTGAAAAGATTGTTGAGCATAAGGATGCAAATGAGAAAGAATTAGCTATTAAAGAAATCAATACAGGTACGTATTGTTTTGATAATAAAGCTTTATTCGCCTCACTTTCTAAAGTTTCAAATGATAACGTACAAGGTGAATATTACCTGCCAGATGTTATTGAGATTTTAAAAAATGAAGGTCATATCGTATCGGCTTATCAAACAGAGCACTTCGATGAAACGTTAGGTGTTAACGACAGAGTCGCTCTATCGCAAGCGGAAATTATTATGAAAAACCGTATCAACCGTAAAAACATGGTAAATGGTGTTACAATTATTGATCCAAGTAACACGTATATTTCTGCTGATGCAATTATCGGTAGTGATACAGTTCTTCATCCAGGAACAATTATTGAGGGGAATACTGTAATTGGTTCTGATTGTGAAATTGGACCGCACACAGTAATTCGCGATAGTGAAATTGGAGATCGTACGACAATTCGACAATCTACTGTACATGATAGTAAACTTGGTACAGAAGTATCGGTTGGTCCATTTGCACATATTCGCCCAGATTCAGTTATTGGAGATGAAGTACGCGTTGGAAACTTCGTGGAAATCAAAAAAACTGTTTTTGGTAATAGAAGTAAAGCTTCACACTTAAGTTATATCGGGGATGCACAAGTTGGAGAAGACGTGAATCTTGGTTGTGGTTCAATTACGGTGAACTATGACGGTAAGAATAAATTCAAAACTGTGATTGGTAACGGGGTATTTATTGGATGTAATTCAAACCTTGTCGCTCCTGTAACAGTTGAAGATGGTGCTTATGTGGCAGCAGGCTCTACAATTACAGAGAATGTTCCATCAAAAGCATTATCTATAGCACGTGCACGTCAAGTTAACAAAGAAGACTATGTTGATCAATTGCTGAATAAGAAAAAATCATAATGTGGAGGGTTAATCTAGATGTCGACTCAATATCTAAATTCTAATTTGAAAGTATTCTCTTTAAACTCTAATAAGGAACTTGCTGAGCAAATTGCAAAGCACATTGGAGTAGGACTAGGAAAATGTTCTGTTGATCGTTTTAGTGATGGAGAAGTTCAAATTAACATTGAAGAAAGTATCCGTGGTTGCGATGTATTCATTATTCAATCTACAAGCTTCCCAGTAAACGAACATATCATGGAATTACTTATTATGATCGATGCATTAAAACGTGCATCTGCAAAAACAATTAATATTGTTATTCCTTACTATGGTTATGCGCGTCAAGACCGTAAAGCGCGTTCTCGTGAACCAATTACATCGAAACTTGTAGCAAACTTGCTTGAAACAGCAGGTGCAACTCGTGTAATCACTCTAGATTTACATGCTCCACAAATTCAAGGGTTCTTTGATATCCCAATCGACCACTTAATGGGTGTACCGATTCTTTCAGATTACTTTGAAACAAAAGGTCTTAAAGATATCGTAATCGTGTCACCAGACCACGGTGGGGTAACTCGTGCTAGAAAAATGGCAGATCGCCTAAAAGCACCAATCGCTATTATTGATAAGCGTCGTCCTCGTCCGAACGTATCAGAGGTAATGAACATTATCGGTAATATTGAAGGTAAAACAGCAATTTTAATTGATGACATCATTGATACAGCTGGTACAATTACATTAGCAGCAAACGCTCTTGTTGAGAACGGTGCTTCTGAAGTATATGCTTGCTGTACACACCCAGTATTATCTGGTCCAGCAATTGAGCGTATCCAAAACTCAAATATTAAAGAGTTAGTTGTAACGAACTCTATCGTATTACCAGAAGAGAAGAAAATCGACAAAGTACATGAACTTTCAGTTGCTCCACTAATCGGAGAAGCAATCATTCGTGTATACGAAGAAGAATCTGTAAGTGTATTATTCAATTAATTGGATAGAATGAGACGTAACCAAGATTGGTTACGTCTTTTCGTATCGAAAAAAGAAAGTAGTGGTACAAGAATGAAATTGATAGTAGGACTTGGGAACCCAGGTAGAGAATATGAATTAACAAGGCATAATATTGGATTTATGGCGATTGATGAACTTGCAAAGCGTTGGAATATTTCTTTGAATGAACAAAAATTTAAAGGAGTATTTGGTGCAGGATTTGTTAATGGAGAAAAAGTAATCTTATTAAAGCCACTTACATATATGAATTTATCTGGGGAAAGTATTCGACCACTCATGGATTACTATAAAATTGATGTTGAGGACTTCGTTGTTCTGTACGATGATTTAGACATCCCTGTAGGTAAATTACGCCTTCGTATGAAAGGTAGTGCTGGTGGACATAATGGTGTGAAATCAACAATTTCACATTTAGGAACACAAGAGTTTCAACGTATCCGCATGGGAATTGATCGTCCGAAAAATGGCATGAAGGTAGTAGATTACGTATTAGGACGTTTTACATCGGAAGAAATTCCTGATGTGAGTCATTCTATTGAAAAAGCAGCGGATGCATGTGAAGAATGGTTAAATAAACCTTTTCTTCAAATCATGAATACCTTCAATAGTTAAGGGTATGATTGGGAATATTTTGTCTTGTTTTTACCCATACTAGTAGTAATTGGATTTTTAGGAGGCTAGTATGGAAGGGTATTATTATTGCAGACATTGCGGGAGTAATGTAGGCTCCGTTACTGCAGAAAAAGTGTATAGCGACGTTTTATTTCAACTAACAGAGCAAGAAGTAGTAGAGATGATTCATTTTCATGAGAATGGAAATATATATATAAAAACGATTTGTGAATCGTGTCAAGAAACGCTCGCATCTTATCCTGAGTATTATGAATATGAAAAATTTCTGCAATAAAATGTTGTCGCTTTGGCATGTCCAAAGCATTTTTCTGTTTTCTTTTTCCAAAATATTTGCATAAAATATAGTGGCTTGCTCTTTATGTTGAGAGGGGTTTTGAAAATGATAGGTTTATTAGAGCAATTTTATAAAAATGAAGAGATCCAATCGGTTATTAATGGACTAGAAGATGGTTTAAAAGAACAACTTGTATCAGGTATGGCAACCTCTTCTCGTTCGTTATTAATGGCGGCCTTATATAAAAAAACAAAAAAATCACAACTTATTGTGACGCATAATTTATATCAAGCACAAAAAGTGCATGAAGATTTAGTGGCGTTACTTGGTGAAAAAGATGTGTGGTTATACCCAGTAAATGAATTGATAGCATCAGAAATTGGTGTTGCAAGCCCAGAATTGAAGGCGCAACGTATTGAAGTATTGAATCGTTTAGCGGCAGGAGAGAACGGGATTATTGTAGCGCCAGTTGCAGGACTACGCAGATTTTTACCAATGAAAGAGTTGTGGAAGCAAAGGCAAATCGAAATCAATCTAGGGCAAGAGATTGATTTAGATACATTCTTGCATACTTTACATCATATTGGTTATGAGCGTAAGTCGATGGTAGAAGCTCCTGGGGAATTCAGTTTGCGCGGGGGAATATTAGATATTTACCCATTAACTGAAGAGTTACCATTTCGTATTGAATTTTTCGATACAGAAGTTGATTCTATTCGATTATTTGATGTGGATGAACAGCGCTCTCAAGATAAAAAAGAAAGTGTTAGATTTGGTCCAGCAACAGAGTTTTTATTTTCACAGGAAGAATTGAAGTCGGGAATTGAGCATCTTGAGGAAGGCTTGACTAAGACGATGCAAAAACTTTCCGATGATAAATTGAAGACTACAGTGCTTGAAACGGTAAGTCATGAAATTGAGATGTTAAAAAACGGGCAAAGTATAGAACAGATGTTTAAATATTTATCTATTTTCTATAAAGAACCTGCTAGTCTGATAGATTATTTACCTGAAGATGGTATTGTGGTTTTGGATGAGATTTCTCGTATTCAAGAAACGGCATCACATCTTGAAACGGAAGAGGCGGAATGGTATATATCACTTCTTGGTGAGGGAACAATTATTCAAGATTTATCTTTCTCACACTCGTTTGAGGAATTTCTTCATCATAAAAAAAGAAGTTTTGTATATTTAACGTTATTCTTACGTCATATAGCACATACACATCCGCAAAATATTGTGAATGTGACATGTAAAACAATGCAAGATTTCCATGGGCAGATGCAGTTGTTGAAAACTGAAATTGATAGATGGAACGAAGGGCATTTTACGACTGTTGTGCTCGGCACAGATGATGAACGTGTAAAAAAACTACAACATATTTTAAGTGATTATGATATTGAGGCAGATATCGTAGAGGGCACAGATATATTATTGCCTGGAAGGTTGCAAATTGCTGTAGGTGATTTACATGCAGGATTTGAAATGCCGATGCAAAAGCTTGTTGTTATTACTGAAAAAGAGCTTTTTCATAAAAAAGTTAAAAAATCACAACGTAAGCAGAAGTTATCTAATGCTGAACGTATTAAAAGTTATTCGGAATTAAAAGTTGGAGATTATGTAGTTCATGTAAATCATGGTATAGGTAAATTCTTAGGTATCGAGACACTAGAGATTAATGGTGTTCATAAAGATTACTTGAATATTAAATATCAAGGTAATGATAAGTTATACGTTCCAATTGAACAAATTGACCAAGTGCAGAAATATGTAGGATCTGAAGGTAAGGATCCTAAAGTTTATAAATTGGGCGGAAATGATTGGAAAAAGGTCAAAACGAAAGTTGAAAAATCTGTACAAGACATTGCGGATGACCTAATTAAACTATATGCTGAGCGCGAAGCTTCAAAAGGTTATGCATATACACCAGATACGGCAGAACAACAAGAATTTGAATCTTCTTTCCCATATCAAGAGACAGAGGATCAATTACGTTCTATTGACGAGATTAAGAAAGATATGGAACGTGGACGTCCGATGGATAGGCTTCTTTGTGGTGATGTAGGATATGGAAAGACGGAAGTAGCTATCCGTGCGGCATTTAAGGCAATTATGGATGAAAAACAAGTTGCAATTTTAGTGCCGACAACGATCCTTGCACAACAACACTATGAAACAATTCGAGAGCGTTTTCAAGATTATCCAATCAATATAGGATTATTAAGTAGATTCCGTACGAGAAAACAGCAAAATGAAACAATTAAAGGCTTAAAAGATGGTACGGTAGATATCGTAATCGGAACGCATCGTATTTTATCTAAAGACGTTACTTATAAAGATTTAGGTCTTCTTATTATTGATGAAGAACAAAGGTTTGGTGTAACGCATAAAGAAAAAATTAAACAATTAAAAGCAAATGTTGACGTGTTAACATTAACGGCAACTCCGATTCCGCGTACACTCCATATGTCTATGCTTGGTGTGCGTGACTTATCTGTTATTGAGACACCACCAGAAAATCGTTTCCCAGTCCAAACGTATGTAGTAGAGTATAATCCAGCGTTAATGCGAGAAGCGATAGAACGAGAGCTTGCAAGAGGTGGGCAAATTTACTTCCTATATAATCGTGTGGAGGATATCGAAAGAAAAGCAGATGAAATTTCGATGTTAGTTCCAGACGCGCGTGTAACGTATGCACATGGGAAAATGAACGAGGGTGAATTAGAGTCTGTTATGCTATCGTTTTTAGAAGGGCAGCATGATGTTCTTGTAAGTACAACAATTATTGAGACGGGTGTAGATATTCCGAATGTAAATACGTTAATTGTATTTGATGCAGATCGTATGGGATTATCGCAGCTGTATCAGCTTCGTGGTCGTGTTGGACGTTCTAATCGTGTTGCATATGCATACTTTGCATACAAACGAGATAAAGTGTTATCAGAAGTTGCAGAGAAGCGTCTGCAAGCCATTAAAGAGTTCACAGAGCTTGGGTCAGGTTTCAAAATTGCGATGAGAGACTTATCCATTCGTGGTGCAGGTAACTTGTTAGGAGCCGAACAGCATGGATTTATTGATTCTGTCGGATTTGATCTATATTCTCAAATGTTAAAAGATGYAATTGAACAGCGTAGAGGAACAGATGGGGTTGAAAATACAGTTAATGTTGAAATTGATTTAGAAGTAGATGCATATTTACCAGATGCTTATATTTCAGATAGTAAACAAAAGATTATGATGTATAAACAGTTTAGAGGTGTTTCTGCAATTGAGGATATTGAAGAGTTGCAGGAAGAGATGATAGATAGATTTGGTGATTACCCGCAAGAAGTTGGTTACTTATTGCAAATTGCAAATATTAAAGTATTGGCAATGAAAGAACAAATTGAGTTAATTAAGCAAAATAAATTTGAAGTGACAATTCTGTTCTCAGAACAAGCAAGTCAAAATATTGATGGCGGAAAATTATTCATGCTTGGAAATAGTTTTGGACGTATGATTGGTCTAGGAATGGAAGGATCGCAATTGAAAATCGTTATGAAAACAAATGGTTTAGAGACATCGAAGTGGTTAACAATTGCTGAAAATTTATTAAAAGGCCTACCAGATGTAAAAAAAGAAGTCATAAATGCCTAATATAAGATAAAAAAATACAATTCGGCGTGCATAGAAGAACTAATGTGTAAAATACTATGTCTAACAGTTGGTGATTTTTACATGAACAGGTAAATTCACCACTTTGATCATCAGTAGAAAGTGAGGCAGCATTAGAATGAAAGCAACTGGAATCGTACGTCGAATTGATGATTTAGGTAGGGTAGTAATCCCGAAGGAAATTCGTAGAACTTTACGTATTCGAGAAGGAGACCCACTAGAAATATTTGTTGATCGCGATGGAGAAGTGATTTTGAAAAAATATTCTCCAATTAGTGAACTAGGTAATTTTGCAAAGGAATATACGGAAGCTTTATACGATAGCTTAGGACATAATGTGCTTGTATGCGATCGTGATTCTGTTATCGCAGTAGCAGGCGTATCTAAAAAAGAATACTTAAATAAAAGTGTTGGCGATTTAATTGAGAAGACAATGGAAGAGCGTAAGTCTGTAATTATGACAGATGAAAGCGAAATTTCAATTATTGATGGAGTAACGGAAAAAGTGAGTTCCTATACAATTGGCCCGATTGTTGCGAATGGGGATCCAATTGGAGCTGTTGTTATCTTCTCTAAAGAGGATATTATAAGTGAAGTAGAGCATAAGTCAGTAAATACAGCTGCAAGCTTTTTAGCGAAACAAATGGAGCAGTAAGGCTATATCGAATTTTAGAAGTAGCAATCTTTCCTAATTATGATATTTCTTTTTGAGAAATCAAATATTTGGAGATATATGTATATTGAATGAAGGTAGCGCTTTGCTACCTTTTTTCGTTGAACATTTCTAGCGTTGCACGAACGTATTATTACTCGTGTAGGCAAGGAAGCTTGTCCTTTTCTTTATGATATAATACGAGGGGTGAGAATAGAAAAAGGAGTTTTCTTGTATGGAATCGAAGAAGTATCAAGCCTTTTGGCGTGGGGCTATTATATTAACAATCGCAAGTTTTGTTACAAAGGTATTAAGCGCTTTTTACCGTATTCCATATCAAAATATAGCGGGTGATATTGGTTTTTATATTTACCAACAAATTTATCCGTTTTATGGATTTTGTTTAATTTTAGCTACTTATGGGTTCCCCATTATAATTTCAAAAATGGTTGCGGAACGATTAGAGCGAGGGAAACAACAAGAAGCAGAAGAAATTATCTGTGTATCTTTTTGGTTTTTATTAGGAATTGGTTTCGTAGGCTTTTTTACATTGTTTTTTGGTGCCGAAACAATTGCAGCAGCCATGGGTGATATACACTTAGATAAGTTATTACGTGTTATTTCATTTTCATTCATATTGATGCCGTTTTTATCTGTAGCAAGAGGATATTTTCAGGGGTTCAATAATATGATGCCAACAGCTGTTTCGCAAGTGATAGAACAAACAATTCGTGTTTCTATTATTGTATTTTTATCTCTATTCCTAATTGCTCGCGGATTTGATTTATATACAGTCGGTGCAGGTGCTATGTTAGGTTCAATCGCAGGCGGACTAATTGGGATTATCGTACTTGTACTTTATATGCGTCATGACTTTCGTTCTATATTTTTCAAGAGTGTAAAGAGAATTAAGGGAAAAAAGAGGATCATTAAAATTCTGTTTTGGCAGGGATTGGCGATTTGTGTTAGTAACTTAGTACTTATTTTTATACAAATGGCTGATTCCATTTCCTTCTATTCCTTACTTATTGGGGCAGGAGAGCAAGCTGAAAGTGCAAAGGTATTAAAAGGTGTTTACGACAGAAGTATCCCGCTTATGCAATTAGGTACTGTCGTGACAACTTCTTTCTCATTGTCACTTATTCCAATTATTACAGCGGCGAAGGAAAGAGGAGATCTTTCCTTTATTCGAGAAAAGGTAAAGTTAGCAATGAAAATAACATTTGTTATTGGATTTGCAGCTGCCATTGGATTAACTTGTATTATTCAGCCTACGAATATTATGTTGTTTGAAAATAGTGATGGGTCAGATGTTTTATCCATTTTATCTTTATCTATTTTATTTAGTTCATTGTCGATTACAACTGCTTCTATTTTGCAAGGGTTAGGACAAACATTAAAACCAGCAATATTCGTTATATTTGGGGGTTGTTTAAAGTTAGCTTTAAATTATACATTAATGCCGTATTTTGGTGTGAAGGGAGCTGCAATTGCAACACTAGTTGCGTTAATTGTAATTTCTGTGCTAAATAGTGCATTACTTATGCAAGCTGTATCCGAACCGCTTATCGATAAGCGTAATATGTTAGGTGTAGTTATTAGTGGTATCGGTATGGGGTTTGTATTAATAATATTTATACGTTTGATGCAAATGTCTGGATTAGTAATTGATACAAGGCATAGAGGAATTGCAACACTTGAGGCATTGTTAGGTGTAGCTATCGGTGGATTAACATATGTGTTTTTAATTTTAAAATTACGTGTATTTACAAAAGCGGAAATAGGAACCGTTATGAAAAAAGAGAAAAAAGAAGGTTCATTGAAGAAGAGTGGATAGAGGTGGCAGGTTGTGAGTGGAATCATTACTATTTTAGGATTAGGTGCTGGTGAGTTAGATCAGTTAACGATGGGTGTATATCGAAAAATAAAAGAAGCAGATCACATGTTTGTTAGAACGAAGGAACATCCCGTTATAGAAGAGTTGGAGAAAGAAGGTATACAATATACAGCCTTTGACAGTGTATATGAAGCGCATGATACATTTGAAATTGTATATGAAACAATCGCCAATACATTGTTAGAACAAGCTGAAGGCACAGAAATCATCTATGCCGTGCCAGGGCATCCGCTTGTAGCGGAAAGAACGGTTCAGCTACTGTTGGAAAAAGGTGAAGTAGCGAATGTTGAAGTGCGCATTGAAGGTGGACAAAGTTTCCTTGATCCTATGTTTGCGAGTCTAAAGATTGATCCGATTGAAGGATTCCAATTAATTGACGCCACATCATTTGAAAGAGGACAATTAGAATTACGTCAACATTTAATCTTTTGCCAAGTATATGACGCATTCGTTGCATCTGATGTGAAATTAACATTAATGGAGATGCTATCAGATGATTATGAAGTGTATATCGTAACAGCTGCAGGGACTTCATTTGAACAAGTTAAAAAGGTGCCGTTGTACATGTTAGATCATGAAACAGAGTTGAATAATTTAACGAGTGTATATGTACCACCAGTTAAAGAACGTGCGTCCTTGTATCAACAGTTTGATGTGCTTAGAGAAATTATTGCAGACCTTCGTGGACCGAATGGTTGTCCGTGGGATAAAAAGCAAACACATCAATCTTTAAAGAAGTATTTAATTGAGGAAGCTTATGAAGTGTTGGAAGCAATTGATGAAGAGGATGATGATCACTTAGTAGAAGAACTGGGTGATATATTATTACAAGTTATGTTGCATGCTCAAATCGGGGAGGATGAAGGTTGGTTCTCTATAGATGATATTATTCGAACTTTATCTGAGAAAATGGTTCGCCGCCACCCGCATGTATTTGGGAATACGGATGTAAATAATGCCGATGAAGTAATTGCCAATTGGGAAGAAATTAAAAAACAAGAAAAAGGATTCGTGAAAGAATCTGTTTTAAATGGGGTTCCAAAAAGTTTGCCACAGTTACTACGCGCCTATGAAATCCAGAAAAAAGCTGGCAAAGTTGGTTTCGATTGGGTTGATGTACAACCGATGATAGAGAAAGCCTTAGAAGAATGGCAAGAGTTCCAACAAGAAGTTACAAATATGGATGAGGCGAAAATGTTAGGTGAATTTGGCGATTTACTATTTGCGTTTGTGAATATAGCTCGTCATTATAAAATAGATCCCGAAGAGGCGTTACGTTCAACGAATGAGAAATTCGTCGGTCGTTTCTTATACATGGAAGCAAAGGTAGCTGAAATGAATAAAGAGATGCAAGATTTATCATTAGAGCAGTTAGACGTTTTATGGGAAGAGGCAAAACAAACAGAGCGTTAATAGGGGGATTTGATATGCGTCTAGATAAGTTTTTGAAAGTATCACGTTTAATTAAAAGAAGAACATTAGCGAAAGAAGTAGCTGATCAAGGAAGAATATCAATTAATGGTCAAGTGGCAAAAGCGAGTTCAGATGTAAAAGTAGCTGATGAATTAACAATTCGTTTTGGTCAAAAAATAGTAACTGTAAAAATAAACGAATTGAAAGAAACGAATAAAAAAGAAGATGCAGCAAATATGTATAGTTTAGTTCGCGAAGAAAAAGTAAAGGCTGAAGAAGGCTTGTTCTAAAATCAATTATCCCTTCATACATTACTATTAGCTAGTATAAATCTATGGGGGGATTTACGTGGATAATGGTTACTCACCTATGTCTTCTAATCAACAAAATGTTTCGGTAGAGCATGATATTATTATGCGTGGCAGGCGTGTAATTGATATTACCGGTGTAAAGCAGGTAGAGAGTTTTGATAGCGAGGAGTTTTTACTTGAGACCGTAATGGGTTTTTTAACAATTCGTGGTCAAAATTTGCAAATGAAAAATTTAGATGTAGAAAAAGGTGTTGTATCGATTAAAGGGAAAGTTCATGAGATGCTGTATATTGATGAGAATCAAGGGGAGAAAACTAAAGGATTCTTTAGTAAGTTGTTTAAATGAGCCTAACAATTCAGTTGTATACGATGCTCTCAATGATCGGAATGGGTGCTTGGATTGGAGCGTCTTTAGATACATACCAACGATTTTTAAAGCGGCAAGAACGTAAACGTTGGCTTGTATTTATTCATGATATACTATTTTGGATTGTCCAAGCATTATTCGTTTTTTATGTACTGCTTCTTGTAAATGAAGCTGAACTACGTATATATGTATTTTTGGCATTATTATGTGGTTTTGCGGCATATCAAAGCTTATTGAAAGCAATATACATGAGACTGTTAAATTTTCTCATCTATATTTTTATGCAAACAACACACTTTTTTGTTCAAATTATAAAGCTACTCATGATAAAACCTGTTATTATTATAGCGCAGCTATTTATTGCATTTATATTATTCTTATTTCGTATACTGCTTTCAATTGGACATGTGTTATGGAAAATGGTGATTTGGATATTACTTTTCATATGGAAAGTTTTTTTCTGGCCTGTTCGATTTATTGCTTCGCTCATATGGAAACTTCTCCCTAATCGTGTTAAACTTTTTATAATGAAACATGTAGGGTTCCTGCAATATATAGCAAAATTGAAGGGACACATCTTCCAATTATGGGGGCGTATAAAAAAGAAGTTAGGGGGACCTCGGAAATGAGGGAACTGAGACAAAGAACAATCGAAAAACAGAGTCCAAATCCTGTTAAAGAGCATATAATACAAACGGATGAGAACAGGAAGCGACTTTATCGCCGTTTAGCGGTTTTTCTTGTCTTTGCTTTTACAATTATTGCGAGTATTAGTGTAACGTTTTATCAACAAAACAGTTCCATTAGAGCAAAAGAAGCAAAAGTTAAGGACATGAAAAAAGAACTGGATTCATTAACGAATAAAGAAAAGAGTCTAAAAGACGAAGTTCAAAAGTTGAATGATGAAGAGTACGTATTAAAGATTGCTAGAAGGGATTATTTCTTCTCTGGAAAAGGGGAGATAATTTTTCCTGTTTCTAAGTAGAGTATGTCTTATTGACACTATATTTTAGGATTATATATAATAAAGTAAAATTTGACTTTTTAACCACTAAGGAGGAGCATTTTTTTTATGTCAATCGAGGTAGGCAGCAAGTTACAGGGTAAAGTAACAGGTATTACAAATTTTGGGGCTTTTGTGGAGCTGCCAGAAGGCTTAACGGGTCTTGTTCATATTAGTGAAGTTGCTGATAATTATGTGAAAGATATTAACGATCACTTAAAAGTGGGCGACCAAGTAGAAGTAAAAGTTATTAACGTTGAAAAAGATGGTAAGATCGGTCTATCTATTAAAAAAGCGAAAGAGCGTGAAAAAACAGAAGGAGATCGTCCACGTGGTGAATACCAACGCGGTGGCGGTGGCGATCAACAACGTTCTGGACGTCCACAACGTAATCGTTCTTTCAACAGAGATAACCGTGGCGGCGGTAACGAACGAGCTCCAAAAGAAACATTCGAGCAAAAGATGGCACGTTTCTTAAAGGACAGTGAAGATCGTTTAACTTCTTTAAAGCGTAACACAGAATCTAAACGTGGTGGCCGTGGCGCACGTCGCGGATAATAAGAACGTTTAATTCTTAGCATATAGAGAGGTACCCAGGGCGATTGCTCGGGGTGCTTTTTTATATGTGAAAATATATTTTTAAAAAAGTTTTCAAGATGTGTTGACTTTAAAATATATCTGAGGTAAGATACTAATTGTCCGTTAAATAAGACGACATGGCGGTGTAGCTCAGCTGGCTAGAGCGTACGGTTCATACCCGTGAGGTCGGGGGTTCGATCCCCTCCGCCGCTATATTTAATTTAACGGCCCGTTGGTCAAGTGGTTAAGACACCGCCCTTTCACGGCGGTAACACGGGTTCGAATCCCGTACGGGTCATCCTAAAAAGATCATGCAAATTTGCATGATCTTTTTTTTGTTAAATAAATTAAGACATACAACACTTCTACAAAATCACCCTATATTTTCTGAATGTTCAATTAAAATAGTGAGAATAAATTACATACCGTGTATATATGTAGAGTTATTTCGAATAAAAAGTCGAACGATTATAAAAGTGAAAACTGTTGTTTTGACAAAAATCCCAATAATCATCTTTTATAATGACAGTAATTAAACTATGCAGGTGGTGTTAAAAATATGCCTAAAGCAGGAAGGAATACTATGAATACAAGTGCATTGGCAATGAATGAGAGTCAGCTTGGAGCAGTAAAGTGGACGAGTAAGTTGCGAATGAAGTTTGAACAGGTTTTCTTTAGATGGGGATTTATTATTGTTGTTATTGGTTTTCTTTTGGGACGAGCATATATATTAACAAATATTTTACCGTTTGCACTGCCGTTTTTTGCTGCTGTTTATGTTATGAAGCGGGATAAAATGCCGCTCGCGTTCTTGGCTCTTATGGGGGGCGCACTTTCAGTTTCGATAGATAATTTATTCTTTACCTTTGCATCTATTTTTACTTTCTTCATTTATAATATCTTCTTTAGTCGGTTTACACGTAAAACTGTTGGACTTGTTCCATTCCAAGTATTTATCTCCGCATTAACCGCACATTTAGTTGTCGTATATTTCGCGCAACAAACTGTCACCATGTACGATTTACTCGTTAGTACGATTGAGGCAGGGCTTAGCTTCGTATTAACTATGATATTTTTACAAAGTGTTCCGCTTTTAGTAGAACGAAAAGGTAAACAACAAGCGCTAGAGACAGAAGAAATTGTTTGTTTAATTATATTACTAGCATCTGTTTTAACAGGGACAACAGATTGGTTTGTATATGACGCTTCTATTCAACATATTTTTACTAGGTATTTAGTGCTCGTGTTTGCATTTATTGCGGGGGCGGCTACAGGATCTACAGTGGGGGTCGTCACTGGATTAATATTAAGTTTAGCCAATGTCTCCAGTTTGTCTCAACTTAGTCTACTTGCTTTTTCTGGGTTGCTTGGTGGTTTGTTAAAAGAAGGGAAGCGTTTAGGTGTTAGTTTAGGTTTATTAATTGGGACGAGCTTGATTACGCTATATGTAGACAAGCAAACAAACATTGTGACAACTTTAATTGAATCTGGTGTGGCGATTATGTTCTTCTTATTAACACCGAAACTTGTTATGGATCGTATTGCTAAATTCATGCCAGGCACACAGGAACATTCGCAAGATCAACAACAGTATTTAAGAAGGATGCGTGATGTTACAGCGAATAAAATTAATCAATTTGCCAATGTATTTGCTGCTTTATCTAATAGCTTTTCTGTATATGGATATGTGGAGGAGGAAGATAAAGAGACAGAAGCGGATTTGTTCTTAAGTACAATTACTGCAAAAACATGCCAAACATGCTTTAAAAAGGACCAATGCTGGGTAGTTAATTTCGACAAAACGTACGATTATATGAAACAAATAATGAGTGAAACGGAAGAGGGGACGTTGCAGCATAATCGGAAGTTAGTTCGTGAATGGGACAAGCATTGTGTGAGAGGGAAGAAAGTGACGGATTTAGTAGCGGGTGAATTAGATCACTTCTATGAAGGACAAAAATTACGAAAACAAATGAAAGAAAACCGTAGAATAGTAGCGGAGCAACTATTAGGTGTATCAAAAGTTATGGAGGATTTTGCTAAGGAGATCCAAAGAGAACGAGAAAATCATCAAGTGCAGGAAGAACAGATTATGCAAGCGTTTCGTGATTTTGGCGTAGAAGTAGAGCATGTTGATATATATTGTTTAGATAGAGGAAGTATTGATATTGAAATGTTGATTCCAGTTGCATCTAATGAACATGGAGAATGTGAAAAGTTAGTTGCGCCGATGCTTTCTGACATTCTAAAGGAAAATATTGTTGTTAAACATGAAGAAAAATCTTCTTATCCGAACGGCCACAGCTTAATATCATTTGGTTCGGCAAAAACGTATTCTCTTGATACTGGGTTGGCCACAGCTGCAAAAGGCGGTGGGTTTGTTTCTGGTGACTCTTATGCGATGATGGATTTAAGTGTTGGTAAATATGCGCTTGCAATTAGTGATGGTATGGGAAATGGGCAAAGAGCTCATATGGAGAGTAAAGAAACGGTAAAATTATTACAAAAAATACTTCAATCAGGCATTGATGAGGAAATAGCGATTAAATCTATCAATTCTATTCTTTCTTTAAGAACAACAGAAGAGATGTTTACGACGTTAGATTTAGCTATGGTGGATTTGCGGGATGCGAGTGCGAAATTTTTAAAGATTGGATCGACGCCGAGTTTTGTTAAACGCGCGAATAATATTTTGAAAATTGAGGCAAGTAATTTGCCGATGGGCATTATTGAGGATGTTGAAGTTGATGTAGTAGGTGAACAATTAAAAACGGGCGATATCCTTATTATGATGAGCGATGGGATTTTCGAGGGAGCGCAACATGTAGAAAATCATGAACTATGGATGAAACGAAAAATTAAAGAATTACAAACCGAAGATCCGCAAGAAATTGCTGATATCATTATGGAAGAGGTGATTCGCTCTTGTGATGGTTATATAAATGATGATATGACTATCGTTGTGGCGAAAGTGAAGAAAAATATGCCGAAGTGGGCTACGATTCCAATTGTAGGAATGCAGGCACAATAAATTTTAAGTGTGATGTTTCTTTATCACTGTTTCTTTCTAAAAACCTAGGTGGATGCCTAGGTTTTTTTACTTTAAAAGATAATGTTATTACTTTTGTGAATATGTACGGATGATGTAAGATAAAAATGTAATTTTTGTATATCTTTTTTTTGCACAATGTTTGTAAAAGTTGTACCATTATAAACAAGGTAACTAACGTTGCTGTTCTTGTTTAATGAAAGGTGATTACGAAGTTGAAAGATACATTTGTTGAAAAGGTAGATGACTTTGTAAAGCAGCATGATGTATTAAAGGAACGTTCAACAATTGTTGTAGGGGTTTCTGGTGGTCCTGACTCTTTGGCTCTTCTATATTATTTGTTAGAAAAAAGAGCAGCAAAACAGTTCGAAATTGTAGTGGCACATGTGGACCATATGTTTAGAGGTGATGAATCTCATGAGGACCTACAGTTTGTGCAGGACCTTTGTAAAGGGCTGGGAGTTATTTGCGAAACGATAAGGATTAATGTGTCGCAATATCAACAGCAACACGGAATGAATGCACAGGTTGCTGCTAGAGAATGCAGATATGCATTTTTGGAAAGAATAATGAAGAAATATGATGCGAGATATGTAGCTCTTGGACATCATGGTGATGATCAAGTAGAGACGATTTTAATGCGCCTTGTACGAGGGAGTACTCCGAAAGGATATGCAGGAATTGCAGTGAAGCGTCCTTTTCATAATGGATATTTAATTAGGCCGTTACTTGGAGTAACGAAGGAAGAGATTGTTGATTACTGTAATAAGCTAAAAATAATTCCCCGTATAGATCCAAGTAATAAAAAGGAAGTATATACAAGGAATCGATTACGCAAATATGTTCTTCCTCATTTGAAAGAAGAAAATTCACAAGTGCATGAGAAATTCCAAAAATTTAGCATGCAGATGCAAGAGGATGAGGCGTATTTGCAGGAATTAGCTTTTGAGAAAATGAATAAAGTAATTACAAAAAAAAGTGATAAACAAATTAGCTTATCAATTCCTGCCTTTGAATCCATGTCTATGCCTTTACAAAGAAGAGGGATTCAACTAATATTAAACTATCTTTATGAATATAAGATTCCATCTTCTCTTTCCTCTATACATATTGACAAAGTGATCGAGTTTTTTAAGCGGACACAACCTTCGGGTTCACTTGATTTCCCAGGTGATTTAAAAATTGTTCGCGCATACGAGGAGTGCAGCTTTGGATTTAAACAAGAAATTGTTTCTCCTTTTTTACAAGATTTATCAGTGCCCGGGACAATTACGCTATCGAACGGGGATAAGCTTGTAACAGAGGTGAGCGAAGACATACCAAGTAACATGAATGAAACAGTATTTGTTGCTAAGTATAATGATATATCATATCCACTTCGTATTCGTTCTAGAGAAAATGGAGATCGCATGTCAATACAAGGTATGAATGGCACAAAAAAGATAAAAACTATTTTTATTGAAGCAAAAGTACCAAGAGAAAAAAGAGAAGAATGGCCGGTCGTTTGTGATGCAAGTGGGAATATTATTTGGGTACCCTTGTTGAAGCGATCTGCATTTGCTATCTCGAAAGAGGCGGCAAAGAAGGATAAATATATGATTATTCACTACAAAAGCAAGGAGTCTTCCGGGAGGATAATGAAATGATGAATCAAGATATCGAAAAAGTATTAATTTCTGAAGAACAAATACAAGAAAAGGTGCGCGAATTAGGTGCGGTTATTGCAGAGGATTATAAAAACACAATACCTCTTGCGATTGGTGTATTAAAGGGCGCAATGCCATTCATGGCAGATTTATTAAAGAGAACAGATACATATCTTGAAATGGATTTTATGGCTGTATCTAGTTACGGTCACTCTACTGTTTCAACAGGCGAAGTGAAAATTTTAAAAGACCTTGATACTTCTGTAGAGGGTCGCGATATTTTAATCGTTGAAGATATTATTGATAGCGGTCTTACGCTAAGTTACTTAGTAGACCTATTCAAATATCGTAAAGCGAAGTCTGTAAAAATTGTTACGTTATTAGATAAGCCGACAGGCCGTAAGGTAGATTTGAAAGCGGATTATGTTGGGTTTACTGTTCCACATGAATTTGTTGTAGGGTATGGATTAGATTATAAAGAGCAGTACCGTAATCTTCCTTATGTAGGAGTATTAAAACCAAGTGTTTACTCAAATTAATTAAATACAGGCGTCACAATTGTATAGGAAAGTTTTTCTATGTTACGATTTACTATAGTGTTTATGCCGTGAGAGGAGGTTAGGAATGAATCGTATCTTCCGTAATACCATCTTTTATTTACTGATATTCCTAGTAGTAATTGGAATCGTGAGCTATTTTAATGGTTCGACACAAAAAACGACATCAGTTAGCTACGATAAATTCATTACTAAACTAGAAAAAGGTGAAGTGCGTAATGTGCAACTTCAACCGAAAAATGGTGTATTTGAGGTAAAAGGACAATTTAACAACTCTAGCCAAGGAGAACAATTTGTTACTTATGCACCAAATACTGAGGAATTACAAAAGAAAATTAATGACAAAGCGCAAGGTGCTGAAGTTAAGTATCAACCAGCAGAAGAAACAAGTGCTTGGGTAACGTTCTTTACTTCTATCATTCCGTTCGTCATTATCTTCATTTTATTCTTCTTCTTATTAAACCAGGCTCAGGGCGGCGGTAGCCGTGTTATGAACTTCGGGAAAAGTAAGGCGAAGTTATATAATGACGAAAAGAAAAAAGTTCGTTTCAGAGATGTTGCTGGAGCGGATGAAGAGAAACAAGAGCTTGTTGAGGTAGTTGAATTCTTGAAAGATCCTCGTAAGTTCGCTGAAGTTGGTGCCCGTATTCCGAAGGGTGTTCTATTAGTAGGACCTCCAGGTACAGGTAAAACTTTACTAGCACGTGCCGTTGCAGGTGAGGCAGGCGTTCCATTCTTCTCTATCAGTGGTTCTGATTTCGTAGAGATGTTCGTCGGTGTCGGTGCATCACGTGTACGTGATTTATTCGAAAATGCAAAGAAAAATGCTCCTTGTATCATTTTCATTGATGAAATTGATGCGGTAGGACGTCAACGTGGCGCAGGTCTTGGTGGTGGCCATGATGAGCGTGAGCAAACGTTGAACCAATTACTTGTTGAAATGGATGGATTCGGTGCAAACGAAGGTATTATTATCATCGCTGCAACAAACCGTCCTGATATTCTTGATCCAGCGTTATTACGTCCAGGTCGTTTTGACCGTCAAATTACAGTAGATCGTCCAGATGTAAATGGCCGTGAAGCTGTGCTGAAAGTACATGCTCGTAATAAACCGCTTGATGATCATATCAACTTAAGAGCAATTGCAACTCGTACACCAGGGTTCTCTGGTGCGGATCTTGAAAACTTATTAAACGAAGCTGCTTTAGTGGCTGCGCGTCAAGATAAGAAGAAAATTGATATGAGTGACATTGATGAAGCAACGGATCGTGTTATTGCAGGTCCAGCTAAGAAAAGTCGTGTTATCTCTGAAAAAGAACGTAATATCGTTGCATTCCATGAAGCTGGCCATACTGTAATTGGTGTTGTCCTTGATGAAGCAGATATCGTTCATAAAGTAACAATTGTCCCTCGTGGTCAAGCTGGTGGATATGCAGTAATGCTTCCGAAAGAAGATCGTTACTTCATGACAAAACCAGAGTTACTTGATAAAATCACTGGTTTACTTGGTGGTCGAGTAGCTGAAGAGATTGTGTTTGGTGAAGCAAGTACAGGTGCTCACAACGACTTCCAACGTGCGACTGGTATTGCAAGACGTATGGTTACGGAATTCGGTATGAGTGATAAGCTTGGACCGATGCAATTCGGTAGCTCACAAGGTGGTCAAGTGTTCTTAGGAAGAGACTTCCATTCAGAACAAAACTACAGTGATGCAATTGCACATGAAATCGATGTGGAAATGCAAACTATTATAAAAGAATGTTATGCTCGCGCGAAACAAATTCTTACTGAAAAACGTGATAAGCTAGATATTATTGCGAAAACGTTACTTGAAGTAGAAACGTTAGATGCAGAGCAAATCAATCATTTATATGATTACGGCAGATTGCCAGAGCGTCCAACATCTTCAGATGATGTGAAAGTAAACATCAATATGAAGAAGGACGATGAAGAATCAGAAGATAAGTAAGAGATGAAGGAGTGACGATAGTCACTCCTTTTTTTATTTGTGGAACGAAATGAAGTAGAAAAAAATTTAAGTAAATCTGGTATTAAAAATTGAAATAGAGCTTAATCTTTTTGTAAAATGATGAGGATAGAAAAGCTGATTATATAAGTATGTGTGATATGATGTTTTTATAAGTTTTATACATACTGCACAAATATAGATTAAATAAGATAAGTGGTGAGAATATGATTTTTGTATTGGATGTAGGGAACACAAATGCTGTACTAGGCGTGTTTGAAGAGGGGGAACTTCGTCAACATTGGCGCATGGAAACAGATCGTCATAAGACAGAAGATGAATATGGAATGCTTGTAAAGCAGTTGCTTGAGCATGAAGGTCTTTCGTTTGAAGATGTGAAAGGTATTATCGTGTCTTCAGTCGTACCACCAATTATGTTTGCATTAGAGCGCATGTGTGAAAAGTATTTTAAAATTAAACCGCTTGTAGTAGGTCCTGGAATAAAAACGGGGCTAAATATTAAATATGAAAATCCACGTGAAGTAGGCGCGGACCGAATTGTAAATGCGGTAGCAGGAATCCACTTGTATGGAAGTCCGCTTATTATTGTCGATTTCGGTACGGCTACTACATATTGTTATATTAACGAAGAAAAGCATTATATGGGTGGAGTTATTACGCCGGGAATTATGATTTCAGCAGAGGCTTTATATAGTAGAGCGGCAAAACTTCCTCGTATTGAAATTACAAAACCAAGCAGTGTTGTTGGAAAGAATACGGTAAGTGCAATGCAATCTGGTATTCTTTATGGTTATGTTGGACAAGTGGAAGGTATTGTTAAGCGTATGAAAGAGGAAGCTAAACAAGAACCGAAAGTTATTGCAACAGGTGGATTGGCGAAATTAATTTCAGAAGAATCGAATGTAATTGACGTTGTAGATCCATTTTTAACATTAAAAGGTTTGTATATGTTATACGAGCGTAATGCAAATTTACAGCATGAGAAAGGTGAATAAATGAGTATGAAAGATTATTTAGTAAAAGCGTTAGCATTTGATGGAGAAGTGCGTGCATATAGTGTGCGTACTACAAACACAGTAAGTGAGGCGCAAAGACGTCATGATACATGGAGAACAGCTTCGGCGGCACTTGGTCGTTCTTTAACTGCAGGTACAATGATGGGCGCGATGTTAAAAGGTGACCAAAAGTTAACGATTAAGGTAGAAGGTAATGGTCCGATTGGTCCTATCTTAGTAGATGCTCATGCAAATGGGGATGTACGTGGTTATGTAACGAATCCACATGTTGATTTTGAAGGAACGGAACAAGGGAAATTACGTGTATATCAAGCGGTAGGTACTGAGGGATTTGTAACAGTAATTAAAGATATTGGTATGCGTGAGCCGTTTATTGGTCAATCTCCAATTGTTTCAGGAGAATTAGGGGAAGACTTCACGTATTATTTTGCAGTTTCTGAGCAAACACCTTCTTCTGTAGGAGTTGGCGTTCTTGTAAATGGAGATGACAGCGTATTAGCGGCAGGTGGATTTATCCTTCAAATTATGCCAGGTGCACAGGAAGAAACAATTTCATTCATTGAAGATCGTTTGCAGAAGATTCCTCCTGTATCAACGTTAATTGAACAAGGGCTTTCTCCAGAAGAGTTACTGTATGCAGTTCTTGGAGAAGATAAAGTGAAAGTGTTAGAAACGATGGATGTTCAATTTAATTGCACATGCTCACGCGAACGTATTGAGAGTGTGTTAATTAGTTTAGGTAAAACAGAGTTAGAGCAAATTCGCGAAGAAGAAGAAGAGACAGAAGTTCATTGTCATTTCTGTAATGAGCGATACAAGTTCTCTAAAGAAGATATTACAAATTTAATTGAGAGTTTGTAATAAGGGAAGTGAGGGAATCCACCCTCTAAATAGATTGACAAACAGGGAATTTTCTGACAAAATCTAAATATAGATAAAACCAATAAAAATACTCGGTGTTAGGAGTGACAGGAATGCGAGTGGCACAATCAGTTTCAGAATTAATCGGGAAAACGCCGATCGTTAAGTTGAACCGCATCGTAGAATCAAACAGCGCAGATATATACTTAAAATTAGAATTTATGAATCCAGGGAGCAGTGTTAAAGATCGTATTGCATTAGCTATGATTGAAGATGCTGAAAAAAAAGGATTATTAAAAGAAGGCGATACAATCATTGAGCCAACAAGTGGTAACACAGGAATTGGTTTAGCGATGGTAGCGGCCGCTAAAGGATATAAGGCAATTTTAGTAATGCCAGAAACAATGAGTATTGAGCGTCGTAATTTATTACGTGCTTACGGTGCGGAATTAGTATTGACTCCAGGGCCTGAAGGAATGGGTGGAGCGATTCGTCAAGCGACTGAATTAGCAAAAGAGCATGGCTACTTTATACCACAACAGTTCAAAAACCAATCGAATCCAGAAATTCATCGTTTAACAACAGGGCCGGAAATTGTTGAACAAATGGGTGACCAATTAGATGCGTTTATTGCAGGTATTGGTACAGGTGGAACGATTACTGGTGCTGGTGAAGTGTTGAAGGAAGCGTATAAAGATATTAAAATTTATGCAGTAGAACCTGCGGATTCACCAGTACTATCTGGTGGGAAACCGGGTCCACATAAAATCCAAGGAATCGGTGCGGGATTCATCCCAGAGACATTGGATGTAGAGGTATATGATGAAATTATTCAAGTAAAAGCAGAGCAAGCATTTGAATATGCAAGAAGAGTGGCTAAAGAGGAAGGTATTTTAGTGGGTATCTCTTCTGGAGCGGTTATTTATGCAGCAACAGAAATTGCGAAAAAGTTAGGTAAAGGGAAAAAGGTACTTGTTATTATCCCGAGTAACGGTGAACGTTATTTAAGTACACCGCTTTATCAATTTGAGTCTTAATTATATGTGATTGAAAAAGCATCCTTGAAAAGGATGCTTTTTCTTTTTGGATTGGAAATAGGAAAAGAGTGAATGACTAGAAAACTTCATGTAAAATAAGAGGTAGTATAATTAATTTATTTTCACTAGCCTTCGAGTATAACCACTTTATATATATAACGAATGTAGTTTGAGGTGGTTAATCTAAGAGGGTGGGATAAAAGAAGACGGGGTGTTGATATGCAACGAAGAAAATCTTTAGCGCTTTCTATTCCATATCAGTTAGATTTCTTTAAGCAGTATAAATTTCTTTCTAAGGATAAACCGCAACATATTTTGTTAGAGAGTGGACGTGGCGGTCGTTATAACATTGTGGGGTTGAACCCAGTAGCGGTAATCCGAGGGAAGGGTGAAACGTTACATATAAGCGAAAGTGGTAAGGAAACAATAAAACAAGGAAACCCATTAGATTTAATGCAGGAATATATGGAGCGATGGAAAACGGACTATAATCCGGAATACCCTCCATTTCAAGGTGGTGCAATTGGTTACTTTAGTTATGATTGCATCCGTTATATTGAAAAACTCCCTTCCCATGCGGAGGATGACATTAATATACCTGATATATTCTTTTTATTATTTGATGATGTGTTTGTTTATGATCAAAAAGAAAAAGTATTATGGATTATTACACATTATGTAGATAAGCATGAAGAGGCAAAAGAGCGATTAAATGAATGGAAGATTCTTTGGGCGACAGAAGCGCCAGAAGTGAATATACCTTTTGCATGCCCTGAAGAGAAAAGAGAAACAGTTGCTTTTACAGAAGAAAGTTTTATGAAGGCAGTTGAATGTATTCAAGAATATATTGGGGCTGGTGATGTGTTCCAAGTAAACTTGTCGACAAGGCAAGAAAGAACGTTACAAACACACCCACTAGAAATCTATACAAGTCTTCGTGAGATTAATCCATCTCCATATATGGGTTACTTGGAGCTCGGGGATTTTCAAATTGTTAGTGGATCGCCAGAGTTGCTAATTAAGAAAGAGGGAACCGAAGTAAGTACAAGACCGATTGCTGGAACGAGATCTAGAGGGGCGAATGAGCAAGAGGATGAAGAATTAGCAAAAGAGTTAATTGAGAACGAAAAAGAAAGAGCAGAGCACGTCATGCTTGTGGATTTAGAGCGAAATGATTTAGGGCGTGTTTGTAAATATGGCACTGTAGAAGTAGATGAATTTATGGTAATTGAGAAATACTCACATGTTATGCATATTGTTTCTAATGTGCGTGGTGAGGTGGAAGAAGATAAAGATGCTTTTGATTTAGTGAAGGCTGTATTCCCTGGGGGAACAATTACTGGTGCCCCGAAAATACGTACGATGGAAATTATTGAAGAATTAGAACCTGTTCGCCGAGGGATTTACACAGGTTCAATCGGGTGGATCGGTTATTCTGGAGATACAGAATTGAATATTGTAATTAGAACACTGCTTGCTAAAGATGGAAAAGCGCATGTACAAGCAGGAGCGGGAATTGTAATTGATTCGAATCCGGAAAATGAATATAAAGAGTCGTTAAAAAAGGCGATTGCTTTATGGCGTGCAAAAGAACGTAGCGAAGAAACGGTTAGGTGAGAGAAATGATATTAATGATTGATAATTATGATTCTTTTACATTTAATTTAGTGCAGTTTCTTGGAGAACTTGGACAAGAGCTTGTTGTTAAACGTAACGATGAAGTGACTATTTCAGATATTGAGAATATGAAACCAGACTTTTTAATGATTTCGCCAGGTCCGTGTAGTCCTAATGAAGCAGGTATTAGTATGGAGGTTATTCAATACTTTGCTGGAAAGATTCCGATTTTTGGGGTTTGTCTTGGACATCAATCCATTGCACAAGTGTTTGGCGGAGAGGTTATACGTGCGGAGCGCTTAATGCATGGGAAAACGTCGCTTATGCATCATGACGGAAAGACGATTTTTTCGGATATCCCTAATCCGTTTACTGCGACACGTTATCATTCCCTTATCGTTAAGAAAGAGACGTTACCTGATTGCTTAGAGGTAACATCTTGGACAGAAGAAGGGGAAATTATGGCGCTCCGTCATACAACATTACCGATTGAAGGTGTACAGTTCCATCCAGAATCAATTATGACTTCCCATGGGAAAGAGTTGTTGCAGAATTTCATTCGTAAATACAGCCCAAGTGTGACATCGTGTTAATTTACGTAAATGGTGAGTATGTAGAAGCAAGTGAAGCGAGAATTTCTCCTTATGATCATGGTTATTTATATGGTCTTGGAGTTTTTGAGACATTTCGTATTTATAATGGTCATCCTTTCTTATTGGATGATCATTATGACCGTTTAATAGATGCGCTGGATACATTGCAAATTAAATGGACAATGACGAAAGATGAAGTACTGCTTATTTTGAAGAATTTACTCGTTAAGAATGAATTAGAGCATGCATATGTACGTTTTAATGTATCAGCGGGTATAGATGAAATTGGATTGCAAACGGAAATGTATGAAGAGCCGTCTGTTATTGTTTTTATAAAACCTTTAGCAGCCCCCGAAGGTGTAGTGGAAAAAGAAGGGGTTGTTTTAAAACAAGTGCGAAATACACCAGAGGGTGCGTCTCGCTTAAAGTCTCATCATTATTTAAATAACATTTTAGGAAAACGTGAAATTGGAAATGTTGTGAACAAGGAAGGTATTTTCCTTACTGAAACAGGTTATGTTGCAGAGGGTATTGTTTCGAATCTCTTTTTCGTGAAAGGTGATATTTTGTATACACCTTCGCTAAAAACAGGGATTTTAAATGGTATCACTCGTGCGTTTATTATAAAGGTTGCTGAAGAGCTGGGCATCGAAGTAAAGGAAGGTTTCTTTACAAAAGATGAATTACTTTCAGCTGATGAAGTCTTCGTAACAAACTCGATTCAAGAAATTGTCCCGCTTTATCATATAGAGGGACGAGATTTCCCGGGTAAAGTAGGTATGGTTACAAAAAGATTTATGAGTCTTTATGAAATGCAGAGAGAGAAATTGTGGAGCAGAAATGAATTGCGAAGAGGAGATGTGTAGTTTGAAGTGGGATTATGATTTGCGCTGCGGCGAATATACATTGAACTTAAATGAAAAAACTTTAATTATGGGGATTTTAAATGTAACACCAGATTCGTTTTCTGATGGTGGGAGTTACAACGAGGTAGAGGCTGCGGTGCGCCATGCGAAAGAAATGCGAGATGAAGGTGCTCATATTATTGATATCGGCGGTGAATCTACTCGCCCGGGTTTTGCTAAAGTATCGGTGGAAGAAGAAATAAAGCGAGTTGTTCCGATGATTCAGGCGGTTGCAAAAGAAGTGGAATTGCCTATTTCTATCGACACGTATAAAGCTGAAGTTGCAAAACAAGCAATCGAAGCTGGCGCTCATATTATTAATGACGTTTGGGGAGCGAAGGCGGAACCGAAAATCGCTGAAGTTGCAGCTCATTATGATGTACCTATTATCTTGATGCATAATCGCGATAACATGAATTACCGCAATTTAATGGCTGATATGATTGCTGATTTATATGAAAGCATCAAAATTGCTAAAGATGCTGGCGTGCCAGATGAGAATATCATTTTAGACCCAGGCATCGGTTTTGCTAAAACACCTGAACAAAATTTAGAAGCGATGCGTAATTTAGAACAGTTAAACGTACTGGGTTATCCAGTTCTCTTAGGTACTTCAAGAAAGTCCTTTATTGGACATGTGTTAGATTTACCGGTAGAGGAACGTCTTGAGGGAACAGGAGCTACCGTTTGTCTCGGCATTGAAAAGGGTTGTGAGTTTGTTCGTGTTCATGATGTGAAGGAAATGGCACGTATGGCTAAGATGATGGATGCGATGATTGGTAAGGGGGTAAAGTAATTGGATAAAATTTATGTTCATGATATGGAGTTTTACGGTTATCATGGTGTATTCCCAGAGGAAAATAAATTGGGTCAGAGATTTAAAGTGGACTTAACGGTGGAGTTGGATTTGAAACAGGCAGGAGAAAGTGATGACTTAGAGCATTCTGTCAATTATGGAGAGCTTTTCGAGTTATGTAGAAAAGTTGTTGAAGATAGAACGTATAAGCTTGTAGAGAGTATCGCTGAAAATATTGCTGCAGATATATTAAAACAATATGAGAGTATTTTCCGTTGTACAATTAAAGTAATTAAACCAGATCCGCCGATACCTGGGCATTATCGTGCTGTAGCAGTGGAAATTACGAGAGAACGTCCATGAATAATATAGCTTACATTGCATTAGGTTCAAATATCGGAGAACGTTATACGTATTTAACTGAAGCGATTCAGTTTTTAAACAAAAACCCGTATATCCAAGTTAACGATATTTCATCTGTATATGAAACAGAGCCAGTTGGCTATACTGACCAAAGTTGCTTTTTAAATTTAGTTATAAAAATTTCTACCAATTTATCACCGCAAGAATTATTGAAAATCACACAAAGAGTAGAGAATAATTTAGGAAGAAAAAGGGAAATTAGATGGGGTCCGAGGACCATCGACCTTGACATTTTACTATATAATCAAGAAAATATTGAAGCAGAGAATCTTATTGTTCCGCATCCGCGGATGTTCGAAAGAGCTTTTGTTATCGTTCCGTTGTTAGAGATTAATCAAGATATAAAACAAAACATTTCACGTTCACAAGTAGAAGAAATGAAAAGGCGAGAGGGAGTAACGGTATGGAAGCAGAAAAATGGGGAAGACGCATTCGTGCTTTTCGAAAGCTAAAAGGTTATACACAAGAAGGTTTTGCGAAAGAGTTAGGGGTATCTGTATCTGTTTTAGGTGAAGTTGAGAGAGGGAATCGATCGCCTTCCCAAGATTTTGTAGTGGAAGTTGCTAAGGCATTAAAGGTTTCAGTGGAGGAATTAATGCCGAAGTGACTATGAAGGAAGGAGTAAGTCGAGTGTTAAAGATTGCAAATATTGAGATGAAAAACCCGGTTGTATTAGCACCGATGGCGGGAGTGTGTAACTCTGCATTCCGTTTGACAGTAAAAGAATTTGGTGCAGGTTTAGTTTGTGCTGAAATGGTAAGTGATAAAGCGATATTACTTAATAACAAAAGAACATTAGATATGTTATATATTGATGAAAGAGAAAAGCCATTAAGTTTACAAATTTTTGGTGGAGAGAAAGAAACTCTTGTAGATGCTGCGAAATACGTAGATAAATATACGACAGCAGACATTATTGATATTAATATGGGTTGCCCAGTACCGAAAATCATTAAGTGTGACGCGGGAGCAAAGTGGCTTTTAGACCCAAATAAAATATATGAAATGGTAGCGGCGGTTGTAGATGCTGTTGAAAAGCCGGTTACAGTTAAGATGCGTATTGGTTGGGATGCAGATCATATTTTTGCAATTGAGAATGCAAAAGCTGTTGAGCGTGCTGGCGGACAAGCAGTAGCGGTTCATGGACGTACACGAGTACAAATGTATGAAGGGAAAGCGGATTGGGATATTATTAAACAAGTAAAGCAAGCTGTAAATATCCCGGTTATCGGAAATGGTGATGTCGAAACGCCACAAGATGCAAAGCGTATGCTTGATGAAATTGGTGTAGACGGTGTTATGATTGGTCGCGCTGCCCTTGGGGACCCGTGGATGATTTATCGTACGGTAAAGTATTTGGAAACAGGTGAATTAATGCCGGAACCGACAGTGCGTGAGAAAATTGACGTATGTATGTTGCATCTAGATCGTCTTATCGATTTAAAGAACGAAAATGTCGCTGTAAGAGAGATGAGAAAGCATGCAGCTTGGTATTTAAAGGGTGTTCGTGGTAATGCAACTGTACGTAATGGTATCAATGCTTGTAATACGCGTGAGGACCTTGCGAATGTATTAGGTGCATTTGTAGAAGAAGTAGAAGCGAAACAACAAACAATTCACGTTGGTTAATAATAGATAGGGAAGATTGACATTCTTCTATACACTTCCTATAATTACGTGAAAGAAAGAAGAACTGCCAGCTAGTTGCTGGCAGTTTTTCTAGTTGAGTAGAAAATGCTATACTGTATATATTGTAAAAATTAATAGAGCTGGAGTGATATCAATACCATGGATAACATGAACCACGAAGAATTAAACGACCAATTGCTTGTTCGTCGTGAAAAGTTACATAACTTACGTGAGCAAGGAATCGATCCGTTTGGTAAACGATTTGAACGTACAAATGCAACAAATGACTTATTAAGCTTATATGGAGAGTTCTCTAAAGAAGAATTAGAAGAGAAAGAAATCTCTGTTTCTATCGCTGGTCGTATTATGACAAAACGCGGTAAAGGAAAAGCTGGATTTGCACATATTCAAGATTTACATGGACAAGTTCAAATTTATGTTCGTAAAGATGCTGTTGGAGATGAAGAGTACGAATTATTTAAAACAGCAGATTTAGGTGATTTAGTAGGTATTGAAGGTAAAGTGTTCAAAACGAACGTTGGAGAACTTTCGGTGAAGGCAACGGGCTTTACACTATTAACGAAATCTCTTCGTCCATTACCGGATAAATATCATGGATTAAAAGATGTTGAACAACGCTACCGTCAACGTTACTTAGACTTAATCACAAGTATGGAAAGCCGTGAAACATTCGTTACTCGCAGTAAAATCATTCGTGAAATGAGAAGATACTTAGATGACAATGGTTATCTTGAAGTGGAAACACCTATGATGCATGCAATTGCAGGTGGAGCTTCTGCGCGTCCTTTCATTACGCACCATAATGCGTTAGATATGGAATTATACATGCGTATCGCAATTGAACTTCATTTAAAACGCCTTATTGTGGGTGGATTAGAAAAAGTTTATGAAATCGGTCGTGTATTCCGTAATGAGGGTGTATCAACTCGTCATAATCCAGAGTTTACAATGATTGAATTATATGAAGCGTATGCTGATTATAAAGATATTATGAAACTAACAGAAAATATGGTTGCGCATATTGCGAAGCAAGTACTAGGTACAACAACAATCCAATATGGTGATTATGAAATTAATCTAGAACCAGAATGGACACGTCTTCATATGGTAGATGCAATCAAGGAACATTCTGGAGCAGATTTCTGGAATCCAATGAGTGTAGAAGAAGCGCGTGAACTTGCAAAAGAACATAATGTAGGTATTAAGGATACGATGGAAGTTGGTCATATTATAAACGAATTCTTCGAACAAAAAGTAGAAGATAAATTAATTCAACCAACATTTATTTACGGTCATCCAGTAGAAATTTCGCCACTTGCGAAAAAGAATGACGAAGATCCACGATTCACAGATCGTTTCGAATTATTTATCGTTGCACGTGAACATGCAAATGCATTCACTGAGCTAAATGATCCGATTGATCAAAAAGAACGCTTTGAAGCGCAATTAAAAGAGCGCGAACAAGGTAATGATGAAGCTCACATGATGGATGATGATTATATTGAAGCTCTTGAGTACGGTATGCCTCCTACAGGTGGGCTAGGGATTGGTATTGATCGTCTTGTTATGTTGTTAACGAATGCACCATCTATTCGTGATGTATTATTATTCCCTGCTATGCGTCATAAACAAGACTAAGCTTTGGAGATTTCTCCAAAGCTTTTTTTATTTGAGTATGAGCTACGTAGGGATAGTAGCTCTTGATGGTGCGAGAAATTATATTTATATAGAAGAAATGTGCTGTTTTTATACTTTTTTACTAAGTTAAAAATTTTATTAGAAAAACTATTGCATTTTAATAATCAAACTGGTATATTTATATTCGTTGCCACGAAAGGTAACAAGCAAAACAAACGAAAAACAACTTATTGAAAAAAGTTGTTGACGAAAATATAACGAAATGTTATATTAATAAAGTCGCTTCTGAGCGGCAGATTAGTTCTTTGAAAACTGAACGAAACAAACAACGTGAAACGTCAATTTTTATTTTTAGATGCTAGACAAACTAACTTTATTGGAGAGTTTGATCCTGGCTCAGGATGAACGCTGGCGGCGTGCCTAATACATGCAAGTCGAGCGAAT
>NZ_JBFTQW010000022.1:0-47531 GCF_056399205.1 Bacillus sp. 01N45
GGAACAACACCATCGTCGGCGAATCCGATGGAGAGCAAACCAATCACAACACCACAGTCAGGAACAACACCATCGCAACCGAACCCGATTGAGAGTAAACCAATCACAACACCACAGTCAGGAACAACACCATCACCAGCGAATCCGATGGAAAGCAAACCAATCACAACACCACAGTCAGGAACAACACCATTACCAGCGAATCCGATGGAGAGCAAACCAATCACAACACCACAGTCAGGAACAACACCATCACCAGCGAATCCGATGGAGAGCAAACCAATCACAACACCACAGTCAGGAACAACACCATCACCAGCGAATCCGATGGAAAGCAAACCAGTCACTACTTCACATGTAAGTACACCGCAAAAACAAGTAGAGGTAAAACCGATTAATTCACAACCAACTAAAAATGTCCCTAAAGTAAATAATCAACAACAAGTAAAAGAAGGGGCAGCAATTAAAAAAGTTGAAACGAAAGCACAAACACAACAAGAAGCTTTAAAAAATGTAAAAGCGAAAGAAACTATAAAACCAAAATAATTCAGCTCGTGAGGGAGGGTTTATACATTGAGTGCGGAACCAAATCGCGACTTTGAAAATGAACATCATCCTGAAGCTGAACTAGGGAATGCTAAGCCTGCCTTGAAAAAGGCAGGCCATTCTTTAGGGAAGGCGGCTGGTAAAGGTACAAAAGTAGCGGGTAAAGCAGTTGCACAAGTAGGTAAGAAAGTGGCAGTTAAAGTAGCACAGAAGGCAGCTACAGTTGCTGTTGCAAAGCCATTATTAATAGTAGCCGGTATTATTTTGGCTGTTGTTGCAGGTTTAGGTATAGTGATATTTTTATTAACCGCCACAATGAGTGAAGATGAAGTCAGTCCTGGAGGAATTGGTGGTCCTTTTGCACCAGGTACTGCAAGTGTTAGTCCTGAAGTAATGAGATGGGAGCCGTTGGTACGGAAATATGCAGCCCAACACGGCATAGAGGCAATGACTTCACTAATACTAGCTCTTATCCAACAAGAAAGTTCTGGAACCCAGTTGGACGTTATGCAAAGTTCCGAATCACAAAATCATCCTCCTGGTTATTTTACAGATCCAGAAGAAAGTATTAAATATGGTTTAATGCATTTTGCAGATTGTCATAAAAAATCCAACGGCGATCAAAATATTACATTACAGTGTTATAACTGTGCGACACGTTCTTAACTGAAAAGGTTGAGCACTGATTTGAAATCAGTAGAACTACTATTTCGAGAAGTCAAATGAAAGGGTAACGCCTGGAAGGGCTTCCTCTGATACTCCGACATGCATGATGCAGTAGATAAGAACTGTAAGTGTGTGAAGCTCGGTAAAGTCGGCCGAGAGCTACCGTAAAGTACGTAAATACTACGAAACTTATCCAGAGATGGATGATGTAGCCTATAGGTCGGGAGTCTATAAAACACTCATGGGTAGAATGGATTCACAAAAACTATCGGTAGGCAGAATCTGACGAATCTCCGAATGTACGGGTCTAGAAAGCATAACACATAGAAATGTGTGTGCCACGAGCGTGGCGTTGATGTGGATAAGTAAGAATAGTTGTTATGAAAGTCCATATGTCGTTATAGGCGACATCCAGTCAACAGGCTTAAAGGAGAGCCCTAAAAGTGTCATGAATAGATAGAAGTAGTGGAACGTGGAAAGCCACCAACATGGAGAACTTATCTTTGGTGAAATGTTTAAGGGGAAAATGTTCGTGAGATTAGCGTACATATAACCTTTATTTATGGTGGTAAGAGTGATGGCACAGTACCTATGAAATGATGGAAACATCATGGAGGGATAGCCATTAGTCTGATAGAAGATTGACCAACCATTTTATAAAGTAAATCAGTTGAATTATAAGGTTCTTGTGAGACTAAAAAAGGTTAACTCTGAAAGGAGCACCGACTTATAAAGAAAACTGCAAAGCTTAGACACGCTGAATACTATGATATGCAGTCCATTCTGGACGGCTTATATCAGCAAAGTCAAAATGGAGATAACTTTTATAAACTAATAGAGCTTATGATGATGGATGAAAATATCAAATTGGCATATCGAAACATTAAAAGAAATATGGGGAGTGTAACAGCTGGAGTCGATGGGATGACCATTAACGACATAAAATCGCTTTTAACAGATGAAGTGATAGAACAGGTTAAGTCCATGTTTTTCTGGTATCAACCACAAGCGGTTAGGCGAGTCTTTATACCGAAACCTAATGGTAAAAAGAGACCTCTTGGGATACCGACAATATGGGATAGACTGTTTCAACAGTGTATCTTACAAATTCTTGAGCCTATATGTGAAGCAAAGTTCCATGCCCATAGTTATGGATTCCGTCCAAATCGAAGTACACATCATGCATTAGCAAGGATGAAATCTTTGGTGAACAGTCAAGGAAGAGGTTTTCATTATTGTGTAGATATAGATATCAAAGGATTCTTTGACAATGTAAACCATGGAAAACTTATAAAACAGTTATGGAGTATAGGGATACGAGACAAAAAATTACTTTCTATCATTTCAAGTTTATTAAAAGCAGAAATCATTAATGAAGGCTTCCCGAATAAGGGAACTCCGCAAGGAGGTATTTTGAGCCCTCTTTTTTCCAACGTCGTTCTAAACGAATTAGACTGGTGGATTAGCGACCAATGGGAAACTATTGAGACTAAACATCCATACGGGGCGAGAAATGATAAGTATAGAGCATTAAAGAAAAGCAATTTGAAGGAATGCTTTATTATTCGATACGCAGATGATTTCAAAATATTATGTCGTAACTATCCAACGGCTCTTAAGATGTTTGAGGCGACAAAAGACTTTCTCAAAACACGGTTACATCTGGAAATTAGCACTGAGAAATCTAGAATTGTTAACCTACAGAAGAAATCCAGTGATTTTTTGGGATTCAGCATCAAAGCACGAAAAAAGAGAAATCGTCATGTCGCTCATAGCAGGATGTGTCAAAAAGCCAGAGAAAATGCCTACTTAAAATTGAAGGAAGCCATCAAGAAAATAAGTAAAAAGCAGACGCCAGAGGCAGTATGGCATTACAACACAGTTGTGATGGGCATACAAAATTATTATGCGGCTGCAACCCATATTAATAAAGATTTAGACCAAATGAGTTGCCATCTCATAAGAACACTCTATAACCGACTGAGGCGAGATTGGAAAAGAGCCACTAAGCACGATATGTCATCCACTTTGAGAAAAAGGTATCGGAACTATAATCCGAAACTCTATAAAATTCAAGATATTGTACTAATCCCGATTCATGCACAAAAGCATAAATCAGCAAGGAATTTTACCCAATCTATTTCAAATTATACCGAAGAAGGTAGGGCGGAAATTCATGATACCTTGAAAGCTATTGATAAAGAAACACTTAGACATGTGCAACGATTTTATATGAATCATCGAACCGTAGAATATAACGACAATCGTATTTCAAAATTTATAGCACAGTATGGAAGATGTGCAATTACTAAACAGGAATTAGGTCTAATGGGTTGGCACTGCCACCATAAAATTCCGTTGGAATTTGGCGGGAAAGACGACTATGAAAACCTGATAATTGTGCTAGAAGATATACATGTCGCAATTCATCATGATGATTCAGAGAAGGCAAAATCCATCTTAGCCAACTATGAAATAGAAGAAGAAAAGAAGAAAAGGTTCGATAAGCTAAGAATACTTGCGAATCGAGCACCTATCTTCTCTTTAATATAAAAGTTAGGTCAATTGAATCAGATGGAACGCCGTATGAGGGGAAACCCTCACGTACGGTGTGAAGTGGGGGAAAAGGTGAAGATAACTTCAAATCCTTACCTATCACTATACGGAACTGGCTACGCTAACTATGCAGTTTCAAAAGGTGGATATACTCACGAGAATGCAAGGGCATTTTCTGCAGAGCAATCAGCTAAAAATGGGTATAAATGTGGTTCATGGCGAAGTGCAGAGGCAGTAGCTAATAATTGGTGTTATGGTGATCCAGACTATGTCCCACATATTATGAGATACTATCAACCTGGTCAAACCCCTGGTGGTTCTGGTGGAATTGCTGGAGGTAGCGTTTTAGGTGATGATGTATTCCAAGCAATTATGACAGAAGCACTAAAGTATCAAGGATGGCCATATGTGTTTGGAGGGCGAACACCAAATACGTCATTTGATTGTAGTGGAATTATTGAGTATACGTATTCAAGAGTTGGTATTAATTTATTTGGTACTGCACAAACCCAATGGGATAAAACCCAACGTATAACAGATCCTAAGCCAGGAGATTTAGTGTTTTTCCATAGTACTTATGCTACAAGTAACTATATTACGCATGTTGGCATTTATGTAGGAAATAATACAATGTATCATGCTGGTGATCCGATTGGCTATGCTGATTTAGGTAAACCATATTTTCAACAGCATTTTGCGGGATATGGTCGTGTAGTTAGATAATAATGCATGTAACATCTAGCAACTTATGAAACTGCGAAAAGGAGGTAAATCATGAAGAAAATCACCATTATAATAGCAATTTTATTAATAGCTAGTGTAGGGTTTTTAATAAAATATCAATCTGATAATGAAAAACTTAAAACTGATAATATAGAATTAACGAAAAAAGTGGAAAAGGTGGAGGCACAATACAACGATACGAAAAAGGAACTGTCAGCTCTAAAGAGTAATAATCAACAACAAGTAAAGGAAGCTGCAGAACGATTTCTTAAAGCTTTCCGTACTTATGATACGGGTAAAGGTGAATCATACCTTGCTAATATAGATGCATATATAACACCAAATGCAAAGAAAGAATTAACACCACCAGGTGGACCAACTCAATCTGCCCCTGGGGCTGGAGATGAGAAGGAAAAGAAGAAAGTTTCATTTCAATCTGAATACACAGGTGGTGAGTTGTATTATGCATTTTTGGATACCACAAAGGCAAATGTATTAGCAAAAGTGAAAAGTAAAATTACAGTTAATGGTGTTTCATCTGATAATATGTCATTAATGCAGATAAACCTTATCTATGATGGAAATAAGAAGTTATGGCTTGTCGACAAACTTATACCTTTAGCAGATTTAAAAGATCGTATGCCTTAGGATTTGTATACAAATTACATGTAGAGTAAAAGAAAACCCCTCTTAGCATTGCTAATAAGAGGGGTTTTTAGATGTTTCCGTGCTTAATGCAATGAAGATTTCTCTCTTTTTTCTCGCATATAAACAGCAAATTGCATCATTTCTTGCTCTGTTGTCGCTTGTAAATAAAGTCACGATGTTTATAAAAAAGATGCGATGTTTTGAATAAAGTCGCGACGTTTATAAAAAAATTGTGATGTTTTTATAGCGAATAGAAGATCTGTACTGAAAGGCGGATTAAGGAATCGTTGAATAGCAATAAAGTTCCTGCACTAAAGGACCATATTGTGGAATAAGAGGAAAGGTCTCAATTTTGATAGACATTTGGATGCACACACTGATAGAATAAGCAGAAATATAATAGAGGTGGAATGGAATTGAGAAAAAGATTAGGGTGCTTACACGCCCATTATTCGAATATAGAATATATAGAAAACGCATTTTCCCTATTTAACATTGAATTAATACATTTTGTTGACCCAGCTTTAATGTATCGAGTTACATTAAGTGAAAATTTTCAAGAATCAGATGCTCAATTTAAAGTTAAAGAGCAAATAGAATGGATTGCCCAATGTAATGTTGATGCTATCCTTATTACTTGCACAAACTATATTGCAATTTTACAGGAAGACCAACTCTCAATTTCAGTGCCAATTATTAAAATTGATGAACCATTCTTTGATTACCTCTGCAATATACAGCAGCCTCAGACCATTCTTTTTACAAATCCTGCAACTGTTGAAGGTACCGTAGAACGCCTTAAACATCATGCTAATAATCATCAAAAATCTTTAGATTTAGAGGTTATTGTTATAAATAGTACTTTTGAATTGATAATGCAAGGACGAAAAGAAGAATACGACCAAGAAATTGCAAAGTTCTTAAATCAAATCATTAAAGATACAAAGAAAGTTATCTCCGTTGCTCAATTATCTATGGTTGATGCATCTCAGCAAGTTGAGTATAAAACATCTAAGACTATTATTAATCCGTTAATTACATTAGTATCTTACATTGTTAATCAATTAAAATTAGAAAAGAAAAATCAGTGATAAACTGATGTGCCCTTCTTCAGCTAAAGGGCGTATTAATTGAGTAAGGATCGCAAAAATTATCAAACTTTTTTATAAAAGGATGATTCAATTGAATATAGAAAAAGTGTGTTTTGATCAATCTTTTTTCAAAACACACTTTTTCTATTTGCATCTTTTATCAAGGTTTATTAAGTTAATTTAATCCAACTTTATTCCAAGGATACATCTGTTAGAATATCTTCTTGTATTTCCTTTTGCGCTGCCGTACCTACATATACTAAATTGTCCCATTTTGAGAATGGCTTTTCCACTTTAAAAACCATCTCGCTATACCGTCTTAATTCTCCATCAATGTTTACTACATTAATTCTTCCTCCATTATTTAAGAAGCCTAATGCAAACATCTTGTCAGAGTAGTAAAAATCACATTCAGTATTAGGGTCATGTAATTTCTTTAAATTTAATTGATAATTTATATCTTCTTGTGGAATCTCTCTTTTTTCAGTTATCATTTTTTCATATGAGGAGAGTGGTAGGTTATCCAATTTATCTTCAAAGACTTCTTTAAAAATCCAGCACTTATCACTTGTATCTAAAGAATAAAGTTGATACCACTCATCGTAATGTGTTTTGTATAAGTATGTATGTTGCCCGTTAATTGTTTTTTGTATGATTCCACAATGTAATGATCGGAAAAGTAATGGGTTTGATCATACAAAGTAACATCATCATAATGATCTTCAGTTTCAACAATGAATTTTTTCTTTTCTCCTGCGGATACATATTCATACCCATCTACAATAGGGAAATCTTCTGGATAAACGTTCATACACTCATTTTTAATTAAACAATTTCTTACTTCTTCTACAGCTGCTACTGGTATTTTTGCTATATTCAAAAATCATGTATTCGTATTCGTTAGGTTTAAATTCATTTAGTAATACGTAAGAATCCAAAGAATGCATCTTATAAGTATTTATCCACTTCACAGGTTCATGAAATTCTCCAGGTCGTATTAGATATCCCCAAAGTCCTACGTATTTCTGGAATGTATCTTCAGGCAATATGAAATAAAGCGAACCTTCCTCAGTTTCTTTTTCTAATATCCTTTTTTCATTAAACAGTTTACGCATCCTTTTTCCCCTCGCAATCAAAGTTGAAAATAATAAAATAGTCCATATAGGATTAGTTTTTGATGAAAATTTAATTGATTAAATATACAACTATTTTAACATTAACTTTTATAAATAAGATAAGGATCAGAGCTAGTTTTAAAAATTTTAGAAAACATTTCTAAAACACTTAGTTTCTCAGTTAAAAGTAACAATAATTCAAGTAGAAGTATTATTTTTGAACTTTATAAATATTGAACAAGAGAGAGGAGATATTTTTATGGATTCAAAAACTTATGAAAAACTCCAGGCACTACGTAGATATAAAGAGCCAATTCAAGCGGTATTGAGAACGGTTAAAAGAAACGATAAAGACGATCCAGATACTGAATATGCTGAGTTTGCCCTTGAAAACGGTAAGATTATAGGTGTTTGTAAAAAAGAGGACTTCTCTGATTACTCTTTTAGAAGTATTACACAATTCACAGGTAATATTTTTAACGTAGTAATTACTCAAATGTCTGATGAACTAGATGTAAATAAAGTTCAGGTTTCAGTAAAAGAAGCAAGTAGGAGATCTGCAGATGCTTTAATTCGTGAGTTGATAGAATTGGAGCAAGATGAAAGACTGCAAGAGCCAACCTACGAAGCAGAAGTAACTGGATACAATATGAATGCTCAGGTTCCTACTATATTCTTACGCATTAATGGTGCGGAATGCTTCATGAAGTTACATGAACTAAACTATGGAAGAGTGTATAAAAACGCAGTGGATCGCTATGCACCTATTGGTGAACGTATCCCAGTTAAGGTTTTACAATTTAATCCGGAGCAACGACTAATTCACGTTTCTAGGAAAGCGGCAGTGGAAAATCCTTATCAGTTGTTATCTGAATTAGCTGAAGGGGACACAATTGTAGGGCGAGTTGTAAATGTTGACCCGCGTTTTGGAGTTTTTGTTGAATTGGACCAAGGCTGCACAATTAAAGGAATTGTCCCTAAAACAATCGAACAGCCAGTATTGGATGAAGTAGTAAGTATGAGAATTGTAAATGTGGATGTAGAAAAAGAGAGAGGGTCGGGGGTTATCTTCAAGTTTCCTTTTGGACGTAAAAAAGTTAACGACCCAACGGCGTTTTTATATAACTAATGAGTGCGCCGCAGGTTTCCGTACAAGAGAATGGAAAGGCGGTTCAATTTTGGCTTAATAGGGACCAATCTTTATCACTTTGGGATGACCCCTCTTTACAGGGGGGACCAATTCTTCCAGATAAATTCAAACCACTCACAGATTTACGTAGTATTTATGACAGAATTAATTCAGGTTTTATAAATGAAAAAGACAATTTAATACTAAAACTTATTTGGGATTCATTAGCGATTACAGAAGCTCAAATTAAAAATTTTGTGGAGTCTAAAATTAGTAGGTCTCAGGTTTCGGAATCACTGAAAAAACTAGTACTGTATGGGTTTGTTAGTAGATGGGAGATGAAATCGGGGCTATTTCCGGATCAGCCTAAAACATCTGCTCCAATTACATTAAATACTGCAGGTCATTTGATGATGTGGGCTTATCATAACCGTAATACAAACTATTCTTTAAAGCCAGAGCAGTGGTTAAAACTAGGGGTGGCGGGTGTACAGAGATTTGTCACTATGAATCAGATAAAATATGAGTTTGCAGTAGGCCAACAGTTATTAAAAAATTGGTGCTGGTATCCAAAGCTACAAGGTACTGGTACCGGATATAATCCCATTGCTGTTGGAGAAATTAAAACTCCAATTGGAAATCAAAACTTCATATTTGAAAGGGTGCAACAGGGGCAGCGATATGCACAGCACTTAAAATCGAGATTGAGAATTTGGGAAGATCAAATTCAAAATGGACCAAATAATTTATTGAATTTCGAAAACACGAAGAGTTTACCAGGAATTTTTATATTATCTATATCTAATCTTGCTTTAGCAGAACATGTTAGAAAGGAGCTAATGTTAGACTTACGGAAGATTCCTATAATGCTTGTAATAGATGAATGTATTCACAATGAGGGATTCGCAAAATCATTTTATGTCTCAACTCAAAGCAGTATTCAGCAAGCATCATTACCATTTTTGAGATAACAAGAGCTGCTTCAGGTAAATATGCTGAAGCAGTTTTTTAGTTAAAAAGTAAAGTAGATAACATTCATTTGTAGTGTACTAAATAAGATGGAGATGAATGAACTGAATGATTTAAATTGAGGCCAAAAATGATTAGTAAGATACAAATTTGAACTACCCCCACTTTCACTTCATTTAGTAGAATGATATCTTACTATAATTTATCCAATATATGTATAAAAAGATTGGCTTATATGTAGATATTTACAAAGTTAAATTTATAATTGTGATTGTCATATTTTGATTCTATTAAGTTAAGTTTATATTGATGACGAGAGCCTTTATGAAGATGGTTTGAAAATTATATTTAAATATAATATCAATATAAACTAATTTATTGAATAACATGTAAACCTGTGGAGAGAAGATAAAATTATTTCTACGGTGTTTAATATAATGACAGCATTTAATTTAACAGAATTGCAGAATAAAATGAGAAATAGTAGGCTTGGAATGAAGACATACTCAGATGGAGGTGGCATATGGTAAGGCATTGCGTAGACCGTGTTTTTGTTAAAGATTTAAAATGTGAAATAGGATCGCCGGAATCACATGAACTATCCATACATAAAACAAACTTTGAAAATTGGGAGTTAGAGTTAAGTGCCAATGAAGAAGAATTACATTATTTTTAAGAAAAACAAAAAAAGGAACCTATAGAATTTGCAATTTATATTCAATATATGAATCGTTTAACAGGAAAAGCAATAGTGAAAAGTATTGAAAAAAATACAGTTGTAGTAAAGGGAATTACTGTCTTAGATGGTTATAGATATGTATCACAACGTTAATAAATATTTTGATCTTTAAACAGAATATGTAAAAAATGTCGTGAAATACGGGGGAACTATTATAGACTTGAAAACCAATAAACAAAAACAGCAATGAAATTGTTTAACTGAGATGAACTACAATTTGTAGAGCAGTTTATGAGTTTACAACAAAGAGAACGATACAATATCATATTAAAATAAGGGGGAGAGGTAAAAGATGCTATTTCATACAGGAGTTTCAAGAGCGCCATTCGTTAAAATGTCAGGTCTTGGAGAAGATTTAGGGGTAGATGCAACATATAAATACATGGACTATCGAGAAAACGGTAGAGACGTAATGAAACGTCACGATGCTTATGTAGATGATATGCATGTAGAAACGATAGAGAAATACGGAAAAGTATATTGGAACTCACTTGAAGATACACGAACTTATGAAAGAAAAGAGTCAGTCAGAGATATTCTATTAAGAGCAGATAAATGTCTGAGAGACTACGGTTTAAAATAAACAACAAGGGGTAGATAAAATGGGGAAATATGTGAAAGACCAAAAGGTAGTTGCCTATACACTATTAGGATTAGAACCTTGTACAGTTGTAAGAGTTGGTTGGATTTTTATTACGGTAAGAGAAGAAGAAACGGGTCATCTATATTCTGTTAGAAAAAGTAAAATGACACCTATAGAGGAAGAGGAACACTATCTTGTAGAAGAAAGTATTGATGATGAAGGGTTATTCGGTATAGGTAGATTGTTTGCTAAAATAGAAGCAGAAGACATGGAAATTGCAAAGAAATCATTTGAAGAGAATGAAGACTTCCCTAAATACGAAGATTTCCATAAACCATCAGAAGGGAAACTGTATGGTGGAGAGTACTATACTACAATCAAAACAGGTAAAGAGTTACTAGAACAATACTTTAATCGAGAAGAGCTAGAACGTAATGGTACTAATTAAATTAGATGTGTAAACGGTTAAAGGTCAAATCTTATTTATGTTAGGTATATAGACTAAGAAAATTTATATTTGTTTTTGGGGAGGACAAAATAATGGATTTGGTAAACAAATTTTTAAACGGTTTGAAAGCAGCATTATCAACAGATGATCTCGAAGCACTAAATAAAGCATACGGTGCTACAAAAGGAGATATTGATATATTAAGGACGAAATATCCAAATTGTCCTTAATCATTAATCACTTTACTTGAAAATATCGATGGTACATATTGGCGGAAATATGGAGAAAACGAAGTCACGGTATGTATTTTAGGTTCAGATGTTGAAGAGTATCCATATTATTTGCTTTCTACACAGGAGATGATTGAAAGTTCAAAAGAAGAAGAAGACGTCTCCTATCTTTTAGAATACCAAGATGACGAGGATGCTGTTGACTCCAAGATAAATCCAGAAGGACTTCTCCCTGGCACGTATATTCACTTTTCAGATTGTATGAACAACGGTGGAACATCAAAGCTGTATATTGATTTTAACCCTTCTGATGAAGGTGTATGTGGTCAAATCATTCGTTTTTTACATGATCCTGATGAATATGAAGTGATTGCAAACAGCTTTGATGAGTATTTACAGAGTCTTATTGATGGTAATTTTAATTTTCTAGACGAAGAAGAATCTTAATAATGTGTGAAGAATTTTACTCAAATATTGGAGGAGATTGCGATGAATCAAGATCCAATTTTACAAAAGGCAATAAGTAAAGGGGAAAATATGAGCTATGATTCTTCTTTCCGAACAGCATATGAAGCTCGAGAGAAATTACTTCTAGATGAACAAGCTAAGTTAGCGCATGCAGAACAAGAGGGCATGGAAAAAGGAATTGAGCAAGGTAAGATGCAGATAATCCGAGGGATGTATGAAGTTGGTGTACCGCTTGAAACTATTGCAAAAGCAAGTAAGTTGAGTGTGAAGGAAATAAAAAGTATCTTAAATCTAAAATAAATATATGCGAGTATATAGAACTCATGAGTAGAAAAAAATAGCCGTTCGTTATCATAGTACGTTTAATGGGAAAGCATTGCTGAAGATTTTGGCAGTGCTTTTTCTTAATCAATTTTTTGATGTTTTTCATGCTGCTCACAATTATATAAAAAATTCGAAAGAAGAACGTGAAATGTATTCACGATTAATAAATATGATGCAAATCTAATGTAATGTTGAGAACAGAATTCTTCAGTAATTCAATATGTTTTTTTATGATTCTTCTCGCTGAGATTTTGTAGGAAGAAAATACTAAAATGTTTACTATAAGGTCTCAATATATGAGGTTTTTTCTATGTGTAAAGTTACTTTCCAAAAAGAATAGTTAACTTAAGGAGCCCTTCTCAAACTTGAACCGTCTTAATTTTATTAATATGTATTGAATTCTCATCCACATCTTATTTTCCCGCGTTATGTAATGGTGGTCAGTGAGAAAAAAGGTACTCTTTCGAGTACCTTTTTACTATTCTACTTTTAACTTAATTTCTTTACCCGTCATACCACCACTAGCTTTTAAGAAAATTCCTTCAGCATCTTTTGGTATATCAAATACAATTTTACCTGTCTGTGTTAGACCAGGATTCAATTGTTTTAAGAAGAAGTCAGTTTTCCCACCGTTAGCTAAGTCAAAAGATGTTTGACCTTGTGTTGAATATGTAAATTCGCGACCTTTACTATCTACTAATTTAAAGCTGTTAGCATCAACAGTGATAGCGTCTTTTTGATTATTAGTAAGTGTAACTTCTAAAATTTTAAATACACCTTGTGCTTGTTCTTTTGTATATTCATTGCCCACAGAATCTACTGTTTCCATAGACCCTACAGCGATTTTTACATCAGAAGATACACCTTCTTTTGATACTGCTTTAGTGTCTGTTGAAGTTGTTTCTGTTGAATCTCCGCCACCAGCAACCATAGCAATTATTCCGATTACAAATAAAGCTATAATGCCTAGGCATCCAAACTTAAATATTTTTCCCACGTTTGTTCCTCCAATTATGTAAAATTTAAGATTGCAACAGTAATAATAACACATTATATATCTCTATATTGTTATATTATGTCGAACATAAATAAAAAGATAGTTTGGAAGTTTCAGATTTCATTTCTGTCCTATGACCTATCTTTCCCCGTATTTCGTCTGTATCTCATATTCATAAAGGTAAATGCGCTATAGCCAAAAATTTTATCTATTTTTGGTAATTGATTCATGTAAAATTTGTTTGTTGGTACATAACTTCATCTACTTTTTACTATTTTATTATTAGGATGCTAAGGTGAAAATAATTATGTATATGGGTTTCGACAATCAGGAAGATTGACAAAGTATTGAGAATTACTGGACTGTCTGGCCAAATTTAAGAATTTAAACAAATGCATTATTAAAAAAAGAACTCTTATGGAAAGATAAGAGTTTTTTTAAAAATGTTGTATTTGAAACCCGTGATGTTTCACAAAAATATTACGTATATGCAATATATGGAGTCAATGAAAATGATAAAGGTGCATATAATCTATATTTTAATTAGTTCAGCCCCTTGGAGGGCGCTCCAAGGGGCTAAGATTCGAGAATTTTTAAACTCTTGTTAATTTATATGAGAACTCCTTAAAGAGTACCTATGCAATTTTAACACTTAACCATTTATTTTTACAACTATATATATAGATTTATTTGTTAGTAGGTATCATGTTGCGTAACCATAATTAGTTAGCGAAGGTGAGGGGACAACAGAAGTACTGACTGGACCTACGGAGTATAAATGAGAAGATTCTTGGTTTTCTCCCAACCACCAAACATAAAGCGAATAGTTAAGAAAAATAGAAAGTTATATGATGCAGGTGCTTTTTTTTAGTTATATAGAAATTATACATTAAACATACTTAAGGAGTCATTTAAGTATAAAGATAATTTATAATCATACAATGATATGGAAAGGTCTTTTCGAACATGTTAGTTAATTCAAAGTATATGTATTATTTGGAACCTGTGCGGGGGTGCTTTTTTAATGCACATTATTATAAGGACAAGCATATTATGTAATAGGACGAGTTCTTCGTGTCCTATTCAATGCTCAGGATAACCCCGATTCACATTGAGAGCACCGGTAGCGGGGGGTGCTCTCTTTTTATTGAAAAATATATTTAAATGTATATAATATGATTATTCAATTTATTTTTCAATATAAGGGGTACAAATTCGATGCGACGTAAAGAGGATTTGTTAAAACAATGGAAGGTGGATCTGCAAGCTGTTCAAGAAGAAAAGAGAATGAAGAAGAAAGCTAAGAATAAAAAATATAGCATTCCTGGTAATACAGCGGGATTCATGAATGGAAAGAATACTTATCGTAAAGAGAATGGGGTATGGAAACAAAGAAGTAAATGACGTGAAGGTAAATAAGTTTAGTTAAGTTTATAGCAAGTATTGTAGGCGCTTCCGTGATCTGGTTGGCGTCTTGTTTGTTGTTAAGGAAAAATAACAAAATCAAAGAATATAAGTACGGGATTAGAAGAAAAAATAATAGTCTTGTCGTTTGCTATAACCCACTAGGAAAAAGCGAATAACAAGACAATAGACAAGTAGTGAGAGGGAATTCCCATTCTCGATTGAAATTACATCGCAAAATCCAAATGCCGTATAAGAAATATTAAACTTATAAATGAAAAAAGAAACATGCTAGTGTCCCAAAAATATAAGTTTTTAAGGCTCTACCAGGATATGAATTGCAGGTACATCCCCGTATCGGTATAACGAGGAACACAATGTTCTTGGAACGGTGGACAGTAGTTGCCACGGAGAAGTCGGAGTGTTGGTTGTTAACAATGAAGTTCCTAAAGAGGAAAATTATGCAAGATCATGAAGTTGAAAGAGGTACTCGTATTGCTAAAGGCGACATAGCTTCGGTGGAAAAAGCTCATTTATAGAAAAAAAGAATGAGGAAAGTGGATTGGATTATTAGCTAAATCCAACCATAATCATTTCTTCATTTTTTATTTCAATTATAAATTTATATTCTTTATCCAATAACCAGAAATAAAAACTGACTGCATCAATATCAACTAGTGATTGGAATACTTTATCAAGATTTGTGCTTATTACAGGGATTTCATTATTATCCCATAATATAAAAATCTGTTCATCAAAATCTGGTTTGTTTTCTTTAATAAGGGAAATTAGTTGCTCTTTATTTAAAGCTATTAATTGATTGTCTATCTGTTCCCAATCTATTCTTCCAGAGACAGTTATAGGAAATGAATTTATTAAAGTATTTACAATCTGTTGGCTTTTATTTTGAGAGAAAATGAGAGTTTCTGCTCCGAGGGATTCAATACATTCATTAAACAAAGGGTTTGTATCATTGTTATTTTGGGTTTTCAGTGCCCGTAATTTTTGTTGCATTTTCCATCGTCTTGAGGATCTATCACTCATTTTTATCATTCCTTCTACAATTAATTAGGAGTCAGTATAGCATATAGAAACAGATCTTAGGAAAGAAGCTATTAGGCAATTGAAATAAGCCTCTACTTTTACCGTATTTAGTTTAAGAATTAGTTTGTCCAATTCTTTTGAAACATAACTATAATAATTTAATTTCAATAGCATAAGCAACTCAATTATTATATAGAAATACAAATTCAATGACTTGAATTCAATGTTTTGTTACGCTATAAATAGCTTGATTTGTTTTTAACTTAAACATATTAAGAGTACTTAATAATTTTTAGGAGGCTTTTTTGAATGAAGTTATGTAAGGCGAAAACCTGGTTACCATTATCTGCTGCAATGATTACAGTAGTATCAAGTCCAGTAGGGACTGCGGCTTCAACGGTTTATACGGTTCAAAAGAATGATACCCTAGAAGCAATAAGTAAACAATATGAGGTGTCCGTACAATCACTTAAACAAGAAAACAATAAAGCAAATGATCAAATTAATATTGGAGAACGTTTAACAATTCCGGTAGCGTCAACTGCAAACGAATATGTTCAAAAAAATAATTCAACAGTTTCAACTAATACATATCAAGCAATTTACCAAGTGAAAAGCGGGGATACATTAAGTTCTATATCACAACAATATAAAGTTTCAATACAGTCTATAAAACAAAACAATAACGTAGATGAAGACCATATTTTTGTCGGTCAGCACTTAAAGATTGATACTGGTATTTCATTACAAGAAGTGGACTTAATGGCTCGATTAGTAAATGCAGAAGCAGGGGGAGAACCGCATGCAGGAAAGGTTGCGGTTGCAAAGGTAGTATTAAATCGTGCTAACGCAAATGGTTTTCCAAATACAATTACAGACGTAATTTATGAACCGATTAAAAATGGTTATGCATTTACTCCTGTTACAGACGGTAGAATTAATCAGCCTGCTACACAGGAAGCAAAAATAGCAGTAGAAGAGGCTCTCACTTCAAAAGGAACAAATTCTGATTGGCTTTATTTCTACAATCCCAAAACCTCGACTGATAAATGGATTACAACACGTCAAACCGTTGCCCAAATTGGAAACCATCTGTTTGCTAAATAAACTAACAGTACATTAATATGTTTCCAATGAGATAAGGAGAGGTTATTTTTGCGTGTAGTTCATTCACTATTAGCAATATTAGCAGTTATATTTTTAATTTGTGGTGTTATTATTCACGAGTATGTATTGGTGTTTTTGGTAGGGATTTGTTGCATGGTGATAGTAAGTTTTATAATTTCCAGTATACGTAATTGGAAAGAGAATAGAAAGCATATTTCTATCGTGTATTTTACTTGTGTATTAATATTATTGCTATTAACAATATATCTTTTGTTTGTCACTTTTTATACACGTTCTTTTGAATTTTAGTACTATATTCATTAGAATATAACCTACTAGAATTAATTACAGCTTCACAAAATGAGGGAGCAAATAAAGAGGAAATCATCGGTAATATTGAAAATGATTTTAAGAAATATGATTCTTTATTAAGAGAATATGATGATGGCTTTAATTTAAGCATGCAAGAGGATGAGCTATTTCAGAATTTGAAGAAATCCTTGCCAAGTTATATGGAAACATATAAAAAGTTATTTGAAAAAGCAAAAGTAACAACCGACTCCCACATGATAAATGAATTTCAAAAGGAATTAAAACCGAGGGGAGTAGAGTTAGCTGGTTATGCTTTAGATTTAGAAAAGTATGTATCGAAATTAGCTGACCAAGTATTTAAGGATTCTCAAAAAATGATAGGTAGATCCATTAGTACTTTTATTATTATTGTTGTTGTTATAACAATCGTTATATGTATAGTAAGTTATATTATTAGCAAGCTTATAGTTGCTCCTTTACAAACGGTTAGTCGTATGATGGAAAGGGCAAAAGAAGGAGATTTAACTGTAAATAGTGATTATAATGCTAAAGATGAATTAGGTGTATTAGTAAGTGATTTTAACGAGATGATTGCAGGGCTAAGAACAAATATGAAAGAAGTAGAGAATAATGTTCAGTTTTTATTCCAACATGCAGACGGAGTGGTATCTGCATCAGAAGTGTCTAGCAGTGCAGCAAAGAAAATTACGATGGATATTGAGGAAGTTGCCAATGGCGCAGAGAGCCAAATGCAAGCAATGGAACAAACTGCGAGTGCGATGGAAGAGTTGACACAGGGAATGCAGAGTATAGTGAATACATCATCCTCTGTAAATGAACTGTCTGCTCAATCAGCGTTAGATGCAGAGAGTGGTAACCAATTAATGAAACAAATGATTCAACAAATGGATACAATCCAAAATTCAGTACAAAGCAGTGTTAAACAGGCTGAGACTATGAAGGTGCATTTGGAAGAAATTGTAAAAATAATTGATGTTATGCAAGGTATTACCTCTCAAATTAACTTATTAGCATTAAACGCCGCAATTGAGGCTGCACGTGCTGGAGAAAATGGTAGAGGCTTTGCAATTGTGGCAGATGAAGTAAGAAAACTGGCCGAACAATCTAGTGAGTCTGCAAAACAAATTGAGAAGCTTATTACTCAAGTTATGGGAACAACGAACCACACCGTAGACATGATGGGGAAAGTGGATAATGAGGTACAAGCAGGTACACAAGTAGTAATGCACACAGAAAAAGTATTTGGAACAATTACAGAAAAAGTAAAACAAGTATTTGAGAAAATTCAAACGGTATCTATGTCTACAGATGAAATTGCAACGAGTAGTGAAGAGGTTTCTGCCTCTGCAGAAGACATGGCTCAAATTTCTCAAAAATCATCTGATAGAGCCGATAGGGTAAAAGAGTCTATTCAACAGCAAGAAAAATCTGTTCAGGAGATTTCAATTTCAGTTGAACATCTGCACAGCGTAGCTGGGGAATTAAAACAGATTGTTTCACAATTTACTCTTCAAAAGTAGTAGTGTATGTAAGTCTACATATTAGTAGAAATCCACGCACTAAATAAAAAATCATCCTTTCTTACAAAGGATGATTTTTTATTTAGTAAAATTGCGATTCATTATTGTGTTTCGTTCCCTCCATAATTTGTATTTTCTCTAATTTTTTGTTATCTAGCAATCTTGAGGGGGTGACAAAATGTCCTTTGTGTTAAGGGAGGGTAATTATAAGGAAAACAAATTATCTATGCAAACAATATAAAAAGGGTTTTGAGTTCATCGTTTCTGGTATGATACTTGAAAAAAGAATCAAAGCAAGCCAGATTAAAAAGTTATAAAAAAAGAATATGACAGATATAATCTCAGGATTTAAATCAAAAAAACAGGGACATCGCTTGGGGCAAAATTATCATATGATTCCGCGCAGAAGAGAATTAATTTTGTAAAGGAGAAATAATATTTTAACATCTTTAATTTTGCATATAAAATTAAAGCGAATTATGATATGATGAAAGTAACAAAATATCTCTAAATCTATCTTGCAAAAGGACATACCTAAGCATACATATGCCATAGGTGTGTCCTTTTTTAGTTGTTTAAAAATATCGGGAATAAAATGAAGATAGTACTTTACACGCCTTTAGTAGAAGGAAGATATTACGATGAAAATCATGGATTAAGATCGCTTGCATAACAGCATTCGTTTCTCAAATAGCAGCATGTAGCAGTACTAACCAAACAATAAATGATTCGAGACCTGCCCAAACCGTACAAAAAAGAATACAACAGCATGCAGAAGGGCAAGGTATTTTTGATATTCCAGAAACTTATAAGAATAAATAAGTGAAAAATGATCTTTTATGATATAAAAAAATATTTATTAATTTTAATATTTAAAACTTATGTATACGTGTTACAATGAAGTTCTCCAATTTATTTTATTCTCCTATTTAGAATTTATGGTTTAGTATCCGATAAAATAAAAGTAGCTGTAGTAAATAGATAAATGAATAAAGCGAAGCGGTCAGAGTGGTTAAAAGGATAAGGCTGTTAAATATAGTTATTCAAAGAATAAATTCACTTAGTTAAGTTAAAAGGAATTTAGTATGGTAAGGATTTCATCTAATGTGAATCGTTCGAAATTAAACTTTTGATTCAATCAAAGCCAAAAATCATCTTTTAAATGAAGTCTATGTTTCTACAGTTAATGTAGAATAATTTGTAGTTTTAACATTGCTTACTATAAAAAAATTACATAGTTGAAAGGGGGATAGATACAACTTCACTTGTAAAAAATAAATCGCTATATGAGAAGATGTGCGTAAAGGGATGGAACGGTAATTTCATTTCGAATAATACCATAAATCAACGTAGAAAAAATAAAGGAGCAAACAATTAAATAAACTATATCAGTTGTAAGAATGAAAGGGAGAAGTAGATAGTGTTTAAAATAAAAGAAAGATTGGAACAAATGAAGCTTAAAACGAAGTTGTCTATGGCATTTATTGCAATATTAATTATACCAAGTCTTGTCGTAGGGGTATCGTCTTATGATAAAGCAAGAACAGATCTTAATGAAACAATTCTACAAACCGCGAAAGATAATGTGAGTATTTTAAATAAGATAGTTGATGATGAATTAGAAAATAAACATGTAGATGTAACTCATTTTGCAAAGATACTTACACAAGGTGATTATAATGCTGATCAATTGCAAAATGTACAAAGTAAATTCGATCAATATATACAGTTACATCCAGAGATAGAAACGATTTATACTACATCTAGTAATAATCAATTTATCCATGCACCTGTTGGAAAAATACCAGAAGGATTTAATCCGTTAGAAAGTAGTTGGTATAAGGATGCAGTAAAAGCTAATGGAGAGATTATTGTTTCGTCTCCCTATAAATCAAAGGCTACAGGAAATATGGTAATAGCAATTGCGAAGCAAAATGCTGATAAAAGTGGTGTCATTGGTGTGGACTTGAATATTGATGATATCGTAAAAACTTCTAAAATGATAAAAATAGGAAAACAAGGCTTTGTATCTATAGTAAGTCAAGATAAGACTATAGTTGTTCATCCTACACTTAAGCCAGGTGAGAAGTTAGAGAAATCATTAGCAGATGAACTATACAAGAAAGAAGAGGGAGTAATTACTTATAGCCTTAATGGCGAGGATCGAAACATAAGCTTTAAAACAAACAAAAAAACAGGTTGGAAAATAGCTGGTGTAATGCCTATTAAAGAAATTGAAGAAGCTACCAATCCTATTTTTTATAAAACGCTCACTATAATAGGGGCTTCATTGTTGTTAGGTGGAATTGTAACTTTCTTCATTCTTAAATCTATTATTAATCCACTAAGACAATTAGTTATTTCAGCTCAAAAAATTAGTCAGGGAGATTTAACTGAGAAAATAGATATTCGTTCCAAGGATGAACTTGGTCAATTAGGTAGTAGTTTTAACACAATGGCAGAGTCGTTACGTAATATAATTTCTCGAATTAACACATCTGCAGGACATGTGGCTGCTTCTTCTGAGGAACTAACTGCTAGCGTAGAGCAAGCAAGTGTTGCGACAGAACAAATTACAAAAGAAATGGAAGAAATATCGAATAGTGCAGAAGTTCAAAATAATGAAGTAGCGTCTGGAGCGAAATTAATTGGTGAGGTCACGCGTAATATTCAATGCGTAGCTGATAATGCTTCTGAAGTATCCGCTTCATCCTTATATACAAAACAAAAAGCTAATGAGGGTGAACAATTAGTAGAACAAACTGTAACGCAAATGGAGTCAATCCATCATTCTGTTTCTCAATCCGATAATGTAATTAAATTATTAGATAAAAAATCACAGCAAATCGGAAGTATATTAGAAGCAATTCAAAATATTGCAGCACAAACAAATCTATTAGCATTGAATGCAGCGATTGAAGCGGCTAGAGCAGGAGAACAAGGGCGCGGATTTGCAATTGTTGCTGACGAAGTTAGGAAGTTAGCGGAGCAATCATCCGAATCTTCAATGGAAATTGGAAGTTTAATTAATGAAATACAAGCAGATGTACATGAGACTGTAAAAGCTATGAATGAAGTAGGAGTTGAAGTGCAGTCGGGGATTCAGGTTGCGAATGATACAAAACAAAGTTTTTATGAAATCTCAAAATCTGCAAATGATATCGTGTCAAAAGTACATGGTATGGTGGAATTATCAAATAAAATGACAAGTGATGCAATGGAAGTGGATACATCAATTAATCAAATATCTATGGCTGTGAAAGAGAATTCTTCAAGTATGCAAACGATAGCCGGTTCATCTGAGGAGCAACATGCTTCTATGGAAGAGATAAATTCTTCAGCAATACAATTAGCACAGATGGCCGAAGAACTTCAAGAATTAATTGGTGGATTTAAGATATAGGTTCAGATTCTAGGATAGAATCCTAGATAGTATGTTTAAGGAAAGAAGTTAAAAACCTTATAATGTAGCAAATAAATATATGTATTTTTTATAGAGATTGCAAATGCAGATCAACTACTTTAAATGGTAGTTGATCTTTTTTTATATTCATTTTTGAATATATCTTTCATTAAAGTGTAGGGTTGATACAGTAGTATTTATCGAGCAAATTATCACATCCAAAAATCTTCAAAGTCTACGCCGTATCCTTTTCTTTTTAAGGCTCTTATTATCTTTTGACCATTCCCTAATGAGGGCTTGTATTGATTGGAGCGAGAGATACGGCTAATTGTATTTTGGTTTACCCCACTCCATGCCTTTAATTCTGTTTGAGTAATATCATTCTTTCTTAAAAATTTACCAAACTTAGATAACGGTTTTCCTAAGCCAAACACTGCGAACACTCCTATTCCTAGATACTCTATTAATCACATTTTTACCAAAGCATGATTTTTTTAAACAAAAGTGTTAATAATGTACAAGCTGTTTGCAATATGATGTATCAAGGTCGCTATCAAAGGTGCTAGCAAACGTATTATCAAGATGGATATCAAATCAATTCGCCTTTGTATTGGCAAAGTACATACCATATTAACTATCAAAGTAATGTTAACAAGGTAATAAGTGAATCAATCCTATGTTTTATAAGTTTTTTAATTCTGTTTATAAAGAGAACGGAGGCATTTAAATGCGTGTAAGGAAAGAAAGGATTTTTTTTCTCAAGTTTATGGAACGGTCATACAAAGATAAAGAAAATACAATTCGTAAATACAATTCATTAAGTCCTTTTGCATTCTTTCATATGTCAGATCAAGTGCTAAATAGCTATATTGCATTGGGAGTAATGGGGACGGTTTTAATTGGGGCAGTCTTGTTAGAAAAGTATTTGGTACAAAATGACCATATATTTGCTGCAAAGTTTGTGAGTGGAAGTATTTATTACGGTATGCGAATTGGGGGAGTTTGTTTGATTGGGTATGTATTTGTTCGTATCGTAATCATGTTTTAAGGAGGGAAGGGAGTTATGGGGATTATAAAGGAGTGGCTTCGTACGCAAAGGTTAAGGAATCAGCTTATGGAGGTGTTTGGAAAAGCAGGTTTATATACGGAACATCAAACACGCGGGGGAAAAGTGCCTATTTATCCAAAGGTACATAATATTTCTTCTTCAAAAGAAAGTGTGAGATATGTGTTTACCCTACCAAACGGATTAGATCCACAGAAGATTGAAAAGAAGTGGTTTTGTTTCCAGCAAATATTAGGACGGAATATTACAATTGAAGGGGATGTGAAAAAGTTTGTCCTACATGTATTTCATTCGAATGCTGGGCTAAAGCCGTATATTTATTGTTTTAGAGAATGGCAGACACAATTAGAAGGTTACGGTTTACCTGTTGTGGTCGGCAGGGACCAATACGGAAAAATGATTGCGTACGACATGATTGGTTCCAATTCACCGCACTTATTAATCGCAGGAGAAACAGGAAGTGGGAAAAGTAGTATGGTACGTGTTGTGCTATCCACACTCATTCAATATATGTCTCCTAATACGTTGCATTTGTATCTTGGTGATTTAAAAAACTCTGAATTTCATTTTTTACGTAGAGTGAAGCATGTAAAAGAAGTTTGTATGGAAGAAATCGAAATGAAAATAATGCTTCAAAAGTTATGGAAGGAAATCAGGGAACGAAGAAAACTTATGGAGAAATATGAAGTTGATCATATTGATGCGTACAACAAATTAAATCCAAATCATCCAAAGCCATATATCCTACTTGCTATTGATGAAGTGGCTATGCTTAAAGATGAAAAAGAGTGCATGACTACGATTGAAAAGATTTCAGCAGTCGGGAGATCACTAGGGGTTTTTCTTTTGCTTAGTATGCAGAGGCCAGATGCCAAGGTGTTAGATGGTAAGTTAAAACTTAATATGACTGTAAGAATGGGCTTTAAATGTGATAGTGTGATTAATAGTAATATTATGGGTACTTCTGGTTCAGAGTATTTAGAGCAATCTGGACAAATGATTTTTAAACGAAATGGATTAATGAAAGTGCAAGCTCCTTATTTGGAATTAAGTAAGGCGAAACAAATTGTTGAACCATATTGCATGTCTAAAGAGGAGAGGGTACTCAAGTATTCATCGCAAGTAGAAATTCCGTTATTTGGGGTGTTAGATGATGAAGAGTAGAGATAAAGGAATTCTGAATGATTTGAAGCAATTTAGATGTATGTCCCGAGACGATATTATTGACTTGCATTTTCAAGGCTTAAAGAATGCGATAACCTGCTGTAATACCGTTATGAAACGATTAAGAAGAGACGGTCATGTTGATGCTAACGTATTGCAACACCCATACATTTATTTTCCGCGACCCAATCCTATCAGAAAAACGAGTCAAAAAATTCCTCATTTCCTTGGTATTGTGGACTCATATAAACAACTCGTTCATTATGAACATCCTGAACTATTCGATGTTGAACCAAAGTATGGGAAAGAATTCATGGAACCCGATGCATTTACAATTTGGCGTAGATCTCCATTCTTTATTGAAGTTCAAAAGTCAGTGTACAGTAAAAAAATAATGCAAGATAAGATAAATAGATATGAATTATACTTCCATAGCCAAGAATGGCATAATGAATATTGGCAACCGAAAGCTTCTAAATTTTTTCCATCAATCCTTATCATTACTGACAAACATTACGATATTCAATCTCCGTATTTCCGTATATTCCAAGCAAATTCTATAGAGAGTTTTATAAATAATTTAGCAGTAAAATCATAAAACAAGATACTTTGTTCTTAATTCACATAATTTTCAAAATTAAAACTTTTGGATGTTAATATTTGTTATATAATATACTTATCAAAGCATTACCCCTGTAGTATTTATGATAAATTTTCAAGGTAGTTTGTTTATCTCGTATATTCACCTTAAACTGAAAAGAACTTGTAGAGATTCCTACAAGTTCTTTTTGTTGCTCTTATAAACACGAAAATCCCCTTCTTTACTCCCAGTAATTTTACTTTATGAAGATTATCTCCTTGTTGAATTACTCCCACAGTTACTTTGTATAGAAGAAGGAAATTAATAAGTAAGGGGCTCAATCGAGTCCTAATTTATTAGTAGGTTATCACCATAGTTATTGTGGTTAGAAGCCTTATCACTTCATTCTTCCAAATTGATACTTGCGTTAATATCCCGATTATGGTGTGTACAACAAGAAGGGTAGTCCCATTTTCGTAGGTTTAGATTAGTAACGTCTTGGTTTTGATATCCATAACAAGAACATAATTGATTTGAAACAAATGTTTCCGATACGACAATGGTTTGTTTGCCATACCATTTCGCTATCAAGCTAACAAAGAGACTAAAAATATTAAAGAAGGATTTTTCCAAAATGGAGACGCTTTATCAGTAAGAGAAATATGTAATTATACATATCCCTTTTTTATAATGTTTTTATATATAAAATCCTTTACATGTGCATTATCGATTATATTCAAAATGTCACAGGCCTTGATATGTCTGTAAAAACGTATCAAAATTTTACTTTAAGACACACGGTATATAAATTTTTGATTGGGCAAATTCCTCTTTTTTAGGAAGAGGAAAAACACCTACTATAAAAATTTGCACAACAGAGCCAGATAACGTGATAAAGTATGTATTGCTGTGCATGTAAATATCAAAAAAAGCCTTACAAAATGATGTTTGTAATGGTTTAGCTTATACGATTTTAGGAAATTAATAGCATTTTATGACGTTATTATTAACCTAGTTTCCAAGAAATAGAGGTGAATGTAGGATGACTAAACCTTTTAAAAAAAATAGTCGTTATATGGTAGGGTTGGACAGTCTAAGGGGTCTAGCTATACTAGGTGTTATTTTGTATCATATTAATTTTAATTGGATGCCTGGAGGGTTTTTAGGAGTTACAGTATTTTTTGTACTTTCAGGTTATTTAATTACAGATATTCTAGCCATGGAGTGGAAGAGAAATAAGAGAATTGATTTGAAAAAGTTCTGGCTTAGCAGGGCAAGAAGATTGCTTCCAGGAATGCTTGTTATGCTCGTTATAACATTGGCATGGATTACGATTTTTCATAGCTCTTTACTTGAAAAAATGCGTGGAGATTCATTAGCGGCATTATTTTATGTTAGTAACTGGTGGTATATTTATCATAAATTATCGTATTTTGATAATTTTAACCAGATTTCTCCATTAAATCATTTTTGGTCGTTAGCAGTCGAGGAACAATTCTATGTTGTCTGGCCGTTTATTATTAGTTTAGGACTTTACTACATAAAAAAACAATCTCGTATGATTTTATTGATTTGTCTAGGAGCATTTGCTTCAGCTTTGGCAATGGCAATTTTGTATGAACCTGGAGTTGATCCGAGCAGAATATATTATGGTACAGATACGAGGGCCTTTTCCTTACTTATCGGAGCGGTACTTGCTTTAGTTTGGCCAAGCAATAGGCTTGCTAATAAAATTATCCCGAAGGCGCGTTTCATCCTTGATGTAGTGGGGGGCATTGCTCTTATTATTATTTTGGTTATGTTTTGGAAGACCAATCAATATGATCCATTTCTATACAAGGGAGGAATGGTTCTCTTATCAATTGCAACAGCATTGTTAGTGGCAAATCTAGCTCATCCAGCTAGTCGCATTGCTCAATTTTTACGATTTAGACCTTTACGTTGGGTAGGGGTAAGATCGTATGGCATATATCTCTGGCATTATCCAATTCTCACATTAACGACTCCAAAAGTAAATACGGGGGATTTTTCAATAATAAGAGCAATCCTTCAATTTCTTTTAATAATATTGATCGCGCAAATTTCATGGAAGTTTATCGAAAAACCAATCCGACAAGGTGCGCTCCGGAACATTCAGTTTAAGAACTTAAGACTTCAAAATGTCACTTTAGGTGTTAAGTTAGCTTTAGTTTGTTCATTATTCTTTTCGTCAATAGCAGTTTTAGGGTTATCAAATGCTAGTAAGGCTAAGGAGAATTCTCAACCAGATAAGGTGGAAACAGTACAAACAAAACCGGCGCCACATCCAGTTGCTGTTTGGGAAAATGCAGATCAAGAAACGCCACTAAATCAAGGGGAATCAAAAGAAGTAAATCCTGCACAACCTAAAAATCCACTCACAGTTACTGCGATAGGTGATTCCGTTATGATTGATATTACTCCATATTTAAAAAATACTTTTTCTGATATTAGGATTGATGCGCAAATTGGTCGTCAGCTGTCAAAAGCGATTCCGGTAGTTGAACAGTTAAAAAATGAAGGGAATTTAGGAAACTATGTCATTATCGGATTAGGTACAAATGGAGCCTTTACTACTGAGCAACTTGTTTCATTAATAAAATTAATTGGAAACGAACGTAAAATAATATTTATTAATACGAGAGTGCCACGTCCGTGGGAATCAATTGTGAACGAGAGACTGAAAGTAACAGTACCTAAATATCCTAATGTAACTCTAGTTGATTGGTATGCAGCAAGTGCTGGAAAGAAAGACTACTTTGCACCTGATGGTGTGCATTTAACCAATATAGGTGCAGAAGCATACGCAGTCCTTGTGGCTAAAGCGGTTAATCAATAATTAATTATATTTTGTCAAATTCTTTTGCAAAGTTAGCTGAAATAAAAAAAATCTATGTTTGGAAAAATAAATTTTTGGCATTTAGCAATAATTCCTGTAATTCATAATACATTGAAAAGCGAAGTTTAGTTGAAGACTTCGCTTTTTTGTACGGGACATGAATGATGTCGATGCCTTGTACTATACGTACGGCATAACCAAAATGTTGAATTTCTGTGGTTTTGAAAAAGTGGTTGTCACTTTACAGGTTAATAAACCTGTTCTATAGGGTTCTTTAATGGGCTAATTATATTTTTCTTACTAGATAATGTATCAGTTCAGTTAGTAATCTTTTAAATGATTTTCTATGATTAAGTAAATATCTCATTTATAAACATTGATATAGGTAATTTTGTTATCTTTCGAAAATGTAAGGTTGACGTAATGTTTTTGAATTTTTTTTCAAACGAGAACAGATTAAGATTACAGTATCATAGAAAATCAATGAGGTAAACAATATGAAAAAATATATGGCACTTTTTAGACTTTTAGTTGTATTTGCAGGTCTGCTAGTTGGATGTGATATTAATCGTATGGGTAAAGATGAGTATTACGTTCAAATTACAATGGATGGAAAAGAGGGAGTTTCAAAATCTATGGATGGTAAAGTGATGGGAAAGGAGTATGAATATACATTATCGGGTTTTGATAAGGAAGGTAAAGAAAAAGAGTTACAATTTATGGCACAAAAGAATCTTCGTAAAGAAGCATTCCTACGTGTATATCACTCAGAGAAAAAAGGTGTAACCGCTTGGGAGGAAGTGCAGGAAGACGAGCTTCCTAAGAAAGCAAAAGAAAAACTAGGTGTGAAATAATTATTTATTTGTGATGATGGATTCTCCTACGTGGAGGGTTCGCCGTTTTTTATTATATGTTATGTTGTAGTTTTTTATATAAAGCATATTGAAAAGATAAGGTAAATCTTCCGGAATGATATCTCCATAATTAATAATTTGTACGTTAACCTTTCCTTTATTACTAAATCCATTTATATCAACAAATTGTCCCACATATCCCTTTGTACCAATATCTTTTAAAGTACGTATAAAAAATGCCCTTTATCTTATCTTTATCTTATCTTTACCTTATCTTTAAACTTTTATATTAAACTTAAAATCTTAAAGTATTGATGTTTTAGTCTAAAAAGGGCGGGAGATAGATGTCCATTACATAGTTTGTAAATAACCAATTACCTTTGAAAAATTGAATTTTTTATACGAGGAGGAATATATGAAGGATACAAGTAAAAAACAAATTATAAAAGTGTTCCTTATTAGTATTTTGGGCTTAGGAATAATACTTGGAATGCTATATTTTAATCATAAAACCAATATTCAACAAAATAAAGCGCTAGCCACCGAAAAACGTGTATTGCAATATGAATCTACCTTGAAAAAAGAATTAGAAAAATATAATTTAGGAGAGAAAACAGCAGTTTTATTAGGAATTATGTACCAAGAGAGTAGAGGTGAGGGAAACGATCCTATGCAGTCATCCGAATCACTTGGATTAAAGCCAAATGAAATTCAAGAGACAAGCTTGAGCATTGAACAAGGGGTAAAACACTTTGCTAAAATGTACAAATATGGAACGGACAAGGATGTTAGTATGGATACAATTATTCAAAGCTATAATATGGGGCCAGGGTATATTGATTTTGTTGCTAGTCAAGAAGTTAAACAACACTCGGAGGATTCAGCAAAAAAGTTTTCTAAGATGAAAGTTGATCAAAATCCAGCGATGTATACTTGTGGTGGAAATAAAAATAATTTTAGGTATCCATATTGTTATGGTGATTTCACATATGCCACAAAGGTAAATGAAAAAACAAAACTTATTGAAGAACTTCTTCGAAATGTACATAGCTCTTCTAAATAAGTTGCAGAATGAAATATAATGATACCAAGTTATTAACAATAATATCTAAGAAAAAAACTACTTCCTTTCTTAATTCACATAATTTTCAAAAATAAATCTCGTAGATGTTAATATTTGTTATATAATATATTTGTCAAAGCATTACCCCTAAAGTTTCTACAGTCAAGCTGTAAGATAGTTTGTTTGGCCCGTATTTTTAAGGGTTAAAAGTGGATTTAAAATATAGTTGCAATTTTTTGAGGGGGACTTATATGGGAGCGGCTAATCTGCAATGGATTACAGGTAATGTATTTGGACCTCTACTAGGTGGTGTATTACTGGATCAGCTTTTAGGGCATATGTTATTTACAATCTTAGGTGTAGGTTGTATTATTTCTGGATTTATTTACTTACTTTTAGACAGTCTTATTGAGAATAGAAGTAAAGAAATACCTATAAAACAAACATCTTAATTTTAATATTGTTAATGAGTTGAAAATTAAATTTTATGTTTTAAGAATTAAATTAACTCATATATATAAATTTTTTAGGTTACGACCTAAGTATATAAAAGTAATTTACTGCTTCTTTTAATCAATTACAACTAAACTTCTTGACCTATCAATATGATTAAGTAACATACGATACTCTTCTTCGTACATATTTACGCTTTGTAGAAGGGACTGGTTTTCTGCTTCTAAATTTTTTATTTGGTTTTGTAAGTTTGTAAATTCATTTGTTTTTTTATAATTTTGTAGAAAGAGAATAATATCATCTAATGTCATAGATAAAGAGTTTGTTTCTTTTTTTTGTTGAGAGGGAGAAATATTATTTCCCACTTCTCGATTTTGTTTTGCTTGTTGTATTTCCTCTTGGTATTGTTTCCTCACGTATGAATTCCAACGAAATCCACAAGCTGCAGGTGTCCTATTTAGTAGTTTTGCTACTTCTTTGAATGCAGCTAACTGTGTTCCACCGTTACGAATATTCTGGAGTACTGTTGATGCGAGAAGTAAATCGTTATCGTTAGTCCAGGAATCTTGCCTTGAGATTACCACGTTTTGACCTCCTTTACATGCTTTATATTACATATATGCAATTACTTAAAATGATAGAAGTTTAACTTATCTTAAAATAATTAGAAGTATGTATTATTTAAAATGCGAAATTGCATAAAAAATTAGATTGACTATTCGCTATAGATGTAACTATAATGGTTACAGTTATACAGCTAAATTAATAGGTTTGATGGTATGAAGTAGTTGTATTAATGATGTTTAAGCAAATATTAAAAAATGAACGGAGTTGGAAATATAAGAAGCTTATATAAAAAGAATTAAGGCCATATAAAGCATTTTATAATTATATATAAATTAAAAGAGGTGCACATTTTGAAAATTTTTAAGGGAATTATAGTTTCTTCAATTGCGTTAACAGCATTTAATGGAATAGGCGGTATACTTCCAAGTGAAAAATCAGAAGTTGCCTACGCAGCTACTTACAATTATTCAAATAAGCAATTGAATTCTACTGTACATAAGCAAGTTACTAAACAATTAATTTTGAAATTTAAAAATGAAGCGAATTTACCATATCAGGATGGAATAGAAAAATTCATTAAAGAAGAAAAACAAGATCCTGAATTCATTGGAATTTTAGCTGAATACCCAAATGTAACTATAAATCGACTTTTTAGTTCTTTAAATCCTAAAGAAATTAAAAATCTAGGTAAAGAAATAAAAGATTCCGATCAAATTTCTTCTAATTTGCTAAACTATTATATTGTAGAAATTCAAGATGATATTGATGTACAAGCATTACTTACAAAAATTGAAAAATCATCTCTTGTTGAAACGGCGTATTTACAGGAGGAAGAGGCGCCACCAGAAGAGCGTTTACCAAATTTATCTGTTAATCCATATGATGAGCCTAGACTTACAAGACAAGGTTATCTTGAACCAGCACCATTAGGAATTAATGCACCTTATGCCTGGAGCATAAATGGTGGAGATGGAAAAGGAACTACTTTCGTAGACATGGAGTATGGCTGGTTATTTAGTCATGAGGATTTAGTGAATCAAAAGATTGAATTGATATCCGGACAGAATAAGAGTGAACATCATGATCATGGTACCTCAGTCTTAGGGATTGTTTCGGCGGAAGATAATAACATAGGTGGAATTGGGATTGCACCAAAAGCTAAAGTAAAGGTTGTATCTCAGATTAGAGATAATGGTGGGTATAATACAGCTGATGCTATATTAAGTGCAGTTAACAATATGCAAGCTGGAGATATTCTTTTATTAGAAGCTCAAGCAACTTACGATGGATATGGAGATAAGAATTATTTTCCTGTAGAAGTAAAACCGGATATATTTGATGCAATTCGTCTGGGAACAAATAAGGGAATTATTATTATTGAAGCAGGTTCAAACGGTGGAAATGATTTAGATCAATTTAGGGATCGTAATGGTAAACAAGTCTTAAATCGTAATAGTCCTGATTTTAAAGATTCAGGGGCAATTATGGTTGGGGCAGCTTCTGCAAGAGTTCCTCATAAGCGTTCATATTTCTCTAATTATGGTAGTAGAGTGGATGTGTATGGATGGGGGAATGCAGTAGATACAACAGATGCTAAACCAAGTGAATTTACAACAAATCTATATACTTCTAGCTTTAGTGGAACATCTAGCGCATCACCTATTATTGCTGGTGCTGCTGCATCAATTCAAGGAATTGCAAAAAATAATCAGGGAAAAGTATATACACCAAGCCAGCTTAGGGATATTTTAAGTGATTCTAGTACCGGAACGAAATCTAATGATCCAATTAATGATAAAATTGGTGTTTTACCTGACTTAAAAGCCATATTATCTAAACTTGGTTTTTCACCAAACTTAGGTAATGATTCTTCCATTGTATTTCCTGAGGAGCAAGAAATAAATAAAGGGAAGGTAGGTTCTACTATTACGTTCCTGAAAGAGGATTCCGATAATAGTGAAGGAAACTCTAACTTCATTTTCCCAGAATAATAGAAATATCTCCTATTTAGAATGAGGCAAAATAGTTTACTCAATAAGAACAAAGGATATGAATTCAATAGAAATATGAATTCATATCCTTTTAATTATGCTATTTTTACTACCTTACAAAAACGTAATGTTAGCGTAATGGAAATGAATTTTGGCAACCAATAGATTAGGATATAATTTTTGTGAGAAAAGATATGAGGTGAATAATATGAAACGAATAGTGCTTATGTGTAGTGTTTTTGTGATGTTTACTGTGTTGTTATCGGGGTGTAATTTAAATCGTCTTGGTACAGATACATATTATGTGCAAATTACCAAGGATGGTGAAAAATTAAAAGAGAAAAATGTAAATGGGGATACGACTTACGAATATAAATTACCTGGATTTGATAAGGATGGTAAAGAGAAAGAAATGGAGTTTACAGCGTTAAAAAACCTTCGTAAAGAAGCGTTTTTACGTATATATTACTCTGAGAAAAAAGGTGTGAAATCTTGGGAAGAGGTTAAGAAAGACGAACTCCCTACAAAGGTGAAAGAAAAATTAAAAGTGGATTAATATATATAAGTCTTTGTTAGAGCAATATATCCTCAAATTATTAGAATGTATATTGAAATAGGCTAAAGTTCTTTAGAGTTGCAAAAGCAAGAGGCTGACAGTTATTGTCAGTCTTTTACTTTTGTAGGACGAAAATATAAAATGCATTTAACAGGCGAAGTGTTGGATTATTAGCAATTATTTAAGAACCAAAGCTACAATATACCTACTCCTGAATTATAATAATTTTAGGTCAGAAATAAGCTTCTAATTTTGTAAGGAGTTAAGTACTAAAAAGTCTTAATTTTGTTTAAGGATTTGTAGTCGTTTAAAGGATTTATGATTGGTTATGATATAATAAAATTCAAGTATAATAAGGGGGATTAATTAGATGATTTTTCAAAGCATGATAACAGCTATTATAGAAAAATTACAAGAGACGGTGAATCCCTATTGGATAATTGTGTTTGGATCAACGGCTGAGAACAGAGAACGAGAAGATAGTGATATTGATATAGCTTATTTAAGTGACACAACTTTAGGGAACTATGAACGTTTTTTATTAGCACAGGAGTTAGCTAACATTGTTCATAGAGATGTTGATTTAGTTGATTTATCCGAAGCTTCTACAGTTTTTCAAGCTCAGATTATACATACAGGAAAGACAATATTTTGTTCGGATGAAAAACGTAAGGTCATTTTTGAAATGAAAACCTTAAAAATGTATTCAAAATTGAATGAAGAACGACAGATAGTATTTGATGATATAAAGAAAAGAGGTTCTATATATGAAGAATGAGGTTATTTTAAATAAAATTTCTACAGTAGAGCGTTGTATAAAAAGAATCCAAGATGTGTATGGAAATGACCCTGAAAATTTAGAGGATTTTACAAAACAAGATTCAATAATATTGAACATACAAAGAGCTTGTGAAGCAAGTATTGATTTAGCGATGCATATTGTTGCAGGGAAAAAATTAGGACTACCCCAATCTAGTCGAGAGGCCTTTGATTTATTGGTTACAGCAGGATTACTTAGCGCGGATTTAGCAAATAAGTTAAAGGCAATGGTTGGATTTCGTAATATTGCTGTTCATGATTATCAAAGTGTAAATTTAGATATTGTTCGTCAAATTATTGAAAAACATTTAACTGATTTTAAACTATTTACGAAAGAAGTAATGGGGATATTGGAATTTTAGGCAAAAGAACATAATAATAAGGCTGAGAAAGAAAGTAATTCGATGATTCCCAAACCAGCTATTGAAACAATCACTTAATTTCGTAAGACGAAACGCGGTCATAAGATGAATTTCTTTATGTTGTAGTGAAGCTTTGCATGAAATGTATGTAGATAATAGTATGAGCAATATCCATATACAATTTTATCAACAAATAAGTAAATATTTTTAAAACTAATGTTTATACATATAATGTATACCGAAAACAAAAAAGTTTCCTTATGGAAACTTTTTTGTTTTCGGTAAATTTACAACAGCTAATTAATATACAGTTTTTGAGAAAAATGATGAATCATGTCAAATCATCTTCATTTACACAAACATAAACGTAGTATAAAAATGAAGCATATCCAAAATAATTAAAGGGGCTGAAAAAATGATTAAAAAACTTATTATTGGTTCTATTGCTTTAGGCACAACAATAGGAGTGAGCAAACCTACATTTGCTGCTACAATACATTCTCCATCACAGTTTAAAGAAATTCAAAATGTTCATGTGCAATCCCTACACTCCCCATGGCAGTATTTAGGACAAACTTCAAGGGAACTTCAAATTAAAAGTAAGGATCCAAAAGTACTAGCTTTTGAACTAGCAAAAGAAGCGCCATTTTACCAAGAAGAATTAGTAGACATATGTTCGGTAATTTTAGATGCAAGTGTAGATGTTGTATATTGGACAAGTAAGGAATGGGTTAGATTTGAAGAAGGAAATTATGAATTTAAACATGAAATTAAAATTTTTAGAGATAAAGAACGTCAGCAATTAATTGCTGCACTAGAATCTTAAATCTTTTACAAAAAAGAAGCTATCTTTAGTATGTTATTCTCCCCTCATAGTAGATAGGAAAAAGAAAGCACATTAACCTATTTTTTATGGAGGGGATTTTTCTATGGGTTAAATTAGAATTACTTGCTATACAAAATGAAAGGAAAAGGAAGTGGGTTTATAATTAAAAGAAGATATAAAACTGTTGAGAAAGAAATAGACATTTATTATCCAATTGTAAGACGTTGGATGAAATGATTTGAAACTTTAGGTATTAAAGAACTAGAAGAAGAACGTGGGAAAACAAAAGGGTTATGTTTAGGTAGAATAAAACCTAAAGGTTCGGATACTAAGACTAAACGATTGGAAGAAGAGGATGGGATGTTAGAAAAATGAAGGAAAGTATGTTGTGAAAGTAAAACTTTTAGAAGAAAGCATATAAAAAAGACTTCTTCATCTATGTTAAGTCCACAAATATAAACAATTTTAGAAGCATCCAAGATTTCAAAAGAAATTAAATAACCTGAGTCTATACAAATATAGACTCAGGTGGCTTAGTTGTGCTTTGAAAATACTGTCTACCTGAAAGGTCCCTCTTTTGTATTCTTCAAATAAACAAACTGAAACAAGACTATTTAGAAGTATTAGTGAATTAGCCTCTCTTTAATTTTTATTTCGTGTCTCTTACCTTTAACAAGTACAAACATAATTCATTAATCTATATTATCTTTAAAACATTTATAAATTTGATGCTATAAAAGCAATAGAGTTATGTAATAAGTGAATCAAAAAAACAACCCCAAAAGCAGACATGGTAACCTGATATTTTTCATTCTTTTTTTTATATACCCAATAAGCATAGTTATATAAAAGACCAATTATCGTTGTACCAACTATATAAGTGATTCCATATCGATGATTTAATCCAAATATAATTGAAGCTATTAAAATGATAAGGTAATCGCGATTTTTAATGTAAGGAATCCAACTTAATAGCCAAAATAAAAATACTTGAAAAACTACTGTTTCATATATAGGTGCCGCTAATACCCCTAATAAAACTTGAAGAATAAGAGGTGCTTCTGTTATTGGTTTTTTTTGTATTTCAGGTAAGAATAGATCTAATGGTATTACAAATAAAAATGATCCTAATAAAAAAAAAAAAATAAAAGAAATTGTAGGCAAAGCAAACATAAATCTATTTATTTTTTTGAGCATATATATTTCTCCTATAATCTTTTATTACATCTATACGAAAAGTAATAAATAATTGAGTCTCTTTTTGTTTGACATGTTTTCGTCTACTATTAATGAAAACCGTTCTGTAATTGAATCCTTGGCTTATATGTAGGTGTAGCGATAAAGTAGGGAGATATTAACACTATATTATTAATATCAAAATATTAAAAAGCTAAGTGAGATATTAAGGTCACACCAATTTTATGATGAGTATAATATCAAGCTCGTTAAGGAAATATGCTGTATAGGACACGCTTGTACTGATTATTTTACTATATGAATATTTAAGTACATATAGTTTTGGAGGAGTATGTATTTTTGCATTTTTTAATACAAAAGTTTTTTATTAAAAATTTACTTTCTGCGCTGCCTCATATGAAATTAAGACAATTGAAGAGTAAAGGCCAAAAGAGTCTAAGTTTAGATTGTACAGGTAAATATTATAATGTTATAGAAAAATAAGGAAAAAAGTTATAAAATAGGAGATTGAATTAAACTTTCAAATTTTTATTGTTGTGCAAGATAAAGATAACTAAAGATGAGGCTCTTAAAAATTCTTGTCTTTATTTAAAACTAACGATATTATAAAAAATCCTCGCTGAAGGTACTGCAACAAATCTAATTTGAAAATCTTTAGGAGATAAATATGGAATTTTAAATATTCTTAGGAGTCCATTAAACATTATAGCAATTATTATAGGCAAAACCTTTAACATCATCGATTTAGAAGAAATCAGTACAAATAGAAAAGATGAAGTAGTAGAAGTATTACGTCTTCCTTTTAATAGATTTCCAGGAGCAGCTGGACATATAAAAGATGCGATTGCAAACGAAAAAAATTGGAACGTTTGGTTGAATGACTAGTATGCTATTTTAATAATTATATTAATAACAGAAAGAGAACCTTTTTATATGTTACTACTTTGTTTTTGTATTGTTGAAAATAAGAAAGGTGAAATCAATGAAAAAATATTGGCATAAGCTATCGTTGCTTCAGAAAAATGTATTACTAACGGTATTAGTAATTCTGACGCTTGTGGGAAGTATGGGGGCGTTAAGTTTTAACATGTTTCAAAATAGTATGATGTTTATATTTGAAAGGCAGTCTTTTGAAACAGGAGATACATTAATAAATCAATTAGATCTGGAAATAGTAAGAGATGTAGCAAAAGATCCCACAGCACAAAGAGTGAAGAGAGAAAAATTGACAGAGCAATTAGATAAAGCTATAAAAAATATGAAAAGTGTCGGACAAACATATGTTACAGGAGCAAAGCTAAATGATAAAGCTGAATTACAATTAGTAGCTTTGGATACAGAATTAGCAGATACGGTTTCTGTAAAACTAGGTTCTGTAAAAACAGGTGACTATTATGAGCATCCTACTCATTGGAAGAAGACATACGACCAAGTAATGAAAACGAAACAGGCACAAATGACTGAAGTGTATGAAGATGTACTAGGTACATGGGTAACAATTTTAGAGCCAATTACAGATAAAAATAATAATATAATTGCAATTGTTGCAGCGGATTTGGACGCTTCTATTATTCCTCTTACAAAGAAAGAATTTATAGTGCACGGTTTACTATTTATAATAATTTCATTAACAATCGTAATTACAATACAAATATTCATCTCACGAAAATCTCTATCGCCTTTAAAGGATTTACAAGAAGGGTTACGTAAAGTTGGTGAAGGGGATTTAAGTATTAAATTGAATGAAAGGTCTGATGATATAGGGATAACTAATAGCCATTTTAATAACACTATTAAAAAGTTTAATAGGATTATAGATAAAGTAAGGCAGACTGCTGAACAAGTTTCGACATCCTCACAGGAATTGTCGGTAAGTACAAAAGCGAATAGCATAGCCTTTAAAGAAATTGCAAGTGCTACTACAAGATTAAATTTAGGAGCACATTCTCATGAATATGTAGTGCAAAAATGTTTAGGAATTGTTCAAGACATGGAAAGTAAGATGAAAGAAATGAAAGGAGCTGCAAAACAAGTTAGGAATGCTTCGGAAGAAATGGAACAGCATTCTGGAGAAGGAAAAGATTTGATTAAGCGAATTGTGAATCAAATGAAAAGAATCCAAGATACAGTTGAAGATGTATCTTCTAGTATGTATGCATTAGAAGCACGATCTAAGGAAATTAGTGAAATTCTTACTGTAATTACAACTATGTCAAATCAAACAAGTCTATTAGCTGTAAATGCTTCTACTGAAGCCTCATGTGCTGGAGAGGTGGGGAAAGGATTTTCAGTTGTTGCGGATGAGGTACGTATATTAGCGGAAAAAACCGAGGCATCTGCAAGGGATATAGCTACACTAATTGATGAAACCCAAGCTGAAGCAGATGAGGCTGTAAGATCCATACAGAAGAGTTCAAAGGAAGTAGAATCAGGAATAATACTTGTTCAAAGTGGCCGTTCTTATTTTGAAAAGATTTCAGAATCAGCACAATCTGTTGCCAGTCAAATTAAAGTGGCTTCGAATAATTCAAGTGACATTTTAAAAGATAATCAAAATATTGTTCAGATTGTAAATGAATTATCACACATTGCAAATACATATGTGAATAGCAGTGGTAATGTAGAGACAAGTATGAAAGAGCAAGAACTGTATGTACAAAATATTGCAGAGTTAGCGAATTCTTTAAATTGGCTCTCCCATGAGTTACAGGAGTTAATAGGGGAATTCAAAAGTAAGTAGGATAGGAGAAGGTGTAGGTATGACCTATACCTTTATTTATTCCCACATAAGGAATGAAAGCTTAGGTATATATGTAAAATGGCTAAACAAATAAATTTTTTTGCATATTTTGTTGGAAATAGAGCATGATATTACCAAATTCAACGGAGGTGTTTAAAAAATGCAAATTCGCGAAAATAATAATTCAAACGAAATCTTAATAGCAGCTGCAGCAAGTGCAATTGAACAAATGAAATATGAAATTGCTCAGGAGTTTGGTGTTACACTTGGACCGGATTCAACAGCAAGAGCAAATGGTTCAGTAGGTGGAGAAATTACAAAACGTTTAGTTCGTATGGCGCAAGAGCAGTTATCTGGTCAATATAAAATTCACTAAAGTTAAAGGTATATCCCATGGAAGGGATATACCTTTTTAATTTGCCTTTAAAGAGGATAGTGAAAATTTTTACTGCTAGTTAAATTTAGACACTGCAAATTTGGCTGTGAAATTCATCTTCTTCATGTAAGAAGAATTTACTCCTGCTTGAAATTGAACAGAAATATTACCGTCTTTTTGTGCTTTGAATACGCGACCGTATGGTGAATTCGCATTGTATGTGCCAATTACTTGATCATCTGTATCAAAGACTGTATAAGAAATTGGGAACCCAGAATTTTGTACAAAGACCGTAAGTTCTTCCCCTTTATTAAGATTAAATGATTCTTTTTGAGAAACCTCATAGGAACTCATAGAGTAATATTTTGTAACTTCTTGAATTTCTAAATTTGTAGTTGCTGCACTCGCTATAGGTGCCTCTGCTCCTGGTAAGTTCATACCTGATAGTACTGCAATTCCTAATGCCCCTGCTAAAATAACTTTTTTCATAATGCTAGTTCCTCCTTTAATATATTGTGAGATTTGAAAACGAAGTGAAAATACCACCTCTTGAAACCATTATAGTTACAACGAGAATGATTTTCAATGAGATTTGATATGTAATTCTGCATACATAAGATGTCGATATAAGGTAATCTATCCGAAGTTTAAAGTATTCTTAAAGAAGGAGAGAACAACTTTTCAAAACTATGAATGTGATGGTAGCTGGTTTTTACATACGTTGGTTCTATAAGTGAATATTTTGTTGTTTTTTTATTGTGCATTCATTGTATGTAAATAAACAATCAATTGTTGATAAAGTTGTATAATTTGGAATTATTAAACAAAATAAGAGGTTATATGTTATAATAAAGCTGCAATAAGGTTCAGCATCCTAATCTTATTGTGTATATTTAGCCTATGTATGTCGTTTGTATTAAAAATAAGAAGTCTCTCAAAAAGAGGCTTCTTATTTTTTGTATGGAGGGGGATTACAGATGATTGATTATTATCAAATTTTTTTATTTACTATGGCAGGTATTGCCTTGTTTTTTTATATACAACATGCTGGAAAACCGACGAAAAGAAACAAATGGAAATTCTTTGTTGTAGTATTTTTATTTTTCCTTTTGAATTATTTATTTCTTAGATTTATATAGGTAAATGTAAGAGGGGATACGTTTTAAATTTTAAAATATAAAAAAAGGAAGGTGTAATCCTTCCTTTCATAATCTAGTTTGTCAATGCGAATATTTAATTAACTAATGTCATTGGCGCTGTGTAAATTGTGTCAACAGATCCGTCAGCATTCGTAATTTCAACTTTATAACGGAATGTGCCTGCATCCCCAATATCTTCGCCATTGCCTGAGAAAGTAACTATTTCTTCATTTGTACCAGCGGGTAACATAGAGTTCCAATTGAACCAAGTTCCATAATAGCCCCAGCCAGTTTCATATTGTTTTTCGATAGAAACTTTGTAATTCACACTTTCAGTTCTATCATTTGTAACTTTTGCAATGACATTTTGTCCAAATCCGTATTCCGTAGCGTGTAATTGAATCGTGAAATTGTTCACTGTTTCGCTAGGGCCACAAATGTAACGACAATATTCGCTCGCTCCATCAGCATGAGCTTTAGGTGTTTCTATATTCATTGCTGTTAAACTACCAAGAGCCAATGTTCCCACTAATAATACTTTACCAAATTTTCGCATATAAAATTCCCCCTGAGTATGTTTTCAATTTGTTTAATAGTTGTCACATCAAGTAGTTATATGACATTAAGCAAATTGAATGCTCTTTTTCCGTGATTACATTTGCTACCATTCTTCCATCTTGTAGTAATTTAATCTGAACATAAAATTCCATGGTTTTAAATCCTCAATATGTATCTTAATGTACATTGAATAGATCCTTTAATATATCGATGATACATTTGGTTTATTTACTTGTATCATCTCTTTATTACCGTTTATTGGTAAAAAGATAATGTCATTATACATAATATTGGAAGCTACTGACAAGAGCTAATAATTTTGATTTAGCCATTAACAGGAAAGAAAAGTATTAAATTAGAGCGGTGTTCAAAAAGAAGATAAAAACATTTGAAATGTGTGAGAAATGATTTGCAGAACAATTAGAGTACAAGTACCGTGGGAGTTTGTAAGTACTGTAACAGAAGAGAATATGAAGCAGAAGTTAGAGTCTACACCAGGTTTATTAGTAAATCTATTTAAAACTTGTAAAAGAAACCATTCAAAATCAAAAGAAAGCGAAATAGAAAGGATATTTAGGGAAATTTAAAAGGCCTTGTCATTATAGACAGGGCCTTTCAAAAAGGGACACAATTGACAACTGAAGGTGACTTCATATTACCATTTTTGGTATTTTAATTCCAGGTGTTCGTGTTGAGAAATAAAATGATTATTTTGTAGAGTGTGAGATGGGGGATACTGCTTATCAATTTTTCAGGACGGGAAGGCAAAAGCAGAATTTTTTATTTGCTTTAAACAAAGGATAGGAGAAATATTTTTGCTTAGCAAAGTGTGTTAATCATAGATCAAAGTTATGTAAAAAAACTGTTTTCAGGATAGGTATCCGTTTTGTTTTAAGAAGAGAATATATTTTCTCAACAGGACAAATCGTAATCATCTATAAGTACTATTTATAAGGATAATAAGAAAAATAGAAATTAATAATAAAGGAGAATGCGAAATGAAAACAGTAGTAACTGATAGAGATCTAGCTGAAATCCGTGAAGAAGACGTAGATGTTTTAAAAGTAATGGCACATCCGGTACGATTACAAATTGTAAATGAATTAATGCATCATAAAATGTGTAATGTTACGCAATTAACGGAAATATTAAGACTCCCACAATCTACTGTTTCACAGCATCTCTCAAAATTAAGGGGAACCGTACTTCGTGCAGAAAGAAGGGGATTAGAGATGCATTATTATATAGATAATGCTAAAGCGCGTCAGATTGTAGGAATCTTAGGTTTTTAGGCTAATAGTATGTGAAAAGTTTCCTGTCATGAAGCAGGGAACTTTTCTTTTATGATTAACAAATTGTCCTCATTTATAAAGAAACATAAAGCTAAGAAAGCGCGATGTCTAGATTGTTTTATAACGGGTGCACATGTAAAATTGCATACCATATATTCTTGATAATTAAATAAAAATGTAACTATAATGATTACATTGAATAGATATTGAATACATCTATTCTTATAGAATAACAACGGAGGTGATTGAGAATGTATATAAAAAAATTGATCCTAGCTGGAGCACTTGGTTTTATAATTCTTGGATGCGCTAATATAGCAGGAGAAAAAGTAACGAAAGCTAATGCAGCTTCAATTGAAACAGATAGGGTAACAATGGAGGGACCAATAGTCGAGTTAGGGGAACATGATTTTTATATTAAGTCGCAAAAGTACAATGAAGACTTTGATAATCCCATAAGTGTAGAAGTAGATTATAAGCGCAATGTTAAAATAGGGATTAAGTAAATTTATTGGGTTGATGTGAAGAATTTTTAGTTTTTAGTATCTATATGACAGAAACTAAAGTAGAAAAGATTTAAATGAAATGACCATAAGATAGATTAAATGAGAGTAACATTTAGTTACATTTGTACTACATCAGATGAATATAATTGCCCTAACTCTTCAGAGTATGAAGGTACTTTAACTAGTAATGGGAATCGTAAAATTCGAATTAAGAGATTTAACTTCTTGGTATTATTATAATTTATAAAGATGTAAGTATTATCTTTAAAGGAAGGTAATTTGAATCCAGAAGCAGGATGCTAGATAAGAAGTTAATAATTATCGGTTGCTCAAATGTAGAGACAACGAATTATGTTTAGATAAACTAAACTTAAAATCATTTTATATAAATATAACATTTTAAGAGGTGGAGTATGAAAAATAAGACAAGTTTTGTAAGAGTTGGAGTAACCACAGGTGTTCTGTTATCCGCGATTATGCCATTTAGCGGGGCCTATGCGGCAACAGAGGATTTAAAAGTAGAAACAAAAGAAGATACATTCCGAGCAGGTAATCTAACAGCACCTTCTCAAAAGCCGGCTGAAAATGTAGCGAAAGATGCATTAAAAGGCAAAACAGAACAGGCATTATCATCACAGCAAATTAATACGGAATCGAAAGTTAATTATAATGTAACGCAAAGTCGTAAATCTTATGATGGTACAACATTAGTACGTCTGCAGCAAACATATGAGGGACGTGATGTATACGGATTTCAGCTAACAGCACATATTAATGATGAGGGTGTACTTACTAGTGTTTTAGGGGATAGTGCTCAGAAGTTACAACAACAGGAAGACCTAAATCAATCTATGACACTATCGAAAGAGGATGCAAAAAATCAGATATTCAATCTATACGGGAACGATCTCACATTTATTGAGGAACCAGAGATTAAAGAAGTAGTGTATGTAGATGAAAATACGAAAAAGGCTAGAAATGCATATCAAATTAACTTTAGTGCATCTACACCTGAATATGTATCTGGAACAGTATTAATTGACGCTTTTAATGGAAATCTATTAAAAGAGATTGTTCAAAAATTGGGTATACAAGTAGATAGTAGTATTGTCCAATCCGCGACATCAAATAAATTACAAGATCCCTCAAAATTAACAGGCGCAGGTAAAGATGATTTAGGTATTAATCGTACATTTGGAATTTCACAACGAAGTGATGGAACGTATATTCTTGCAGATTATTCTCGTGGTAAGGGAATTGAAACGTATACTGCCAATTATAAAGACTATAACAATTATAAAAGAAATGCGTGGGGGTATCTGGATGATTTAGTTACAAGTAATTCTACAAATTTTACAGATCCTAAAGCCGTTAGTGCACATTATTTAGCAACTAAAGTATATGATTTTTATCAAGAAAAATATGGTCGTGACAGCTTTGATAATAATGGACAAAAAGTAATTTCTGTAGTTCATGGCTGGAACACAAATGGCACGAATAAAGGCAATCCTAAGCAGTGGTTTAATGCATTTAGTAATGGGGCTATGCTAGTATACGGAGATCCAATTGTCAAAGCCTTTGATGTCGCAGGACATGAGTTTACACATGCGGTTACAAGAAATGAGTCTGGGCTTGAGTATGCAGGAGAAGCTGGTGCGATAAATGAGGCTTTATCCGATATTTTAGGTGTAGCTGTAGAAAAGTATGCTAATAATGGGAATTTTAATTGGACGATGGGAGAACAATCAGGTCGGATTTTTAGAGATATGAAAAATCCCTCATCAATATCTTCTAGATATCCTGAAGATTATAAACACTATAACCATTTACCTATTGATGCTGATCACGATCATGGTGGCGTGCATACAAACTCTAGTATTATTAATAAGGTAGCTTACCTGATAGCTAGCGGTGGTAATCATAATGGCGTAAATGTCCAAGGTATTGGAGAAGATAAGATGTTTGATATCTTCTATTATGTGAATACAGATGAATTAAATATGACTTCTGACTTTAAAGAATTAAAAGAGGGTTGTATTCGTGTAGCAACAAATTTATATGGTAAAAATTCATCTGAAGTACAAGCTGTCCAACAAGCTTTTAAAGCAGCATATATTTAATACACTAAAGAGTGTATGGATGATAAAACATAATTCTTTAACGAAATAGTAATTATAATTATATAGTATATATAAAATAAAAAAAACTTTTAGGCTCCAGGTTCCCTATACTCAACAGGGGATTTGTAGCCTAATTTTTATTGATTGCGAGTCCGATACATAAAATTAAGAAAATTCAATTCGTGTTATATAGTGATATATAGATAAAACTGAAAGTTAATATTAGAAAATCAAAACGAAGGGAAGAGAAATTTTGTTTGAAAGTTTTCCATATATTAAACAGCATGATTTACAAGATTGTGGACCGGCATGTCTTGCAATGATATCAAGACATTATGGTCTCTCTTTATCAATTTCAAAAATTCGTGAAGTTTCAGGAACAGATTTGAAGGGGGTGTATGAGGAATAAGAATAATATTTTTAAAAATTAAATAGCATAATATATAATTTAGAGGGAATAAAAATATAGGGGAGAACAATTAAGTTATCCATTAAGGGAGTTTACTACATGTATACTTGTAATCAATGTGGAACAGGAATGATTATGCAACTGCAAGATAGATATAGAGAATATTGTCCGAAATGTGAAATGCCTAGGCCGAGTAGCTTAATGTACTATAATTTATATGAGCTATTAGAATATATGGAAGTTAATGAATACTTGAGTAAGGAAAGTATGCTACATAATTTTCTAAAATGGGAGTTTGAGTTAACGGAAGGGCGTATCTTCAAGTTACATTTAGATGTTGAAAGATACGATCAAATCGGTGATGAGAATTTTACAAAACAATTAGAAACATATATGAAAGGAATCCGATTAAAATTAAATGTTAAATATGAGGATGATTATATCTGGGTTAAGGTTAATTAGTAGGACTCTACATATAATGTGTTCTAGTTTGAAAAGATAGTAAGAAGTAGAGAGGAGGTCAATAGTAATGGAAGATTTACAAAAGGAAGTAATAAGATTTCGAGATGAGAGGAATTGGGGACAATTTCATAATGCAAAGGATTTAGCCATTTCATTGAATTTAGAAGCTGCGGAATTGCTTGAGACTTTTCAATGGAAGTCCAGTCAAGAAGCAAAGGAGACTAAAATGCAGGAAATGAAAGAAGAAATAGCTGATGTAATGATTTACTTGCTTCTGCTAAGTGACCAATTAAATATAGACTTAGAAGAGGCTGTACGCTCTAAGCTGACAAAGAATGCTGAAAAATATCCTGTAGAAAAAGCATTTGGAAAAAATAAAAAGTATAATGAACTCTAGAAGAGGAATTACATTTTTCGTATATTATTTAATATTAAGATTATATTTTATCAACTTGGTTTAACTTGCCAGATATAATTTATTACACTATATTAGTAGAAACTTACAAAGGAGGAATCTAAATGGGAATTAGTATTGAAAAACTAGATAAAAAAATGGACAATCGAGAGAGTATTAAAGAAATAATAGAATTATGGAATTTAAACGCAATAGAAACTGCAGATTGTGAATTAGAGGAAAGTCATAAAAAGGGGATTGAAGAGCAATTAATGGAATTGATTCAATCAAGATATGGTGCAGTTTTTGTAGTAACTGATGAAATTAATAGACTAATTGGTTATGGAATTGGCTCAATAAAGCAAGATTTGGTTACAAATATGTTATATGGTCAAATAGAGGAAGTTTATGTGAAAACAGATTATAGGAGGAAGCAAATTGCGCAAAATTTAGTTGAAAAAATGAGCAATTGGTTGAATCAAGAAAATGTCTCTTTGATTCATGTTTATGTTGACTTAGCTAATAAATTAGCATTGAATTTTTGGGAGAATACAGGATTTGAAAAAGAATTTTTTCTTTTATCTAATAGCTAATCTATATAATGAAAGTTTAAATAAAAATAAAGGTTGAAAGTCATTATTTAGAAATATTTAACAGAATATTCAAATTATTAATAGGGGAATAAGTGCACTTACACCTTATGATTTGGGGGCGGAATTACATAAATTACTTATATTTACATAAAAGTATATAAAGTTGAAAAAATAGATTAGAGAGACCTTGTTTAGAAAATATTTACATTTTTATCAATAGTAAACAAATAATTCAGATAAGTGATAAAAATACATTTTTTTGTTTATATGTGTTTATAAAATGTTATTTTTTGGATAAAAATACATCCATTTGTAGAATTTTGATGTTAAATGTAAAAAAAAGTAGTTTCTTGAGTAGTTTACATTCTAATTTCTTGTGTATAAACTTCAACTTAATTCCATAGAAAGGAGGGGGAGAAGAAACATGAAAAAACTAGAGGCAGGGAAAGTAAAGGCATATGGATCATTTATGGCAGTAACATTAGCGAAGAAAAACAAACCAGGTGATGGAACAAGAACAAAAGGAATCCGTAAAGGACTATAA
>NZ_JBFTQW010000023.1:0-43758 GCF_056399205.1 Bacillus sp. 01N45
GCTTATACAGCTTATACAACAGCGGTATGAAAAGTATAGACAAATAGAGAATTATAAATGAAAATATTTAAAGTCCGTATTAAATTTTGGAGGATTATCGCAAAAAATTCTAAATATTTTGCAAGTAACCTCTTAAACTGGGATATGCTGATACTATTACACTACAAAAGGTGTATGATCGGTATGGAAAAGGAAAATTTGTTCAAATGGAAGCATTATCACATACCCATCAACTTAAGAAATGGATTGTTCCCCAAAACGAAAAAATGAGCTGAATTCTCATAAATAACTGTAAAAAGGTGGAAATTTCGGTATGGGGGTATCTCAAAGGCTTAGGTTGATGGCAATGGGGTGGGCCCCCTTTTAGCAAAACCGGAGTGGAAATGATGAGTATAAACAGTTTTGTGGGATTGATAAAGGACGAATTATTAAAAGAGGTAAGCATTAGAAGTGAGGATGAATTCGAGCCTGTAGTAGTTAAAGATATTCCTAGACTTTGGAAGTGTTTAGGGATGGGTAATTATGCCGCAGTATTTATGCATCAAGAATACAAAGATTGGGTAGTGAAAGTTTACGCGCGAGAAGGAGAAGGAATTGAAAAAGAGTCAGAAGTATACCGAAGAATTGGAAACCATCCTTCTTATTCGAAGCTTATATATAAAGGAGAAAATTTCATAGTATTGAAACGTTTAAAAGAAATTACCTTATACGATGCTATTCATAAGGGCATTAAAATTCCTAAGCAGGTGATCTTTGATATCAATGAAGCTTTAGAGTATGCAAGAGAACAAGGATTAACTCCTTGTGACGTTCACGGGAAAAATGTGATGATGGAAAACGGAAGGGGATATGTAGTCGATGTATCTGACTTCTTAAAAACAAAAGAAGATAGTAAGTGGAGAGACCTAGAAAAGGCATATTTTATATTTTATTTGCCTTTCATTTATAAATTTCCTTTCCCTGTTAAAGTACCGTATTTTATGTTAAACATTGTTAGACGTTCGTATAGAAAATATAAGAAGCTTAAAAAGAAATTCAAATTGTAAAAGGACCACATACTTATCTTTAGGTTAGATAGGTGAACCACTAGTAAACAAAAGGACCGTACATTTTAGATATGTCTAATATGTACGGTCCTTTTTTTATGAATTTATGAAGTAATCAGTAAGCTGTACCTTTCCTTTTTCACGCAATTACTTATTTTCTTCCTCAAAGCCTTTATTCTTTTTCTTGTTTATTTCGCAAGAATTGATGCGTTCTTTGAGTTCTGTTTGGTTATACAGTGTGGTTTTACTAATCAGGATTCTTTTTGTCATACTCGTGAAGTTAATTATATTTTTCTACGTACTAAATAAAAAGATAAGGCCCCCATAATAACAGGTGCAACGAAATCAAAGAAATGGGAAAAATTAAAAAGAAAAAGAAATGGTATAAGTGTATAGATAACTGCTAGTCCTATAAATACAGGAATTCCAAATTGAAATTCTCTACATCGTTTGATTTTCCTGTATAACACTTCCCCAATTAGACAGGCTACAAGAGCCGGTATACTACCATAAGTGACGATCGTTTTAATGAATCCTAATACAACGTTCGGGTGAATAAAGCTAGGATGAGAAATATATGAAATCAAGAACCATCCAAAAATAAAAGCAAACAGATTTGCAGCATAACTAATTACAAATTTTATCAACGTAATCATCCTCACAGTTTTCTAATATTAACTCCATTGTATGACATAACGTCTCATTAACAGTAGTCAATGATGCATATAATTTTCATTTTTGTGGGATTCGCTTTTCTTAACTTGATAACGAGGGTTGAGTCATAAATTGTGGGAAATCTCTATACTGCTATTAACTCATTAGTTGAAGAAGAATTTGTTCTACAACTAATGAGTTATTATAATATGAAAAATGAAATTCTCCTTCTATAATTTATTCAAATGACTCAATCTCCGCATCTTTTGAATGCCCTGAAAGTGCTAAACATAAGCAAAATAATTAACTATCTCATGCAAGAAAGTTAGGCTAGTTAATTGCATATGTTTTATTGAAAGGGTGTGATGGAACTATGGAACGGCCGAATTGGGGAATTGGAGGATTAGTATTCGTTGGCTGCATGTTTCTTGGCGGAGGAGTGGGATCTATGTTAGGTAATGCCCAAACTGGATGGTTAATAGGAATGGGAGCTGGATTTCTTGGGATGGCTTTAACAAGACTGATTAGAAAGTGAGATAACGGGATTCTGCTTCCAGTAAATAAGGAAATATGTATGTAATACATGGCATAATAGCTTTATAAATTATAGTTAGAACCTTCTATTTTCTAAATTTTTCCATACATAGATATGATTCTCGAGTTGGAGTATGGCACCTTAGGGTGTTTTTTTTATGCTTTTTAAAAATGCCTTACCATATAATAGACTTCGTTAGATTCCGATAATCTTTTTTGTAATAGTATAGATTCATTACCGTTTCAGACTTAAGTATTCATTCATAACCTAACAGTAAAAGGGGGGATGATTCAAGATATGGCGTTTAATGATGAATTAATTTGTCAACAGTTTGCAAGAATTATCGGTGGTCAAGAAGGATTCGCCGGTGGGAAATGTGTGGCAACAATAAATCGGGATGAAATACATGCAACTATTTTAGGAAAACGTTTTAGAGTAACAACTTCTTTCTCGTTTGAATCACGAGATAATAAAACTGGACGAGCATTATGTCTAGGACGTGTAGCGCTCTTGCAGAAGGAAGTCAATGGATTTGTTGCTACAATTATTAAACAAGGAATAATCGTTTCGTCTATACACAATGAGTGGTTATGTGATGATCCAAATTTGATTTACGTTAATATTGAAGATGTTGATGATCCGCTAAGTTTCGCAAGGAAAGTTAGACGAGCGTTATGCAKTTAACCGATTTTTTTAGTTAAATGTGCAATAGAAAAGGATCTTCAATCGAAAGATCCTTTTATGCATAAGATGAAGGTTTTTCCCTTTGTTTCATTAATTAAGTCTAATTGACTAGCAAACGAACGTAATTTCTGTGTACGAATCGATATAATAATAATCTTCGCTTTTATTATAGAGTCAGTCTTTTAGTAGAAAATGAAAATATACGACAAATTTTGACAAATAAAGGCTTATATTTTTGTTATGCTATGAAAGTTATTGATTTGTAATGTATATATAGGAGGATTTTTTAATGTTAAAGAAATTGTTATTTTTTGTAATTTTGAGTTTGTGTGTAATGTCTTTAAGTGCTTGTAAAGGTGATGAAGAAAAATTAAAAGTGGCATCAGATGAGCAAAAAATAGATGAAGATAAAAAAGTAGCGGAGGAAGAAAAACGTAAGCAAGAAGAGCAACAAAGAGTAGAAGAAGAGAAGCGTAAACAAGAAGAGCAGCAAAGAGTAGAGGAAGAAAAACGTAAACAAGAAGAGCAACAAAAAGCAGAGGAAGAAAAACGTAAACAAGAAGAGCAGCAAAGAGTAGAAGAAGAGAAGCGTAAACAAGAAGAGCAGAAGACTCAGCAACAACAGTCTATACAACAAGAGAGAACACAAAAACAAGAAAAAACAATACAAGCAACAGGTGGGAAACCAACAAGATCACAAATTTCAGTTGGTTCACATGTAGTTATTCAATTAGATAATGACTATAGTAAAACTGTAAGTGGTGTTGTGAAAGACATCTTAACACATAGTGAAACACATACATACGGCATTAAAGTTCGATTACAAGATGGACAAATTGGCCGTGTTCAAAGTGTTAATTAGTGAAAAAAGATTTGACTACTTTTCAAAGAAATAAAAACTACAAAAAACCGGTTCTTTCGTAAAGGAATTGGTTTTTTGTAGCGTTTTGCTTAGCGTACGAAATTTGCGTTTTGTTGATGTCACCACATCTCTATCAAGTTATCACATACAAAGTAATAGATGTTTTTTATGATTTGAAAGGAGAGGAAGCGAACTTGGAGGGAGTATGTTTGAGAAGATTAAAGGAAATGTTTTTTTGTTCTGGATTATGGACTTATTCGCCTGTTCTAATGAACTAAAAGAAGAACTTTCCCATACCGATTAGACTACTAAGCATTCCGATTCCATTCATGGTGCCTTTTCCTACTGTCAGTAAGTTTCCAAGCATTCCTGGCTGACCGTTATTTCCCCATCCCATAGGACTTACCTGTCCTCCCCATCCTGGAGGGTTTCCAAAAATACCCCAGTTATTATTGGTATTAAAATTAAAAGCTTTAGCTGGTGGCGATAGTAAAGCGGCGAGATGACCTTGTGCGAACATCCCTGCATGATTGAATGGTTGGGCCCAGGGTAAGGGAGGTTTTTGGAGATTACCTACATGGCCTTGTAATGGCGTCCAATTAGCGGGATGTCCTTGTGGCATCATCCCTGCATAATGGATTGGCTGACCTAAAGAGAAGGGAGGAGTTTGAGGATTGAAACCCGTATAATAGGCTGGCGAATCCCAACCAAATGGATAGCCTCGACAACTCCAATTCTCAGGAATCTTCAAATCATTCATTCCCTCAGCCTTAGTGATTTGGGGCTGTAAATATAATGATGACATTGCAATTTGGTTCGTATATTGCTCACCGTTGCCCTCTGAATTCAAATACCAATATTGGTACATAAGTTTATTCCCCTCACTTTAAAAATGTAATGTTAGACTTAGCCTATGTAATATTCCTTTTTATGGATGGTTACATAACTAGATTTACAAGCCTGTATTTAAAGGAATAGGTGTATGGTCTTGTTGATTTATCCTACTATTTGTGGGCAATAAGACAACTCCACCTCAAAATGTAACCTAATTTAATTTCGGTTAACAAACGCGTTTATGAACGTTTGATCAATAAAAAAGATTTTCAGATATTATGTTGGGCAAGTAGAATTGTTAAAAAGAGAATATCCATTCGAAGAGTTTGGCAAAATACTGCAAGGGCAATGTATTCTTGTGCAGATTTGCAAACGGCTTAAACGAATTAATGGAATTTATAATGAAGGGGTAAATGAATATATGAGTGAAACATTACATAAAAGAAAACCACCATATTTAATGCTTGTAATCCTTTTTATTGGGGCCTTTGTTTCATTTCTAAATAACTCGCTTTTAAATGTAGCCTTGCCATCGATAATGAAGGATTTAGACATTAAAGATTATTCAACGATTCAGTGGCTTTCTACAGGGTATATGCTTGTAAGTGGTATATTAATTCCGGCATCAGCATTTTTAATAACCCGCTTCTCCAATAGGAGCTTATTTATTACATCTATGTTGATTTTTATTCTTGGTACGGGCTTAGCGGCTTTAGCGCCGAACTTTAGTTTATTACTGACTGGGCGGATGGTTCAAGCAGCAGGTTCTTCAGTCATGGGGCCTTTGTTAATGAATATTATGCTAGTAAGCTTTCCAAGAGAAAAAAGGGGAACAGCGATGGGGATTTTTGGGTTAGTTATGATTACAGCTCCAGCAATTGGACCGACACTATCGGGTTATATTGTAGAGTATTATGACTGGCGTTTGCTTTTTGAGATGATTTTACCGTTAGCAATCATTAGCTTACTGTTAGGGGTTTGGAAATCGGAGAATGTCATGAGACAAAACAAAAATGCAAAACTTGATTATCTCTCATTACTATTATCTTCTGTCGGTTTTGGCGGTTTGTTATATGGATTCAGTTCTGCAAGCTCCGACGGTTGGACGAATAAAGTTGTTTTAACAACCTTAATCATAGGCGCTATTGCCCTAATTACTTTCATTATCCGTCAATTAAAAATGAATGAACCGTTACTGGATTTACGTGTTTACAAGTACCCAATGTTCGCACTTGCGTCTGTAATTGCGATTGTTAATGCAGTGGCCATGTTTTCGGGTATGATTTTAACCCCAGCTTATGTACAAAACGTCCGCGGTATTTCACCGCTAAGCTCTGGGCTGATGATGCTTCCAGGTGCGGTAATAATGGGGATTATGTCACCAATTACAGGTAAACTATTTGATAAATATGGCCCTCGTATTCTTGGTATAGTAGGACTTTCCATTACAGCCGTTTCAACTTATATGCTAGCAAACCTGCAACTCGACTCTAGTCACACGCATATTATTCTTATTTACACACTGCGGATGTTTGGGATGGCGATGGTGATGATGCCACTTATGACAAATGGCCTTAATCAATTGCCAACTCGCTTAAATCCGCATGGTACAGCTGTTAATAATACAGCTCAACAAGTATCCGGTTCAATTGGTACTGCTATCCTTGTTACGATTATGAATTCGGTAACAAAAACAAAAGCTGAAAGTCTAATGGCTGATGTAGATCCAACAACCTTCACAGAAGCTACGAAGGCAATGTTAACTCAGAAGGCTTTATTATCTGGAATTCAATATTCATTCTATGTAGCGCTTGGCATGAATATTGTTGCACTACTATTAGTTTTTTTCGTTAAACGTGTAGATACAAGCGCGGAAGCTGTCGAGAGGTTAAATCGGTAGAGTAAAATAAAACCTTAGATCATGACTCCTATAAGTTTTTACTGTTTAGTTAGACTATGAAGAAATGCAAATTTCTGCTGCTAAGGCGCTGGTATTTAAATCTGGAAAAGAACCAGTGAAATAATTATATATAGTAAAAAGGATCTGATATTCATATCAGATCCTTTTTTCATTAGCAACACAGTATACTTACTTATCGTATTTGTTTGAATTGACATTAGAAACTACTGGTTTTCCCAATACTACAATCTTTAGCTCTCAATTTCTGATAAACATTATCATAATACGCTTCATTTTTATTTAGTATTTTTTCTGCAAGTTATACATGTAATAGCAACAAACAACTTAGATTAACAACCTTATAAGCAATATCATAATCGTGAATAGTTAGGGAAAAGATAAAATAAGGTAATCAATTACATATCTTTATCCCAGGCGATTCATTGCTATCTTCTTTTTATTGAATGGGATATTTTATTACATGTTTTTTTGAAAGGGTGTTTTTAATGGATAAAAAAGTATCTGCCATTCCTCAACCGAAAACATATGGATTGCTGGGGAATCTCCCATTAATCGATAAAGATAAACCGACCCTATCCTTTATCAAGATAGCGGAAGAGTATGGTCCCATTTTTCAAATTCAAACTTTAAGTGATACCATCATTGTCGTTTCTGGGCATGAACTGGTAGCAGAAGTCTGTGACGAAACAAGATTTGATAAAAGTATAGAGGGTGCTTTAGCGAAAGTTCGCGCCTTTGCTGGAGACGGATTATTTACAAGCGAGACTCATGAGCCTAACTGGAAAAAAGCTCATAATATTTTGATGCCTACATTCAGCCAACGAGCAATGAAAGATTATCATGCTATGATGGTCGATCTTGCCGTACAACTCGTTCAAAAATGGGCACGGCTTAATCCGAATGAAAGCGTAGATGTACCGGAGGATATGACTCGCCTTACATTGGATACAATTGGTCTATGTGGTTTTAATTATCGATTTAATAGCTTTTATCGTGAGACCCCTCATCCTTTTATTACTAGCATGAGCCGTGCTCTAGATGAGGCGATGCACCAATTACAGCGGCTGGATATAGAAGACAAACTCATGTGGAGAACGAAACGTCAATTTCAGCATGATATTCAATCTATGTTTTCTTTAGTGGATAATATTATTGCTGAACGTAAAAGTAGTGGAAATCAGGAAGAAAATGATTTACTTTCCCGTATGTTAAATGTGCAGGATCCGGAAACTGGTGAAAAATTAGATGATGAAAATATTCGTTTCCAAATTATCACTTTTTTAATAGCTGGGCATGAAACAACAAGTGGATTATTATCTTTTGCAATCTATTTTTTATTAAAGAATCCGGATAAATTGAAAAAAGCCTATGAAGAAGTAGATCGGGTTTTGACAGATCCTACTCCAACATACCAACAAGTTATGAAACTTAAGTATATACGGATGATTTTAAATGAATCGCTACGTCTATGGCCTACTGCTCCAGCATTCAGTCTCTATGCAAAAGAAGATACAGTGATTGGTGGGAAATATCCAATTAAGAAAGGAGAAGATCGTATTTCTGTTCTTATTCCACAGTTACATAGGGATAAAGACGCGTGGGGAGACAATGTGGAAGAATTCCAACCTGAACGATTTGAAGATCTGGATAAGGTTCCTCATCATGCTTATAAGCCATTTGGAAATGGTCAACGGGCATGTATCGGTATGCAGTTTGCACTTCATGAAGCTACACTTGTAATGGGAATGCTTCTTCAACATTTTGAATTCATTGATTATCAAGACTATCAGCTGGATGTAAAACAAACATTAACGTTAAAGCCTGGTGATTTTAAAATTAGGATTCTACCCCGAAATCAAACTATTAGCCATACTACTGTTCTTGCGCCTATAGAGGAGAAACTGAAAAACCATGAAACCAAGCAGCAAGTTCAGAAGACTCCTTCTATTATTGGGGCCGATAATCTTTCGCTTCTTGTTCTATATGGATCGGATACAGGGGTAGCAGAAGGTATTGCCAGAGAACTAGCAGATACAGCTAGTTTAGAAGGTGTTCAAACGGAAGTGGTAGCTCTTAACGATCGAATTGGAAGTCTGCCAAAAGAAGGGGCGGTTCTTATTGTAACTTCTTCTTATAATGGAAAACCACCAAGTAATGCAGGGCAGTTTGTGCAATGGTTGGAAGAATTAAAACCGGATGAGCTAAAAGGTGTTCAATACGCAGTTTTTGGTTGTGGAGATCATAATTGGGCTAGTACTTATCAGCGAATTCCAAGATACATTGATGAGCAAATGGCTCAAAAAGGAGCAACAAGATTTTCTACACGTGGAGAAGCGGATGCAAGTGGTGATTTCGAGGAACAGCTCGAGCAATGGAAACAAAGTATGTGGTCTGATGCGATGAAGGCATTTGGATTGGAACTTAACAAAAACATTGAGAGAGAACGCAGTACATTAAGTTTACAATTTGTTAGTCGTCTTGGAGGATCTCCTCTGGCGCGAACATATGAAGCAGTTTATGCGTCTATACTAGAAAATCGTGAACTTCAATCATCTAGCAGTGAAAGAAGCACGCGACATATTGAGATATCCTTGCCAGAAGGCGCTACGTATCAAGAAGGTGACCACCTTGGTGTGCTGCCAATTAATAGTGAGAAAAATGTCAACCGAATTTTAAAACGCTTTAGATTAAACGGAAAGGATCAAGTCATATTGAGCGCAAGTGGGCGCAGTGTAAATCACATACCTTTAGACAGTCCTGTTAGTTTATATGACCTTCTTAGTTATAGTGTTGAAGTGCAGGAAGCAGCCACTCGAGCACAAATACGAGAAATGGTGACATTCACAGCATGCCCTCCTCATAAAAAGGAATTGGAATCATTATTGGAAGAGGGAGTTTATCATGAACAAATATTAAAGAAACGTATGTCAATGTTGGATCTTCTTGAAAAGTATGAGGCTTGTGAAATCCGATTTGAACGCTTTTTAGAACTTCTTCCTGCGCTCAAACCGCGTTACTATTCTATTTCAAGCTCTCCACTCGTTGCACAGGATCGTCTGAGCATTACGGTTGGGGTTGTTAATGCACCTGCATGGAGTGGGGTAGGGACATATGAAGGAGTCGCTTCTAATTATTTAGCTCAGCGTCATAATAAAGATGAGATTATCTGTTTCATTCGAACGCCACAATCGAACTTTCAATTACCTGAAAATCCAGAAACGCCAATTATCATGGTTGGACCAGGTACTGGAATTGCACCATTCCGTGGATTCTTGCAAGCGCGTCGTGTTCAAAAGCAAAAAGGTATTAACTTAGGACAAGCACATCTATATTTTGGTTGTCGTCATCCTGAAAAGGATTATCTCTATCGTACAGAACTAGAAAATGATGAAAGAGATGGATTAATCTCGTTACACACAGCTTTTTCTCGCTTAGAAGGACATCCTAAAACATATGTACAGCATTTAATAAAACAAGATAGAATCAATTTAATTTCGTTATTAGATAATGGGGCGCATCTTTATATATGTGGTGATGGAAGTAAAATGGCTCCTGACGTAGAAGACACCCTTTGTCAAGCATATCAAAAAATTCATGAAGTCAGTGAACAAGAAGCAAGGAATTGGCTGGATCGTGTGCAAGATGAAGGGCGATATGGAAAAGATGTTTGGGCTGGAATCTAAATTCTTCTTAATTAGATAAGTACTATTTCATTCACGAACTTCTTTCGACTAAGTATAATTTTAAACAAAATAAACTGATTTATAAAAACCCTGTATTTTTTATTGAATATGGGGTTTTCTTATTTTTAAATAAAAGGGATGTATATGTTGATTCAAAATCCAATAATCTTTATGCTTTATATACACAACATGGTAGATTTGACTTAATAAAAAGGGGAACCATCAGGGAGAAGTAGACTTTAATTTAAACTCAACAAAATCTTCACACAAATCTGGGGGATATGATTTGAAAATGGGTTAAGAAAGGATTCATTTATGAATGAGTAAGTAAGAAAAGCAATCCAACATTTTTATGTAAATGGGGCTGTAAATGAATATTTACTTAGGTGTGAAAATGAAATTGAATTACCTAAAGAATTAACTGTATTTATTCATAATGCAGACATTCAAACAATGCCTGTCAACATTGATGATATTTGGCCAGCAGAAAAATATGTATTCGATTTTAAACCATATAAGAATGAAGTTAATAGTAAACGAAATTAAGAATAGTTAAGAAAAAGCTATTTCCACTCTTAATTGACGCAATTTTCTGAAATATACAAATGTTAATATTTGTTATATGATATATTTGTCAAAGTACTGTTCCTGTAGTTTCTATAATGAATCTGTAAGATAGTTTGTTTGTCTCATATATTCACCTTAAACTAAAAAGAACTTGCAGAGATTCCTACAAGTTCTTTTTAGTTTAAGGGTTGAATGTGGATTTGAAATAAAGAGACGATTTTTTGAGAGGAGAAAAGTAAATGTTTATAAGAGCAGAAAGATTATTAATACGAAATTTTGAGTTCAAAGATTGGCAAGCTGTCCATGAGTATACATCAGATAGCAATGTTATGAAATACATACCCGAAGGAGTTTTTACTGAAGAAGATACAAGAAACTTTGTAAATAGAAATATGGGTGAAAATGCAGAGAACTTTCCTGTGATACTGGTAGATGAAAATATTCTGATTGGTCATATTGTTTTTCATAAATATTTTGGTGAGCATACTTATGAGATTGGGTGGGTATTCAATCCTAAATATTTCAATAAAGGATATGCTTCTGAAGCAGCACAAGCTACATTAAAATATGGGTTTAAGGAAATGAAATTACATAGAATTATAGCTACATGTCAGCCACAAAATACCCCGTCATATCGAGTGATGGAGAAAATTGGAATGAGAAGAGAAGGATATTTCAGGAAGTGTATACCCCATGGAAATGAATGGTGGGATGAATATTATTACGCTATTTTAGAAGAAGAGTAGTGTCTCAGAACGCATTGTTCAAATCCCGTTTCATAAACTGATTGCAGCGATTGAGAATAAATGTATAAAAGAAGGTATACGATTTTTAAAACAAGAAGAAAGCTATACTTCAAAAGCTAGTTTTCTTGATAAAGATCCGGTTCCAGTTTGGACTAAGGATGATAAGACGTATTATCACTTTAGTGGCAAACGAATGACTCGTGGTCTGTACCAAAGTAAAGCAGGAACATGTATCCATGCTGATATTAATGGTGCGCTGAATACATTGCAAAAATCAAGAGTTGTAGAATTGGATGACAATCTCACAGTGAAAACGCCGATTCTATTAGAAGTGCAAAAACGTAAGGCTGTTGCTTCGCGCATAGCTTAGTGGGTGCGTCAACCATCCATGTGTACTCGACTTGTCGGGGCTTGTAGCACACGCCGGATTCATCTGAGTGGTGGCTTCTTCCATAAGGAAGAATTGCTCTTTTTCGAAAGGGTGGTGCAAGTGGGAAAACAATAGTTCGTTGCCAGTACCAACCAAAAACATACTTGGGGGTGCTACCATAAGGTGGCATGAATGCTAGAGCGTCAACTGTCTAGCGATAGATGAAAAGACCTAGCGTTCTAACTCAAGCCCCCACTGAAACGTGTCACCTCAGTGGAGGTAGTTGACCATAGAACTGTTGCCACATTAATAAATACTTTAATTGAACATGGGCTTTCGCTGGATAAAATAATCGAACCACAATCAAATTTGGCAGGGATAGAGAAAATGCCAGATTTAATAAACGAATCGCGAAGTCCATCTTTTATTATAATCAAGTCAAAAAAAATAATATTTAAAAATATATACCGCAATCTGGGAGCTTTTATTGAATTATGAAAACAGCCGTTAAACTGTATGCATTCGAATTGAAAATATTGAACTTAGGAGTGAGTGAAAATGGCATATTTATTACAAGTTGATTTCCCGTTTGAAGGTCCTTTTGGTGAAGAAATGGAAAAAGCATTTTGGGATTTAGCAAAAAGTATTAATGAAGAAGAAGGATTCCATTGGAAAATATGGACGGAGAATCAAGAAACGAAAGAAGCTGGAGGCATTTATGTATTTGAAAAAAAACAAGATGCTGAAAAATATGGAGAAATGCACAAAAACAGACTTCAAACATTTGGTGTTAAAGATATTAGAGTAAGAATTTTTACCATCAATGAAAAGTTAACGAAACTGAATCGTGGTTATAGTAAATAATAAGGGGAATTCAAAAAAAAGAAGGGGATAATCTCTTCTTTTTTTGAATTCTTCTTTACTAGGATTTCTAGAAATTTGAACTGTTGTTGTGAATGAATTTAAAGCTGCTGAAACAAAATAGACCCACTTGAGCAAAAAAACTTGCAAAACTAAAAAAAGAGATGTATATTAATTGACGCATCAATCATTGATATATCAACTGTTTTCAGTTAGAAAGAATTGGTGAGAAGTTTGAAGAATGCGTTGGTATTAGTCAATCTCGATTGGAATTGCTCGCTATGTACCAACTATGCTTCTATCTATCGATCAAGCAGCCGACGAAGGGAATCGTTTCCTAGTTGATAGAATTCACAGTTGAAATAATATAGAACTGATATTAAGGAGAGAGGGGGTAGAATGGTATGGAAATAATCGCAGCTATTTTAGTCGGGATTGTAGCATTAGAACATTTGTTTATCATGATCCTCGAAATGTTTTTTATTAATTCAAAAGTAGCGAAACGTGCTTTCAAATTACCGAAGCATTTAGAAGGAGATAAAAACGTAGCTGTTATGTTTGCAAACCAAGGGTTATATAATGGATTTTTAGCCGCTGGTCTCATTTGGGGACTTATAATTGGGTTTAACCCAATTGGTTATATGGTTCAATTATTTTTCGTGATTTGTGTGGTGATCGCAGCTATTTTTGGAGGTTTCACATCTAATAAATCAATTATTGTGAAACAAGGACTTCCAGCTATTTTAGCATTGGTCGCTCTTTTATCTATGATGTAGAAACAAAGTTTTTCAATAAAAGAAACAATCTTTCCTAAAAATGACTTTGCATACTCTTAACTTTCTAGGTATGTGGCGCTACCTCAGTAAGAAAAGAAATAGGAAAAACACCCTATTACATTTTATTAATATAATAAAATGTAATGACTAGATCCAAAATAATGATAATAATGAGAAGTAACAAGTGTATAAATGCATCAGTTTTACTGTGTAATAAAGACTTTATAAAGAAATCCCATTCTGTTTCATAGGGGGGACTCTATCCAATTCCGTTGCAGACCTAACACCATTCCATTTATGAAATAGACAATACTTAATAGAATTCTTCCAACAAATACGGCAACTACTTTTAAATTCCAATGCTTTATCTTGATTACATAAAGGATTGGAAAGAGTATAAGGATCCAAAAAATAATAATATAGATTGTATTAATCATTCTCTGCTCCTAACAAAATGATTGTTTTTTAATATAGGTGAGTTTTCGGATTGAAGATATGTTTCCTTGTTACTATTTAAAAACAAGGGCCGGAATTCCGGCTCTTTTTCTATCCTAAAGTCCCACTTTACCTCTCCGTTTCAAAAAACTCAATCCATTCTCCATCAGGACCAGCGAAGAATATGTAACGTGTTCCATCTGGTAATGTTTCAATTTCTTCTCCTAGTAAAAAGGTTACTTTGTGTTTCTTTAGTCTTTCGATTTCATCTTCTAATGAATCCACTTTAAAGCAAATGTGATGTACTTTTCCTTCTGCCGGAAGAGAAGAGTTGTAGCCTTCAATTAATTCAAGTATCGTTTCCTTCGATTCTTCCACACCTAAAAAAGCGAGTTTTAAGTCGGGATTCGGGTGACCCATACGTTTAATGAGCTGTAAGCCAACTACTTCTTCATAAAATGAAATAGATGCTTCTAAGTTTGCGACCATAAGACCGACGTGTTCAATTCTTCTAACTGGCATGTAGATCCCTTCTTTCTGAAAAATATATACAATATGTTATTGAAAATTAAGAAAATAAGCAAGATAAAAACCTTACAAATTTTAGCTTGTTATATGGTATAGTGAGAAAGTATGTTTGGGGAGAAGGAAGGAGATTATACGATGAATACACCTACTCAAACTCCTTCATTATCGGCAACGATGAAAGAGTGGCATTATGCATTAGCGTATGAAATTAAACATTGGAAAACGATAGGTGGTAGTAAAATTTCTATCATGAACGGTCGTTTTTTATATACAGATTATGAAAGTACAGTATACGTATTTCAGCTCATATCGGAAGTAAGCTTACCGGAAGGTTCACCAATTCGAATTGAGTTTGATGGTGAGGAAGCGACAGGAGAAGTATTATCTGTACATGGATTAGAAATAGAACTGAAATTAAATGATTATATACAAGGTGAAATACGAGAAGCTGTTTTATACAGTGAACCGTGGCAATTGTTAGAGCAACTACAAGAGCGATTGAAAGAGGCACATAAAGATAAGCTAAAACGTAATCGTATAAAGCGTCTTGTTGATGGGACGAGCAGTCCGAAACATATTGAGAAGATGAAAAATCCGAAAAATGAATTGGCATATCGTTCATTTTACAATCCGACAACGTATGTGTGGGGCCCCCCTGGAACAGGGAAGTCTTACAATTTATCACGTATTATTTCGGCGCATTATCAAAAAGGAAAATCGGTACTTGTATTAGCTCATAGTAATGCGGCAGTAGACGTATTAATGAGTGAAGTAACGAAGCAAATTGAGAAGAAAAAGAAATGGAAACCTGGTGAAATTGTTCGTTACGGTTATAGTCAACATGAACATATAAGAAATCATGAAACATTACTTACGTCGAAGTTAGTTGAAACGACGAACGGATCATGGGGAGAGGAAAGACTCTATTTAGAAGAAACACGACAAGATCTTCGTGAAAAGATTTTATCATATAAAGCGACTTCTGCTGATAAGAAGCGTATACAAGAGATTGAAAGTGATCTTCGAAAGCAAAAAGCGAAAATTAAAGAAGTAGAAAAAGAATATATTGAAAATGCAAAAGTAATCGGCGCAACTTTATCGAAATGTGCCATTGATTCACTTATTTATGAGCGTACATTTGATTTAGTTGTCGTAGATGAAGTGAGTATGGCATATGTTCCGCAAATTGCATTAGCAGCTTCACTTGGAAAACGTATCGTCGTTTGTGGGGACTTTTTACAGTTACCTCCAATTGCGATGGCGAACCATGAACTCGTTCGAAAATGGCTTGGGGAAGATATGTTTTACCATGCTGGGATTGTTGATTCTGTCAATAAATCAGAAGCACATCCGAACCTATTTATGTTGCAGGAACAAAGGCGTATGCATGCGGATATATCGAAGTTTACAAACTCATTTATTTATAAAAATAGAGTATACGACCATCCGTCTGTTTCAGAGCGTAAAGAACTTGCGCGATTGCAACCGTTCGCAAATGAGGCAAGTGTTTTATTTGATACGAGCTTAATGGGAGCCTTTTCGTTAAAGGACGCTGCTTCTGGTTCTCGATTTAACATTATGTCTGGTTTAGTAGCGATGCAAATGATGTTAATCGGACTGTTAGATGGTGTTCAATCGATCGGTGTTGTTACACCTTACAGGGCACAATCCCGCTTTTTATCAACGTGTATTAGAGAAATGTTGCAGAGAACGAAATATCAAAACATACCAGTTTTAGCGGCGACGGTTCATAAGTTTCAAGGTTCTGAAAGAGATATGATGATATTTGATACGGTTGATAGTTATCCGCAAGAACGACCTGGCGTGTTATTCTTTGACCATAAAAATCATCGCCTCGTCAACGTTGCAGTGACAAGGGCAAGAGGGAAGTTCATTCAATTATCAGATTGTCATTATATGCGTAAAAACCTTTCGAGAAAACAAGCGTTATCACAATTAACAGCTCATATAGAACGTCACGGAGATGTGTATGATCGTACGACATCAAGACAATTGTGGGAGCGGAAAATTTCGAAACGTTTACGCTGGTTTATGGAAATGAATCTTGAAGAGCCGAAAGGGTTATTGAAAGATATTTTAGCCGCAAAACGAAAAATTATTATTTCACTTCCAAGTACAAAGCAAGTGGATAAGCGAGTCTGGCAAGCGTTAATGCGTACAAATGCGCAAATAACAGTGTATAGTGATGGACCAGTTCCGTTAAAAAATGTAAAGTTACAAAGACAAAATAAAGCATTCCCGTTTATCGTAATCGATGATGAAATCTTTTGGGCAGGAGCACCGCTCACATCTCAAATGATGTTTGAAGGTAGTATGGAATTTCCGTACGTATGTGCAAGATTACAAGCACCGGAAACAATTGGTGTGTTAAAAGGATTTTTAGATATTCGGTAAATTCGGATAGGAATTCCTTGACTTTTAATTGGAATGAACATAGAATGAATATAATTTAATATAATCTTATGAAAATTCTTATCACGAGAGGTTGAGGGACTGGCCCTATGACACCTCGGCAGCGGATTCTTTTATGAATACTGTGCCAATTCCAGCAAGGTAACTTGAAAGATAAGAAAGAAGCTCATTTTGACTGTAAATGCAGAAGCCTCTTTCTATCTTTTAGAAAGAGGCTTTTTTATGTGAAAATATAAGGGGGAAGAGAAATGGGAGCGACTGGAGTAACGTCACAAAGAAAAACAATTGAAGAGAGTATAGAAAGAAATAAGGAAAAGTACATAGAAACAAGTCACGATATTCATGCGAATCCGGAGATTGGTAACCAAGAGTTTTACGCATCAAGAACGTTAAGTTTATTACTAGGTAGTGCAGGGTTTCAGCTGCAGCACAATATAGCTGGACATGAAACAGGATTTATCGCGCGAAAAAGTTCAGGAAAACAAGGGCCAGTTATCGCATTTTTAGCTGAGTATGACGCTTTACCAGGACTTGGTCATGCGTGTGGTCACAATTTAATTGGCACAATTAGCGTTGCGGCCGCGATCGCATTATCAGAAACGCTTGAAGAAATTGGCGGAGAAGTTGTCGTGTTTGGTACTCCAGCCGAAGAAGGAGGACCAAATGGTAGTGCGAAAGCGAGTTATGTAAAAGCGGGGTTATTTAAAGATATTGATGCGGCACTTATGATTCATCCGAGCGGAAAAACAGCGCCAACGAGCCCTTCACTAGCAGTCGATCCACTTGATTTTCATTTTTACGGAAAAACAGCTCACGCCGCAGCTTCACCTGAAGAAGGGATTAACGCATTAGATGCGATAATTCAACTTTATAACGGTATTAACGCACTTCGCCAACAACTTCCATCAGATGTGAAAATTCATGGCGTTATTACCGAGGGGGGAAAAGCACCTAATATTATTCCTGACTACGCATCAGCAAGGTTCTTCATCCGTGCAGCAACGCGAAAAAGATGTGCAGAAGTAACAGAAAAAGTAAAAAATATCGCACAAGGAGCAGCGTTAGCAACAGGCGCAAAAGTGAAAATCCATCAATTCCAAAACGAAATCGATGAACTACTCGTAACAAAAACATATAATGACGTCGTAGCCGAAGAACTAGAATTACAAGGTGAAGACGTAAATCGGAAAGAAAGATTTGGCATCGGCTCAACAGACGCAGGAAACGTAAGTCAAGTCGTACCAACAATTCATCCGTACATTAAAATCGGTCCAGATGACTTAATTGCGCATACGAATGAATTTAGAGAAGCAGCACGTTCAGAACTTGGAGATAAAGCGTTAATTACATCCGCAAAAGCACTAGCAAATACAGCGTATCGATTAATTACGGAAGAAGGGCTGTTAGAGAAGGTGAAGGAGGAGTTTAGAGAGGCGCAGAGAAATCAGGGGTAGGTGAGAAGGAGACGTATCTCTGGATTTTCTAGTAGGAAATTGAATGAAAAAAGAACCAGCCTATGGCTGGTTCTTTTTATATTATATAAGAATTTTCCCACATACACTCGGTATCTTTATCTTAGTACCCTCTTATCAGAACGACAATTTCTCCTCAAACTCACTCTTTAAAACAATTAAAGGAGACGATAATCCAAATTGCATTAAGGAGTCTAAAAATGTAGCGAGAGAATCCATCGAATCGCTCATGACCTTCATCATATAATTAAACTCCCCGCTAATTCGATATAAATCAGTTACTTCGGGAGCGGCATTACAAAATTGGATGAAATCAGAGTATTGACTCGTTTTAAACATGATGAATGCTTGAATGTTTTTATTAATTTTAGAAGGCTCAAATTTTGTTCGGCAAGCCGCTATAACTCCTTGATCTTCAAGTTTATTAATACGCTCTTTTACAGCAGGTTGCGTCATGGATATGATCCGTCCTATTTATGAAACGGAAATTCTCGCATTTTCATATAACAAGTTTTTCTACATGAAGCTACACTCTAGAAAACAGGATTTAGGGGAATCGGACATGAGATATTTTAAAGGAAAACAATTCAAGTAAGATGTTATTTTAGTAGTTGTCGGCTACTACTGCCGTTTTTCTTTCGGTTATCGTGATGTATCTGAAATCCTGAAAGAACGTGGTATTTCAGTGAAAACAACAACCATCATGCGATGGAGTCATAAATATGGCAATCCCATCTATTGAATTTGGAAAGTAAAAAGTAAATCTGCACGCTTATGAAACCTTTCATACCCTATATAAACAAAGGCGAAGTCTTCAAAGAGACTCCGCCTTTTCAACGTACAATGAACTTCAACAATTACTAGCTACTTCCTAAACATTGTTCTGCATTTACCAACCTGTTTATGCTTTTTTCAAACTTTGCAACAGAACCAGTTTAACCATCATCATGCACATGGAACTTTAGGTTATTTAAGTTCAGTTGAGTTCAGAAAACGAGCCCTTAAAAAAGCAGTCTGAATTTGTGTTGACAATCACACCTCCATCAATACTATCAAAAGAACCTTTATACTGTTACAGCTTGAGAAATCCATTGAGCAGTTAGTTCAGGAGATTCAACAGGAAACTGATGACCGTACTGAATACGTGTAATATCCAAGTGTTCAAACTGCTTTGGGACATGATGATCCTTGTCCAAAGCTCCCCATAGTATCTTAATTTTCCTCTTATCCCATGTCTCGGGATTTAACTGGATGGATTTTGATATAGTTAAGCAAGACATGACCGTAGCGTTAGTTTTGCGTATACGGGGGGATTTTAAATCACGGACCACAGAATGAGCGTAATTACTCAATAATTGACTCGATGTTCTGAAGCTATTGGTTTGAATTAGCTCTTTTTCCAAACGGGCGGGCTCCATATATTTTAGAACGAAACTTGTAATACGTCGAAATCTATATTTAGGTTGGATAGGATGCAGTACTGGCTGCAATAAAATGAGTTGTTTGATCAGTGAGGGCAGCCGTTCCATCACTTGAGCCGCAATCAATCCGCCAAATGAATGCCCCACTAATATAACGGGTCTGTTCAACTCAGTGATCATAGTGGAAATGCTCTCTACATAGCCTTCTATCACAGAAGGATTATGGTGATAAGGGGTACGCCCAAATCCAGGTAAATCTACGAACCAAGTATTTAAACCGCTTAAAAATTGTGAGAGGGGCAAAAGGGCATCGGCATTGCTGAACGTCCCATGAAGAAAAATAATAGGTGTTTCATTCCTATCTTTCTCTAGCGAAACTAAGTTAGCCCTTCTTCGTTGACTAAAATCTTTCTGCTCATTTTGATTCAGGCCTAAATGATTTAACCGATAATCCAAATCACTAATGATAAAAGGGAGCGTGGACGGAACTACGAATGAATTTCTGCCGTTCCTTTGTTCTATTTCTAATTTACTGTAAACAGGGAATTCCGACTTAACAAGAAAACTCATGGATTCTTTAGGAATACCAAGCATCTTATCAGCACCCATTCTAAGCACAGTTTTCAATAACGGAAGCGGTATAGTTCCTAACGGCTTTGTTGTCTGTAATTCGTGTGCCATGAGTTTGATGAAAGTTCGGATCGACGGACTTTCTTGCTTAGAATCTAAAAGATAGTAGGTATTGCTTGATAACCCTTCTGTGTTAACAAGTTTTGAAATAAACGAAGCCACATGGTCAATATGAACCATTGGTAACCAATAATCGTCGCCGCCTGGAACAAGCGGCATAAGATTTCGCCTTACGGCATCGACTAAGATACTAAGGCCTCCAATCTGTTCTGTTTTCCCTGAGAAGGAGTCTCCGACGATTACACTAGGATTAACAGTAGATAAGGGAATGCTCATGTTATGAAGAGATTTTCGTATATAAGAGTCGGCTAAAAACTTCATTTTTTCATAAGGCGGTTGATTGTCCAGCAAATGATCTAGATCCAACAATGCATTTTGTTCATGATAGGGACTCATAAAGCCTGCGACATGGATAAAATGCTTTAATTCTTTTTCAGCGTGGATATCCTGTGCTAGCCGAACAAGGGATTTTGCAGGGGTGAGGAAAGACTGTTCAGCTTCAATGAGGTTCAACTCAATATTCATTGGACCTCCTGCGTGAATAATTAGATCAGTTGCAAGTAATTGTTTGTAGCTGTCATCACTTAAACCTAATCGAGGCTGCGTTAGATCACCGATAACAGGAACAATGTTGTTCTGTTGATCGGGTGCCAGTTGATTGATGATGGTAAGAAGACGATTTTTTTGACGTACAAGTACATAAATCTGATGCTGAGAAGCTAACTCAGCGATTAAATGACGTCCAATATAACCAGTTCCGCCAGTCATGAAGATATTCATAATAAAAACACTCCTTTATTATTTTATAGTACTAATTAGTACTAATATATCTAAAAATATTACTTTAGCATGGAAGCTAAAGTAGGAAATAAATTTTTGATCATATCTTGGTTGTTAGAAGCTTGAGCCAAGAAGAGAGCACCCTCAATAGAGGAGACAATCAACATAGCTGTTTGTTTAACGGGTAGCTCTTTCTTTAGTTCTTGTCGTGCAATCCCTTGGGCTAAAATCAATTCAACACCATGCAGCTGTTTTTCAAAAAAACTCTTGATTCTATCTCTAATTTCAACCGCGTCAATAGGCGTCTGTGTATACAGAGTCAGGAAAGGACAACCGCCAAGGTAGTTATTTTGTTCAATAGTATCGCTTAAAATGTGGAGTACCGCTTCTAATTTCTCTTGAACGGTGGGCTCAGTTTGAGACACAATATAATTAATTCGCTGCTCGTAATGTTCTATCAACTGATTAACAATAGCGAGCAGCAGCTCCTCCTTGCTCTTAAAATAATAATAAATGTTCGTTTTTGAAACTTTGCTATGTGCGACTATGTCGTCCATGCTTGTTGCTAGAAAACCTTTAGTAAGAAACAATGTAAAAGCGGATTGCAGAGCAATATCTTTATTAGTAAGTGTATTTTTTTTCATATTAGTACTATACAGTACTATAAATGGAGAGTCAAGGGAATGATTGATGAAATGCATAGGGGTTCGACCGCACATCCATCAACTTAAGAAAAGTAAACATCCCAAAAACAAAAAATGAGCTACCTTCTCAAAGTAACTACCTGTAGAGAAAGAAAAAGTTCATTTAGTGGGTACTTCAAAACCTTAGCTTGATTGCGATGGGGTCACCATATCAAAAAAAAGAAAATTGTGCGTTTAGACATATTTTTCAACCGCTTCCTGTACGTTAAGGGACTCGTTATTTTTTTTACAGTTTTTATTATGAAATTCTAAATAACTAATTATAATAGGTGAAAAAACGATCAATAGTTGGGGGACGGAAAGGATTCGAATTTACATTCTTTCTCAATACATATTATGGATAAATAAAGTAAAATATGGGTTGGGGTTATGTCTCATGTTGTGTTAATCCTAACAATAACTAAGGGTACATAATATGCTTTCATACCTTTGAATGATTTTGTTATAGGAGGGATGGAGATTTAAATGGCTCAAATTGTTGGTATTGATAGATATCTTTGTACTGGGGCTTTAATCTATATGCGTGAGGGCCTTTCCCTAAGTCTTGTCAGGAAGTAAGGAACAGTAAACAAACACTGATATAATATGAATAGAGAAGAGGAATGCCTTATGAAAATACGTAGTCAAATTACATGTGCAAGTCTGGCCCTTTTAATAGCTGGAAGTTCCCTGTTATATACAACACCAACCTCAATTGTAAAAGCAGAGCCCACTCAAAATGTATCTAGTTCGTTACAAACAAATACGCAACGAGATCGTACTTCCGTCAAGCAAGCAATGCGGGATACATTGCAACTTGGATACCCGGGGATACTTGCTAAAACTTCTGAGGGTGGAAAAACGTGGGGGTATGCCGCTGGGATAGCGGATCTGAGAACCAAGAAACCAATGAAAACAGATTTTCGCTTTCGCATTGGGAGTGTGACGAAGACGTTCACCGCAACAGTTGTACTTCAATTAGCTGGAGAGAATCGCCTGAATCTAGACGACTACATCGAAGACTGGTTGCCTGGTGTCATTCAAGGAAATGGATATGATGGTAACAAGATTACTATCCGGCATATATTGAACCATACAAGTGGTATCGCTGAATACTCAAGGTCAAAAGACGCTGATTTTACGGATACAAAAAAATCGTATACGGCTAAAGAGTTAGTGAAGATGGGGGTTTCTTTGCCCCCAGACTTTGACCCAGGAGAGGGCTGGTCTTATTCAAACACAGGATACGTATTACTGGGCATTCTTATTGAAAAAGTAACCAGAAACAGCTATGCGGAAGAGATTGAAAATCGGATTATTGAACCACTTGAATTGTCGAATACATTCCTACCAGGCAATTCAAGCGTTATTCCAGGCACTAACCATGCCCGTGGATATGACCAACCAGACGGAGCAAGTGAGCTAAAAGACGTTACTTATTATAACCCAAGTGCAGGTAGCTCGGCTGGAGATATGATTTCTACTGCTGACGACTTAAACAAATTCTTCTCTTACTTGCTCGGTGGCAAATTACTGAAAGAACAACAACTAAAACAAATGCTTACTACAGTTCCTACAGGAAGAGAAGGAATCGATGGATATGGTCTTGGAATCTATGAAACTAAGCTTCCAAGCGGTGTCTCGATATGGGGACACACAGGTGGCATTCTAGGGTTTACTACTCTTGTTGGAGGTACACTTGGAGGTAAGCATACGTTGGTTGTCAATTGGAATAGTTTGGGTAGAACTGACAGTCCTAATCCTTTTAAAAATATTTTACTTGCTGAATTTAGCAAGTAGAGAAAAAAGGAAAAATTTACCGTAGTTTTCATAGTTAAAAATATACTTTTCTGGTTCAAAAGCCCCACCTTATTTTCGAGAAAAATTTGGGGCTTTTTTTGTTTTGGTGGCGTTTATTCTCCTTAAGTTGATGGATGTGGGGTAGCCCCACATTACTATCAAGCTAAGGTTTTAATATATCTCCTAAATGAACATTTTCTTTTTCTACAGGTAGTTACTTTGAGAAGGTAGCTTATTTTTTCGTTTTGAGGGCGTTTATTTTTCTTAAGCTGATGGATATGGAGTATCCGCCCTAAGTTAAATAAATTTTGACTTAAAAACAAGTGATTTTAACAACGTTAGGAGTGTTTCATGCAGCACAATGTCATTTGTGTTGTATTGCAAGAAAAAAATTACATTAGAAAAGAGCCAGAATTCATCCTGTTAAGGGTAAATCGACTCTTAATATTTAAAAGGATGGTAAAAAGAAACACAGAAGTAAAAAAACTGTGTTTCTTTTTGATTAATATATTTACTGAACTTTACGGCACAGATGCTCCTTCTATCCTATTATAAAAGCGATTTTGAAAGTAAGTAATTTGTAAGAAATGGGTAAGAAAAAAGAAATTTTCATTGTGTATGATAAAAATATAAAGAAGCGTGAAAGGCGGAACAGATATGATTTATATATGAAAAACAGACCAGTAACAAGACTGTTTCAAGGAAAAGAAGTAATTTATGTGGTTAACATATACGTGGAAAAAGAGGGATTTACCCAGGACAGAATGGCGTTTGTAAAAATAATAAATATGAAGATGATTACGAATTCAATGTTGACCTTTTTTCATTGGTGGAGATGGTAGTTGTGTGGTTAATACGAAATAGCAAGAAACCACCTATACAATATGAATAGAGGAGAGGGATGCCCTATGAAAACACGTAGTCAAATTACATGTGCAAGTCTGGCCCTTTTAATAGCTGGAAGTTCTCTGTTATACACAACGCCAACCTTAATTGTAAAAGCAGAACCTACTCAAAGTGTATCTAGTTCGGTACAAACAAGTACTCAACGAGATCGTAATTCTGTCAAGCAAGCAGTGCGGGATACATTGCAACTTGGATTCCCGGGGATACTTGCTAAAACTTCTGAGGGTGGAAAAACATGGAGTTATGCCGCTGGGGTAGCGAATCTGAGCAGCAAGAAACCAATGAAAACAGATTTTCGCTTTCGCATTGGTAGCGTGACGAAGACGTTCACGGCAACAGTTGTACTTCAATTAGCCGAAGAGAACCGCTTGAATCTAGACGACTCTATTGAAAAATGGTTGCCTGGTGTCATTCAAGGAAACGGATATGATGATAAACAGTTTACTATCCGGCAAGTATTGAACCACACAAGTGGTATCGCTGAATACACAAGGTCAAAAAGTTTTAATCTTATGGATACAAAAAAATCGTATAGGGCTGAAGAATTAGTAAAGATGGGGATTTCGATGCCCCCAGATTTTGCTCCAGGAAAGAGCTGGTCTTATTCAAATACAGGATACGTATTACTAGGGATCCTTATTGAAACAGTAACCGGGAACAGCTATGCGGAAGAGATTGAAAATCGGATTATTGAACCGCTTGAATTATCGAATACATTCTTACCTGGCAATTCAAGCGTGATTCCAGGAACCAAGCATGCCCGTGGATATATCCAACTAGACGGAGCAAGTGAGCCAAAAGATGTTACGTATTATAACCCAAGTATGGGGAGCTCGGCTGGAGATATGATTTCTACTGCTGATGATTTAAACAAATTCTTCTCTTACTTACTTGGAGGTAAATTAATAAAAGAACAGCAACTAAAACAAATGCTTACTACAGTTCCAACAGGAGAAGTTGCACTTGGCAGATATGGTCTTGGAATCTATGAAACTAAGCTTCCAAACGGTGTCTCAATATGGGGACACGGAGGTAGCATTCCAGGGTTTGTTACTTTTGCTGGAGGTACACTTGGAGGCAAGCATACATTAGCTGTCAATTTGAACAGCCTTAATGCTGATAGTCCTGATCCTTTTAAAAATATTTTACTTGCTGAATTTAGCAAGTAGGCCAAAAGGAAGAACGGATAAATTTTATCATATTTTCATAGTTAAACAAACAAATGATGAAATTGATCACTTATCTAAGGAGGCAATTCCCTCATGAAAAATAAACTAACTGGTGTATTAGCCGCTACATTAGCGCTAACTATGATTCTACCAACAGGGGCGAAAGCATTTTCTGATAGTAAGACTACAGTTGTATCTAACGTAGAAGTAGCTAGCCAAGAGCTGAAGAAGATTGCAGCAGAGAAGGCTGCGCTACTCACGAAGTCCCATGGGACGACTAGCGTGCAGTATGCGCTAATTGATAATGGCAAGCTTACTTTGTCGGGGCAGGCTGGAAAGAACGATATGGAAGGGGAACAGCCACTAACCAAAGATACTCTATACGGGATTGGTTCAGTCAGTAAAATGTATGCAACAGCGGCTGTAATGAAATTGGTCGACGAAGGAAAAGTCGATTTGGATGCTCCTGTGGTTAACTATGTTCCTGATTTTAAGATGAAAGATGGGCGGTACAAACGCATTACCCCGCGTATGTTGTTGAATCACTCCTCCGGCTTGCAAGGTTCCACGTTAAGTAATGCATTTTTATTTAACGATAATGATACCTATTCCCATGATTTCTTGTTGCAGCAATTGTCCAACCAGAGCCTGAAAGCAGACCCTGGCGCGTTCTCGGTATACTGCAACGATGGTTTTACGCTGGCCGAAATTTTGGTGGAAAGAGTCAGCGGTATGAGCTTTACCGAATTTCTACATCAACGGTTTACAGAACCCTTAAAGATGAATCATACAAAAACGCCGCAGGACAAATGGAGAGACGAAAAGCGGGCTGGACTTTATTTTCCGGCGTACCAAGGGCAGCTTCCAATTGAATCGGTGAATGTGATTGGTACGGGAGGGGTCTCTTCCACGGCAGAAGATATGGTACGATTCTCACAATTATTTATGGGACAGGGAAAAGGGATTCTCTCTGATAAGGTAGTCAAGGCGATGGAGCAAGAGGAATATAAAAAAGGAATGTGGCCGGGGGATGGAGATAATATTTTTAACTATGGTCTTGGCTGGGATAGTGTGAAACTATACCCATTCAGTGAATATGGGATAAAAGGCTTGGCTAAGGGCGGCGACACGGCACTGCAACATGCTATACTGGTCGTGCTTCCGGAACAGAAAATGGCAGCGGCTGTGTTGTCATCCGGTGGACGAAGCTCTACAAATCAACTGCTGGCAACTGAATTGCTGCTCGCCGTGCTTAAAGAGAAGGGGACAATTAAGAACATCAAGCCGAACAAATCTTTTGGCAAGCCGGTCAAGGTCAAGATGCCTCAAGACGTGGCAAAGAAAGCGGGCTTTTATGGCAATAGCGAAACTCATTTCAAAATTGAAATTACGAAGAATGGAGAACTGTTCTTACCATCTAATCGAGAAGAAAAATATGTATATACTGTGGATGGAAGCTTTATTAATGAGAAGGGTACTTCTAAGCTCAACTTTGTCACCGAGAAGAATGGAAGAACTTATTTGAGGGAGAGCACATATAAATCGACACCAGACTTAGGGCAAGGTGCGATGACTCACTATTTAGCCGAGAAACTAGAAGACAATGTGCTATCGAAGAAAACCGCTGCCGCATGGGCGAAGCGGGAAGGTGTCAAGTTCTATCTCGTGAATGAGAAATTTAGTTCTATTGAATATCTCGTACAACCGAAACTTATTACCACACAAATTATTCGTAAGGAAGGCCTGGCGGGCTATTGGGAGGGCAGAAAAATTACAGGTCCGAACACCGCGGCGCATCAGCTCCAGATCCCCGTGATGAATGGCCGTGATACGACGGAAACGCATTTCTATACAGAAGGCGGCAATGAATATATGGAAATGGCCGGGTTGTTATACGTAAGTGGAAACAACGTAAAACCACTTGATGCTGGCCAATCATCCAAAGTTACTCTGCAAGCAAATGGGCATGCTAAATGGTTTACGATCCCGCAAGCGGCAGCAGGAAAAAGGATGACCGTGACATTGCCATCGAAGGGTGCGTTCGCGGTGTATGATGAGAATGGAGTATGTGTCAACTTTACCATCGTGAGCGGCAATAACAAAGTAAAACTGCCGAAGAATGGAACGGTTGTAATTGCTGGGGCACCGAACTCAGAATTTGCAATTACGTTGAACTAGCTACAATTCAAAATGGACTTCAACAAAACCAGTACGACATAGGAACGTTGTTTTGCTGGTTTTGTTTGTATTTACGTATTATCTTTAAGAAGAGAATTTCAAAGAATAATATCACGCTCAAACTTTGCAAAAACAGCTATCAAACCAATTTAGGGCAATCATCATTTGCTCCATTAATCTTCTTGATGTAAATACGTTCGCAGCCGGTATTGTGATGTACAAGCCCTATACGATACAGGAATTATCCGAGGTGTTTCAGCTACTAAGTTTACGCCATATGGCACACTCACACGTCAACAGGCAGCACTTATGTTAGAACGAACTCTAGAATATCTAGGTGTAGAAAAAGAGTCAAATATAGGGCCCTACCACATCGCTATCAAGCTAAGAAAAGCATAAATCCCCAAATAATAAAATTGAGATCCCCAGAGTAAAAATCATTGTTTTTGGGTAGCATAAAACCTTAGTATGTTAGCGATGTGATGCTAACCCAAATTTGAACCCTATTCCTCAATGAATCAAACAATTTAACATGGTAAAAGTATATTTGGATGAGAGTCCAATACTTACTATTGAAATTGTGATGGTTCACATTGAAAGAAGGCACTTTAGGGTGTCTTTTCTTTATGAAAAAAATTCCCGCACAATGTACAGGGATAAAAAATTATAAGTCATGGTGGGACAGTTCCTGTTTTAGTTAATCAGGTAGTTTCTATTAAAGGTAAAAACAAAATGTAATGCTTTGAAAAAAAACATGTACTAGAACTGGTACTCTGTCGGTAAGCCATGAAAGAGGTACTTATATTATTTGTTTTGTAAATTATCTTGAATTTGTTGTTCCATATTTACTAGTGATGTTTTTAGGGAATTACTAAGCTTTTTAACAAATTTAAGAACAAGAAGTCAGTTTTTAATAATAGAATTCTAAAAGCGTTAGGGTAGAAATTTATTGTTTTTGTTAAAAAAGAATTGACTTCTACTATAGTTGTAACTAATATGGTTACATAAGGTTGTAATTGAGTTAGTTACAACTTATGGATATTTAAAGTGAAAATAAGGTTTATATATTTAATTAAGGATGGTAGTCCACATGTTATCGCCCGGTGTAGAAAGTTACTAACATATTTAAATCAAGATATATTCCGAATTTTAGTATCTTCTATTTTGGAGCAATGATGTGCAGCGCTATCTTTCATTAGAAATCTTATCTAATCTTTTTGGGAAAGGTTAGTTTTGAAAAATATAGTAAGGTAACTCAAAAAAGAACAAGATATAAAAAAGATGTACTTATATAAACCAAAAAAGTTAGCTGAGAATTTTAAGTGATAGCTGGACTGGTTAATAAAAATAAAGGTAGGGGATTTAAATGAAGACGAAACAAGATAATCTTATATACGTATGGGACGCATATTGTGGATGGTGCTATGGATTTTCAGAAAGTATTAAAGGATTTTACAAAGAACACACTGAAATGCCGTTAACGGTTTTATGTGGAGGATTATTTTTAGATGATTTACCAATAAAAAATTTCTCATATATAGAAGAGGGGAATAAAAGAATTAATCAACTTACAGGTACAGAATTTGGTCCTTCATATCAAAAATTGGTGGAAGAAGGGACTTTTAAAATGAATTCGAAAGATGCTGCAATTGGCTTTTCAGCTTTACGCTCATTAGCACCAGACCGTTTGTTAGAATTCACTGCGGCTATGCAAAAAGCGTTTTATTATGAGGGCCAAAGTCTGAGTGATCCTGAAACATATCGTAAGATTGCAATCGAGCATGGTTTGGACCCTGAACAAGTACTAGAACGTTTAAACGCTCAAGAAACAATAATAGATGCCCAAAACGATTTCAATAAAGTGCGACAGCTTGGTGTTAATAGTTATCCTTCATTACTTTTACAAAAGGATAATCAAATTATCCCTATTGGTGGTGGGGTAATGACGCCGGATAAAATTGAAGCGCGTTTTAAAAATTTATATTAATGAATTTTAAGTTACAGTATATAACATTTAACGTTTTAAAAAAGGCTAGAAGTGGATGGACTTAAACCTTTTTATAACAGTCATAGTTTCAACTTATTTTTAAAAAGAGTCCAATTTTAATGTTTCTATTGACTATAGTAGCAAACATGTTAGCTTACGCCAACCGACATTCATCTCTCGCCTATTTGTTGGTGCTATCACACTTTCAGGTGAATTGAAGAGGGAGCTTCTGTCGGAACAAGATAAAAATATGTTAACTAGTAAATCACTTTAACAAAAGGAGAATAACATTCTATGTTTAAAACAATTGATACAAATCAAAAAGATGTGAAATTGACGGTGTTTAGTTCAGATGAAAAAAGTTTTATGGTCACTGCAACCTTAGTTGAGAAAGCGGGACATGCATTTTTAATAAACTCAAAATTTACTCAATCTGATTCGAAAGAAATTGTTGAGTATCTGAAAAAAAACGACATATCTTTAGATGAAATCTTTATTATTCATGGGGATCCTGATTACTACTTTGGATTAGAAATTATTAAGGCTGCTTACCCAGAAGCTATAGCGTATGCTACAGAGTCTACTGTTGAACATATTGTTCATTCTGTCTTAGGTAAATTAAAAGTTTGGAAAGGTGCCCTAGGAGAAAACGCACCAAGCAACGTAGTATTACCTCAAGTGTTTAAAGAAAAAACGATTGATTTTCAGGGGTTAACATTTGAACTAGTAGGCTTAGATCATTACAGAACTAGCTTATTTAATAAAGAGCTAAAAGTATTAATTGGTGGTATTGATGTATTTAACGAAATACATGTATTCTTAGCGGATACTAGCTCAAAAGCGGCTATGGAGGCATGGATTGAGAACTTGAAAGTATTACAAGCATTAAATGCTGACATAATTGTACCTAGCCATGGATCAATTGAAAAATCCTTAGATAATCAAGCGATTATTGCAACTATGGATTACCTAAGAACTGCGGTTCAAGCTTCTGAGGAAAGTAAAACTTCAAAAGATTTTGTAGCGAAACTTGAAGCAGCATATCCAGACTATGCAAATAAAGGTGTATTAGAATTAAGTGCAAAAGTTGTAACAAAAGAAATGCCTTGGGGTTAATGCTATGAATAAATATCAAAAACTATTACATGAAACGTATGTGTTAACTGGCGAGGGGAAAATGGATGCTTTCAAAACGTATTTAAGTGAAAATGTATCTTGGACAGAAGCTGCTGGGTTTCCATATGCGGGCACTTATGTAGGTCCAGATGAAGTAGTGAAAAATGTACATGAACGTCTTGGCACGGAATGGGATAACTATAACGCTAAAGATGAAATTTATGCTTTTAATAACAATACTGTTATCGTGTATGGAAAATATAGTGGAACATATAAAGTAACAGGGAAATCATTCATAGCAGATTTCTGTCATCTTTATGAGTTTGATGAGAACGATAAGGTTAAGAAGTTTATTCAAATTGTGGACAGTGCAACTGTTAATGAGGTATTAAGTTAGAGTTATTAGTTTCTAACATGCCTTGTATAAGGGGGAGTGTAATTTCCTAACATTCCCCCTCACATTACATTTTTGGGAAGGTTTCTACTTCTCAAGCGTGTTATGGAAGATAACTTATACGATTAGAAGAGGTAGGCATAAATGAAATTAGAGAAAAATTTAATAGTAATAATTATTTCTGTGTTTATTTTAGGAATTGTGTCGACTTTGATATTTCAAGCTTCAACTGGTAATACCAAAGGTCACTCAATAAAGAGTGAGAATGTTGCATCGGTATCGAAAGAAGCGACAGAAAATGAAAAGAATAAAAAGATGGTAGTTGATTTCTATAATGAAGTTTTTAACAAACATGATATCGATATCATCCCTAAATATGTAAGTGAAGATTATAAGCAACATAATCCTTTTGTTGCTGACGGACGAAAAGCCTTCATGGATTTCTTTAAGGAGGACTTTGTTAAAAATCCTAATTCTTCTGCAGAGATTAAACGAGTAGTAGTAGAAGGAGATACAGTTGCTCTTCATGTACATTCTCGTACTAATTCTCAAGATAAGGGAGTTGCTATAGTCGATATATTTCGTATAAAGAATGGTAAGATTGTTGAACACTGGGATGTAATTCAAGAGATTCCAAATGAGGCAGCTAATGATAATACTATGTTTTAGACAGAAGGTATATTCAATTGTTAGTGATGTATAGAATCTAGAAATTATAAAATGAAGGGGATGTCCTAGGTATACTACTAGGACATATCTTTTTGTTTTAACGAGATTTAATATATTATCATTTGTAGAGTGCTTACTTCATATGTTTTCTGATAAATTACCCCTGAAACTGCACCATGTTAATATTAAATTATCGTATTAATTTGTAAGAAAGCTATTTTATATTGAGCAAGAAAAAGTATTCAAGTATAGATTTTGAAGAGGAAGTTTTTTTGGTAAATCAAAAAAAATTGATGAATTAGTTGCATATAGAACTCATCTGCGTATATACTATAAATATCAAAAAAAATTGATGAAGGGAGAGTGACTACAGTGGCACAAGATTTTCAGCTCTATGAGAAAAAGTTTAAAGCGTTGGCGGATCAGAAGCGTCTAGAAATCATGTATGAACTTTGCCAGCGAGGCCAGACTTGTGTATGTGATTTAACAGAGATTTTTGAAATGACGCAATCTAAGTTGTCATATCATTTAAAGATCTTATTAGATGCAGGTTTAATTGTAAAAGAAACAAAAGGTACGTGGAGTTATTATGATTTAAATGATGCGGAAGTAAATAATTTATTATCAGAAGAATTATGCTGTATCTTTAGAAAAACAGGCAAAGGTAGTTGCTGTTAAAATTTTGCACCATTAATCAAAAAAAATTGATTAATGAAATATAAAGAGGAGGAATTAGCTATGAGATATGTTCACGTTGGTATAAATGTTACGGATTTAGAGAAGTCTATTGAATTTTACGAAAAGGTATTTGGTGTGTCACCAGTTAAGGTGAAAGTGGATTATGCAAAATTTTTATTAGAGACGCCAGGACTTAATTTTACACTGAACGTAAGAGATGAAGTGAAGGGAAATCAAGTAAATCATTTCGGTTTCCAAGTGGATACAGCTGAAGAAATTACATTACATAAAGAAAGGTTAGAAAAAGAAGGTTTCTTTGCGCGTGATGAAATGGATACGACTTGTTGCTATGCAGTTCAAGATAAGTTTTGGGTAACAGATCCTGATGGGAACGAGTGGGAATTCTTTTATACGAAAGCACATAGTGATGTTCATAAAATTGAAGAGCCTTCTTGTTGCACGACTTCTAACGTAGTAGAAAAAAATTCTTGTTGTTAATAGGAGATGGAAAATAAAATGAAACGTTTATCTTTTCTAGATCGATATTTAACACTATGGATTTTTCTAGCTATGGCTGTTGGGATTGGTTTAGGGTTTGTGTTTCCTAGTATAGTAGACGGACTGAATACATTACAAGTTGGAACGACGTCTATTCCGCTCGCTGTCGGTTTAATTGTCATGATGTATCCACCATTAGCGAAAGTTCGTTACGAGGAAATGGGCCGTGTATTTAAAGATGTAAAAGTATTGGTTTTATCTTTAGTACAAAACTGGATTATCGGACCTGTACTTATGTTTGTTTTAGCAATTATTTTTCTTCCTGATAAGCCAGAATACATGGTCGGGCTCATTATGATTGGTTTAGCACGCTGTATTGCAATGGTAATTGTTTGGAACGACCTTGCAGATGGGGATAAAGAGTATGCTGCAGGTTTAGTAGCTTTTAACTCAGTATTTCAAATGTTATTCTTCTCCGTTTATGCATACGTGTTTGTAACAGTCATTCCAGAATGGTTAGGGATTGAAGGGGCTATTGTTGATATTACAATGATAGAAGTAGCGAAATCCGTATTTATCTATTTGGGAATTCCTTTTATAGCAGGTATGTTGACACGCTTTGTACTCGTTAAGTTAAAAGGAAGACAGTGGTATGAAAAGGTGTTTATACCGAAGATTAGTCCACTTACATTGCTGGCACTACTATTTACAATCATCATTATGTTCTCTTTAAAAGGGGAAATGATTGTTAGCGTACCATTAGATGTAGTAAGAATAGCAATTCCGTTATTAATCTATTTTATTGTCATGTTTTTTGTTTCTTTCTTTATGGGAAGAAAAATTGGTGCAAACTATCCGGTGACTACAACGTTAGCATTTACAGCAGGTAGTAATAACTTTGAGTTAGCAATTGCTGTAGCAGTTGGTGTGTTTGGTATTCATTCAGGCGCAGCATTTGCAGCTGTTATCGGGCCGTTAGTTGAAGTACCTGTAATGATTGCACTTGTAAACGTCGCTTTTTGGTTTAAGCGTAAATATTTTAATGATCAACCAGTATAATTTAAAAACAAAGGCGGAAAACAACATGGAAAACAAAAAGACAGTCTATTTCTTATGCACAGGAAATTCATGCCGAAGCCAAATGGCAGAAGCATGGGGCAAACAATATGTAGGTGATAAGTGGAATGTATATTCTGCAGGAATTGAAGCACACGGAGTAAATCCAAATGCTATTAAAGCAATGAATGAAGTAAATATTGATATAACGAATCAAACATCGGATATAATCGATTCAAATATTTTAAATAACGCTGATTTAGTTGTTACCCTTTGTAGTCATGCAGATTCTGTTTGTCCTTCCACACCTCCGCACGTTAATCGTGTACACTGGGGATTCGATGATCCAGCAGGAAAAGAGTGGTCTGAATTTCAACGTGTTCGCGATGAAATTGGAGAACGTATAAAACGATTTTCTGAAACAGGGGAGTAAATAAAGGAAAGAGCCAATCTTCTATTGTATAGGGGATTGGCTCTTTTTTCTATAGATAGTCACCACTACATTGGTTTACAACAACTATCTCAACAAATGTAGAATATTATGTAAGGATGATATAGTTAGAATAGTCATCCCCTTTTATTAAATTTATACATATAAAACACTATTGATAGTTAATAATGAATAAAATTTGGTTTTTATAATAATCGAGATAGTGGTTATAAAAAGTAGTTTGTAATAAAAAATTTTCACATGAAAGGAAAAAAGGATGAAACATATAATTAAAGATGTATTAATGAACTATTTTAAAGAAATCCGTACATTAATAGTTGAAGAAGAACTACATACGAACAGTTGGCATACCGATCTACACTATAAAATCATCGTAAATGGAGATCGGTACTCAGCGCGGTTTATAAATAGCGATCGAACAATCAATCCGGCCTTTGGGACGTTATCAAATGAACAATTGAAAGAGCAAGTACGGTTTACGTATTATTTACGAGAGCATGGAATTCCATTTATGCAGATTAAGGAGAATAGGGCGGGAGAGTCCTTTACATTACTCACTTGGAATGAGGAACAGTACCGGTTTGTATTGTCTACTTGGACGGAAGGGGAACATGTCACTTATTGCACAGAAACAATGGCTGAAGTCTTTGGAAAGGAAGCAAGAAAGATACATGATATTTCTAGTACGTTTCAAAGCCCGATTTTTCAAAAGAAATCTCATTTAGATGGATATGGTGAGTTTATAAGATTATTAGAAAATAAAGGTGGTACACGCAAGGAATTGCAGAGATATATGGATTTAGCTAAGTATCATATAGAATGCGCACATACGAGTGATTTGGAGTTTATTGTACAAACTGATTTAAATCCTTTAAATGTCATATGGGATTCGAATCAATGTGTAAAAGGGATTGTAGATTTTGAATCGATTGGATATGTAGATCGTATTGAAGGTTTAGCCTTTTTAATAAAATGGTATTCCCGGACAGAAGGAATAGAGTCGCATGAAGTATGTTCGAAAGTTGCTAGAGCATTTTTAGAAGGGTATGGAGCTAATAACATTTTAACTTTAAAGGATTATAAAAGACTGTCTTCGTTGCTGTGGTTATCCGGTAGTCTAAATTGGAACTTTGTTAAAAAGACGATGAGTCTATTAGGTGACGAGAGTGCATTAGTAGAACATTTGAGAGTTTATAAAAGAAGAGGAGAAAGACTATCATCATTGTTAATTTGTAGATAACATTTATTCTTCTAATTTTGGATGCGAAAAAGAAAGTATATGAGGTGTTCAAAAAATGAAAATACAAATTGTATTGTTTGACGGTTTCGGAGAACTTGTCTCCTTTGCACCTTTTGAAGTACTGAAAAGAGCGATAGAAGAAGGGGCTCCATTTACGGTTGAACTCGTATCAAGTGAACGAAAACAAGAAGTTACTACTTCGTTCGGAGTTACGATCAAACTACATGATTTTTTACGAATGGATAATCGTCCAGATTTATTAATTGTGCCTGGTGGTGGCTGGAATCATAAAGCTGAACATGGGGCGCGAAAGGAAGCTGAGCTTGGTACTTTGACTAAAATAATTAGAGAGATGCACAATGAAGGAACGATCGTTGCTGGAGTTTGTACTGGAGGTATGTTACTAGCTGCATCCGGTATATTGAATGATAAAAAGGCGACAATGCATCATTTGGCGCAGAATGAAATGAGTGAATATGGAGCAGAACTGCTTCCTTACAGAATTGTGGATCAAGGGAATGTTATTAACGCAAGAGGAGTTACTTCAGGAGTTGATTTAGGACTTTGGATCACGGAAAGATTCGCAAGTTCTAAAATTGCAGCTGCTGTTGAATATAGAATGGAATATGAGCGGCGAGGTGTTGTTTGGAAGTAATTTGACCGTAATCATAGTTTTTTTGCTGTATAGCGTATTAGATATTGTAAAAGAGAAAGAGCCAACTTATACGAGCAGGCTCTTTTTTTTTATGTATTCATTCTCTATGTTTAATAATTGGGCTGAATATAACCTAATTTTATTCCTTTCGTGACAGCTTCTAAAATGAGGGAAGTGCAACATAATGGACATAAACGTTGCTTATACATGTAAAGTAAGATGTCATAAAATGAATAAAGACTGCTAATTTTCGTGCACTTTGATTATGTAGAAATAGGGGGGATGACATGAAAGACAATACGCCTAAGAAAATTTTATTTATTCAATCAGGAATTCCTTTTTATTACCCAATGATCGAAGCAGCAATTTTGAATAGTTTACAAAAGGTAAACAGTAATACAATTATGGTGAACCCAGAAAGAGCGATAGAAACCGCATTAAAAATGAAACCGGATTTTATTTTGGTACTCGGTGGTTTAAACGAGGGAATTATTAGTGTCATGCCAGTACTAAAGAGTGCGGGTTTTACTACTGGACTTTGGCTGACAGATGATCCGTATTATACGGATGTAACACAACATCTTGTGCCGTATTATGATTACATATTTACGCAAGATTTAAATTGTATCAAGTTTTATAGAGGGTTAGGATGTAAGAATGTGTTTCATCTTCCGTTAGCAGCAAATCAAGATGTGTTTAAACCTTCTCAGAAAGAAGATACATATAAGTATGATCTTAGTTTTATAGGCACAGCATTTGAAAATAGACTTACCTTTGTTGATTCTATTTCAGAGTATTTAGCAGAAAAAAATATAAAAATTGTGGGGTTCGGTTGGGAGAAGTTAAAGAATTATGAAAGATTAAAGGATAAAATACAACTATTGCCACTTGCGAAGTATGAGGATGCATTGCAATTTTACGTATCGACTAAAATCAATATAAATTTACACCGTTCACCAAATGATAAAGAATTGAATTGTAATGCCGCAAACATCCAAGCATATTCAGTAAATAATAGGACTTTTGAAATCAATGCTGTAGGTTCTTTTCAATTAACTGATATACGACCAGATGTAGCAAAGCATTACATACCAGGTGTTGAAATAGAAACTTTTAATAGTGCACGGGAGTTTATACAAAAAGCGGAGTATTATTTGGAACATGTACAAGAAAGAAAACAAATAGCAAAAAATGGACTGGATAAAACTTTGAAAAATCACACTTACGATAGACGTATAGTACAATTATTAAACTATATTAATTTCATAGGCGTGAAGATGTAGTCTAACCATTAACTGAAATGATAAGCATTTGGTGCTTTCTAACTCTCGTATTCTATAAAAATTATTTACGAAAAATGGATTTGGATAATTTTGTTGAATTTATTTATTATGAAAAAACAATTTTACATTCAAACTAATTTATATCTAACAATTAGAGGAGATTAAAAATGAATCACTTTTTTGTAGAATTTGGTGAATATGAAGCAAGTGTTTGTGAATGGGGAGATAAAAGTAATCCTCAAATCATTTGTTTTCATGGTCTAGGAAGTACAAAATTAAGTTTTATAGAAATAGCGGAACTTTTAAAAGATAAATTTCATATTGTATCGTTTGATCTACCGGGACATGGGAAAACACCAAGTTTTGGGAAGGATGAAGATTACGGTGCATCCCATTTAACAAATTGGGTAGTAGCGTTACTTGAGGGGATAGGAAAAGAAACATTTCATATAGTAGCACATTCATGGGGAGCAAGCGTTGCGCTTCACTATGCAGCAGAATGTCCAGAAAAAGTGAATAAAATGGTATTGTTAGATGGTGGTTATCATCATGGCAAAATGAATGCAGATTATTTTGCGAAGCTATATAAAGGTGCGAAAGAAGGAGAGTGTCCACCGCGATCATTAGAAGAAGAAATCACCCATTACGAAAAAGATTTTGATGAATACATTTTTGACAGTAAAGAAGCATTCATCCAATCAGAAAAAATGGTTTACAGCAGGTGGTCACCATTAATAGAATGTGCGGTTTATGACTTAATGCGAGAAGAAGATAATAAAGTGAAATGGCATGCTACTGGCGATACCGCTAGAAGTGTAATTAAGTTTCAATATACGGTGTATAAAACGTTGAAACCGCATAAAATTAAAAGCGATATTTTATTATTGTATTGTGATCTGCCACATAATTATTTAGAAATAAGGGAATTGCAAATTGCAGAATTTAGGAAGCATATTGATATTACGACTAAGCTCTATAGAGATACAGGGCACTTAATGCATTGGGATAGACCGGAAGAGATTGCTGAAGATGTTTTAAAATGGTTCATATAAAGAAGGTCCGTTGTTCGCATTTGAGCAACGGATTTTCTTTTGAAAAACTGAATTCAAGAGTGATAGAGGGATAAGCAAGAGCATTACAGTTCTATTACCAATTCATTTTTTGATATAATAGATGTGAAGCAGGAAATAGATAGAAAGATACTGCTAGTAATTTATACTTAAATGTAGGGGAACTAACTGTTACGATTTATTTAACCAGTTATAACGAAAGTTAATTAAATATATCAGTAAGCCCTGCTAGTCAAGTGATTGGCTAGTAGTGAGGGTTAACTGCGGGCAATCCCTAAAGCTGATTGAACTACAACGTGGCTAGAAATAGCGAGCGTGAATGTTGCGAAAGCAGAAAAAATCAATCAGATCGTGCACGGTTAAATCCTAAACACTAGAATAATGGGTCTTCCGCCTCGAATCATCTAAGTCAAAATGGATAAGATGAACGTTCAACGACTATCTCGTATAACTGACGAGAGTACATCACAAGCCTATGGTGATGGAAAAATCCTCTATCTCTAAAGAGATAAACATATAGTCTGCGCTCATGTGAAAATATGAGAAGTTCATAAGAGAACTGGCTAAGGAATTGCGCCCTTAGTTGAACGAGATAAATTTGATTGAATTGTATAGATTTAGTTAAGTTTATCGTATCGGAGATTGAACAGAGTTATGGGGACAGAAAAAGAAATTAGTTCCGCTAAATTAATATGGAAGATGACGCGCCCGCATACATTAACGGCGACATTTTCTCCTGTAATTTTAGGGACAGTGGCATCACTTTATGTTGCCGAAATTCATTGGCTTTTATTTATTGCGATGATGGTTGCATGTTTAGCATTGCAAATCGCAACGAACTTATTTAATGAGTACTATGATTTTAAACGTGGATTAGATACCGCTGATTCTGTTGGCATCGGTGGTGGAATTGTCCGTCACGGATTGAAACCAAAAAATGTGTTAACAGTTGCGCTTTTATTGTATGTAGTAGCAGCAATTATTGGAGTTTATATTTGTATGAATAGTAGCTGGTGGTTAGTCGTCATTGGTTTAATTGGGATGGCGGTAGGCTATTTATATACAGGTGGTCCATTACCAATTGCGTACACTCCATTTGGAGAATTAGTTTCTGGATTGTTAATGGGGACATGTTTTGTACTCATCGCTTTCTTTATTCAAACGAATACGATAACAATTGAAAGTGTATTGATTTCCATTCCAATTGGAATTTTAGTCGGTGCAATCAACATGTCGAATAACATCCGAGATATCGAAGAGGATATTAAAGGTGGAAGAAAGACATTAGTAATCCTCCTCGGTAGAGAAAAAGCAATAGTAACACTAGCTGTAGCCTTTTTCATTGCTTATTTATGGATCGCGGTGATTGTATTGATGGGTTATATAAGCCCTTGGGCATTAGTTATGTTCCTAGGTTTGAGAAAACCAATCTCTGCAATTCAAAGTTTCCAAAAAGGAGCAAAGGATCCTGGGTATATGCGCATCGCAATGAAATCAACAGCGATGACAAATACGATTTTTGGCTTCTTATTATCGGCAGGATTATTAATTAGTTATCTGTTTTAAATAAAAACTATTGTTTCGTGACTAAACCCCGATTTCTCGATTTTAATATAGAGATATTGGGGTTTTATTTTTATAGCGTGTATTTTCCCTTTTAATCAAAAGCAAACTTTAAAAACAAATAAAAATATCAAGCATGTGAGCATCAAGAACGGAAGTGCATGGAATATACATCTTTAGCTTGATGGGTATGTGGCGGTACCCCATCGCTATCAAGCTAAGCCCGTGTTACGTCAATGATAAGCAAGATTGTTTCTTTTTTTCTCTTACAACTTGATCTTGTAATCGTTTTTGTTGTTGTTCTTTTGTTAGTCGATGAACAATCACACGAGTTGGGACTTTATCAGTCATTCCTACATAAGCATCAGCTATTTCACATGTTTGTCCTGGTTGAAGGGAGCTCATTAACGTCTCCATATCTATCTGTATATACTCTGTACCTTTCTTAATTCTTCCGTCTTGAAAATAATCAGGATGAGGATTTTTTTGATAAATACGTGTATTCGACTTGATACGAGAGATATAGTAGGCCTCTTTATCTGGTATATATTGAAGGTCTTTTAAATGAAAATAACCTAAATTTCGGATACATAAATCATTCGCTGTCACAGTTGGGGCACACAGAGAGCCGTAAGTGCGATCATGTTGTTTACCTGGACCTGTATGAATATGTAGAAACTGTCCACTTAACAAATCATACTCAAGTTGAATTTTTATCCCAGCTGTATGGCTGCATCCTCCTGCACCTGGATAAACCGATGAAAATATATCCGGGAGTTGAAATGCAGTTGAATCTAAAATACGAATACGCTTGAAAACAGAAGTGTATGGAGAAGAAATCTGCATAGATGTGGCCAATTTTTTGCTTAGTAGTTCGGCTAGTAGGTGTTGTAAAAGTTGGACGGCCGCCTTATTAAACCGTTGATTCAGTCCCTCAGGACTGATGAGTACTTCTGTTGATGCTTCTAAACAGCTAGATAACTGAGTTAAAGAAGTCATAGCTATATTTTGGCTCAACCATACACATAAAGCTACTAAATCTTTTGCTTGGTACTTACTGGTTCGTTGTACAAAGCCAACATCTTTTGCAAGATCCCGTAAGGTATTTGGAGATAAAAAACTTTGAATCTCTTGAGCAAATAGTTGTAATTCGTCATACACAGAAACAGACATAAAAAACGCCATCCTTTCCTATGATTCTACAGAAAGCATAGCGTATTTTTTCTACTTAGGGCTATTAAAATCGCTTAATTTGATAGGCATGTTGTGAAATACCCACAAGAACAGGCTTCATTAAAATTCTATATACCTCTTTCGAATGGGTGCACTCTTTGCGCCAGAACCAAATTTACTATTAATACACAAATACTATCATTGGATCATCACAAAACACACAATAGTAAAGATATAGCATATTATATGGTGATAAATAAATTTTATGAAGGCTAATTGTATATATTCCTATAATAAAGTATATCTGTAGGAGGTAGTTACATGTTTGATAAAAACAAAATACTTCAAGCTAATGCATTTAATTCAAATTTAATTGGTCCTACACTTCCACCAATTCCACCATTTACTCTACCAACAGGCCCAACGGGAGGGACAGGCCCTACAGGAACAACAGGAGTAACAGGAGCAACAGGAGTAACAGGAGTAACAGGTTCAACAGGTCCAACAGGTCCAACAGGTCCAACAGGAGCAACAGGAGCAACAGGTCCAACAGGTCCAACAGGAGCAACAGGTCCAACAGGTTCAACAGGTCCAATAGGAGCAACAGGAGTAACAGGTTTAACAGGTCCAACAGGAGCAACTGAAGGTTGCCTTTGTGATTGCTGTGTTTTACCTATGCAGAATGTTTTACAACAACTTATTGGGGAAACAGTGCTTCTTGGCACTATTGCAGATGCACCAAACGCTCCACCACTTTTCTTTTTATTTACTATTACTTCTGTAAATGATTTTTTAGTTACAGTTACAGATGGTTCCACATCCTTTGTAGTCAATATTTCTGATGTAACAGGGGTAGGTTTTTTACCGCCGGGGCCATCTATAACATTACTTCCACCTGTAGACTTAGGATGTGAATGTGATTGTCGCGAACGACCAATTAGGGAATTACTAGATACGCTTATTGGTTCTACAGTGAATCTTTTAGCAAGTACTGGTTCTACTGCAGYAGATTTTAACGTGGAACAAACAGGTCTTGGTATAGTTCTAGGTACTTTACCTATAARTCCAACTACAATCGTTAGGTTTGCTATTTCAACCTGCAAAATTACAGCTGTGAACATTCTCTAAAATTTAGATATGTATAATAAAAAATAGTACCAAATACCCATCAACCCAACATTTTGAAGTACCCCCAAAATAAAAAATTGTACATTTTCACCTGAGGATGCCAATTTTCTCGTTTTGGGGTATTTGCATTTCTTAGATTGATAGATATGGGGTAGCACCACATCGCCATCAAGCTAAGATTATATAGCTTTAATTTCACGTGAAATTTTTTCGTTTTTCTAAAGATCTAATGTAAGTTCTTTAAAGATTTGCATACCAAATAAACCCTATCGGGTTTCAATTTTTTGGATTACGCTACATGATTGTGAGACATAGAAAAGTTGTATACGACGCCTAAGATATCAAAGACTGTTTTCTTCTCATACCTATGGGATTTTCGTCCGTTTTACTGTAAGAGGGGGCACCATATCAAAAAAAGAAAATTGTACGTTTAGACATAAATTTAACAAATTTCGATTAGTTCCTTGGATGTTAAGGAATTAATTTTTATATTTGAGGAGATGTGCGGGACAGGTGTAAATTTAGGGTAATCCAATATTTTCTATTGAGGTATATCCAAAACGGAGGAATAACAAATGAACTCAAACACAAAACAGTTTATTTATGATATCCAGCAAAGAAAAAACAATTATATAGAAAATGCTTTAATAGCAATACAACACCCTAAAAAAGAGCAATCTGAACAGGTCATTCAAAATATAGTAGAGAAGATGGATATGATGATTAGTCTAGTTACTACGTACATGAGGATTGAATCTGGATC
>NZ_JBFTQW010000024.1:0-43554 GCF_056399205.1 Bacillus sp. 01N45
GCGAAATCTTTTAGTCCTACATCTATCCCAATGTAAGAATGTGTTTTCGGAAGTTCTTGTACTTCTGTTTCAACTAATAGTGACACAAAATATCTGCCAGAAGGGTTCCGTCTAACTGTAGCATTTACAATACGTCCCTTTACTTCGCGACTTTTGGCAAATCGAACAAGACCTAGTTTCGGCAACTTTATCTTGTTTCCTACAACAGAAATGTTTTCATTTGTTTGTTTTGTGGTGTAAGATTGTACGTTGTTTTTCTTAGATTTAAAGCGCGGTGCGCTGTTTTGTTTTTTGAAAAAGCGTGTATAAGCATCGGCAAGGTTGCGAACAGACGACTGAATCGCAATACTATCCACTTCTTTCAGCCAAACAAACTCTTTCTTCATGGCAGGAAGTTTGGCAGAGCATGTACCATAGGTCAAGCCTTTTCCTGTCTCTTTGTATGCGTGATCCCATAAGGATAGAAAATGATTGAATACAAAGCGGGAACAACCAATCGTCTTGTTTATTAGAATTGCTTGTGCTTGATTTGGATAGATACGAAACTTATAGGCTTTATTGATCATCATTTCATTCACCTCCATTTCGGTATATAACCATTATACAGAACATATATTCGATAGATAGTAAAGTAACACCTTCTGTATGTCGAACAATTAAGATGGCTTCCTGCCATCCCTTGTTCGAAGCCAATTCATCTCCCACCTACTCACTTCGCGTTCCTTGAGGAAGGAGTCTTTTTGGCTAAAATGATAAAGAGAAAATGTTTTTATATTTATAGGATAAAAAGAGGTTGATGGATTAATTCTCCACCAGCCTCTTTTTATCTTGCTATTCAATTAGAAGCTAACCGTCGCTGCTTCCTCTCCTGAACTAATCATTCGCTGTTCAATCTTTCCTAGCAGTTCCTTTATCTTATCTGAATAAAGTTTGACTGCTTTCGTAGATTGAGCATTCTTAAGCTCTTCTGTCCATTCTGCTAAATCTTCTTTTTCTTGATCATCTAGATAATCAAAAACTTCCTTTCGAGACATCGGGCTCACCTCAACTCAACTCACTTTATTTGGCCGTTACATAACCAAATCTCCTCATCTCTCTATTTCTATTTATACCAGATTACTCCTCTATTATTCCTTATTCTTTTTTTCGAGTTCGTTCAATTTCTTTGAAATCGACTGAATCTCGTCGGTTTTTACTTGTTCCGTTGCCAAGCGATTGTGCAGCAGGAAAGCTTGCCCTGAAATCCCAGCAAGAATACTCACCTTAAGAATATCCATCATTGTTTCAGGGTTAAACATTGCAACACCAACGAGTGAAGCAATACTTCCTACAAACATCTCTCCCAAGAAACCCGGGTGAAATGCAAGCTTGCTCTTACGAGGCAACAAAAACTTTTTGTTTGTGATGTAATGACTAGCCATTCCTGAGACCATACCAGCCACAACTGAAACAATTACTGTAACCAACATAATATGCACCCCTTTTAGAAAAACTTTTAACATTGCAGCAGCAGTTTCTATTTAATAATTAGTTGCTATAACATAGCATCACACCTTTCAGGCAAAAACAAATAACCTTCCAGGAAAATGAATTGTTTACACAATGAAATAAAGTAACATAAAGTTCCTTTTTGTGTAATTTCATTAACCCGAAAGGTTATAAGTAATTAGTGATATAAAAAAGAAAAAGAAAAAAATGCAACTAAATTATATCACATTGAAGTTTGTTTTATCTTTAAATTCAGAAAATTTATTTTGTTATTTAACTTTCTCAAGTTAACAAATCAAATTCTTTGATACCTTTACACCTTCTAATAATTCAAAAGCCTGATTATTATTTATTTTTTAATCTGCCATCAATTATGCTGTAGATTACACTACAATTTTGATGAATATAGAATTCCAATATCTCAAATGCTACTTTTTTATTCTCTTCATTTTCATAGTTGTATAAGTTTATTATTCTAGTTCCTGTCTCACGTACTAACCACAATACCTTACGCTTAAATAAGAAATAATAATATGGGGCCATTAAATCCGCCACATCTGATTCCCGATTATTCATTTCTAACAAAGAATTCGAGAATTCTTTGTTATTAAAGACGGCCACTTTTTTTATTATTTTCATACTCGATATATTCACCTTTCTTAGAAAATAAAAAAGACAAGGAATTAATCCTCATCTTTTTCATAACTACAGTTAATTTTTCTCTTCATATTCGATTACCATAACCAAAAGCGGTTGGCCTTGTTCACGTTCTATGAATCCGCTTGGTGTTATTTTTCCAACTATTTTTCCATGCTTAGCACAATACTTCAAAAAACCATTCACTTCTTCATCAATTCTTAATGCATCAGCAATAACAGTTCTGATTTGTAATAACATAGTAAATCCCCCGATATTTTCTTATTTTAAATATGTAATCTCAGAAACTCGAAATCCATTTATTTCTGGTACATATTTAAATTCCAGAATTAAGCCGTTTTGTTTTACCAAAAACAATCCTTTTTTGACTTTTGTAATAGTTCTTGGTTTTTCATAATTAAATAGACTTGGTTTACTTTTATAAGTAACTTTGTAATTCTTATTTGTACTAAAATAATCTGATGTAAATTCATCAGCTAATTCTACAGTTGTTACATGATTTCCTAAAAACATTTCTAGTTCTCTTTTTTTTGATAAATAGTTAAGTGGCCATTCTTATCAATATCATCAAATATTAATTTGAATTGCCCTCCTAAGTCGTTAATCACATTTTGTGATAATTCATCTTCAAACAAATAATCGTATTGAATTTTTTCTTTCAAATCTTCTACTTTGATTGGTGTTAACGCTTCTGTTTGAGGTTCATCCTTTATAAAGGTGTTATAAAAAACAAACATCATAGCTAAAACGCCTAACATTAAAAATAATCTCTTAATCTTCATAAAGTCTTCATCCTTTCACATTGTGATGTTCTCCAAAAAATGCAAAAAAGCCCTTTTCGGAGTTGTATTTAAAAAGAAAGTAAAAGTAAAAAACTTAAACTATCTTTGAAAATCGAAACCCCGAAAGGGCTATAGTAGTTATAGATATAAAAAATCGAAATTTAAAAAAGGTATACTTAATTTTAACAAATTACACCTACAAAAACAACCATATTCAGAATATTCAATTCATTAAATATACGTTATGATGAATATTATAAACCTTCAGAATGGAATTTGATCTTAAATTGAAAAAACGTCTAATTTCTGTTTTTCCAATATCAATCTTTATAATTGATATTACCTTGCTTTTACTAAGACAGTTCGTTTTTTTCCATATAAGGTTTCTGGGGTTTCTATGGGAAACTCCTTATTCAATAATGATAAGGTTTTAATTAATCACTTCATCCATTCAATAGAAGCTCTGCAAAGATTTGATATAGTTGTTGTTAATTCCCCCCTAGAAAACACTTCTAATAATAAAACAATTATAAAAAGAGTAATTGGTTTACCTGTAGATACAATAGAATATAAATCAAAACAGCTTTATATAAATGGACTTGTGGTAAAAGATCTATACTCAAAAGGTAAGACAGCTGATTTTTCATTAAAAAGTATTTACGGTTTCGATAGGGTTCCGAATGATACAATTTTTGTATTAGGAGATAATCGTGAGGAAAGTTTAGATAGGAGATTTAAAGAAATAGGCTTTATACCTTTGAATAATATAGAAGGCAAGGCGGTTCTACGCTATAAGCCATTCAATAGACTTGGGAAGTTTTAAGAAAATAGTATAAATCCATTACAAGATAAAATAATAGAATTTTCCGTATATTAATTAATAAAAAAAGAATCCCTACTAGTAGTTGAGATCCTTTACTTTTACCATATTATCATTTTGGTAAAAACCTATTTAGCTACATCATTAGAATTTGCTGCAAGTAATCCATTACCTTGTTCTTTAAATGTTGTTTCAGCTGTTTTTTGCTCTGGCTTTTCTTTCTCAAGAACTACCACATTTACTGTTGCAGTTGAGCTGTTTCCTGCCTTATCGGTTGCCGTTACTTGAACTGATATTGCGCCTGGCTTACTTGTATCATATGCTCCTACTGTTACTAATGGATTTAAATCTTTATTATCTTTTACATTCACTAAACTTCCTGGACTTAATTTATCTCCCACATGTACGGTTACACCTTGTTTCGCTGTTATTACTGGTGCTTCCGTATCCTTCTCTTCTTCCTTTTCTACTACTTTTACTGTTACCGTTGCAGTTGAGCTGTTACCCGCATTATCAGCTGCCGTTACTTGAACTGATATTGTACCTGGCTTACTTGTATCATATGCTCCCACTGTTACTACTGGATTTGGGTCTATATTATCTTTTACTTCTACTAAATCTCCTACATTTAGACTATCCCCTACATGTACTGTCACACCTTGCTTCGCTGTAATTACTGGTGCTTCTGTATCTTTTTCCTCTTCTTTTTCTACTACTTTGACGGTTACCGTTGTACTTGAGCTATTTCCTGATGCATCTGTTGCTGTTACTGTTACTTGAATTTCTCCTGCCTTACTTGTGTCGTACGCTCCTACTGTTACTACTGGGTTTGGATCTTTATTATCTCTTACGTCTACCAAATCTCCTGCATTTAAGCTATCTCCTACATAAACGGTTACACCTTGTTTCGCTGTAATTACTGGTGCTTCTGTATCCTTTTCTTCCTCTTTTTCTACTATGCTGACGGTTACTGTTGTACTTGAGCTATTTCCTGATGCATCTGTTGCCGTTACTGTTACTTGAATTGCCCCTGCTTTACTTGTATCGTACGCTCCCACTGTTACTACTGGGTTTGGATCTTTATTATCTCTTACGTCTACCAAATCTCCTGCATTTAAACTATCTCCTACATAAACAGTTACACCTTGTTTCGCTGTAATTACTGGTGCCACTGTATCCTTTTCTGGTTTTGTTGTACCACCATCGTTACCATCTCCGCCTGTTGGTGGTTTTGTACCGCCTCCACCATCATTACCTTCTCCGCCTGTTGGTGGTTTTGTACCGCCTCCATTATTACCTTCACCACCTGTTGGCGGTTTCACTTCCCCGCCACTAGTGTCACCCGAAGTAGATGGCTTTTTATCATTATTAGTTGGAGGTATTGAGTTATCTGCAATAGCCACACCATCATTAATATTTAGATCGCCACCAAATACAAAGTTCTTACTATCCTTATTATCCGAGACAGAAGGATTGTTTGTTGCTGATGCTATTGAATTATTTAAATCAGAAAAACGATTACTTGCTTTATCACCGTCAATAACTGATGCTAAGTTTCGATCTGAGTTTATAGCTGCGGTTGCAATTGAATCTGTTAAGTCATCAAATTTCTTTTTGGTTTTGTTATTTTCAATGATACCGGCTAAATTTTGGTCAGAGCTACGTTTTGCATTATCAATGATTTCATCAAAGTCATTAGTATTTAGATTTTCAGTCGGTTCATTCTTACTTTCTTCTTTTTTCTCATCTTTTTTCTTTTCTTTTTCACTATCCTTTTTCTTTTTAGATACTGATGCTGTTTTAGTGCTCTTCTTTTCAGAAGAAAACAGTGAGCAGCCTGTAACTACCCCAACACTTAAGGTAGTTACAGTAGTCGTAAGTAACACTTTCTTTAAAATTTTCGAATAATCTAAAGGCACAATCAATTCCTCCCTATTACCTAACCTGCACTTATAGTTGCTACAGAAGTAGCAGAACTATTAGGTGTAGAATTATTAATTTTTTCGAGTAAATCTTTATTTCCAACCTTTTGAGCAAACTTTTTAGCTTCCTCGGATTTATTTAATTTCAAATAACTATTAACAATAATTCCTTCTCTTCTTCCATCTAGTGGCACTTGATCTCTTAATTTGATAACTTCTTCGTGCTTGTTATTTAATGCAGCAATTTCAAAATTAATTAGTGGATTTTTTGTTTTTAATTCTTTTACTTTTTTCAAATTATCTACAGCTATATAATATGAAACTACTGATTCTGCAAAATCTTGTTCTAAGTCAATTGCCTTCTGTGCTTTACCACTCAATAGATACGTAAATAAAACCGCCTTTTTATCTTCTTTTCCTAATTTTTTATAATCGACTTTATCAAATTCCAAGGCAGCATCTTGATACTTTTGAACTGCAGATAACCTTAACCCATTTATTAGATTCGCATTAACTTCCAAACTATTTACATTATTTGCAGATGCAGCCTGTGAATTTTTCATATCGCTAAAGGCAAAACCTGCTACTACTAATAAAACAATTGATGCGACTCCTATAATAGCGTACTTATATTTTTTCATATTATTTAAGATTCCTTTTTTATCGATTGCGACTTTCTCTTCTTGTTCAAATTTAGTTTCATTTGGTTGATTTCTTTCATTATTTAAATTAATTTCATCACTTTTGGGTTCGCTTTTAGCCACAACTATTTTTTGTCGTGCATCTTTTATTTTCTTTTCTTCCTCTAGTCTTCTTTTTCTTACTTCCTCAAGTTTTTTCTCTTCTTCCTTCCGTTGTGCTTCTGCCTGTTTCCTTGCTTCTTCCTCTGCTTTTCTACGGGCTTCCGCTTCTGCTCGTTTTCTTGCTTCTTCCTCCGCTTTTCTACGCGCTTCCGCTTCTTCACGCTTCCTTGCTTCTTCCTCTGCCTTTCTACGGGCTTCTACTTCTTCACGTTCCCTTTCTTCTTCTTCTGCTTTTCTATGGGCTTCTACTTCTGCCTGTTTTCTTGCTTCTTCCTCTGCTTTTCTACGGGCTTCTACTTCTGCCTGTTTTCTTGCTTCTTCCTCTGCTTTTCTACGGGCTTCTACTTCTGCCTGTTTTCTTGCTTCTTCCTCTTCCTTTCTACGGGCTTCTACTTCTTCAAGTTTCCTTGCTTCTGCCTCTACTTTTCTACGGGCTTCCGCTTCTGCCTGTTTTCTTGCTTCTTCTTCTGCTTTTCTACGGGCTTCCGCTTCTTCACGTTCCCTTGCTTCTTCCTCTGTCTCTTCTATTTTTAAATCATTTTCAGAAGTGCCTGCCTGTTTTTGAATTGTAGTAATCCAATCAAGAGCTGGGTTACTATTTGAAGATTCATTTTTAGGTAAATTTACATTTACACTTTCTTCACGTTGGTTCTGCGGTTGTTCTAAATGCTCTTTTTGTATTTGCTCACTTATTGGATCTTTATAGATATCCTCATATTGTTCTTCTTCCTCTGCTAGTAATCGTTCTCGTCGTTCTTTTTCTTGTCTAATCCTTTCCTTAATTACGTTTCTTTTTCTATTATTTTGCATATAACAACAATGGCCTCCTTTCTATCGGTACCTCATTAATGAGAGTAATTAAATTATTCATCCTTCATAATTAATCATGAGATATTTCTACAGAAAAACTAAGGAAAATTAGAGATAATATTATTTTTTTAAGCATGATAAATAAAAAAAAGGATAAATAGGTAGCACCCATTTATCCTTTTTTATTTATCATCTATTGAGTTTATCGTTTTCCGACAGAAAACTCCTTCCTTAAAATGTGAGAGTATGAAACACCAATTTTAGGCGGGAGATGAATGTCGCTTGGCATAAGCCAACATGTTTACTACCATATACTTGTACAGATTGCTCTTTGAAAACTGAAGATATGAGGTTGGTTGCAGAAAAATGTTGCAACCAACCTCATATCTTCAACGTTCTTGCGCCCCACGTTTGCCGAAGTTGCGAAAACCAAGCTAAAGTAGGAAACGTGGTGAGTCAACGTACAAGATACTTATGTTTTCACTGTAGGGACTACGGGCAGAGCATGCTAAGATAACCGGTGGATACATCGGTGTTCGCAGGAATCTCCCACTTCAAACAGTCCGTAAGGACGTTAAGTGGTGAGAAGTTCGAAGTGCATGTTATACCCTTAATACATCACTTTGTATCCAGATTTTAGATAGAAAAAGATACAACCCACTCATTATACTGTATATTCCGATAAATATGAATATATATTTTCACGCCATATTAAGTTCATCCATTACTTTCAACTTTTCATGTAGTAGATTAAAAATTTCATCTTTATAGTCACATTTCTTCAATTTTTTAATTGCTTCATCCTTTATTTGTGACACTCTTTCAGTTGTTATCATAAGTGCTTTTGCAATTTCTTTATGCAAATACACTTTACCATCTAGAAGACCAAAACATAGATTTAGTACCATCTTTTGCTTTGGGTTTAATACTTCATCAAATATTAACCATATCTCGTAATTTAAGTCCTCAATTACCATCTCATTTGTTGACGGAATTGCTGAACTATCATCATAGAATGGATTTGATATACCTATATCTTCATTTATTGTATCTATATCCAAAGTCATATTAGTAGCTCGCTTATAATATACGTTGTGCCTAATGACTGTTTCGCTAGTTACATTTAACTCTTTTACTACTTCTTCCACTGAAGGGGTTCTGTTGTACATTTGTAGATATTTATCTTCTAACTCGACATATCTTAAATTAAATTGATTCACAGAATTAGGGATTTTAAAAGGCCCAGACTTTTTTTTACATATAATTCCTAACATACTTTTTTGTATCCACCAAAAAGCGTACGTGGAAAAGCAATAACCTAAAGCCGGATTAAAATCTTCCATTGCCCGTAACATTCCCTCATTACCTTCTTGAACCAGATCATCAAACTCTATATCAGGGTGCTTGTTTTTGTACTTTCTTGCAATAGATAATACTAGTCCTACATTCACATGAAACAAATAATCACGTAGATCCTTTTCACCATGTTTGTACCGCTGAAATAATTTTAAACTTTCTTGTTTTGATAGTACCTTATAATTCCCAATTCCCTTAATTTCAAAAGTGTTTCCTTCTAGATTAGCCATTGGCTTAATACTTCTTGCAGTAGAACCTTGTGTTATAGTTATAGTTTTATTTAATGAATCATCGCGATTCAAGCTGCTATATGATGGATTCATACCTATTCCGTTGCCAAAACCTTATAAAAGTCTATAAAGTTTGTTTATTTCCCTGTTCTACGAGTCCAGTTTTGCGAAAGCTACTACCGTTTGATATAACTCTCCGAGGGCGTAAATTCGGATACAACGCATCCTACATATTAGCCATAACGTTTAGGTGTTAATTGGCTAATTTATAACGTGACAAGTTGATGGCTGCATTCAAATCCCGATCTATGATATGACTACAAGCACATTTGTATATGCGATCAGATAGCTTTAGATCTTTCTTGATGCTTCCACAACTTGAACACATCTTAGAAGATGGATACCATTTATCAGCTTCAATAAATTCAATACCGTATTTTTCGCTTTTATATTGAATTTGTCGCTTAAGCTCATATAAACATTGTTTTGCAATAGCTTTAGACAAGTGCTTATTCTTCATCATTCCTTTGATGTTCAAGGTTTCCATCACGATTCGATATGGCTTGGTTTTCACGATATCTTTCGTGACTTGATGAAGATAATTTGTTCTGATATTGGTCAACCTTCTATGCAAGTGTTGTATTTTCTTTTTGACTTTTATAATGTTGCCGGTTTTGATGAAACGGTTTCCCTCCTTATTTATTTCATATTTGCGAGAAACTTGACGTTGCAACCTACGAAGTCGTTTCTCTACCTTTTTTACTGTTTGTGTTTTGTTGATATTTTTCTTTTTCTCTCCATCCGAGCAAACAGCCAGTTCCTTCACACCAACATCAATGCCTAGTGAGACGTCTGTTAATTCTATTTTGGGACACTCGTTTTCTACGCCAACGGACAAATACCAATACTTTCCGTCGAAATGAATACGTGGATTCGTATACTTTACATCGACTGGTAATGATTCTGAAATTTTCATCCATCCAACTTTTTCAATCAACACTTCGTTATTTCGAACTTTCAATTTCACATTATCGTTGTAAAAAGACGGCTTGGATTTTCTTCTGCTTTTGAAACATGGTTTATTAGCCAGTCCCTTGAAGAATCGCTTATATGCTTCACAAGCATCTTTGATCGCTTGCTTTGTAATGTCTTCGTATAGCCATACATATTCTTCTGTTTGTTTCAGAACGGTTAATTCTTTACGAAGGAGGCCGTCAGATAGAAATTTACCATCGGGCTGTTCCAACGGATTTCCAAAGTTGATGTTCTTGTTCTTTATTTGGTCTTATTCTTACTTTCCTCGCAAGTATCACTTTTCATCAACTCCTTAATCATCTTCTTGGCTTTATTGGCTCTTTTGCCTTGCAATCTACAGCTGAAAACAGTGACAATCTGAATTAAATCTTCTACTAATTCTTGTTCCTCGGTCTTTTTTGTATGGTCAATGACCTCAATAGTCATTCCATATTTATTACATAGGTTTTCGATTAATTCATACCCAAATTGAATTAACCGATCTTTATAAAGAATAACAATCTTTTCTACTTCCGAATTAGTGACCTTATCAATTAGTTCATTTAATCCCTTTTAATTATAGTTAATCCCACCTCCTATATCAGTGATGATTTCAAATTGATAGCCTTTAGCAAACATATACGTTTTTACGTTATCAATTTGTCTTTCCAAATCATCTTTCTGTTTATGAGAGCTAACTCTACAGTATCCTATCACTATTTTGTTTAACTGCATTTCACCTTTAATACCCAAGAAGTGATTAAGTTGTTCTTGTGAGTAATATCGATAACCACTATCCGTTACGTGATGTGGTTTAAAAACATTTTGTTTATCCCAGTTTCTTAACGTTTGAGTTGTCTTTCCTATTAAATCAGCAAATTCACCTATGGAATAGTACTTCATCTATATCACCTCTCTAATTATTATTACTTAAACTTTATAATAATTAGAGGGTCTTTTATAAAGTTTTATAGATTTATTTCAACTGTTACTTCCCTCCCTTCTCATTTTATCGAATTGTTTCTAAAAACATCTGTGTCTCCTTTTGTACGTTACTAATCAACTTACAATTCCTTGCACATGTATTGGCAACTTCTTTATGTGCTTTCGTTTTTCTCAATTCTATATAAATATCGCATCCTTTGCAGATGCTACTAATACCTTCCATTATTTCTAATTGTCTTCTTCTTTCATATAAAAACTGTTCTTTCGTTTTCTTCTCACTTACTCGTCTCCTCATTTGTTTCACCTCGTATACATGAATAGTATTATTTAGTAATTAAAAACTACTATCGATATTACATAGATACGAAACTTCGCCCTAAAACCCTTCCAAATTTCTCCTGTATGTATATGATATAGGATTATAACAAAATGTAAAATGAATTATTCTAAAAATTTCAAAAAATTACCGAGATATTAAAATAGCCATCATTTCCTTATGATTAAACTAATTATATTTATATAAATCTTGATAATCATCAAGGTTTATATACAATTTAAACCCTGATGACTATCAAGAACACGTATAAAATAATAGATGTTTTATATTCTTCTATACAAAACATCCGTTTAGAAAGAGTAAAAAATAAATTTACCTTTAAAGCTTCCAAATTTATATTTCCTCGAATCTCATATGTAATTTTTGTATAATTAACATAGAAATTTCGATTTTATAAAAACCACTCATTCTAGTTACGGTATAGAAAAGTAATTAATCATTTCTATCCCCTATTAATATGTTTTTTAACTTATTACAATTTAAATGGCGTTTATCTCACTTTCTCTATTGCTGGAATATAATCGTTTAACAGTAAATCATCTAGCCCCTTTCCAAGATTAATATCCCAACTTGCAAAATTAATACTTATCCCTTCTTGATAAAGCGCTTGCGCACATTCTAATAACGACCGCTGAACATCTGAATTTGTAACCATATCCATATCTAAAGCAAACGTCGCCTGTTTAACTCCCATTTTTTTTAATGGTTCAATTAATATTCTCCATACTTTAACCCCAGGTATTGATACAACTGTGGTACCATACATTACTTTTTCCTCATTTGTTAGAAGCTCGTCTAAGTTTTCTGCAGCAATATCAGATAGTGATAGGTAAGACTTTGAAATAATCTCCATCTTTTCCCCCACTCAAAACCGTACGTGCGATTTTCACCGCATACGGCTTGCCATCGGTAATCTGTTCTTATGGACAATGAGCCACCTCGCGATAGTCATTGTAATACCCTTAACTTTTAATATTTTTCCTCAGCTTTTCAATTAACCTAACTCTTTTAGCGTTCCCTTCGATAGCTTGCTTGTTATGCACGAGTTTGTGGCATTCTGTACAAAGCGAGATTAAATTATTAACCTTATTGACTTCATTTAGGGGTAATTTGGGATTTTTATGATGGCAGTTTCCTTTTCCATATAAGAAACATCCACATGCCCTACACTTCCCTTTGTCCCTGTTATACGCATAATCCTTATTCATGATGAACTCGAAATTAGTCATTATCCTGTTTTTATCTTTATGGGCTATATAAAGTTCGTCAGCTTTGTATATTGTTGGTCTACATAGTGGAAGTGTCTTTTCCATCCTTTGCGCATATAATTTTCTACCTTCAGCGGTAAAAGGCGTCATTTCTTGGTTGAAATTTCTGGAGTATTGCACTGGCGTTATCGCACATTTAGTAGCACCTATTTTAATGTTATCTATTTCAATGGCGAAAGTTTTCCAATTATACTTCTCATGTCTTACTCTCCTATTACCAACTGTATTTAGTGGTACATAGTGGTTTTCCATGAGTGTAGTATTTTTCTCATATTTGAAATACGATTTAAACGACTTCAGCATTCCCCAGAATATTTTGTTGTCAATTTTGCTAAGAGTTTTCTTACTAATCCCTTTGTTGAAATAGTTACTAATGCCAACTAACTTTTCATTGATTTTTTCAATATTTGTGGCAAACCATTCATCATTTGGGCTATATCTTAACTTTTTGACGTAGCTTTTAATTTCTTTTATCGCCTTATTAACTGCTTTCATGTTCGGATAAAGTAACGGAGCATATTTGTTCTCTTTTGTTAAACCGAATCTCATATCATACGATAAGAATGTAACCGGTCTGACACGAAGGTCAGTTATAAGAGTTTTCTCCGTAGACAATTCAAGTTTCATCTTGTGTTTTAGGTATTTCTGTGCTTTACTAGGAAGTCTCCTAGCATTACTCTCGCTTGTTGTAAGAATTACCCAATCATCAGCGTATCTAACTAAGTAAGTAGGTTCGTGACCATCCTTTTTAAGTTTCTGATAGGCTGCTCTTCGTGTTTGGTATCTATCGGTATAAGGATGAAATTCATACTCCTTAGCAATAAACCAATCAAATCCGTTTAGATAAATGTTTGCTAGCAGCGGGCTAATTATGCCTCCTTGTGGAGTACCTTTAGTCGTTTTGTGGAATTGTCCATTTTCGACATATCCCGCTTTCAATATTTTTTTAATTATTGCTAACAGCCTTTTATCTTTTATTCCCATATTCCACATAATTTCAATTAGCTTGTTATGGTTAATATTATCGAAATACCCCTTTATGTCACCTTCTACAATCCAAAAAGTCTTACTTCTACGTGCCACATCCCTCATTCTTGCTAGAGCGTGTTCAGTACTTCTATATGGTCTAAATCCGTAACTATGATTGTAGAATTTGGCTTCTGCAATAGGTTCAATAAACATTCTAACTAACTCTTGTATAATACGGTCAATCATGGTTGGAATGCCTAGTGGGCGCATTTGGGATTTATCATTGGTTTTGCTATTGCCTTTAGGAATATAAATTCGTTTGACAGGCTTAGGTTCATAATTTTCTATATGACTACTAATAAATTTGATCAGTTCGTCTTTATCCATTTGTAAGTAATCATCGATCGTTTTACCATCTACGCCTGCCGTTTTGCTTCCTTGATTGCTCTTGATTTTATGAATCGCGGTTTTTATAACTTCTTCATTAGTAAACATTTCTGCAATACCAAAAAAGTGACCGCCTTCTTTCGCTACCAAGTGCATTTCATCTATTAATTTCGTTAGGTCATGTTCTGATTTAATCAACCGTCTTTGTACCTTCAATGAATCACCTACTTCATTCTGAAGATTGAAGTGTTGGTTATCATGAATTAGCTGTTTACTCGGATAAACCTCGTCTGGACGTTGATAAGTTAAGTAGTATTAGATTATCGACTGGTGTCCTTCGCTCCCGTTGGTTTTTCCTCTATGCTACACTTCGGAAGAATCCTTATAGTAACGTCATTGAGCCAACGATTAACACTACTATGACACCTCTGCCAGCTACGTGCTTCATTTGGACTGTAATCCATCCATCACATAGCTTTCAAACGTTCCATTTACTCTATCCCTTCTTTTACGTACCCTTAGATGCCCACTCTCTGCCGGTAAATCTATTGGATTTAATGAACAATTGTTTCCATAGCAAACTACCATTTCAAGTAGTTTGAGTATTCCGCTATAAAGTAGAGCAGATACCATTTACATTCCGTCCTTTTCAGGACTAGGCAGTCACGACAGTTCATACATGGGTTCGTTTCCTCATCATAGGTCGTTTTTAAGGACTACCGCATTACTTTCACCGTGACACAAGGTTTTAGGTTACTTGAATTACGACTTCCCCAAGCTTCATACCGTATAATTTACAGTTTATACCGCATGTTGGAGTATTATAGACACGAAATTTGTTCATTCATCGTGATTAGGAATTTTACCTAATAATTCGAGTAAATAGTTAGATATATTCACCGAATATATCCCCACATTTCCTGCATTACGCAGTTATAGTGGAACGTTTCGCACACTTTAGACTACCTTCTGAAATCCATACATTATCCTTTTTTATTAATTCTCCACGTTCCAAACTTTTCAACTCTCGACTAGGTACTGCTACATGTATTGGCAATGGTTTCCCAGCTCCTGTTCCATGGAATTTCCCACCTGAGCTGATCCAAATATATTTACTTTCTAACTTTAATTGTACTTCACCTAATTTTTCACCTTCATAATTAATTTCATACCATTCTTTAACATCGATTTCACCTTTAAATATAGACTCTATCTTCCCATTAATTTCATAGGTCACCTCTATAGTATTGGGTTGCTCAATAACTTCTGCCTTAAAGCTTGGTTTATAATTTTTTACAACTGTCATATATTCAGGATTATCAATTCTACATTGAAAACCGCATATCTGATTATATATATTTCTCTGAGGTATTAATAAAGAATCTCTCCTTCCTGCAAACGTGAAATATCTTCCATCCTTTGTTTCTTTTGCATAAAATCCTGGAATTCCAACAATATAGCTTGTTTTCCCCCCTACTTTTTTTATTAGCTCTTTCGTAGTATCCCAAGGTTTAAGAGGAAAACTTTTGTAATTTCTAACATTTATAACTTCTCTTGTAATCCTGCGTTTTGATCCCCTTAACATTTTAATATGTTCATCTCGCACGTCTAGAAATTCTAGGAATAAAGTGTAAATAATATCAAGGGTGTAATCATTTTTCTTCCTATGTTCCTTAATCATCTGATCTTGAGAAAAGTCATATCCCCTTTTTTGATCTTCAGCTACTATATGTAAATAGCCTGCTTCCCCGAATTTTGTTTCTGATGAAATTCGTCCGCATATTATTTTGGATTCAGAATCATTAACCATGCACCATCCTTGCTTACCACATATAGGGCATGTTGTTCTATAATATTCAAACCATCTCTCATTACGCCCCTTATTCATGCTTCTCACTGGTCTTAATACTCTACTTGCTGCTAACCTTTCAATTGACATCACATATCTCCTTTTTCCTTAATCAAATAAAAAAGCCCTTTGGGATACGGAGGTTAAATACCACACAAACGTGTAATTTAATCCGTAACCCGAAGGGCTTTATGTAATCACTAGAAAATAAAAAAATTTACAAGCTATAATAAGAATATACTAAAAATTCTAAATTTAATCAAATAATCTCCAGATTTTATTAAACTCCACACCATAATTATACATGAGCATCTCACTCCTTAACCCCTTTTGGGCTCTTTGAAGCAAGAACTTCTTCAGAATCAGATGCTATTTTAGCAATCTATATTTACCAAGCTATAAGGATCCCTGTTATTAACGGTTCATTAATGTTTCTCTGCTGAATTTTTTTGATACAGTATATTCCCTACTAACCAATTAATTGCGCTATTAAACGCATTACAGTTTACCATAATGTATTTTTGTAAACAATCATATAATTATCAATCTCATGTCAATATCCACAGAAAATCAATACATCTTCTCCACATTTGACATTGACATATCAAGTGAAATTAACATGTTAAATGAAACGTGCCAACTTTATCACTAGTATTCATCGATTAACATTAACAAGCGGATACTTATCAAAAATGTTTATACCTATCTAAACTTCAAGATCTATACTAGTTGAACATTAGTCCATTGAAACAGATTTTACGGAAGTATGTTAATTAATAAACTAGCATTGAAAATATTTCAATGCTAGTAAGATATAAAAAGAAACAACATAAAACTATCAATCTCATGTTGATACCGCTGAAAAGATAACTGATTTTTTATCCCATGTTTGTTATTAACATGTTAACTAAGATTAACATGTTAAGTGATTATTTTCTTTTGTTATCAACATCATTCTGATTAAAGTTGACATGACATTGACAATATGGTGTTAAAAAGAAGAAATGTTTATTTATTTCAAGATTTCAAAGTCCATATCGGCTGGATTTTGTCTTCTGTGGTAGTTTTCTCTAAGTGAATCTAGTGTCAATTCATCCTAGAAAATGTTTCGACACTATCAAAACATAGCTAAAAATTCAATTGAGTAATAAATGATGACAGCAATTCAATGATTTTCATCCTTTATTTATCATTGACATATAGTTAAAAAACAACACATAGAAAGGAATACTATCTGTATTGTTAATCTTATATCAACAATTTGTATTTAACATTAACAATTAAGTAGTTGAAATACGCAAAAATACAGATCTCGAAGACCCAAAATCTATATTGGTTAAAAATTTATCTACCACAACAGATTTCTATCGAAATATCAAAAAACACTCTAAAAGTACTATAATCGTGATAAGGAACTAACAAAAATTCCATATAATTGATAGTTTCTTATTAGTAGCACCCAAAAAATCAATAGTTTTCCCTTTATTTATCATTAACATGTAACCTGAGATTGACATGTTAAGTACCTATTTTCTTTTGTTATCAATATTATTCTAATTGATATTGATATGACATTAACAATACGGCGTCCAAAAAGAAGAAGTGTTTATGGTCTTCAAGATTTCAAAATCTATATTGGTGAAAATTTTCTTCTGTGGTGGTTTGCTCGAAGTGAGTCTAGTGATGATCTATCCTAGAAAATGTTTTCACACTATCAAAAATCAGTTAAAATCTAATCATAATAATAAATGACGACAGCAATTCAATGTTTTTCATCCTTTGTTTATCATTGACATATAGTCTATAAAGTTAAGCGTAGAGAGAAATGCTATCTAAATTGTTAATGTTATATCAACAATTTTCGTTTAACATTAATATGACATTAACAATTAAAAAGTTGAAGCGCGCATAGAAGTAGATCTGAGGATTTCAAAATCTGCATTAGTTAAAAATTTATCTGCCACAACAGATTTCTATCGAAATATCAAAAAACACTCTAAAAGTACTATAGTTATAGCAAGAACTTCATACAATCAATAGTTTCTTATTAGCGTCAAAAAAATAACAGTTTTCTCTTTATTTATCATTGATATATAACCTGAGATTGACATGTTAATAGAGTTTGTTGTCCGTTAATACTAGTGTCATATCAATTTATCATTAACGCGTATTGACATAACATTAACAATTGTTGATTCTAACGTTGAGTATATACATACAAATAGAGTTTTAGATTCTATATCTATTAAGAGACCTTTTTTATAGCAAAATCCCCCGGATAAGTCGGGAGGATATCATTCTTGAAGGCATTTTGATAGTAGCCAAAAATAATAAATCGCTTTTTATTACTTCCGATCTAAAAGTAGCAATTGTATGAATCAATTTTGATTATATAGAGATCCCTTGTAAAGGGCGGTGCCTCCTATAAAAAATGAGTTTATATTAAAGTAATTCAATAACCTTCATGTGCATTCTAAAGACCTACTGAAGCCAATAAACTATACATTTCTTAGCTTTCTACTACCGATTATCATAAATTATAATAAATATAGCCCTTTCTTTATTATTAGTATGGGCTTTTTGTTCTACATTTATACATACTTTTTAGCTTTTAAGTCTTTAAGTTTAATGCTATATCCTTATAATTTATTTACAAATCACTAATATTTTCTTATCATTAATATATTGTAGACTAATTTGTTAATTTCATAGCAACAATAATCATTAATAACTAACGGATTATCAACAGGACATTAACAATAGTTAATTCAAAAGCTGATTTATCAACTTCATGTTAACAAGTGATGCTTTATATATCAATGACACATTTCATGTGAATGTCAATCAACAAAGGTATTGAGGTTTATATCGCCGAAAGATACTTAACATGTTAATCTCATTTTATATGTTAATTACATTTTGCTATGGCCATTATATTTCAAGGAGGTATAACGATGATTGAACAAGATAACAAAAATACAACTGAACATATGGAGTCCAATAATACAAACTCTAGTCATGAAGATACTTTTGAAAAAGCTTGGCGAATAACAGAGTTTTCTAAATTAGTAGGTCGACATCATAACACTGTATACAATTGGTTCAATATCCTAGAAGAAAAGGGGTTACACGGAACATTAAGAACCAATAATACAAACGAAAAGTTATATAACACACTGGATTTAGACATAGCTTTATTTATCAAACTAAAAAGGGATGAAAAGTGGTCGCTAGATGCAATTATTGAGCTTTTACCACATCAATTTGAACTAAGACCTGTTTCTCCAGAAAATCAAACCAGTGAAGTCTCATCCCAATTAAACATGCAGGAAGCTGCAGCGACTATTGAAAAAATAGTAGAACAAAAAATTCAAATGCATTTACAAAACATTGAATTAGAGTATCAAGGAAAGTTCGAAGATGCTATACGTGCGGTGCTACCTGAACCAGAAGACCCTGAGAGGTTAAAAGAGCGCCAAAGACAAGAAAGACTAGATAATATAATTATTCAACATAGAGCGCGTACAGAGTTAAGAAAACAAGCTGAAAAAGAATGGAATACACAGCCAGAAGAAACTCGTATTAAAAAAGTGGGTTGGTTTAAAAAAGAGGAAGATCTTGCGAGAAAACAACTTTTCATAGAAAGCTATATTGATGAGAACATGATTGAATACATGCAAAATGTAATGAAAACAGAAAAATAAGCCTGGAAAATTCCAGGCTTATTTTTTATTTTGTTCCGAACATCTTATCAGGATCCATAAATGCCGCTAATTCTTCATCATTTAGCTTTTGCGGTTCTTCATCTTTCTCTGGTTCTAATTCAAAGTAATCACCAAAGTTAATATTGAAATCATCGTCCGAGTCTTGCGCTTCAATAGTAGTAATTTGAGACTTTGTATATTGAATTTGACTTTGTTTTTCCTTAAATTCATTATATTCTTCTACTAATCCTTTAGATAATCGAGATGGTAGTGCATCTGTCTTATAGAAAGTATACACGCTACCCATAAAGTCATTTTTACTAACTAAATAACCATTAAAAACAGTTCCATTGATTGGTAGTTTATTTGTTACTTCTACTTTTGCATCATCCATAAATGAATCATCAAGGTTCTTCTGTTCATCTAAAATTGCTAACATCCCAAAATGATGTACCTTTGATGCCTCTAAATCTCCATTTTCATTTGTCTTCATCAGGTCAATAGGGTGATGGAATGAGCTTCCTTTCAATGATTCTGAGAACATATCTACAATTTCTTTACTGTTTTCAATTTGATTCATATTACGTGAAACCTTATTAATTACTAAACAGCCTGTTCTTTCTAGTAAAATTCGTTTAAAGTCCTGAGAATCTAGAATTACTGATGTTCCTGAACCGTTTGCAGCTGTATTTAACTCATGAATAATATCTCCAATACGCTGATTTGCATAGTCTCGTGAGTTTCCGATGCCTTTTTTCTCATTCTCGTTTAATCCCTTAAACTCATCATAGAAATGTTGGTTATCTGCAAATACAACAAATGCAACGCCTTTCGCTGGATCATTAGCTAACTTCCAAATTTCTTGTGAAAATTTATTCACCTGTCTTAGTACATCCGGCCCATCTGCTCTAACTGGAAGTGTAACCACAATACCCATTTTAATAAAATCTTTACGTTCAATTGCATTATTGAAAGCAATTCTTGCATACTTTTGTTGATTTTTGATTAATTCTTCTCTAGGAATTTTCATTGCCATACTTTTCAGTTCTTCAGCAATTACAGGTTTATTATGAAAAGCAGTGAATTCTTCAATTGCTTGAATAATTGTAGATGTACCTGTACCACCACCTAAACCTGCAAAAAATAGCACTAACTCATCAGCTGGTCTGACACGTTCCGTTATAAATTCTTTTAGTTTATCCTTAGCTTCTTCATTAGATTCTAACACCTTTACAGCACGCTCAGGATTCTTACCCAAACCACCTAATTTTAGTGAAACTTGGTTGCTCTTTGGCACGTTTTTCAGTTCTGCTAAATCCCCATCATTACTATTCAATGCTAGGCAATTATAAACTGCTGTACCGTCTGTATGCTTATACTCAGCAAACTTATCTACCATTCTAGTTCCAGCTTGACCAAAACCAACCATAGTCATTTTCACTGCTACTTCGTTTTTCAGAAAGTTTTTTGCCATTATTTTATCTCTCCCTTATTCTCATTACTTTTTTTACGTTTGCTTAATTCAACTAATACTTGCTGCCCCCTAATAGTTGAAATTAAAAACTTATACGGATGCATAATTTTTTCTGTTATTAATGACATTGAAGCTAAAGTAGCAACACTACCTTCCGCTGATCTTCTTGAAATGTTAGTTCTTTCAAGTTCTAATGAATAGGATTTACCCTTAGGTTTCTTTACTCTCCTATCAATAACAACACTTTCTACTATCTCATTTATTGAAATACCTCTCATATATTTTGTTTCTTGGTATTGTTTGTTTACTTGAGATCCTATGTAATGAAATACATTGTAGAGTATTTCGTCTTCTTCAATAATGTCTGCAAACATTTCCACAACTTCTTCAGTAAATTTGTTTTGTTTATATTTTTCACTTAATACCTCGTTCAAGTTGTTCCCCCCTTAAAACGTTGGTTAATTATTCCTAAAAATATATTACATCATTGCAAGACGTATATCAAGTCATTATATATAAGACTTATATCGAGTTGTTATATATAAGGCTTATATAAGATTCACAAAATGTAAAATTGAACTAATGTCTTATATACCAACAATAATTATATAAGACGTACATGAAAGTCGTTTATATAAGCAGTGAACAAAACATGTTAATATCAGGTTTCATATAACTAACAATAACTATTAAATTATAAATATGGGTGCAGTATTTATGTATATTTTTATCTAGAATTATAATTCCGATATATAATACTTCCAAAATAACACTCTATTATCATGGCCATTAGATTTATACGTCTTATATATACGAACTACATATAAGATGTGTATAAAAACACTTATCATTAAAGGCTTTATATACTTTCATATTAATTTCATGTCAATAAAATATTACCAAGAAATTTCATACATCCTATTTGAAAGACTTATATAAAAGACTTATAAATAAAACGTGTATATAACCCTAAAAAAAGAGTAATACTTCTTGAGTATTACTCTTTTAACTATATAGTTTTATATAAAACCCTTAGTTTATTAAACAGATCTTTATGATCCCGCTTCTTTTTTAATAACTCATTTTTCTGTTGGTTGTCTACAGAAAGGAAAGGGGATGTCAATGTCATGTTATATGTAGTTATTTCTTTTATTAATTCGGAAGTTATTTCTGAGATTTGTAGGAATAGCACATAAAATTGTGATTCATTTTCATTCATTTGATTCTCTTTGAAATTAAGTTCTACAAACTTGTCAGTATAACTTGTCAATTTCATATCAATATAATCACTATAACTAACATGTAAGGTCATGAAGCGATTAAACTCAGATGAACTAATTAATTTCTTTGTTAAGCATAGATGCACTAAATATATCCTATATACAGCTTTAAATGAAATAATATATTTAGTTCTTTTTTTTCTTAATTGGATGTATTCACCGTATCTGTTAATTAAATATCTTAATTTGTTAGATTTTATCCTTAATATTCTACTAACTTGTGAAGTATTGTAAATTTTATAAGGATCTAGAGCTGCAAACCGTAATGGAATTATCTCATATTCATTATTTAATGTGTTGGTTACCTTGTTATAAAGAAAGTCTGCTTCAAATTCACTTTGTATTATCTTTGTTATTAACCCATATTCTGTGTTCCAATTCCGCATTTTTTCACCCCTTAAATCAGATTGTAACATGCAAAATATGAAATATGCACAATTTTCATTTACTTTATTATGTTTATTTACTTATTTCTTTTATGATGTAATTTTTCCTTCTGATAAATAAATACCTCTACAGAATTAAATGCAATTCCGTTTAATATTTAATTTCATCTATACAAAAGTATATTCACTGTACATTTTATCTATTTTTGATACTCTACACGTATATGACGGAATACATATGTCGAACCCTTTTTTTATCATTAGAGTTCGTCATATGTCCTCTTATCACTGTCGAAATACATATGACGAACTCTGATAGCAAATTTTCACTTGATAACATTGTATTTTATTACTCACACCTGACGAAATAATATGTATCTTTAAACCAAGAGTTCATAGGGGATAATGGGTTGTTTTTTTGCAATCTTCAGCTAAAATATACACTAATCACTTTTATGTACTGAACTGCTTAATTTATCCAACATTAATTACTTTCATTACATGACAATTGCACTCGATTTTATGCAAGTTTCCGTATATTATTTCCATATCAAGGGAGTGTTTAAAATTGAAAAAATCATTTGATCATGCCGTTAAATATATCGTCGGAGAGAATGATCGTGGAGTTTATTTTAATCGTTCTGATATTTTTACAGTTTTATTTTTATATGAACAACGAACAGTATCTCAAATTCAATTACGAAAATTTTATGAATTGATACGTGGGGAGCCTATAAGTCGAACTACATTTTCATCCAAATTAACTAAGTGGGCTAAAATGAAAGTAATAAAAAAAGAAAATATAAGTGTGAGAAAAAAGCGTGGCTTCACACTGGATTTCGTTTCTATCGCTTCAAAGGGAGCAGAAATATTATATCGTTTAAAATTAATTACTGATCGCAATACCTCGTTTGTTACCAAAAGGCAATATGAACACAATATAGCTATTACACAATTTGTGCTAAATCTACTTGAAGCAGAATCCCAAAATGAACATACCGGTGCAATTGTAGGTGGTAACGGCGATTATCTTTTTCCACTAAACTCAATTGTGAAGCAAAACTTACATTTACCCAACCTAATGTATTCTGATTCAAATGATGTTTACTTCTTATACGAAGATGAAGAGTATCGCGAAATGTTTCAGCCAGAACTTCAACCCGTTTCCTTCCAACAAGATTTACCTCAACTCGTTTATTCATTTCGTCCATCTAAAGAGTTTTATCCAGACTCAAAGGGAAACCCATTAATCATTCCTGATTGGGTTCTTACATGTAACGATTCTATTATCAATATTGAAGTTGATACAGGAACAGAAAACATTCCATTTCTAGAAAACAAACTGAAAAAATATCTTGATATCGCTGCTTCTAATCCGTCTAAACCGTTTTACGTGTTATTTTCAGTAATCGATGATTCCTATCACACAATTTCTACCTACAAAAAAAGGACTACACGTGTAACAAATTTAAAAAAAGCTTTCAGCAATATACCACGTTTAAGTGTAGTGAATAACCTAGATGTTTACGTATGCAACATGGGTGGATCGGAACTTGTAATAAACAATATTCTTCAAGAAATTCGCGAAATTAATAGTTTAAGCAAAAGTCATCTGCTCAAAAAAATCACAGAACGTTTGAACATAAATTCTTCTTTCCCTTATTCGGTAGAGTGGATATCTAATAAAAACGAAATGCAAGCGAAAGGGATTCAGCATTCTAAACTACTTGAGCTAACAGAAGACATTTTGGTATTACGAAAAAAAGCACCTGATGAAGAAAAAAAATCTTTAGATTACTTAGAAATATTGTATATATTAACAATACTTAAGGTAGGGGAGGTTAACACACACTTAAAATTACAACAATTATCAGGATTGTTGGCCATGCAAAATCAACACCGAACACTAAACCCAATTAAAATTTTGGGGATATATGAAGCGGATGAATTAGAGCATGGGCAGCAAGCCATTTTTACTGATCTGTATCACAATTCCATAGCACCAGAGAATATATTATTGGCTACTTCTGCTGAATTGCTTAATTTCACCGCTGCTTTTTATTCGTTAAAAGAGAGGGTGAAACAAGAATTTGGAGAATGCAGTTCAAAAGAATGCTGAACTCAATAATGCACCAGGTAATGGGGAGGATCCAAAAGCCGGAAAGAACAAAAAAAATTCCTATACAGTTACAATCGATCTTACAAAAAGCTGGAAATATCGTTTAGCAGCCCGCTCATCTTACTATGTTGTGACATTACTACTTCTGCTAGCTTGGTATTTTGCGTTTAGAGGAATTTATAAATATGCTTTTTTCTGGTCAATACAAATGGGGGCTCCATTACCTACTTTAAGTATCTTCGGTAATCCGTTTGAAACTAATTATTACATTGAAACCTTTTTTAGCTTTTGGATTTTAATTTATACTTGGCAACTATCAACCAAAGTTAAGACCTATCAGGAGATAAAGCGTAGATGGTTTATTTTTTCGATGATGTTAATTGGTATAGTTGCCCAGTACTTATGGGCGTTTAGTGTTCCATTAGCTAAGATATTTATTCCATTCTTACATTCGAAAGCTGGAGAAGTTTCACTAAATGACAAAGGATTAGAGGATACTATACTTTCAAATTTTAGTAATATCATGCACCTTGTATTTGCTATACCTGTAATTATTATTATTCTCGTACTCTTATGGCTCTTTAAGATTTTTTATGAACATAAAAAAGAGCTTTTAGATGAATTCGGAAAATGGGAATACGTATTTAAAATACCTGGTTGGATGCTTTCCTTTTTGAATGATGATCGTCAACGAAAACTTGCTACTTCATTACACAAGTTTTTCACTGAAAAAAACCCATCAAAATTGCCAGACCCTGATATCTTTCTTGGTCCTAATAGTGCAACACGGGAAATGGCAGTTATACAGGGTAAGTCTCTAACGCTTAATATAATGATCATCGGTAACATTGGTACAGGTAAATCAGCTGCACTTGGTTTACCAATTGCTAATCAAATTCTTGACTATATGGCTTCAAAGATTAATAACTTTAAAACCTTATATGCAAGAAAAGATTATCATTCAGAGGATGTAAAAGGAACGCAGGTAAATGGTCTTACAGTTATCGAGCCATCTAATGACTTCTGTGAAAAGGTATATAACTTGGTATTGGCACACAAGATTCCCGAAAGTGTTATTTTCTATTTAGACCCAACAAATCCTGATACCCCTTCAATAAATTTCGTTCGTGGTCCAGTTGATAAAGTCGCTGAGATGTTATGTTCAGTATTAACAGGGCTCTCTGATAATGGAGCAGGAAATCCTTTCTTCGTTCAATCTGAGCGTTCCCATCTTAAACAACATATTTACTTGTTAAAACTCCATGATTCAAAATTTGAAGCTAGATTTGAACATTTAATTGATATGTATAATAATGCTAATCTCGTTTTTGAGATGCATCTCAAATTAAAAGAACGACTTCCAAATGATATTGAATCTATTCCAGATAGAGATGAACGAAACCATTGGCGCATAATGAAACAAGTAGATGAATGGTTTGATTTAAATTATGTTCCCGAAATTTCTGGTGGCCGTGGGGGAGGGGAAGTTGTTTATCATACTGAAGGGAAATACTATGGGCAACCTAAGATTATTGATAAACAAGAAACCTTCGTTCGTGGTTTACGAAACACATTAAATGATATTTCTGCTCAACCTCTGCTCCGTCGTGTTTTATGTGGTCCATCGAATTTTGATTTTGAGAAGCATTTGGAATTTGGAGGTATTCTGTTAGTCAATACAGCGAAAGGGGAACTTTCTGATCTATCTGATGTATTCGGTAAATTGTGTTTATATGCCGTACAGAATGCTGTTTTCCGTCGTAAGCCTAACATATCTCCTTACCATCCTGTTTTAGTCGATGAGTTTGCGGATTACATTTATAAAGCATTTAAAAGTTTTCCTGCTCAATCACGTAAATATAAAGCACCTTTAATTGTTATTGCACAAACAATTAGTCAATTGGCAATTGAACATGGCCCAAGATTCATGGATATCCTGTTAGGAACATTTCGTAACAAACTTGTTTATGGTGATGTTACTAATGAAGACGCTAAATTGTTTAGTAAGCTAATGGGTACGAAAACAATTTATGAGGCACGTGAAGGTGATCAAGAAATTGATATGGTAACAGCAGAAACGAAAACACAAAGTACACGTAGAACATCCTACTCTTATTCGAAAACAGAAGTACCCATTCTTTCTGAAAATGATATCTTAATTCAAAAAGCATTCCAGTGTGCGGCTAAAATTGTAAAAGATAATGCTCCTCAAGGAGGAATACAAGTAAATGCAAACTTTGTTCCTGCCACTGAGTTTAAAACAGCTAAAATTCAAGTTGATGCAGAAGCAGCTGCTTATTGGCTAAAAATTCGTGAAGAATCATTAAATGCGGAAATTAAATATGAGGATTATGTCACAGATACAGATGTTGATAGTGAAGAAACTGTAATTGAGGAATTGAGTACACCTAAAACAGCGCCTACTGCAATAGAAGGTTGGTTACAAACGTTAAATCCTGATACTTACGATTTTTATAATAATGAAGATGTTACTGACAATGAAGGTGAGCTAACAAATAATCAGTCTGTTCAAGATTACTCAAGAAATTCTGCTCCTAATCTAGAAAAGGAGGACACTACAACATCAATTGCTACTTCTAATACAACAGAATCCGCAAAAATTAATAAAGTAATGGATGTTCAAAAAGAAAATGTACCAGATACAAGTAAACATAGAGAACCTATTGAACTTAACACCAAAGCACCAGTTATTACTGAAACTCCAATAGAAGTGCGAAGGGCGAAGCATACACCACAATATAGAGAACCTGCTTACACATCAACTGTTACCCATAATCAGCAGGAACAGGAAATTCAACGAACTGCAGAAATCAATGGTAAAAATACAACATCTAACTTAACAATGCAGTGGTTACAACAAATGGCTGCTACTGTTCCTCAAGATGATGAAAATACATTACCTTTAGATGAAATGGAAGGTGGCTCTCGTCTTCACAATCGTAAACTAGCAGAAGTAACTCCAGAAAGTGCGGCAATTAAGGATAAACTCAGTCAATATATCGAAGGTGACATTAATCATGATTGATACATTAAGCATATAACGAATATTTCTACTGGTAAAAAGGTGTGGGTCGTAAACTCATACCTTTTTATTATTTCATATGTAACTTCCCCCAAGGAGACCATTTCTTTATGCTAAAATTTAATTAAGTTTGTGAAGAACCAGAAAATGGATTACATAATAAGGGTTGGAGGAATGACAGTGGAGATTGCCAAATTAAATTTGCCCATGGATAGTATGCACTTTTTACTTAATCATCAAATTAAAGGAAATGAATTCGAATGTCTCAATGTAGAATTTTACACCTATTCAAATGGTTTTCTTTTAGATGTAGTGGAATGGACAAAACAAAATGATTTTTCTTTATCGATATTGGATAAAGAATATACTAAAGCATTTTTAGCGAGTTTAGAGAAGTTTAAACCATACCTTGTTATCGGGAGTAATATGGATTCAGGTAATCTAATTACTATCTACCAGCCCACAGGAGAAATATATGAGCTAGAACATGAAATTACGGAAAGAGTAGAAAGATATTTTGTTAATTCTTCTATAGAGAAAATGCATTCCTGCTTCAATTCCTTTAAAAAGTATTGGGTTCAGCTAGTAGAGCAGGGGCACTACAAAGATTGTGATCTAATAAGGACTTTTCATGATTTGAAGAACAAATTAGTGGAGTTTGATACTAACATATTAATAAATGATGATAACTACAATAGACAATTTTGGAATTCCTTATATCACGGCAAGTTAAACTTCTTTTTGAAAAAGTCAAACAAAATATAGATTATTTCTAATGGGGATACTTCGTGAAATAAACTTTATATGAAAGTAAAAACGATTTTTTAAGAAACAAAAGCCGTTAATGGGTTATCTCCTTACTGTTTAAAACATTCACTAAATAAAAAACAGTAAGGAGTGGTTTCTTAATCCCGCATTGCACCTGCTTCTCGGGAAGTCATTGCGCCTTGTCCTTCTCTTACATCATTTTGAATTTCTTGTTTCACTTTTTGTGCATCAGTTTCTGCAAAATTTGGTTTCATAATAGAACCAGACGTTTCTATATCTTTTTTATCCTGTTGCATACAAACCCTCCTGACTTTAACATTTGCCAACCTTATTATGTACAAAAGTACACATGATATCCACCGAGTAATCGAGTGCGTTTATGGATTAATACGGACAGATATGAAGTTGGCAGAAAGGGGCTATTTAAAAACAACGGCTATTTTACCTAAAAAGCTGATATTAGAAATTCAAAAGTATGTTCCAGGAGAAACAATATATATTCCTAAACCTAAAACCTCTCATCAGAGACGGGGTATACGTTCTGGGACAAGAAAGCTGATCGATGACAGAAATGCTTCTATTAAACGGTAGAACGATTAATCAAATAGCTGATGAATATCACCTCTCCATTGAAACAATCAAAAAATTGTCTACTCTAAATAAATAAAAAGGATACACTTATGAAATGATGCTCATTGTTTTTTCTTATGGCGAATTTGTTTCTTAGTCATTTCCTGCATTTTATATCATTCGCCAATTGTGTAATGTTAAGGGAAATGACAGAAGAAAGGAAGGATGTACAAATGAGGATAGTAAAAAACGGAACATTGCAAGTACTTGGAGCAAGCATCTACTATGAGGTGCGTGGCTCAGGTCCAATTCTTCTTTTGATCCATGGTGGGGGTGGTGATGCCGACAAGTTCCATAATATCGCCGACCATCTTGCTAAATGGTATACCGTTGTTACTTACGATCGTCGTGGTCATTCCCGTAGCAACCTCGTCAATAAAACTGAGGATTATCATGTGCACACACATAGCGAAGACGCTCACCTGCTGCTAGCTAATCTGACCAATGAACCGGCTTATGTATTCGGAAGTAGTTCTGGTGCTGTCATCGGACTTGATCTGTGCATACGCCATCCTGAGCAGGCACAGTTACTAATCCCACACGAGCCGGTTTTATTACAACTTTTACCTGAAAATGAGTTGAAGCAGGCTATAAATTTCATGGAAGACCTTAAGACAAATCATCAAAGTGAGGTCATAAAGTTATTGTCAAATATTGATGATAGCAATTTCGGACTATCAAAGGATACGCTAACAGAGCGACTACTCGGTAATTCGACTTATTTCACTGAGTATGAAATCCCGGGGATTCTCAGCTATACTTTAAATATCAATGCATTAAAGACCCCATTAAAACCTACATCGATACAGGTACGTCCAGCCGGCGGAAGTACTTCACGAGAATTTTTTCCTTACCATTGCGCAGTCAACTTAGCAGAACACCTCGGAACAGAATTCGTAGAGTTTCCCGGACACCATGTGGGCTATAACACAGCGCATCATAAAGAGTTTGCTGAGAGGTTACACGACGTTCTTGAGAATTAATCAGGAAACGTATCAATGGGTAAGGTATGAGCACAATGGCGCGTATAGATATCAACAGCAGAATATGAACAAACTAAAAAGAAGCAGTTACCTCTCCATTTAAAGGTATCTGCTTCTCTTTACATAGACTCTATAATCATTTGTCTTTCATACCACTTGTTTAGCTTTTCATTAACACTTTTTGAAATACGCTTCATTTTGTTATTACAGAATCTTGAAAGCGTAGCAGGGGATAAACCTATTTCATCTGCTATCTCACGCATTGTTTTATTTTGATGCATATGCTGATACATAATTTTTTCTCGTATCACATCTTCTGATCCTTGAGGAGTTTGTTTTACTGTCTCTGCAATATAATGATCCTCCTGCTTCTCTTGCATACCTATTACTTTTTTCTTTACCATACTATCTATATTATCCATCAATTCTTTTGGTGGTAAGATAATGATTCCTAATTTGGAGTAGTAATTCTTAAACCAATTACGTTCTCCTATCCTTGTTTCATCCAATTCCTCTGCATACGCCCAATGTGAAATGACACATTCTTTTTCTAAATCAATTAAAACACTTTCTAGTTGTTCACGAATTCGAGTTGGGCGACCCTTTGTAGTTGTAATACCCATTACAGATAGTAGACCTTTTTCCCCACCAATGGAGTATGGTCTTTTTAAAGTACTGTATTGTTGACGGATTCGCCACTGCCAGGATAAATAACGTATTAAACGTTTATGAAACTTGTGTCTATAGCTATTATACTCTAATGCTTTTTTCGATAATAAAGCAGTTGTGCTATTAGACCCATACAAATAGCCCGATAAGAAACTACCTGGTTTAATCTTACAGGATTCTATCCCCATATATTCATTAGTATTCTTATCTCTCCATAACACTACAGAGTCCAGTACGAATAGTCTCTTGATTACTTCACGTTTTACTTCAAATTTTTCCCCAGTTTCAGCTTGATCGTTCAATACTACAACTTCATTATCATCATTCAAATAAATAAAGATGCTTGCTAACGCTGCAATACGTTGTGCTACCTTTATCTTATCTTCTGCACGATAATACTCTACACCGTTTGCTGATGCTTTTGGCATATTACATAATTCCAATACATTCTCATAACTAAAATCTATGAATTCATCTGGAGATTTAGCTTGATTTAACCATTGTATTGTAATGGTATCCAAACAATCTGCTGTAAGATCATCCATATTACTAATTACTCCATCAACCAATATAGACCATCTTTCTGCTTCATTTGTATTCACTAATCTCAAATCCTCATCTTTATGTGAAGATAGTTGTGCAACTCCGCTTGAATTTTTTGTTTCTAATGGCAGTACCGTTTTTGCTGCTGCTTCATCTTCTTCAAACTGATTTTTTGCTATTCCATCACGTAATTGATAGTACATTGCGTCATTTGATACAGGATAATATTCGTCAGGTATATCTGCTATATACTCTTTTATATGACCATGTTCAGGATTTAAAATTTGAGTTGGTTCAACTGCTTCAAACTTTTCTCCAAACTCTTGTTCAATGATTTTATCTAATACATTTTGAATCTCAATTTTATATTTATCTAGATTCGCATAAATGTTCAACAACGATATTCCTTGTTCTTGTTTCTGCCCCAGCCAAGAAACAAGTGTTGAGAATGAAGGGGATATATTAGCTGATGTTACTAATTTATCGTGATTCTCTTGTACTTCGTTATAATATTTTTGCCATTTGGCCCATAACTGCTTATTTTCTTCATAGATTGGAGCAGCAAGTAGGAGGGCATCACTGAACAATACTAATACTTTCTCCATATTTAAGTACCTCCTAACAATGTTAATAACCAATATAATATAAATCCTAACACTATGAAACCTCATAGCTATATGATGGCTACATAACCTTTAAGTTGAAATGTTATCTGAATAATCCGCACAATTGTTGGTTTTTACTCTTTTTATTGTGGATCATTTAAATTCTCTTTACTTGTCTTTAATTATATAAAACTGCTTCTATTTGTAAAATCACTACTTTACAATACAATTTCAATTTTTAAAAGTAAATTAGTTAAATACACTGATTTTTTGCTTAACGACTAGAAACTTGTTACTTTAGGTCACAACTTAAATACGCCAGCTGCTTCTTACTTGAAACTGCATAGCTTTATCATGGCTATTAACTCTTATTTGAAACTATATAGCTTTATCGTGGCTATTATTTCTTACTTGAAACTATGTAGCCTTATCGCGGCTATTACTTTTTATTTGAAATTATATAGCCTTATCGCGGCTATAAGCCCTTATTTGAAATTGTATAGCTTTATCGTGGCTATTAACTCTTATTTGAAACTATATAGCTTTATCGTGGCTATAAGCCCTTATTTGAAATTGTATAGCTTTATCGTGGCTATAAGCTATTACTTGAAACTGTATAGCTTTATCATGGCTATTACTTCTTATTTGAAACTATGTAGCCTTATCGTGGCTATAAGCTATTACTTGAAACTGTATAGCTTTATCATGGCTATTACTTCTTATTTGAAACTATGTAGCCTTATCATGGCTATAAGCCCTTATTTGAAATTGTATAGCTTTATCGTGGCTATTACTTCTTATTTGAAACTATGTAGCCTTATCATGGCTATAAGCCCTTATTTGAAATTGTATAGCTTTATCGTGGCTATTAACTCTTATTTGAAACTATATAGCTTTATCGTGGCTATAAGCCCTTATTTGAAATTGTATAGCTTTATCATGGCTATTAACTCTTATTTGAAACTATATAGCTTTATCGTGGCTATAAGCCCTTATTTGAAATTGTATAGCTTTATCATGGCTATTACTTCTTATTTGAAACTATGTAGCCTTAACATGGCTATTACTTCTTACTTTTAATAATGAATAGCTTTATCATGGCTACAATTTCGTAATTTATGAAACGTTATAGCTATATGATGGCTACAACGTTGAAAAAATGAAACGAGAATATCCTGAAAATCATTTGACTAAAAATTTTTTTATTCTATGTAAATTAGTAATAAACGTTGATATAAAGCCATTTCATAAAATATGAAAGAAAAAACGCTAAAATCATTATAGCTATATGATGGCTACAACTTTCACTTTGAAAATCCAAACAACCTATATGTACCAAGAGTTACAGCAGTTTTTAATAAAATATAACTTGTTTTAAAAACATGAAACGTTATAGCTATATGATGGCAGGAAACATGAAACGAACTGAAACGTTTATAGCTATATGATGGCTACAACTTTCACTTTAAAAACCCAAACAACCTATATGTACCAAGGGTTACAGCAGTTTTAAATAAAATATAACTTGTTTTAAAAACATGAAACGTTATAGCTATATGATGGCTACAACGTTCAAACGGAATTGGATGAAAACCCTATAAAATCAATGGTTTCAGAGGATTTCTCCCACTATATACTACGTTTCATATTCAAAAAACTTCATAGCCCTATGGTGGCAACAAACTTTTTTTCATGAAACGTCAAACCCCTTGTCGCACAAGGGATAGAGGCACGTTTCATTTTTTTGTTTTTTCTCTTAAAGGGACAGATTTCACCAGTATTCGATTTGATATAATCAAAAATGATAATTTATATCTAATTGTGGGGAAAACTGCAACTTAATATATAAGGAGGTGAAAAAGATGGCAAAACCTTTCGTTATAAAGAACAAACGTAGTTTGAATGGTGAAACAACAACACCGGTAATTGTAACAATTAAATCATGGCAAAAGTTAGTAGAAGCTTTAGAAGGTAAGTATTACAGTTTTAAAGATACTTATTTAGAAGACATTGTGAAGTCAATGTCCTATGAAGAACGAATTGCAGATGAAGAGGGATTTGTTGCTAAAGCAAAGCCATCTTTTTCACTGAAAATGAAAAAGATTGTAGATAAAGTAAGTGAATTTGATAAAAACGAAGGCAGAAAACATAAGCTATATGGAATTACAAATGCTGATTTAGAAGTATTTCTATTTCTTCATAAAAAATGTAATACATATGGTGAGCTTTCGCATGTATCGATCCACATGCTTTGGGAAGATTATAAAAATTATAAAGAAGCATTTGCACATATTCACCACTCACAATTTTATGTGGCTTTGAAGAAATTAAGCTTCCATAACATCATTACAATCGAAAATGAGTACAGTGGTAAATATAAAATCATCTTAAATGATTTTATGAATAAGGAAACAAATAAAGCAAATGCCTATACATTTATTAGCCCGATAGTATTTACCAAAGAATTCTTTGAGTTATCCATTGCAGCTAAGAAACTATTCATGGATGTAGCAATGCAGCAGAAACGCGAAACTACCCTGAAACGTTCTTTATTCAAAGTTGACGAACAAGGAAACTCAACACACTTTGGTGGTATGTATCGTTACTTACATAAGAAATACCCACATCAGATTCGTGCTGTACTTGAGGAACTAGAAACAAAACTATCTGCTACCGGATCTCCTTTATTTAAAATTTGCAAGTTAGAAAAAGGGAAGAAGAATAAAAAGCAATACACAACATTGCATTTATCTGTGCATCCTGATTTCTTATGCGCGAAAGAAGAAGGAGCAGAATACCGTGATCCATTTACACCACGAGATACATATAAGCGTAAAGTTAAATTTATAGAAAACTTGTTAGTTGAAATGAATATTGCTGAATTTGCCAAGGATATGAACCAATTCATTAATGTTTTAAAACACTCTTGTCACCGTCAAATTCGCCAAGTAGTTCGTGGTTTACGAGAAATGATTGATCGACAAGAAGGATATCCTAAAAAGCTTGTTTATACACTAAGTAAATTATTAAAGCAATCTTCTCAATATCGTGTATTAGACACAGCTGCTAAAACTGGAATTTATCCTTTAATTACACACAATGTACCTAAACATGAACAAGAAGAGGCCATTTTTAAATTTGGTACTCATTTTGCTATATACTCTTTACGTAATGTTCAAAAGCTATTCCGTAAAGCGCATGACCTGCTTCATGCGAAATATGCTGTACCTGTAACTATAGATACTTATCATCGTAATTACCTGCAGTATCAAGAAGAATCACTATTTAGAAAGTATGCTTATGAGCAAGGCGTAAACATTAACGCATATACAGCATTAGAAATTGAAATACGCGAACTCTTAAAGTCTAGTGGGCATAAGGGAAATCAAATCCCTAGTGAAATTCGTGAACTGTTCATTGAAAAAATTGATAAATTGCCGAAGGAAAAGATTCGTGTAATTGAGGTCCCTGAAGACTTTAATTTAATTCAGTTTCTACAGTCCTTAGAAGCATATTACCGTTCAACAAGTGAAGTACCACATACGGTTGATCAGCTGCTTCCAGCAATGTAATGATACAGCTCTCTACTTTTGAAAAAAACAAAAGTGGAGGGCTATTCGTGTTGGAGATAACTTGTGGAGTGTATTACTTCAAGCAAAGTAGAGAGTCAGTTTTCAAATTTAATGATCACAACTCTCTATTTTTTATGCAATTACATACAGTGCATGTGAAACAAAATGAGATATTCACAATTTTTAAGTTATTAAATCTGAATTTTCAATCTTTTTATATCATTTCACCTACAAAAAAGCAGAAATATTTATTATTATTCTGTTGATATCTTAATATATTTGATCTTATGTGTATAAGATATAGCCATAAGTACTGTTCTTATCATGTTCTATCTCTTAATCTACTTAAAATCAGAAAAACATCTGTTAATTCTGTTTAAAAAGTGGATACTGTTCCTAACTTTGACCAATTTGTTAATAAATTGTGTGTAGTTTTTTTATAAATGTGGAAAATTTGTTCGTAAGTCATCAGAATTTACATTTATTATTTATTCTTTTACTTGCATCAAATTAACGATGATTATATGTAGTTTTTATATACCTACTTTACGATATTTTGTAGTTTTTAATCATCATCCAGCTCATTAAGTACATTCCCAGTATTTACTTTTTATGATTTTTTACGGCTAGAGTAATGATGAACCCTTAGCATAGCAATGTTTTAAGACGATTTTTTCTCTGTATAAAAGTTTTATCTCTTTTCTTTATATATATTAAAGATATATATTATATTAGGTTTTTATATTGTGTAATACTTACTATAAAGAATAGATCCTGTGTAAAAACAATTTCATTTCTTAATGGAATTGTTTTTTTTATGTACTTTAATAAACATTATATTTAGTTTTAATCATTCTAAAAAAATTTTGATATAAAACATAATTTTTTTTTATTTCTCTTAGATTTCCGAAAAAAGTAAATCATACTTAAAGTAGATAGTTGGTTAGTGGAAATTACAATGAACTTTGTAATCTCCTAACCATTTAAAAAGAGAGGTGAAGACATGGTAAAAAAGAAATCCCAGGAAAACGCCGAAAAAAAGAAATTTACATTCTTTAAAAAAGCAAAGAATAAAACAACTGAAATATTAGATATGCAACAAGAAAATTCAGAAGCACTTAAAGAAAAGAAGAAACGTAAAACAAGGGAGAAAGTTCCAGCAATAACAGGAAGAAAAGTAGGTAAGGTTACATTTTGGTGTGTGATGGGATTCATGATTGCAGGAAGCTCCCTTTCATTTATCCAACTTGCCGGTCCTCCTAGAGCAGTAGCTGTTCAGGAAAAGAAAGAGGAACCCGTAAAAATTAAAATGTCAGAAGCAGAATTAATTGCATATGCGAATAATTTTGCCGCTAATTATTTTAATTGGAAAGTTGATATGAATGTAGCTGAAGAACGAAGAAAACGATTAGAGAAATTTCTAGTTGAAGGATCTGATGAGCAAGGTGGATTAAATAGAGATACTTTAAAAAACGCTTCTAGTACTTTAGTTAAATCGGAAGCAGTAGAGGTCCGACAAAAAGGAAATGAAGCAGAAGTTACATTGAAAATCATTCAGAAATTAGAACCTGTAAATAATCCTGCTCCTGGAACGACACAAGCTCCAGACACACCAAAAGAACCAAAAGAAGTTATAAGGTACTTCTCTATACCAATTTTAATGGAGAAAGGGAAGATGGTAGTCCCTAACAATCCTACAATCGTTCATGGAGAGAGAGAAAAGGCATCTTATAAAGTAGCCACTTTCAAATCAGAAGGACGAGAAATTAATACAGATGCAGAAATAAAAAAAGTAGAACAATTTTTACAATCTGTATTTAAAGTGTATACAGAAGGAACACCAGAAGAAATTGCTTACTACTTTGAAAAAAGTAATATAACAAATGGACTAAAAGGTATTATGACATTTAGCAAATTAGAAAACCTACGAATTTATGAAGATAAGGATAAAGGATACAGAGTCTTAGTTGATGCTAAGTTAAAAGACAATGATAGCAGCTTAGAGTACACATACACATATGATTTAAATCTTGTAAATAAAGATAACAAGTTTTCAATTAGCTCTATGAAGAAATTTGAAAACACATTAGAGAAAGTGGAGGGTAAATAATTATGGAGCTTTTGGGATTAGATATGGTTGCTCAGCAATTACCTGCTATTACGGATGCAGCGGTCTTAGGCAACATTAATTTTGGAGTGAATGCAAAAAACTGGTTAGTAGCTCAGTTAGGTCCCATTTTTTTAGTTGTAGCAATCATCGGTGTAATAGTTTTACTTGTAAAAAGACAAATGGCTGGTCTAATTGGTTGGTTAGTACTTTGTGCGATTGTATCTGTGTTTGTATTCACTCCAGATGTATTCAAAGATCTTGGAACAAAATTATATAATTTATTATTTAAATAATTATTAGTAAAAAATAGAAATTTTAAGGAGTTGGTATAAGTGACTCAGAAACCGACTCGTAAGGAAGTAAGGACTTATAACTCTATTTGGGATATTCCAAAGAGTTTATATGGGATAAGGGACATAACACTCCCTTTCCCAGTACCTTACAGACAGCTGGGGATCTTTGTTGGAACACTAGTATTGATTATATTTCTAAATCAGTTTTTACCCTTAGGAGAGAATGTCTTTTTTAAATATTTAATATTACCCGGTGGAATAGCGTACTTCTTTGGAAATGTAGAATTAGATGGAAAAAGTCCACACAAATTTATATATCGATTCTTTGTATTCACATTTGAAAGAAAAAAGTTGAGTCGTTATAAAGATACAACAGGTAATATTGGAAGCTATCAATATAAGACGGTAGTTCGATTTAAGGATGATTCAATTAAGAAAAAGTAATTAATTAATCTATACAGAAGAATTAGTTTAGTCTCATATTCTTCTCTAAGGAGGCACAAATGAATCAGGTTGAGTTTCCAGTCAAATATTTTCAAGATAATTTGATTTTTAACCAAGACGGTTCTTGCTGGGCGTATTATGAGGTATACGGGATTCCTTATGAATTTAAAGGAGACGATGATAAAAATACGTTGTTTATGCGACAACTCGGCTTATTTTGGAATTATGAAGAAGAAAAACATCTATTAATGATACCTGTTTATCAGAATTTCAAAGAAAAAGCCGATGAGTTTAAAGAAACAGTAAGCGGTGAACTAAAAGAGCTGGCAATCGATCATACTGATGACGTTGTCCATGAGTTAGAAAGAAAATTTGGTAAAAACGCTGTAGAATATCGTTATTTTATAGGTGTGAAATTAAAAGTAAGACACATACAAGAAGGACTTAAGGAAATGCTTTACACTGCATTTCATACCTTTAAAAACACTGCAGAACAGTTTGGATTACTTGGTGATACCAAAATACTAAAAACTGATTTGGAGATGTATAAACGGGAAGCTAGCGCCTTTAGAAATAAAATAAGAAAACATTTAGCAGTAAGAAGTTTAGAAACCAATGAAACACAATGGATTGTATTACGCAACTTCTATCGTACATTGGAAGCACCTGTTACAGCAGGATGGACGCCACCGGTAGTTGATGACGATTCTGCTATCTTTCCGAATCAAGAGAGCTTGTTACGCCTAACAGAATCGGAGATAGACGTTAAAGGAAGACATATAGAAATGTCCCAAATCGGTTCTGATGGATTAGAGTATCCAGCGTATATGAGTTTCTTATCGGCATCGAAGATTCCATACACAATGGAATTTCCAGACCAAGAGTGGATGTATATGATCCAAAATATAGATTTCCCAATCGAACTAAGTATACGCACAGAAAATATTAACCACCGTAAAGCTCTATCTAAACTAAATAAAAAGAAAAAAGATTTAGAAGATCAAGAAACACATGCAAGGGAAAATTCACAAACTGTTGGACTAAACGTGTATGAGGGTGTTCAAGAAGCTACTGAATTACAAGCCCTTATACAAAAGACACGTATGCCACTTGTTAAGACATCAGTATCCTTCTGTATATGTGCTGAAGATTTGGATACTATGCGCCGAAATACCAATTCACTCATTTCTATTTATAGAGAGATGATGATTGAACTAGTAAGACCATATGGAGACCAGTTCTTGCTGTTTAATGAATTTATCCCTGGTGCTAGAAGATATGTAAATGATTATATACACTTTATGGAGCCTGGGGTTCTGGCGGCCGGTATGTTTGGTGCAACACAAGATTTAGGTGATAATATCGGATTTTATATAGGTACAACTGGTATTTTAAACAAAGCAGTTTATATGACACCTTCTCTCGCAGCGACAAATACTGTTGCAAATCAAAAAACGAGCGCACTTTCAGTTGCGGTAACAGGAAGTACTGGTTCTGGTAAATCATTTGGAACGAACTTAATTGTTTACCTAGCAGTACTAGGAGGAGCTCAAACACTGATAGTCGATCCGAAAGGTGAGAGGGGGAACTGGACAGAAGATTTACACGGCTTAGAAGGTAAGGTAAACGTAATTACACTTGGGACTGATAGGCGAGATGAAGGGAAATTAGACCCATTTATCATTCATAAACATAGCCGAAAAGATGCAATTGAGTTAGCGATGACAATTCTTACTTTCATTACAGGTATTAAACCAGATAACTCGGAGAAATTCCCGCGCTTAGCTTCAGCCGTAGAATTCGTAGCAGGAATGGAAGAGCCGTGCTTAACAGCTGTGTCTCAATACCTTGAAGATAGTGACGATAAAGTGGATCAGCAATTGGCCGCTCATATTCAAGCATTTGAGAATTTATCATTTGCACACTTAATCTTTGGTGATGGAACAAATAGAGATATTGAACTTGATACAGCAGTAAATATCATACAAATTCAACATCTTGACATGCCAGATATTCAAAAAGATCCGAAAGATTATACCTTACAAGAAAATTTATCAGTTAGTATGCTGATGTCTCTATCTTCATTTGCAAGAAAGTTCTTTCAAAAGGACCCTACTAAATTCAAAATTGTTTTATTGGATGAAGCATGGGCGATTATGGGAACTTCTCAAGGGCGAGAGTTAGCTCGTAAGCTAGTTCGTGAAGGTCGTGCCTTAAACTCTGCAGTATACTTTGCAACTCAAAGTGCAAGTGACCTTGGAGATGAGACATTTAAGAATAATATCGGTATGAAGTTCTCATTCCGTAATACCGACAGTAAAGAGATTTCTTCAATTTTAGATTTCTTTGGATTACCTGATAATGAAGAAAATCATGCAATTATTACTAATTTAGAAACAGGACAATGTTTATTCCAAGATATCCAAGGAAGAACAGGTGTTGTCACAATGGATGTAGTGTTTAAGGATTTATACGATGCATTTGATACTAGACCAAATGCAAGGAAGAATTATAGAAAGTCAAATGATGATGAAAAGCAGGAGGTTAATGCAACCTTTGTCGAAGAAGGGGGAGAAAAAATAAATGTAGGAGTGAGTTAACATGGTAAAAACTAAACTAAAAAAATTAATGCTATCTAGCCTATGTGCTGGCGCCCTAATTTTGAGCGCAGCATGTGGAAATAGCGAAACAAATGTAGGAGAAGAAAAAGATAAACAGGGGCACACTCCTAGAGAAATGATGTTGGACTTTGTAAAGGCCGACTTACAACATGATAATAAAACAATTAGAAAACTTATCGTCGATGGAGATAAAAATACAGTTTTAGATCCGAATCAAGGGCCACAAAATAATTTATCTTACAAAGACTATACAGTAAAAGAGTATGTGGTAGATAAGGATACAATTATGTATAACTTTATTTCAAAGAAGCCCCCTAAAAACATCGATAAAGCAGTGAAATGGGTAAGAGTAGTCCGTACAGAGGAAGGATTCAAAGTTCGAAGTTATTCTGGCCCTCAACGAAATGAAGTTGATGAAGTAGCAAATACTAAACCGACAAATGAGTTTAGTTCGAAAGATTAATAGGTTTCCCATAAAAGGGGGAGTAACATGTAATGAAAAAGTTTATTACCCTATTGTTATTAATTTGTACTTTGCTTTTAGCATTTAATTTACTTTTTAAAGCTGCTCCAGTATATGCAGAGGAAGAACCCAGACCTTCTCTTATAGATGATATCATTCCAAAGAATAAGGAAAAACTAAAATATGAAGAATACCCTGCAAGTAGCTATGGAATTGACATTTATACACCCGAAGGTGGATTTGGTGAATCTCTTAAGTTTTGGAAATGGGGAGACAAAGTAAAAGAACAAATGGTTGCTGTGTTATTTAGTCTTGTAAGTATTGGATGGACCATTAATCTTGCAGTTAGTACTTTTGTTACAAGTATGGTCGGCCAATCTATGAGTCTCAACATTGTAGCTGATGTAGGAGATAAATTAGGCGATGTAATATCTAAAGCAGCAGGGTTCAATGGTTCTTGGGGTAATGGAATATATAGTGAATTAATTGGACTCATGTTAGCTTTATTAGCCTGCTGGGTGATCTGGGTAGGTTTTGTACAACGACGCCAGTCAGAGATGCTAGGAGGATTGTTAAAGGCATTAGGTATCTTAGTTTTCACTTTAGGTTTTTTCGCAAATTCAAGTTATATTATCAAAGGACTGAACACTTTCTCTGAACAAGTAAATAAAACTGTTCTTGATTCCACTCAAAGTATTAGTGGAGCAAGTCAAGGATATTCAAGCGGTGTCGATTCCATTACTGATTTAACACACACTCTATTAATCAAACAACCTTATACATTACTGCAGTTCGGTACAACAGATATGAAGAAAATCGGTGATGAAAGAATTAAGAAAATGTTAACAACAACAGGAGCAGATGAAAGGCTAGATCTATTAAGAGAGGAAGTAGAACAGAAGAAAAATACGATATTAACTTTGGATGCTACTTTTGAGCGTGGCGCTTTAGTATTACTACTTTTCTTAATCAATGGACCATTATGGGTTGTCTTAGGCTTATGTAGTATGGCGATGTTGTTCTACCAATTAATGTTTATTATCGTAGCGCTAATGTCACCAGTAATGTTATTGATGGCATTAGTACCTGCATGGACTGGGACAGCTAAGAAATTTTTATCTGAATTGTTCCGAACGCTGCTTATGAAAGTTGCAATTGGCTTTCTTATAACTTTAATGTTTTGGGTTTCTTCAATCTTATTTAGCGCAACTGATAAGTATGGTTATTTAGTAGTTGCCGCATTACAAGTACTTTCATTCTTAGGTGTTTGGTTATATCGTAAAACTATTTTCGATGCTATTACTACAGTACCAGCAAGTGTAGGAGCAGCACGCGCATCAGATGCTATGAGTAATATTAGGCAGAAATATCGTGATGTTAGACGTGGATCTAAGACAGTTGGAAGAGGTGTAGCAGTAGCTGGCGCCGCGGGTCTTGCAAGTGCTGCGGTGGCAGGAAAAGTGGGTAAATCAGGCTACAGTAAGTTTAAACAATTGAAAGAAAACTATGCAGATAGAAAAGAAAAGGTAGCAGATGGTAAACGCAAGGAAAAAGAACAAATGCAAGCAGAAAAAGAAAAAAATATAAATCAAATGAAAAAAGAAGAAAATTTAGGTGTTCGCGATAGAAAAGGAAATCAGGAGCAAGAAAGGGTTAAGGAAGAAGTAGCCGCAACTAAAGAGAATCCAGAATTAGCAGTACGAGGGAAACATGAAGATAATAACTCTGAAATGCAACAGGCAGAACTAAAAGATAAAGAAGAGGATGTAAAAGCGGATGTTAAACCAGTAGCGCAATCAAATGAGGAATTAAATAATAAAGAAGAAGATGTAAAAGCTCAAGTTAGACCAGTAGCAAGTCAAAATAATGGTGGACTTGAGAATAAGCAAGAAGATGTAAAAGCGGAAGCAAAACCAGCAGCGACGATTAAAACACCAACAGGTCAAACAAAGCCAGTCACAACACCACAGTCAGGAACAACACCATCGTCGGCGAATCCGATGGAGAGCAAACCAATCACAACACCACAGTCAGGAACAACACCATCGCAACCGAACCCGATTGAGAGTAAACCAATCACAACACCACAGTCAGGAACAACACCATCGTCGGCGAATCCGATGGAGAGCAAACCAATCACAACACCACAGTCAGGAACAACACCATCGCAACCGAACCCGATTGAGAGTAAACCAATCACAACACCACAG
>NZ_JBFTQW010000025.1:0-24401 GCF_056399205.1 Bacillus sp. 01N45
CCAAGATACCTCACTAATTGCTTTTGCTAACTTATGATTCTTTAACATATTCGATACTTGCAAATCCTCTATACCGATAACATCGTGGTTTTTGATGATTTCAGTTGAAATTTTGTCCAAGTAATCTTTTCTAGCATTTGATATGTATTCATGAATTCTAGCTACCTTTACTCGTTGTTTATTCCAGCGAGAAGATCCTTTCATTCTTCTAGAAACAACACGCTGTGCTTTCGCCAACTTATCTTCTAATGATCGGAAAAACTTCGGATTTTCATAGTGTGTTCGATCTGACAAAATAGCGAAATCTTTTAGTCCTACATCTATTCCAATGTAAGAATGTGTTTTCGGAAGTTCTTGTACTTCTGTTTCAACTAATAGTGACACAAAATATCTACCAGAAGAGTTCCGTCTAACTGTAGCATTTACAATACGCCCCTCTACTTCGCGACTTTTGGCAAATCGAACGAGGCCTAGTTTCGGTAACTTTATTTTATTCCCTACAACGGCAATGTTTTCATTTGTTTGTTTTGTGGTATAAGATTGTACGTTGTTCTTCTTAGATTTAAAGCGCGTATAAGCATCCACAAGGTTGCGAACAGACGACTGAATCGCAATACTATCCACTTCTTTTAGCCAAACAAGCTCTTTCTTCATGGCAGGTAGTTTGGCAGAGCATGTACCATAGGTCAAGCCTTTTCCTGTCTCTTTGTATGCTTGATCCCATAAGGATAGGAAATGATTGAATACAAAGCGAGAACACCCAATCGTTTTATTGATTAGAATTGCTTGTGCCTGATTTGGATAGATACGAAACTTATAGGCTTTATTAATCATTATTTGATTCACCTCCATTTGGTATATGACTATTATACACCAAACGTATATTCGATAGGTAGTGGCGTAACACTTTCTGTATGTCGAACAATTAAGATGGCTTCCTGCCATCCCTTGTTCGAAGCCAATTCATCTCCCACCTACTCACTGGGCTGTGACCCTTCACGCTCCTTGAGGAAGGAGTCTTCTTGGCTAAAATGATAAAAATATAGGCTAATGCCTACCTAGGGTCAACCTCTTCCTATATTTAAAAGTTCACATTTTTACCTATTATATATGTAGAAAGCAAAAAACACTTGGGGAAACCAAGCGTTTTTAAGTATCAATTAATTTATGCGTCTTCTTCTTCGCCCTCCTCTTCGTCTTCGTCTTCTTCGTCTTCTTCGTCCTCTTCGTCTTCTTCGTCGTCGTCTTCTTCGTCCTCTTCGTCTTCTTCGTCCTCTTCGTCTTCTTCGTCCTCTTCGTCTTCTTCGTCGTCGTCTTCTTCGTCCTCTTCGTCTTCTTCGTCTTCGTCGTCTTCTTCGTCCTCTTCTTCTTCTTCTTCTTCTTCTTCTTCGTCTGTAAAAGTAACTTCTGTTTCATCAAAATATTGAATTTCAACCTCTACACCATTATGCGTGCCTGATTGTATTACTTCAGCTAGAGCTTTTAGAACTTCTTGTAAATCATCACCAGGATTAACACTAAAGCCATTCTCAACATCTAGTTTTATTTTTGCTCTTTTCACATCAGCCATTTACCTAACTCCTTCCATATAGATTTATATATACTATGTTAAAAGAGTATAAAAAGATTAATATATTTGCGGAAGTTTCATTAATCGTTCTCCTTAGCGTTATTTACCAATTTTGATACCCACGGACCTTTTAATGAATGATTCGGAGTAATAATAGTGACTTTTATTTTTGGCTTTTCTATTTGCGTTAAAACGATCTCATTTAATTCCTCACTTTGTTCTTCCAGCTCCATTACATCTTGAATCTCTTTATCTTGTACTTCATCAATCATTGTAGTTTTGGTTGCTGACTTGTCTTCTAAATCTAGCAATCCGATTTTGGGTAACTCCTCTAATTCCCCTTCCTTAATAATCGCTAAATTCTCTAGCACCGAAGATTCATTTAATACAATATTTTTTTGCTGCTCATACTCTGACAATTCCCATCCCATTGGCCCTGGTGGAGAAAACACAAATTTCTCTAAATCTAAAATAGGGATTACTATCTCTTCTTGTTCTGAACTCATTTTATTTCCCCCCACTATTGCTCTTGATTTCATGATAAATATCAGAAAAATTTTGTAAAAATTCTTCCTTAGAATCTTCAAGTGCAATAATATTTTGCAATGCCCAAATATACTTTTCGTCAGACCACGAACGCTTTTGCCCTAAATAATATTTATGTGCAATTGAACAGAATAAGTGAGGAAACGATAAATCAGTCCAAAGAACACGAAATTGTTTTTCTGAAAAGGAATTTTCCGAATTATATGCACTCAACATATGAATAGCTAAATTAGTATCCCAAACTGACATTTTTTTCATTACTTTATTTAAAATAATACGTAGGTCCCTAACTGGTAAATCACTTGTAATAGAATGCAGCTCTTTCATAAACATAGCATCATCTATTTCTGTAAACCTCGCTAAGGTAAAATCTTGTTGACAAAAACTATTAGATGCAATAACTTCTTTTGTCCATTGATCATAATATGGATCATTTAGTTCTTGTAATGCTTTCTTTCCACGTGCTAACATCTTATCAACATACTCTAAAAACATAGTTGAAAATACATCATCTGGAAAGGAAAGTGCAATTCTTTTGTTTCCTTCTAACTCTTGTAATTTCCATCTGTATAATTTATGCCATTTTCCTAATCGACTCCGAATTTTACTTTCTTTCATCGGAATATATCCTTCCGATGCTTGATGGAATTTACCTGCATATATTAGTACCTTCTCTAATTGTTCTTTATTATAATAAATGACTTCTTTCCCTTGATGCTTATCATATAGTACATACGCATACTCATTAGATCCAATACAAAAGCCCCCTCTTTTTGTTTTATGAATTTTTGTAATTGGCAATCCATTTTGAAGGAGATGTAAATGTGCTCCAGCAATAAATAGCATCCTTTTGGGGTGCATTTGTGCTTGTTTTAATATTTTTAACCCTTCTTCTGTTTCAACTTCCCACATTGTTCTCCCACTTCTGCTTGATTGTAAAAAAATATTACTTATTTCAAATGGATAAAAGCTAAGAACCTTTTTTAAATATTCACTCTCTAATCCAGTTGTTTCTTCCACCTTTCATCATCCCCTTCTTAAAAGTTATAAGATTTCCCCATACACTTTCATTAAATCCATAGCAACTCGGTTCCAATTAAATTCTTTTTCAACCTTACTACGTCCATATTTCCCTAACTGTTTTCTTTTATTTTCGTTATTTAAAAGATTAATTATCTTTTCTGCATATGCATCAGGGTTTTCAAAGTCATTGACAATATATCCATTTTTTCCTTCTTCAATTACTTCAGGATTACCACCTCGATTACTCGTAATTATTGGTAAACCTGCTGCCATTGCTTCGTAATGCACCCTAGCAAGGGGCTCTTGCCACTGTGAAGAGCAAACAAAAATATCTGACATAGCATAAAGTGTTGAAATATCCTTTGGCTTAACAAATTTAATAAAGACTACATGTTCTGGAAACATCGCGCCTAAGGTATATAAGTGTTTTACATAATTATTTACATTGTTATCTCCAAACCATTTTGAACCAATAAAAACCATTACAATGTCTGGATTCTCCTCAATTATTTTAGGAAGAGCTTGTAGCAAAATATGAGGACCTTTTACTTTACTCAAGCGTCCAACAAATAAAACTATTTTTTTATTTTGTAAATTCAACTGTTCTTGCACATGACTTTTAACTTTTGTTCCATTCTCAGTCCACGAAGGATAGTACTCATTTACATCTACACCAGAATATACTGTTCTCGTCTTTGTTTTTGCAGCTTGAAAGCGCGAGGTAATTGTTTTTCCTATATAATCACTAACTGTTACAATTTTTGACACAGCTGCAATACATGCTTCTCCCTCTTCATTACTTATCTTTTCATATGCAAACATTTCATTATGCACACTTAACACGAATTTCGTCTGTGGTGCTGCCTCACGTAAAATTGTAATCCAATTTGGACGATTGCATAAATGAACTACATCATATTTTTCCTGTTTCAAATGTTTAATAACATAAGGGAGATATTCCTCTTCTGGAAACCGTATATACCTTACGCCTTTGTCTTTTTCTTCTGGTTTCAAATTTGGATCTGTTATAGAAATAACTGTCACATTTTTTCCATTTGAAGCAATAATGGAAGCAACAGAATCTATATAAATTTGAATAGCTCCACCTCGTACAGCTGGTACAGGTAGCTTTTCAGTCGAAATTATTGCTATTTTCATTAAAACGCCTCCCTGTTTCATAAAAATACAACCTTCTTCATATGTTACGAAAAAAACTTTGTGTTTGTGATTTATCGACCATTTTTTCATCCTTTATTATGAAAAAATGGTCAATAGTACTTTTTCTTCTTAAAGGCAAATGGCTAGAACAAAAATGGTCATGTACCATACAGTAATATGAGAGTATAAAAGGATGGTGATATATGTGGAGAATAACAATGAAGAAGCGGTGTATACATTATCGCCCGAAGAGGAACAAAAACTAGTAGACTTGGCAGCGACAATGATTCAACATTGGGATATTAAAGCAACTACAATCGAATTAATACAAGGTGGACAACTGGCCTTAGTATGGAAAATTCAAACTGCAGATGGACCATTTTGCTTAAAGAGAATTCATCGCCCCGAAAAAAAAGCTCTATTTTCCATTCACGCTCAAGATTATCTAGCCAACAAAGGCATGCGTGTTCCGAGCATAATCCCAAGCAAATTGAATCAGTTGTATACAAAGCACGGTCCATTTTTATTTGTTGTTTATGATTGGATTGAGGGAAGACCATTTGAGCTTACAATGCAAGAAGATCTTGAAATGATTATGAAAGGGTTAGCAGATTTCCATGTAGCCTCTATTGGCTATAAGCCCCCACCAGGCATACCTATATTTACAAAACTAGGACGTTGGCCCAATCATTACATTAAAAGATTTCAACAGATGGAGGTTTGGAAAACTTTATCCGTAACTATGCCAGATGATCCATTTTCACAGCTATATTTGGCTGAAATTGATGCGTTTATTTTAGAAGCAAAACAAACGCACCAAAGACTATTGGAATCTGAATATACTAAATGGACTGATGAATTACAAACATCCCCAAATTTATGTCATCAAGATTATGGAACAGGAAATTCCTTATTAGACCCAAGTAATCAAATTTGGGTAATTGATTTAGATACGGTTTCTTACGATTTACCTATTCGAGACTTGCGTAAAATGATTATTCCTCTATTAGATACAACTGGTGTTTGGAATGAAAACCAATTTAAAATTATGATTAACGCATATGAGTCAGTTTCTCCTTTAACAGCTGAGCAGAAGAAAATTATGTTTATTGATATGTTATTTCCATACGAATTGTATGATGTAATTCGCGAAAGATATGTTAGAAAGTCGCCTTTACTGGCTGATGAACTTGCTGGGGCTATGGAATATGAAAGGATTAAGTCAAAAGCTTTAAATATATTAATAGAGGAACTTTAATACGCAATACTAAGAGTTCTAGTGTAAAAATTACCATTATTATTAATAAAGAAAATAGTTTTGTTGCATGTGTCATTTTATAGTGGCATAGAACTTATAAATACGGTTCTGATGCAAAAAGAAAATAAAGCGCATAGATTCCTAACGGAATTGTATCTTATGCTGCAAGTCAAATTAATTACTGAATGAATTCCTTCTGATTTTGGACAGACTTATCCCGTAAGTCACCTGTTCCCTTTAACCATATGTATGGATTCTACTCCAGAAAGAATGGATGTAGATGTATCAAAATATTTTAACCCTAACATAAAGCACTGATCTTGTTCTACTATTTTATTCAAGTACTTTGTTGTCTAATTCGCATACCACTAGGTATGCTTTTTCTTTTTTCAACTGTTCGATTGCTATAGAATAAGATGGATTTTTAACAACTTTTATAATACAAAGTTTTAAAACATAAAAAAACTGCTAGGCTTTCTTGAAAAAGCGCTTTGCAGCCTGCCGGTCTCTTATTTTACTTAAATAAAAATCGCTTGTATTTCCTTTCAAATCAACAGCAAGATATAGGTACATACATTGCCCTTTTACTTTGATATATGTTTCTGTCGATTTAAAACAAAGTCGTACGGTTTTGCACCATCGGGTAAACCCTGAAGCTTTGATCAAACTGTATTTTAAAGCAACATTCACCATTTTACTGGACAACAAATTATTATTGTATGCAGACATCCACTTGTAGGAATCTACCACTTCTATTTTCCTATATGTAGGGAAAATAGAAGTGGTTTTGGTGCATACTCTATAAATATTCACATATGTATATTTGATTATAAAGGTTTTCCTCCAAACATTAATAGATATAAAATTTAGCGCGGGAAAATTATGCAGAAAGATTAAGTAGGGAGGCGTATCACATGCCTATTAAGCTAAGATATGATACTCTATGACGGGGTAGCACCAACAAAACGCGAATTTCGTACGCTAAGCGATGCGTGACGAAAATCTTCTACCCAGCGAATCCCTTGTGCAGCTCCCTCAGGTTTGTCCCACGTGGAAAATAACCTACGCTATGCGGAAAAATAAAATAAGCTGTCCATATAGACAGCTTATTTACATAATTATCGTTATTGGAGGTTATTACAACCCTCTCTTAATTTAGGGAGGGATTTTAAATATATCTTTTTTTAGTTTACTTATCTAAAATTAGTTATGAAAATCCAGCTCATTTTGTACATCTAGCAGTTTATTCTTTGTTCCTTGTCTTACTTCTATTTGTATATAAATAAAGTAAGTCCCATACAAAAACACCCCTACTTCCCATTATCTATAGGAAATCAGAGGTGTTTTTCGGTATATAAAACTTCAATTGTTATATCATCACTTATTTTTTGAATAACGGTGCTATTTTGTCAATGCGGTTTGTCCAAATTCCACCTGTATAATCGTCAGGAAGACGTTTTATATCTTCAGATGAATCAAATCCGCTTGAAAATCCAAGCCCATTCCCTCCTACAACGATAACTCGAGTATCTGCTTTATCCATTCGATTAAGAAAACGATTTGGCCATCCCCAAAGCCAAGGAGCTACTTTATCTGGTATATGTAACTCTCCATGCTTCAGGCTTGAAGGCATGTAGCCAGTCCATCCTAACGCAATATAAGTCAGAAGATCCTTTTTCATGGTTGCTTTTGACATTGTTCGTAAACTAGGGATACGCTCTCTTATCTCAGCAATTGGTTTATCACCACCATATACAGTTAGTTGCTCAAGGCGTTTTGCTGGTAGTTTCTTGAGATGAGCAGCCAATTGGATTCCTTCATTTTCATCATCACTTTTAATATGAATAAGAAAAGAACGACCTGGAAAATGGTTAAGTACTTCATCGAGTGTTGGCATAAGATTAATCCCTTTACCACGAAATGGGAACGTTTTACCCCCATCAGCTGTATAACCATAACCAATATCAAGTGCTTGTAATTCTTTTGTTGTAAAATCTCTTGTAACACCTTTTCCATTAGTACGGCAATCAAGAGTCCAGTCATGATAAACAACAAAATTTTCATCTTTAGTTGGTTGAACATCAAACTCGACTAGATCTGCTCCAGCTTTAAACGCCGCTTCCATAGATGGAATTGTATTTTCTAAATAAGAATGTTCAGGTTTATGTATACGCTCTGCTGTACATGTATCACCCTCAATCCCTTCCATACTAAATGTTTGTGAAAGTCCTCGGTGAGCAAGAAGAAGAGGCGTTCCATCCTCCCTCTTAGCAAAAAAAGAACTGTTATTTACATAAACAAATACGAATAGGATAAAAATTATCCAAGTCGTTTTACGCTTCAGTAACCTTTTTAGTTTGTTCATTGTATTCTCCTCTTAAATATTGGTTGAAATGCTTTAAACAATTTTCGGCATTTAAATACTGGTAAATGTTACAGCCTATCTTATTCTTTTGCAATGGATAGGATTGGTAATTTAATATAAATTAGGAGCGACAGAAAAGTATTTCGTAACTAGTATCCTAGCATAATTTAAAAAATGGCCCCCTCTAGATTTCTTTGGCATGCAGAATTTTAAGAATATATCCCTTCTTTGGAACTGTCTTAGTTTTGATGAACAAAAGTTCATTTTGTTTCCATTCTTAAGTTGATGGGTAAGTGGTGATCCCCCATTGTTTTAAAGCTAAGTTTTTTCACTACTCATAAAGCAAAAGAGACGTTATCCTTTCTGGGGGTATGGAAACGATTATGGAGATGAGGGCAAAAATCTCCAATTTAATTACAACTAAACAAAGAACTATTTTCAAGTTTTTTCAATCTACATAACCACTTTTTAGTACCAATTGGACCCTATTTAATTAGAAAAATAAGATATCCATTACTTAAATTTTTCTCGGAAGGCAGCTATCCCTCAAGCTATAAAAAATAGATGAGCCCTATTGTACTACAATCATCGATTCAGTTTGTATGAACTATACAGTTCTAGACTTCCATACTGTATTTAAAAAATCTAATCAAACAACAGTTGAAATATTAAGATCTACTGTTTGATTAGATTTTGGATATAGTGATAGCTATGATAATAGAAATAAATTCAATAATCACTGAACCTTCAGTAAGAATAGTTTTGAAAGGTTTCTGTGAGAATATAAACTAAATGTGTATATATGATATCCTATTATTTAAGAATCAATTTGCTATATTTTTATTATCTGATAGTATCTTAATCATATCATTGAAGAATTAGAGGCCTTCTAAATAAAAATGGATAATAAATTAACGTCATACCTACAAATGAGCAAACTAAATAATAAATAGCCTCGTATTTTATTACTAGAGAAGAGTTATTATTAAGCTTTTTTTCATCCCTTATATATATCATTTTAAATAAAGCTCTATATAATAAATAACCAACATTCGCTCCCAAGGTATTCATAAATAAATCATCAATATCTGTAATTCTATTATCTAGCAATTGACTTAACTCAATAGCCAATGAAAAAAAGAATCCAGCATATACAGTATTTTTCATTGTTCTAAACTGTGGCCAAATAGTTGGCAATAAAAAGCCTAACGGCATAAATAGTAAAATGTTCAAAACATACGTTGTAATACCTTCAGAAGCAAATGGAATCAAGTTGATTTCATTTGCACGAATCAATGTTTCATATCTTCCTATATCCCATATAGTCGCTATCTGCGTCACCTTATACACTAGCGAAAGGTAGAATAGAAAAACATACACCCATAGAAAATGACGAATAGATATATTTTTTTGCGCTTTAAAATAAAATCCAATTTGAAATACAATACAAAAAATAATAGTAAAAAAATAAGTATATAAATAACTAATCAAAACTGATGTATGCATATAAAATCTCCTAACTTTACATTTGAATCTCTACTTTATCCTGAAAAAACAGTGATTTATTAATAAAAGCAAAACCTAAGCACAATAAAAATAACAATAAAAACCCCCACCTCTTCATTTTTAGTTTCCTCCTTAAGTGAGGGACTTGATGATAATACTGCACTGTGTCAGCGCGAGAGTTTTCGGGTATGTAGCTCTTAACGATTGCTTTCTGCAGAGCGGTACGGTACGCTCCGCTCCGTTCGGTAGTGGACGTAGAAACATCCAAAACAGCAGAGTGCTCATTTGACACAAGCCGCAGCTTGTCCGCATAGTGTTACAAGTCACAAAAAAATATTTGTGTCACTCTTTTTCTACCTATCTGAGCTATTTTATTTCACGCATAACTTGTCACATTCTTCGCTGGCGAAACGAAAAAAGCTCGTTCTTACGGTTTAAGTCTACCGCATAAAAACGAGCTTTTTTTTAATATTTAATTGTTAATTTCCTAAGAAAAAGTAGAGATATCCTTAAGGTTTTCTTAAGAAACGATTTTCATTTCTTAGGAACTTCTTTTATCAACCAATTCTGGCAAGATCGGAAGATCTACCGTGAACGTTGTGAAGTTATCATTACTTTCTGCGTAAATCTGCCCCCCATGCTGAACAATTATTTCTTTTGCAATCGCCAATCCAAGTCCCGCGCCTCCCGTATCAGAAGAACGGGCATCATCTAACCTGTAAAACTTTTCAAATATGGTAGCTAGCTTATCTTTTGGGATGCTTCCGGCATTCTTGAAAACGATGGATACCACATCCCCAGAGAGGCCTGCCGTGATGTCAATGATGCTGTCGTCCTCGCTATATGCAGCGGCATTTTTCAAAATGTTGTTAAAAACCCTCGCCAACTTATCAGGGTCACCGAATACGGTCAAATCCTCGGGAGCATGGATAATCACCTGTTTTCCATTCGCGGCAAGCAGTGGATAAAATTCATCAGTCATCTGCACCAGCATATAGTATAGGTCTATATGTTTTTTCATGAGCATAATCGTTTGGAGGTTATATCGCGTAATCTCAAAAAACTCGTCGATTAGCTGTTCGAGGCGATAGGCTTTGTCCAGCGTAATATGCACATATTTTGCCTTTTGTTCCATTGGCATGTCTGGTGCCTCGTCAAGTAAGATCAGATAACCGATAACGGATGTAAGGGGCGTTTTAATATCGTGCGCCAAATACATAACCACCTCATTTTTTCTTTGTTCGGCCAGCTTTGCATCCTGCTCTCGTTTTTCCAAAGTCCGTTTTAATGCGTTGAGCTTCTGCTCCATGAACTCCATTTCCTCAGAAAGCTCAATTTGTTTATCTTCGTTCTGAATAAGTATATCAATACCAGTGTTTATCTCATCAAAGTATTTTACAAATTTTAAAAGCATGACGCGACATAGAATAAGAATACTAATAGCAACCGCCACATAAATAAAGATTTCTATATTGTTCCGTATAGTATACTGATATATTATCATCGCGTCCCAGCGCTCTAAGTGATAATTATTTTCCAAAAAACTTACGATCCACTCCCCAAGTGTCCCCTGAATAAATAGACGTAAAAACAACACAAATACAACTGCTGCCATTACAATCACAAGGATATACAGATAGAGTTTTCGTTTTAGTTTAGAATAATCAATTTTTTTATTCTTATTTTTAGGTTTCAATTTTATAGCCAATCCCCCATACCGTTTTTATATACTTTGGATTATCAATGGTGTCGTTCATTTTTTCGCGCAGATGTCGGATATGCACGGTGATGGTGTTATTGCTCTTGCTGAAATATTCTTCACCCCATATCTCATGAAATAGCTGCTCAGAGCTAACCACATTCCCCTTGTTCTCACAAAGGATGCGTAGGATAGAGAACTCAGTGGGAGTGAGGGATAACGGCTTTTCGTTCAGAAAACACTCATACGTATTTATATTAATGACAAGACCGGAGTGGACGATAACATTTTTGTTCTGTGCCGTTACCCCATTGTATTTTTTGTATCGGCGTAACTGTGCCTTGACTCGCGCAATTAACTCCAGCGGACGAAATGGCTTCGTTATATAATCATCCGCACCGATTGTTAGCCCTGTAATTTTATCTACCTCTGTATCTTTCGCCGTCAACATGATAATTGGATAGGTGTGCTTGTACCGTACTTTTTGGCAGATATCGAGGCCGCTTGCATCGGGAAGCATGATGTCCAATATAGCAAGGTCAAGATCAATCTTGTCTATACATTCCAACGCTTCTTTGGCAGTATAGTATTTGAAAACCGTATAATTCTCGTTTTTCAAGTATAGCTCAACCAGATCGGCAATTTCGCGTTCATCGTCCACAACAAGTATTTTATCACTCATAATTATCAATCCGCCTTTATAGATTTGCTTTTCTCAATCGGAATCTTTTCCAAATAACGAGCCTATCATACCTACCACTTCAAGTAAAGTCCTATCTGAGTATACAGACACAGCCGGTTACACAGAATAGATTTACTCATTTATTAGAATTTAACTTTAATCCAAGGATAAGAGTTCTATCGAACTCAAAATTAAAAGAGGTACTACCCTTATCAACATAACCAAACAAAGTGTCCTTCTAAAATGAAAAAACATGTTAATCTTTCTGTAGAATCATAGGAAGGGATGGCGTTTTTTATGTCTGTTTCTGTGTCTGACGAATTATAACTATTTGCTCAAGAGATTCAAGGTTTTTATCTCCAAATACCTTACAGAATATTGCTAGAGATATTGGGTTTGTACGACGAACCAGTAAGTACCAAACAAAAGATTTAGTAGCTTTATGTGTATGAGTGAGCCAACATGTAGCTATGACTTGTTTAACTCAGTTATCTAGCTGTTTAAAAGCATTAACAGAATTACTCGTCAGTCCTGAGGGGCTGAATCAACGGTTTAATAAAACGGCCGTCCAACTTTTACAACACCTACTCACCGAACTACTAAACAAAAAAATTGGCCTCATCTATGCCGATTCCTTCTCCATACACTTCTGTCTTCAAGCGTATTCGTATTTTAGAGCCAACTACATTCTCCTAATTAATTTAATGTATTAGATAATAATATCAATATCTAAATCATTGGTTGGATTATCAAGGGGCCGTACGCCTTATTATAAGAGGCCTTTCTATATGTTAACCTTTTCTACCGCTTTTATTTGACGATACTCAGGCTTCCACACTGCCTCAGTAGCTGCTGCGAACATTCCATCCATCATAACGCTTGCACATCCAACAATTGTTCCAATCCCTAGCTCTGGGAAAAAGAAAGCATCCACATTATCCTTGCATTTTATATACTTTTCTAAATTTTATGGAAATAAAAAGAATAAACTAACTGTAAAATTGGATGCTGGATATGGGCAATATCCCAAGGGCAATCCATTTTAGTTTCCAAGGAAACTAAAATGGATTATAATTATATTTGCACAATACATATCGTTTACAAATCCATTGTGCAAATTCTTGTATTAGCTCTTAATTAAATAAAAAAATGGAGGGCATGAAATGGAAAATTATTATGATGTAGCGGTAGTTGGCGGTGGTCCGGTTGGACTTATGACAGCATGTGAATTAGCTATTCAAGGTGTAAAAGTTGTCGTTGTAGAGAGAAGATTAAATCGGATAAGAAATTCTAGAGCACTCACACTTCACCCCCGCTCCTTAGAATTAATGGCTATGAGAGGTATTGAAAATCGATTTTTATCTAGAGGGAAGAAATCAGATACAAGCCATTTTGCTGCCCTAGATACAAGATTAAACTTTAAAAATTTAGATACTGATTTTCCATATACGCTTTTTATTCCCCAATCTATTACAGAAGAAATATTAGAAGAGCGTGCGTTAGAATTAGGTGTAGATATTAAACGTGCTCATACATTAAAAGATATAAAACAGTATGAAACATTCGTACAACTAGAAATAGAACAAGCAGAAACGATAAATAAAATAGAAGTTCCATATGTAGTAGGCGCTGATGGCGCAAGAAGTGTAGTTCGTGAGTTATCACATATACCTTTTAATGGAACAGATACAACAACTACAGCTATATTAGGCGATGTCATTTTAGAAGATGTACCAGATAACCCATTTTTTTCTACATCTAATATAAATGGGTTAATAATAATGGTACCTATTGCACCTAATGTATTTCGTTTTGCAATTGTAGATCCTAAGAATCAGACAATACCTGTTCATGTTGCTGTCACAGAAAAAGAGCTTATAGATAGTATTTATAGTATTACAGGTGAACATATTCAAATTAAAAGTCCAATATGGCTTTCTCGTTTTGGAAATGCAACCAAACTAGCAAATACTTATCAACATAAGCGTGTATTCTTGGCAGGTGATGCAGCGCATATTCATTTCCCTGCAGGAGGACAGGGTTTGAATGTAGGTTTACAAGACGCTTTTAATTTAGGATGGAAATTGGGACTCGCTGTAAAACAAAAAAAATATGAAAGCCTATTAGAAAGTTATCATATTGAACGACATGCTGTGGGAAAACAATTTTTCAAGGAAGTACAAGCACAAGAACAATTAATGATAAACTTTTCAAATGCAGGTATAGAATTAAGAGAGTTATTCTCGCATTTACTCACATACCCAGAGCTGAATAAAGATTTAGCTGAAAGAGTAAGTGGCTTAGGAGTTATATATTCCTCTATGCATACGAAAGAAAGGCATCCATTAATAGGGAAAAGATGTACAAATCTTCTTATTTCTTCTCAAAATAAGAAAACTTATACACTCTTTGAATTGATGCAAGGTGGTAAATATATTTTATTAATACATCCGTTTTATAAAGATGAAATAGATAAAATGAACATTGATTCGCACACAAAGGTGGTTCTAGGAGAAATACAGGATCCTCAGTTAAAAAATATAGATGTCATTTTAATTCGCCCCGATGGTCACATAGCTTACATTGAGTATGATGAAAGAAAAGACTGTACAGATTTGAAAATAAAATTGAATAATTTTTAAAAACTACTATTTATGTAATGTTTTTATGGCAGTTAGCTTTTGCTAACTGCTTTTTATTATTAAGTATGTTCTCATCAAAATGATGAATCCCTAACTATTAGCTCAGCTCTTTCTATCTAGAAGAGTAGTTTTTACTTTTACTTAAAATTCCTTGAAAACAATTTGAGCATAGATTTTTCACATTAAAAAAGGAGAGATTATAATCTCTTCTAATCCATACACTATATAATTAGCGAGTGAATCGACCGACAAGTTGTTCCTCAGCCATTGCTATTAGACGTTTTGTAATTTCACCACCAACAGTCCGTTTGGACGAGCGGTTGCGTCTGCACCAAGTTGTATATCAAACTCTTATGCGATTTTATATTTCATTTGATCAATTACACTTTCAGTACCACGAACTAATAATTCGTTACGGCTTCCACTATTCTTACGTATACTCGTCAAATTTCATGTCCATACTGTTTAGAGACGGTAGTCCATGCCATTCGGATTGACCTCCAGCACATGATAAATTTATAACCGTTCCTATAATTAGGAGCGGTCTTATTTCATTTCCTATAATTCTAATGATAAGAAATCATTATTTGTTCCCTTTCGATAGCTATCTATAGTCACCTTTAGAGGGAAACATATCAATTTATTAGGAGAATACCTTTTTAATATGGATAATATAGTATCATTAGATTCCTTAAAGCCACTAAAACTCTCTTAACGTTTTTAAAAATGAAGGAAGCGTCTTAAAAATGGGCATAGCGTTGTAAACCCGCATTTTTCTGATGGTACCCCATGATTATCAACTTAATAATTTTATAAAACCCCCAGGATGAAAATTTTGTGTTTCTGATAGAGGGCAACTTATTTTTTCGTTTTGGGGAAGAATGTATTTCTTAACTTGATAGCAATGTAGTGAGACCGAATATCCGTCAAACTAAACAAAGCAAGATGAATTTTTCATTGTAAATTAAAACGAAATTTCGTTTTTGGTGGTACTCTATGTCCCACTCTGACAGTGTTTACAGTACCCGTGTGTCCTTTCTGCATAGAAGAAAGCTGCAATCCCCAGTGTTATCCCCAAAAATAAAAAGTAGAACCCAGTGCAGGAGAATTTCCCCCATGGTTGTATCATAGCAAGTACTCCAGGGATAGAGATAATACATAGACTGCTCGAAACTAACACATATTTTTGAAAGATAGAATTGAAGATTGAACTACCCCTACTTTCACTTCGTTTAGAAGTGAGGGATTCCTAAGTAAAGAGTTCTATCGAACTCTAATTGATTAGGCTAACCCCGCAGTCCTTGCGGTTAGAAGCCTTATCGCTTCATTYTTTAGATTRATACTTGCGTTAATATCCCTATCATGGTGTGTACRACAAGAAGGACAGTCCCATTCACGTAGGTTTAGATTTTTAACGTCTTTATTTTGATATCCACAACAAGAACATAATTGGCTGGAAGCAAATGTTTTCGATACGACAATGACTTGTTTGCCATACCATTTTGCTTTGTATTCTAACATGGMTCGAAATTGCRACCAAGATACCTCACTAATTGCTTTTGCTAACTTATGATTCTTTAACATATTCGATACTTGCAAATCCTCTATACCGATAACATCGTGGTTTTTGATGATTTCAGTTGAAATTTTGTCCAAGTAATCTTTTCTAGYATTTGATATGTATTCATGAATTCTAGCTACCTTTACTCGTTGTTTATTCCAGCGAGAAGATCCTTTCATTCTTCTAGAAAGAACACGCTGTGCTTTTGCCAACTTATCTTCTAATGATCGGAAAAACTTCGGATTTTCATAGTGTGTTCCATCTGACAAAATAGCGAAATCTTTTAGTCCTACATCTATTCCAATATAAGAACTTGTTTTCGGAAGTTCTTGTACTTCAGTTTCAACTAACAATGACACAAAGTATCTGCCAGAAGGGTTACGTCTAACCGTAGCATTTACAATACGCCCCTCTACTTCGCGACTTTTGGCAAATCGAACAAGGCCTAGTTTCGGCAACTTTATTTTGTTCCCTACAACGGCAATGTTTTCATTTGTTTGTTTTGTGGTATAAGATTGTACGTTGTTATTCTTAGATTTAAAACGCGGTGCGCTGTTTTGTTTTTTGAAAAAGCGCGTATAAGCATCCGCAAGGTTGCGAACAGACGACTGAATCGCAATACTATCCACTTCTTTTAACCAAACAAGCTCTTTCTTCATGGCAGGTAGTTTGGCAGAGCATGTACCATAGGTCAAGCCTTTTCCTGTCTCTTTGTATGCGTGATCCCATAAGGATAGGAAATGATTGAATACAAAGCGAGAACACCCAATCGTTTTGTTGATTAGAATTGCTTGTGCCTGATTTGGATAGATACGAAACTTATAGGCTTTATTAATCATTATTTAATTCACCTCCATTTCGGTATATGACTATTATACACCAAACATATATTCGGTAGGTAGTGGAGTAACACTTTCTGTATGTCGAACAATTAAGATGGCTTCCTGCCATCCCTTGTTCGAAGCCAATTCATCTCCCACCTACTCACTGGGCTGTAACCCTTCATGCTCCTTGAGGAAGGAGTCTTCTTGGCTAAAATGATAGAAACCGTAAAGATTAGAAATCCTTACGGTTTTTATTTGGATTATTTACATGCGTATTCGGATTTATATAGTTATTCTGAATCACTATATTTTTAAAAATTTAACTTCATTAGATTTATTTAATTGTAGCCTCCACTTTTATTTGTTCTTTTTGAGTATTGTTATCTATAGCTATATATATTTTTTCAATTTTATAGACGGTATTTCTTGGCAATAATAATTCGTATTGCCCTGGATACGCAGTCAAATCATCTGAATTCATATACGCACCATGAGTCCCAGAACCTACCTTAAATTCTGTCATAACTGGTCTTGTTTTGGCATATCCGGCATCAATAAGTATAGAAGTGCTTATATATCCAAATTCTGTTATTGTTTTTCCTTGCAATTTTTTTTGTATTTCCTTGAATTTCTCCCTATCAACCTTGCCATTTTTTATTATGGAATTATCATACTCCTTTCCAAAAATCCATGCATCATCCCCCCGATACACTTTTATATTGTCATTCACTTTTGCCTCTTTTCTGTTTAATGCTTTATCTAAGGATTCAATTTTTTTCTTCATTGTAGGATCAGAATCTAATTTACCCACATGCGTTCTTAAGAATTCATTATACGGCCTTGCATTTTTTGTATAATCTCTTATGGCAGATTTCTCTTCTTTGCTCCACTTACTAAATTGTTTTTTTCCCCAAGCATCAGCTTCTTCTTTGTTTGTACACAGCTTATATTTGTCTACATTATTACAGTCCTTGGGCTTTGACGGTATATTTCCTATATATTTTGATGTAGATTGAAACGTCACATTATCGTTTGGCTCAGTCATCGCAAATGTAGATGTAGTACCACCAAATACAGTTAAACCTAATGATAGAATAGTAGCTATAGCTAGACTTTGTTTTTTCATATTAATACTCCTCTTATTCTGTATTTTTAAAAATTAAAGGTTTCCATACCAAAGAAACAAACTTATTTATTGAACATCACTTCTTAATTTGTTTGTATCAAATCTCAGAGTCCTTGATTATTTCCTGTTTAATTTTTTTGATTCTGCCAAACTATAAAGAACCCTATAGTAAGATGTATCCATTCTCCACAATTATGTTTATATAGATACGTAAAGCCATCATAACTATGAACTTTTACAAATGGATAACACAGTTATAAAACAAAAGAAAAATATTATTATAAAAATAGGATTCATTTCAAAGAATAAACAAACTCATAAGAACTCGTATCTTAATAGTTATTCCTACAATTTATCCCTGGTTATTTATTGTATATAAAGTGAAGTACGCATTGTATTGAATGGGAAATTAATAGAGGTTTTTTGATATTCAAATGTCCCCTGTTGATGCCCAGATGCATCCCATTTATAATACCAACCAACAATTGGTTTGCCCCCAATTACAGTTGATCCAATACTCTTTACTGCTGAACCATTCATTTTTGCAATTGGATTTTGTCCATATCCAATTTCTTTGGTGTAAATATATAGGTAACTTCCCCCATGGTTTCTTGTTGTACTAAAGCTATTAGTATTGATTGTCTCTACCCCACCTTGCTCAGACTCTACTTGTACAACGTTTAATGAAGATAATGGTGCTGCAGGACCAGCAGATGCCTCTGTTGCCATTCCTAAACCTAAAAATGTAGTAATTGCTAACGATGAAATCCCTAATGCTACTTTTTTAAACATAATAAGATCCCTTCCCTCCATTTATTGTATATCATCACAAACATAACTTTATTTCCTAAATATGTAAATCTCTTGAGGTTGTAGAAATATAAAATAGAATATTCTGTTTTATATTTCTACAGCTTTATCAACACAGGAGATAGGATTTTCACCTTTTTACGTAGATTGTATTATAGGCATGTCTAATTGTTCATCCTTTACTATTCTGTGGGATTAGGTTATCAAATTAATAAATTTAACAATTTATTTTCAAGATATTTATTAACTAGAGTATTATCAATGAAAGAACCATTATAGGGATACGGAAACAATTCTAGGTATGAGGTGTCACTATTGGCATTTATTAAAAATAAAAAAAGAACTTTATTCAAGTTCTTTTAACCAATGAGACTAGGTGGTCTAGCTCACACCTCTAATTTGACATATTTCTTTATTGTAAATTCTCTTTTTCCTTTTAATCCATTACAGTGTGTATTTATAGGCATACCGCCAACATTTTAACGAGAATATAAGCTAAGCAAAATTTCACATAAGAAAACGTTACTTTATATCTTATTCCTATAAGAAATCACAGTGTGCAACCCAATCATTTGTTTTACTATTTTTAGCAAAATAAATTCCGCCACCATGAATAATCTTTAAATGTGCTTTTGGATCATCTGTTATTTGAAAAATAAATTCATAATCCGCGGGCCATTGGATACCGGATTGGGCAAAGCAAGCATAGCCCCCTAATTTATGTATATAATGATTTTCTTCAAAAATATCCTCGTAATAGTCAATCTCAATTGTGTTCTCAAGTTCTAAAATTCTATCCTGTATGTTGTTAGGAAAATCTTCAGTATCCCATTGTGGAAATTCATCAACTACTAACTTTGGTATTAAGGGGAAAGGCTTTAGAGTTGGAAAAGTAAGTGACATCTCATTCGGCACTAGTTCCTCTATAGAATCATATTCTCTAATACAAAAATTTCCTGATAAGTTGGATAAGTCTTTTGCAAAGTTTGGAGAAAGAAACACTGCGATGGCTTTCGTGTCTTTTACTGCTTCAGGAACAAAAGGTATTTGAGTTAAATTAAGCATCATGATCGCATACATCTTTTCTTGATAGCGGTCGATTGGGTAAGTTTCATTTGGTAATGAATAGGGAATCTTTCCAATCCAACTTTCATTTATAGATAAATCAGGTCTTTTTCCTCCTGTTTGAAAAAGAGTTGCTTTTTTTCTTAGGATATTCTTTATTTGAACTATTTCCAAAGTATTTCTCCTCCTAAATTTATATTTTGTTTTCTCTGTATTTCAATTAATAAGTATATTGTATCAATAATGTGTGTTTTTTGTTATAACGATTCTTTTGAAAGGTGCGGTTAGCAGCAATTTTACGAGTCAGAATCAAATTTGCTTAATCTTTTTTAATGGATTCTTTTTAGTGCTAAGTTACTAAGGATTTTCAGAGTATTTATAATCCAACTTTATTTTATCCCATATTTTTATCAATTGATTGGCAGGGAAATCTGTATATGTTAAAATTCGAATAGAAAATATTACCATCTAATGATTTGACAGCTGTTTTTCATGAGTAAGATTTTATAGTTCTTAATAAACTAGGAGGCTTAAAAATGAAACTTTTAGGAAAAGTAGCTATTATTGGAGCATTAACTATTGGAGGAAGTGTATTTTCCTATACTGCAGGAAGCATTACACCTGCTTCTGCTGAATCTCAATTTATACAAAAAACATCACCGGTTTTCGATGACTGGCAATGGCAAAACTATTTTTTACTTCATCATAATGCTGACTTCTTACAAGAATTAGCTGTTGGTGATTTAAAACATGGAGATACTTTGGACATTAAAATTTATACAGGTAGTAAAGATAAAGGTATTGTAAAGATATATCGATTAAGTGAAGATGAGAATGAAGTAGTAAATATGCAAAGATATAAAACAATTTATGATACTGGTACTGAGCATAATTATGGTAGATTTGTAACACCTATTACATCAGTTTATGAGCCAGGATCATATGTAGCTGTTATGAAACTTGGAGAAAATTATTATTACGGTGGCAGCTTTAAAATTAAAAAATAATAGAAGTTAATTTCACTAATGATAATATTTTTGATATGATCAATGTATAATAAAAACATAACTCATGTAATAGTCTAGGCGGTATACTTGACCAACGGCCGCTTAGCTAATGAGTTATACCCCTTAGAAAAGGTACCTTGCAGCAGGGGTACCTTTTCTTTTATTTTCAGTACTAAATTATTTTAAATAGAAGCTATATAGCTAAAAAGTAAAATGATTAAATTGTAATTGAAGTGAAATATGTATCCCATATGAATATTTTTAAATATTAGAAAGAAAATCATTTGAGCGATAGCCGGTATCCCAATGATAGTTAAACATTGTATCCAATTATAGTTATACGTAGAGAGATGGAGTAACCCAAATGAGCTTCCAGACAATATTAAAGAGGCTGTAATTGAAGATATGGGGCTTATTATGAAGGAGCGTATGATCTTATGCCAAAAGAACAATATAGATACAAACATAATGTTCTCTCCGATTAATTGAATTGCAATCCCAGGTGTTTCGTAAAGCAAATTAGTAATTCCTTCATTCCCAATAGGATTAGATGTTCCTTTGAATGTTGTAAAAGAAATTAGTACGGCTAAAAATAACAACATAATAGCATAAATAATGAAAGCAAGGAAAAAAGAAATTTTTAGTTGCTGGAAAGTGATTTTTTTAGAAAACAAAAACCTTTGATCCCTCATTATAAATAGGAAAACTAATGAAATAGGAAAAGAAAAATAAACAGATTTAATTATGTATTGCATCAGTATATCTAATTCATTTATATAATTAAGCATGAATGATGGAAAAGGTATGTAAACAGTAATAATACAAAATATGATAAGTATTAGAAACTGCAGATACGTTTTAGTTTGCACTAAGCAATCTAAATATGTGTTGGCAGCACTTAATACGTTTAAGGTCTGCTTAAACTCTTTAAAAACTGCGTTCATAACACTCCTCCATTTGTATAAAAGTAAATGTATTTAATCCATCATCTTATATGCCATTCTTCCCTAATTGTGTTAAATGTAATCTGATCTCTACACACATTTTAAAACTTCACGTACCGTATTTATTAATTATATTTAAAATATAATCACCAAAGGGATTTCTATGCCAAAAGAAAAAGCATCCCTCTGGATGCCTCACTTATCCTATTTATTAATTAAAAACAGTTTTATCATGATGCTATAGGGGTAGCGTCACATGCCCATCAAGTTAATCAAGTAATTTACTAGGTAAGAAATAATCCTTGTTTCAAAACTAGCAAGTGATAAAAAAGTAGGCATGCTAAATAAGCCTATTAAAACGCGATTTTTTCGCTAGGCAGCTTGTCTATGCTTCACCGTCATTTTATACACAATCCCTAGAATATCGAAGACGGTCATCTTCTTATACCTATGACATTTACGACCGTTCTTTTTGAGCAGCTGATAAAGGCGATGCAGAATTTTTAAAAGTTCTTCTTTCTGTGCCAACGGCTATCGCTTGAAACAGGAACGGAAAGTAATCTTTAATCATATAAATCGCTTTGTATTCACTCAGCTCCTGCTTTTTCTTTTCAAGTAGAAACTGTCGCATTTGAAACATTGTAGAAGAACAGAGGAGAATGCCGATGAGTTGTCCATATAAATGGCACTCTAGGCGTTCTCTTTTTATATTTTTACATTCATCAATTTCAAAGAATGACTTCCACGTTTTAAACAAAATTTCAATCTGCCAACGAAGTGAATATAATGAATGCACATAGTTCGTCGGTACTTCTTCTAGCGACGTGTTCGTGATAGATACATTCATGCCCATTAAAAGTTTACTTTTATCCTTCATGACAATGCCTTTCTTCTTTTCACGTATCGCTTGGTTTTTCAGACGTGTTTGCGTTTGATCATCGGTTAAACGATGGATAATAACATGTGCTGGAAGCTTCTGGTTTTGGCCAATGTATGCCTCAGGGATTTCCATCGTTTCACTAGGGATTAGACCAGACATCATTTGTGTCATATCAAGCTGGATGTATTCTGTTTGCTTTTTTAATGTACCATTGTTGAAGTATTCTGGTTCAGGGTTCTTAATATAAATGCGTGTATTCAACTTCAACCGCGAGATATAGTAAGCCTTTTTATCATGAATGGTTTGTAAGTCTCCTAAATCGAAGTAACCAAGATCACGTAAACACAAATCGCCCGCCTCTACGGTTTCAAGACAGATGGTACCGTATGCTTTATCATTATTCTTTCCTGGTCCAAGCTGCACGTTAAGAAATTGGCCACTAAGTAAATCATATTCCATGTGATTTTAACCTTAAGTTTTCCGTAAGGGGAAGCATAAGATTGCTGAAAATAGTTCTATTCTCAGCGAAACTAATAGGATTTTTGTCAATAAATAACCCATAAACTTGCCGTGTGTTTTATCAAGCTAAGTTCATGTAACGTCAATGATGAGCAAGATTGTTTCTTTTTGTTGATGCTTCTAAACAACTACATAACTGAGTTAAAGAGGGTTTAGCGAGATATACACATAAAGCAACTAAATCTTTTTTTGGGTACTTACTGGTTCGTTGCACAGACCCAACATTCCTAGCAATATCTCATAAGATAATTGGAGATAAGAATCTTTGAATTTCTTGAGCAAATAGTTGTAATTCATCAGATACAGAAATAGACATACAAAAACACTGTCATTGGATCATCACAAAACACACAATAGTAAAGGTATAGCATATTATATAATGATAAACAAATTTTATGTAAGGTAATTATATATATTCCTATAATAAAGTATACCCGTAGAAGGTAGTTACATGTTTGACAAAAACGAAATACTTCAAGCTAATGCATTGAATCCAAATCTAATTGGCCCTACACTTCCACCAATTCCACCATTTACTCTACCAACAGGCCCAACGGGAGGGACAGGCCCAACAGGAGTAACAGGAGTAACAGGAGCAACAGGAGTAACAGGAGTAACAGGAGTAACAGGAGCAACAGGCCCAACGGGAGTAACAGGAGCAACAGGCCCAACGGGAGCAACAGGAGTAACAGGCCCAACAGGAGTAACAGGAGCAACAGGCCCAACAGGAGTAACAGGCCCAACAGGAGCAACAGGCCCAACAGGAGTAACAGGCCCAACAGGAGCAACAGGCCCAACAGGAGTAACAGAAGGTTGTCTTTGTGATTGCTGTGTTTTACCTATGCAGAATGTTTTACAACAACTTATTGGGGAAACAGTGCTTCTTGGTACTATTGCAGACGCACCAAATGTCCCCCCACTTTTCTTTTTATTTACTATTACTTCTGTAAATGATTTTTTAGTTACAGTTACAGATGGTATCACATCCTTTGTAGTCAATATTTCTGATGTAACAGGGGTAGGTTTTTTACCGCCAGGACCATCTATAACATTACTTCCACCTGTAGATTTAGGGTGCGAATGTGATTGTCGCGAACGACCAATTAGGGAATTACTAGATACGCTTATTGGTTCTACAGTGAATCTTTTAGCAAGTACTGGTTCTACTGCAGCAGATTTTAACGTGGAACAAACAGGTCTTGGTATAGTTCTAGGT
>NZ_JBFTQW010000026.1:0-19425 GCF_056399205.1 Bacillus sp. 01N45
CAGAAATTCATGTATTAGAAAAACGTTTAAATAAAATGCAAGATAAAATTTATTCTAATATTACACCTTTTCAACGAGTTCAAATTGCAAGGCTACGTAACCGGCCCACGACATTGGACTATATACCTTTATTGTTTACAAACTTTCTCGAACTTCATGGTGATCGATTATATGGTGATGATAAAGCAATGATAGGTGGTATTGCAAAATTTAAAGGGATGCCCGTTACGGTTATTGGTCATCAAAGAGGTAGAAATACAAAGGAAARTATAGAAAGAAATTTTGGAATGGCACATCCAGAAGGTTATAGAAAAGCGCTAAGACTTATGAAACAAGCTGATAAATTTAATCGCCCTATTATTACATTTATTGATACAATAGGCGCCTATCCAGGGAAAGGGTCTGAAGAACGYGGAATTTCTGAAGCGATAGCTCGAAATCTATTTGAAATGGCTACACTTAAAGTGCCAATTGTTTGTATTGTAATTGGAGAGGCATCAAGTGGTGGAGCTCTTGGCMTTAGTGTCGGTAACCATATCCATATGTTAGAGTATTCATGGTACTCGGTAATTTCGCCAGAAGGAGCAGCATCTATCCTATGGAAGGACGCTAAGTATGCTCCAGAAGCTGCYGAACATATGAAAATTTCAGCAAAAGATTTAAAACATTTAGGARTTATTGATGAAATCATTCCTGAAATTAAAGGTGGAGCACAAAATGATATAAAATCACAGGCAAAARTGATTGAATCTGTAATCGAATCATCTCTAAAAAAATTGATACTATTATCCTCGGAAGAGCTTATACAACAGCGRTATGAAAAGTATAGACAAATAGAGAATTATAAATGAAAATATTTAAAGTCTGTATTATATTTCGGAGGATTCCCACGAAAAAATTCTAAATATTTTGTAAGTAAACTCTTAAACTGGGATATATTATCAGCAAGATATTATTTTGTTAACTGTACGTTGGTACGGTACAACTTAATTTTTCGTAATTTAGTAGAAATGATGAGGAACCAGGATTATCCTACCATTATGCTAGAAATATATATGTTATATTTTCTTTTCCATTACCTTTGCACCAGAACCAAAAAATACGCTATTCTTTCTGTAGAATCATAGGAAAGGATGGCGTTTTTATATGTATCTATCAATTTCTGACGAATTACAATTATTTGCTGAAGAATTATATGAACATCTTACCCCTTCATTTTTGGAAAATCTCGCTAGAGAGCTAGGTTTTGTAAAGCGAAAACGTAAATTTTCAGGGTATGATTTAGCTACTATATGTGTCTGGATTAGTCAACGAGTAGCGAGTGATTCATTAGTCCGATTGTGTAGTCAGCTACATGCATCAACAGGAACTTTTATGAGTCCTGAAGGACTAAATAAGCGCTTTAATAAAAAGGCAGTGTTCTTTTTGAAACATATTTTCTCCACATTATTAAAAAATAAAGTTTGTGGAAAGTCAGCAATTCCAAGTGCTTCACTTACCTATTTTCAGCGAATTCGTATTTTAGATGCAACCATTTTTCACGTACCAAAACACTTGGCCAATGTATATCCTGGATCAGGTGGTTGTGCACAAACAGCGGGCATAAAAATCCAGTTAGAATATGATTTACATAGTGGTCAGTTTTTAAATTTCCAAGTGGAACCAGGGAAAAATAATGATAAAACCTTTGGAACAGAGTGTTTATCAACATTACGCCCTGGTGACCTATGTATCCGGGATTTAGGCTATTATTCACTGGATGATTTAGATCAAATGGATCAACGTGGTGTGTACTATATATCGCGACTCAAATTAAACAATAGGGTATATGTCAAAATGAATTTCCTGAATACTTTCGAAACGGAACAATAAAAAAACAATCTCAGTACATCAAGGTTGATTTAGAGCACATCATGGATACCTTAAAACCAGGACAGTCCTATGAAATAAAAGAAGCTTATATTGGAAAGGATAAAAAACTATTCACTCGGGTGATTATGTATCGATTAACAGAAAAACAACTTCGTAAGCGTATGAAAAAACAAGTGTACACAGAAAGTAAAAAAGGGATTACATATTCGGAAAAAAGCAAACGATTAGCTGGCATGAACCTATATGTTACCAATACACCTTGGGAGATTGGTCCGATGGAACAAATCCATAATTTTTACTCTCTCCGCTGGCAAATTGAAATCATTTTTAAAACTTGGAAATCCTTATTTCAAATTCATCATTGGCAACATATTAAACAAGAGCGATTAGAATGCCATGTTTATGGAAAACTCATTGCCATTTTTCTATGTTCTTCTACTATGTTTAAGATGCGACAATTAATTTTACAAAAGAAGAAACAAGAATTAAGTGAATATAAAGCAATTGGAATGATTCAAGATCACTTATCAAGTTTGTATCAAGCCATACAACAAAACATCCAAGAAATAACAAAGATCCTAATCAGCCTATTCCACCTCCTACAGAAGAACGGGAGAAAATCTCATCGATATGAGAAGAAGACTGTTTTTGATATTATGGGTGTTGTTTATGAGTATAATGGGTTGAAAAAACAAAAGAAAGTTGCATAATTTAAAAAAGGAAACCCGTTAGGGTTTATTTGGTATGCATATTATTAAGAGTATGCTTCTATTTTAGGAATGCTTTACCTCCACAAAATGAAAGTACACTTTGTTTTCATTTTTAAGTTGATGGGCATGCGGCTGAACCCCTATTTAACATCTATATCAATATTGAGAAATTTATTACAAAATTAGCTATAAATGATTCGAAATCCCAAAGTAAACTTTTAGCCAAAAGTTTACTTTGGTTTTATTTCAATCACTGTGTTTATAACGTTTCTTCGTATTTCGAATAAACATCCAAAAAAGTATACATTCAAAACACTGTTATTTTGGTTGTTATGAACAATTGCTACTTTTACATAAAAATCACTCGAACAGCTTAAGAATTATATTTACGTGTCCGATTAACTAAAATGATTTATCAAATCAAAAAAGAGAGTGAGGCAGATGAAAATAAAATTCAGAGTTGGTAAGTTGAAAGTGTATTTCGAGATTAACAGAGCTACATTTAAATTAATAGGCGAGTTAATAGTGAGGTCTCGCCAACTAAACGCGAACTTCGTATGCTAAGGAATTTCTAAGTTAAAAAACTGGGTTTTACCGTACGTTAACAAATTTCCATAAACGACATTTAATGTTTGTTATGGGATTTTGTTTTTAGTAATGAGTTTAAGAACTGGTTTTTGGCCGTATTTCTTTCAGATATCATCTTTTATTTATTATATATAGTTTGGAAAAATTACCATTTACACACAATCAGTATTAGTGTATTATTCATCTAGCACACTAATACTGAGGAGGGAAGAAATGGAAATTGAGTTTTCTCCTAATATCCCGATTTATATTCAGGTAATGGAATACATAAAAAAGGAAATTGTAACAGGTCGTTTAGCACCGGGTGATAAAATCCCAGCTGTACGTGAACTAGCCAGTGAATTACAAGTGAATCCCAATACGATTCAACGCACATTTCAAGAGTTAGAACGAGAAGGTATTGCTGTGACACGAAGAGGAACAGGGAGATTTGTAACGAGTGAAGGAGAAAAGATTACTGAACTACGCAAAGAAATGGCAACAGAGTTGCTTGATAATTTTATAAATGGAATGGACAATTTAGGATTTACGAACGAAGAAATTCTTTCAATCCTCCATTCTTCATTAGAAAAGAAAAGGAAGGAAAACGAATGACAGAGTTATTAAAAATTGAAAATCTGTGGAAAAGATATAACTTAAAAACAGTGCTTCAAGATTTAAGTGCAACAATTTCTGAAGGGAAAATTATTGGCCTTGTTGGTGATAATGGTAGCGGAAAAACGACATTATTAAAAATGATTGCTGGTTTGCGTTATCCTTCTAAAGGAACTATCACAATTGAAGGTCAGAAGGTTGGAATAGAAACAAAGAAAACTGTTTCATTTATGCCTGATAGTCCTGTTTTTGACGAGTGGATGACGATAAAAGATGCTGTAGTTTTCTATCGGGATTTTTATAGTGATTTTGATTTTCATCAAGCAATGGACTTAATAGCTGAGTTTAAAATGCCATTAGAAGAGCATATAGTTGCTTTATCAAAAGGTGGAGTGGAAAAATTACAACTTATCTTAACTTTCTCCAGGAAAGCAAAGTTATATATATTAGATGAGCCATTGGGTGGAATTGATCTTGTTTCTAGAAAACATGTACTAGATTTAATTCTTAAATTTTACCGAGAAGATTGTACCATTCTCATTTCAACTCATTTAATAGAAGAAATCGAAAATATATTTGATGAAGTAATCTTTTTAAAAGACGGAACTATTATATTACATGAAAACGTAGAGGAAATTCGTTTTCATCACGGGAAAGCAGTACATGAGTTGTTTAGGGAGGTGTTTGAGCAATGAACCCACTTTTTCTCTATTTATATAAGTGCAATAGAAAAAAAATAGCAGTCTTTTATTCTGTTTTTATTATTATTTCTTTACTTCTTTTATTTAGTACGATAGGACTCTCAAGGGTACTACCTCCGTTTATAAAGGATTTAGTATTACTCATATACCTAATAATAATTGGTATAGCTGCATTTTTACTTCTTCTAATAGCGCTGCCTTCTTTCAATAAAATATTAAAAAATTCTATGATTCGTTATACAGCCATCCCAACCCAAAAATATATATATACGAATTTATTATTTTTTACATTAATGTTTATTATTTTATTAGGTATAGGCTTAATTTTTTTATATTATTTTTCACAAAGTCTTTATGATGGAAAAGTAATTGGTTATAATCCCAGTCTTTATGGTGGGGAAGTAACCGTAGAATTTCGACAAGAATATCACAAGTTGTATAGTTACGGAATCTTCCAACACATATTTGCTTTTCTTTTATGGGGAATCGATTTCATGAGTATCCTTATTTCTTGTTATTTTATTATAGCCATTATAAGGCTGTTTCCAGTGAAGTCATGGATGAGTAAAATAATTTTATTCATCATTTTCGTTGCTATCTTTTCAACAATACAAACAATAGTAATGAATGTGTTAAGTAAATTAGAGAAATATGCAGTTACTATTAAAAGTTCTGGGTTCATGGATAAGAATGACTTTTTTGATACATCATTTTACCCTATTGAAGATTTCACTATTTTGGGTCTATGTTTTACTTGCTTGTTAATAATTGTACTCGTAGCGATTACAGGTCGCATTATCAATAAGAAATTAGAGATATAAAAATTCACTTTAAACGCAAAATACATTTTAGGAGGAAATAATGAAAACATCTAATCCAATATTAAAAAAAGACAAATTTCATAAAGAGAAGACAAATGATTCTACGATGACTATTGGCGGAACGATAGTAAAAACATTCATTTTGCTTATCTTACTTCTTGCAGCATCTGTCTATTCCTACGTACAGATGACACAAGGGACAATGAAAATACCCGTTTTAATTGGAATTATAATAGTTACTCTAATTGTCGCCTTTGTAGTTATATTCATTCCGCGCATATCTCCAATTTGCGCACCGATTTACGCAATATTACAAGGGGTTTTATTAGGAAGTATTTCAGCATATTATACAATGCGTTTTGGTGATTCTATCGCTTTAACTGCCGTATTACTAACAATTTCGATTTTATTTGCTATGTTAGTGTTATACGCAACTCGAATAGTAAAAGTAACTAAAAAGTTTCGTTCGGTTGTAACGGTTGCAACACTTGGAATTTTTATTATGTATTTTATTGTTTTCTTATTGAGCATCTTAGGGGTGACTGTTCCATATATTCATCAAGGTGGGACAATTAGTATTATCATAAGTGCAATTGTAATTGTTGTTGCTGCATTAGATTTATTACTAGATTTTGATTCAATTGAACATGGTACTCATAGTGGAGCACCAAAGTATATGGAATGGTACAGCGCAGTAGGGCTTATGATGACATTAGTATGGTTATACCTGGAGATCCTTCGTCTGGTTTCTTACATTATGAAAAACAAAGACTAGAAAACATCCTGCATGGTTCAAACATGCAGGATGTTTTTGTATTTCGTAGTATCAATTAGGTCACGTTAGTCAGTGGAGAATGTATGAAGATGCTTTACAACAACTTCAACTCATACCTATAACCTTTCAGCCGCTCTTTTCTATAATCTTCTTTCGACCACTACAAACAAATTAACAGTAAAAAACTGATTCCCCCTTAGCTTACAGGAAATCGGCTTTTTCTATGTGAAAAATTGCTTACCGTACGAAATTCGCGTTTTGTTGGTGCATCAATAGTAGAAATCATATTCAGTAAAGTTGATTTGCCACTTCCTGATGCTCCCATAATTCCTACGAATTMTCCTTTTTGTATTGTCAAATCAATATTGGAAAGAGCTTTATAAGATACTTTTCCTGTATTATAAATTTTACTTAAGTTACGGACTGTTAATATACTCATAGTTATTATCTCCTGTTCGTTTATTGGCTATATATAATTTAATCTAAAGTATTATAGTCCTCATATTGAATTGTCTTACATTTACCCTACAAGCATGTAAGAATTCTATCGTTTAAGAAAATTGTTTCAGAGGAGATTGAAGATCTAACTCAACATATTTACGTTGTATAACGCCTATTAAATTAAAGGAAGGAACCTATCATATTTCCTAATAGGTTCCTTTTTTTAATACAAAAATTTCAAATATATAGAGTCATGCTTCGAATCGTTTGCGTTTCCATAAAGATCTTATAAAGATAAATTTATTGTTTTATTTTAGCTTGATATTGATAAGATACTAGCATCCCATTTTTTTATTATTTAAATTAGAATAAATATCTACTGTCGTTTAATAGGCAATGCATAATAGCCAAAAGCTAAATCCAGCAAGGCACTTGCTTCTTGACGCAGTAACAAATCCTTCGGACGGAAGAGAAAGGATCCGTCAGCATTGATGGAAGTATCAGGGTCTAGAATTCCTTGAGAGGCAAGTGCTTGGATCGACTGAATTGCCCAGTCATCCGCAGCATCCAGTAATTTAACTTTAATAGCTTTGTCAGGTTGAATCGGTTTCAAGTCTTGAATTTGCTTAACGTTTTGAATCATGGTTGCTGCGACCTGTCGAGTAATCGGAGTAGCACGGTTATATTCTGGAAGTCCATTCATAATTTTTTCCCTTGCCTCCTTGGAATCGTCTGGAAAACCATTCCATCCATGAGCGAGTAACAACGTATCCGCAAACTCTCCTTGTGTCATGGTGTCCATCGGATTGAATAGATTACCTGTTTTAGCACCCATAATATTTAGAGCATGAAGATTATCAATGTGACTTTTATAGTTACTCTTTTGCGGAACGTCATCAAAAGGTAGTTTGTTGTTAATTTTCTGGGCATCTGCTACAAAATCAAGGCTTTTAGGAGAATTGTAGTGAAAATATGTGATTTCTCCAGCTGAATTCTTTTTGAAAGCAACTTTATTGCCTTCCGAATCTTCAAATAACAACGGATGAATCATTTTGAGAACTTGTTTTCCAGTTATTCCACCCTCCATGACTAAATTCCCATTTTCATAAGTAAAATGAGTGCGAATTGTAGCGAAACGCGTATTTTGGAATAAGCCCAAGTATTTATGAGCTTCTTTTTCCTCTAACGGGAGATAACTTGTTTTTACTTCATTCTTCTTAGCAGGGAAATAGTGATCCATGAGGGCTTCATATATGTCTATGCTCATTGTTGAATCATTATTGTAAGACATGAAGAATGCTGTTTTTTGTTCAGGCACTAAAATCAGCATTGATTGATGTCCTGGCATGCTTCCCCCTTTTATTAAAACGTGTTGGCCGTTAGCAAATTTATTAAAAGGCGTTTCAAATCCAATTGTCGCAACAGGAGTCATCTTATCATCATAAACTTGATAGTCATGCATCATATCCATGCTTTTTTTACTTACAATTTCTTTGTCTTTAAACTTCCCTTTCTGCAGTTGCATAATCATGTATTTTGGCATGTCTTCCGCAGTAGATAAAATGCTTCCTTGTGGTGTATCCCTTAAACCGCTCCCACTTGTTGGAATCGGATCGCCAGTGGGACCATAATGTGTAGCCATTCTTTCGAGAAGATCAGGTGTAAAGCTCATACTTGTAGATTTCATATCTAATGGTTTAAAAACATTCTTTTCCATATACTTCGAGAAAGGGGTGTTAGTAACATTCTCTACTGCAAACCCTGCGAGCGCAAATGAGACGTTGTCATACGTATAAACTTCTCCTGGTGGCCGTACAACAGTTGGCATATGTTCAGAGAAAAATTCTTTCATTGGTATACCGTTATCAATATATTCCGGTCCGGTTATATTTGTGAGATCGGGAAAATCTACTCCGCTAGTATAAGTGAGCATATCAAACAGAGTAAGAGGTTTCTCTGTTTTATTAGGTATTTTTAATCCACCAAGATATTTTTGTATGTCTTGATCTAGTTTAAGTTTTCCTTTATCGACTTGTTGCATCACAGCCAAAGCAGTAAAAGTTTTCGAGACTGAACCAATTTGAAAGACCGTGTCCTTAGTGACGGGGCTTTTCTTTTCTTTATCGGCATATCCATACCCTTTATTGACAACGACCTTTCCATCATGAACGACGACAAAACTAGAACCGTTCACATTGTATTCCTTCATTTTTTCTTCAAATAACGGATCAGCAAAAGATTCTATTTCTTTTTTATTATTAGGTCCTTTCATCATTTGGATATTAGTTGCGGATGTCGATGATTTTGATTTTCCTGCTTCTAACGATTGTTGGGAACACGCAGAAATCATGGTTGAAGAAGAAAGAAGAACTGCAACAATCCCCAGTTTGTTAATTGCTTGTTTCATTTTTGTACGCTCCTTTATTTGATTAGGATTTTTTGTTAGCACAACGAGTTAGCGGCTCGTTAGCGTATGAACAGAGTGTAGCAAGCGGCGAGTCATAGTCGATAGTGAACTTTTGTCATATTTATAAAAAAACAAAAATTGAGTGGGATACGGCTGTATTAATAGCTATGTCATTGAAACCATGACATTTTGACACTACCGCATGTGACAGAAAAAAACTTAGAATCAAAGAGCAGTTTTTAAAGTATTAACAATAAATGAGGAGGGAAGATTTTCATTGTGTATGACAAAAATATAGAGAGGCGTGAAAGGGGAAACAGGTATGACCTATTTATGAAAAACAAACCAGTAACAAGAGTGTTTCAAGGAAAAGAAGTACTTTCTAGGGTTAACATACAAGTGGAAAAAGAGGAATTTACCGTTTGTTAGGACACAATAGCATTTGTGAAAATAATACTAATTAAGATAATTGCAAATCCACTCTTGTCCATTTGTCTTTGGTTAAGATGAAAGTTGTATGACTAGTATAAAACAGCAAATAACTACCGATAAAATATGAATAGAGGAGAGGAATATCTTTATGAAAAAGCATTGTCAGATTACATCTACAGGTTTAGTCCTTTTAATGACTGGAAGTTCTCTGTTATATACAACACCAACCTCAATTGTAAAAGCAGAGCCCACTCAAAATGTATCTAATTCGTTACAAACAAGTACCCAACGAGATCGTACTTCTGTTAAGCAAGCTATGCGGGATACACTACAACTTGGATACCCTGGAATACTTTCTAAAATTTATAAGGGTGAAAAAACGTGGAGTTATGCCGCTGGTATAGCGGATCTGAGAACCAAGAAGCCAATGAAAACAGATTTTCGCTTTCGCATTGGTAGTACGACGAAGACATTCATTGCAACAGTGCTACTTCAATTAGCTGAAGAGAACCGCTTGAATCTAGACGACTCCATTGAAAAATGGTTACCTGGTGTCATTCAAGGAAACGGATATAATAGCAACCAGATTACTATCCGGCAGATATTGAATCATACAAGTGGAATTGCTGACTACATAAAGTCAACAGACTTTGATATGAAAGATACAAAAAAATCGTATACGGCTGAAGAATTTGTAAAGATGGGGATTTCTCTTCCCCCAGACTTTGCTCCAGGAAAGGGCTGGTCTTATTCAAACACAGGATACGTATTGCTGGGTATCCTTATTGAAAAAGTAACTGGAAACAGCTATGCGGAAGAGGTTGAAAATCGAATTATTGAACCGCTTGAATTGTCGAATACATTCCTACCTGGCAATTCAACGGTTATTCCAGGCACCAAGCATGCCCGTGGGTATGAAGGATATGACGGAGAAAGTGAGCTAAAAGACGTTACTTATTCTAACCCAGGTAGCTCGGATGGAGATATGATTTCTACTGCTGACGATTTAAACAAATTTTTCTCTTACTTACTCAGTGGCAAATTACTGAAGGAACAGCAGCTAAAACAAATGCTTACTACAGTTCCTACAGGAACAGAAGGGATCGATGGATATGGTCTTGGAATCTATGAAACTAAACTTCAAAAAGGTGTCTCGATATGGGGACACGCAGGCGGTGTTCCAGGGTTTTCTACTTTTTCTGGAGGCACGCTTGGAGGCAAGCATACATTGGCCATCAATTTGAATGGCCATAAAACTAGTCGTTCTGATCCTTTTAAAAATATTTTACTTGCTGAATTTAGCAAGTAGGTAAAAAGGAAAGTCAAGTGAATTTTGTTATAGCTTTTATAGTTAAAAATATACCTTTCTGGTTCAAAAAAACAACTTTTTTTAAAAGTTTTTTTGAAATTAAGGTGGTAAATGCTATTAAGCTAATAAAACAAAATTCTCCGTAACATGAAAAAACGTTATTCTTTCTCTAGAATCATAGGACAGGATAACGTTTTTTACATTTGGGGGTAAAACAATTTCTTAAGTGGATGGATGTGGGGTATTGCCACATCGCTATCAAGCTAAGACTTTTAATTACCCCCATAACGAAAAGTTTACTCCTCTACAGTTATTTATGAGATTTTGGTTCATTTTTTTTTGTTTTTTGAGAACAATTAACTTCTTAAGTTGATGGGTAGGTATGATTCCCCTATATAACAAAATAGGAACCTATCATATTTCCTAATAGGTTCCTTCTTTAAATGCAGAAATTTCAAATGTATCGGGTTATGCTTCGAATCGTTTCCATAAAGATATTATAAAGTTGAATTTCTTGTTATATTTTGGCCTAACGATAATGGGATACCATCATCTAATTTTTTTATGATTCAATTTAGGATGAATGTCTAGCAAGCAGTTAGTCATAGTAGATAGTGAACTTTTGTCACATTTATAAAGGACAACAAAAATTGAGTGGATAAGGCTGTATTGATAGTTATGTCATACAAACCATGACATTTTGACACTACCGTATGTGACAGAAAAATACTTAGAATTGAAAAAGTAGCTTTTAACGTATTAGCAATGAATGAGGAGGAGAAATTTTAATGACGAAAGCATCAGCTCAAAAAAATTTGCAAGATTTTTATTTCTTGTTATTTACCTTTGTATCCGGACTTTTTTACTTTTGTTTCTATCTGGTCAGCATTACATTTGCATTAGTAATGACGATTATCTTTTTGGGTATTCCCTTGTTGGCGTGGGTGCTGCAAACAACTCACACGTTTGTTCAGTATGAACGTATTCAGACGAAGGTTTATACAGATATATCGATAGAGTTATTCGAACCAAGAAAAAAAGAGGAGGGAGATAAATGGATTAAAGCGAGGGATATAACCCTTAATAATAGCAACTGGAGGGCTATTTTTTGGCTCATGCAGAAATTTTTTGTCGGAATAATGAGTCTTATATGTGCTGTTTTACTGTATGTAATGCCGCTAGTTTGTATCGTTACACCCTTACTTTTTCGATATTTTAATATATACTTATTGGGCATTGCTGTGAATTCATGGGAGACAGCAATTTTTGTCATGATTGTTGGTTTCATTCTCATCTGGATACATAATCTTATTGGAAACTGCTTAGTTCGAATGATTGGAATGTACACGCGTTCCATGTTTAAAGCTATAAAGGAGTGATAATTTGTTTAAGACTTTGAAACTATGGTTCTGGTACGATTGGGCCTTACTTTGTATACGTTTTATTATTTGGCTATCATTGATATCAACGACTATCCAACAACAAGATCATTTGACAGTACCACTTTGGATCATAATTCTTTGGGAAATCGTTTCATTTTCAGTACCTTGGATTTGTTTAATGTTCAGTTATCGCTATTATTTGTTTACTGAAATAATATTATTTGGCGGAGTGTGTTTCTATTTAACTTTATTATTTCCGTCAGCGTATCTTACTTTTTTAATGCCAACTTTTATGATTGCGGCAAATAGCGCTCATAAATCTTACCGCTGGTCGGGTCCTATCACAATTATTTTGTTCCCGTTGCTCATTGCGATATTTTCCAAAGTAACAGATTTATGGGTAATCATCCTACAACTCAGTTTAGCTTTTGCTATGGGCTCTTTCTTTCGTTTACTGGCTATTCATTACCGTCAAAGTGAAACTATTCGGAATCAGAAACATGTATTGGAACAATATGTATCCCAAGTTGAGCGGATTACATTACTTGAGGAACGTAATAGGCTCTCAAAAGACTTACACGATACGATGGGGCATTCCTATACCTCAATTATTATGGGGATGGAAACATTACGTATGGAATTAAAGTCTAAAGAAGGAGAGCAACAGCTCGATTCATTATTACAATTGGCCCGTAACAGTATGGAAGAAGTAAGACTGTATGTACATCAATTGGATTTATCACAAGAATCGCTTCCTTTAGCTGTCACATTACAACAATTGACAGAGGAATTTAAGAAACATGCAAAAGTAAATGTACGTACTCGAATAATAGGGGAAGAGTATATGGCCTCCAAACAATCAAAAATGACACTATATCGGAGCTTGCAGGAATCACTAACAAATGCTGTTCGCCATGGGCATTCCACAGAAATCATTGTGTCACTTCACTTTGAACCACAACAGATAAGATTGGATGTACAGGATAATGGCTGTGGGGTAGAAGAGTGGAAGGATGGCTTTGGATTAACTGCAATGAAAGAGCGTGTGAGTCAGTCGCAAGGAAGAGTCATTGTTTATTCCAAAAAGGGGGAAGGGACATTAATTTCATGTGTTTTACCGAAACAAGTACAACTGTCTAATGGACAAATCCGCCTGTGTATTGTCGATGATCATTCTTTTATCCGAGAAAGTCTTCATACAATTTTGGATGGACAGGAGGATTTACAAGTAGTGGGAATGGCTGAAGATGGAGAACGGGCTTTGGAATTGTGTGAGAGACTAAAACCAGATGTAGTATTAATGGATTTAGAGATGCCAAATCTGGATGGGGTTCATGCGACTAAAATGATTAAGGAAAAATGGCCGGACATTCGTGTACTCATTCTGTCAACCTTTCAGAATACAGAAAGGGCAAAAGAAATCATACGAAATGGTGCGGATGGATATGTATTGAAATCCATAGATTCGCGTGAACTAGCTGAATCAATTCGTCTAGTCTATCGGGGAGGCACGATGATTAATCATGGCTTGTTCCATAAAATGTGGGAAGAAAATGAAGAAACAGGATCATTTGAATCACGATCAGATGGAAAAGAGTATGGATTAACGAAACGAGAACTAGAGATTTTGGAACTATTATCACAAGGCAGCCGTTATAAAACAATAGCTTCCACGCTTTACTTATCAAACGGAACGGTAAGAAATTACGCCTCCAATCTCTATGAGAAGCTAGGAGTCAAAAATCGAGAAGAAGCCGTGCAAAAGGCAAAAGACAAAGGATTACTTTTGTAAGCTGGAATGTAGTCAACAGCTAGGGTATGTGAACAATTCTATATTTAAATCATATTGGAATGGTGCTAAAGATAATCCAAAATTGAAGTTTCCAAATAGGCCTGCGTACCCAGCCTGAAGATAATTATCCCATTGTTGGATTTCATAATCCGATATGGGGTCTCATTGGATAGACTAGACAATCAAACGTTTACTTTTTCGCTTACATTCTCACTGATATTTTTTATATGTAGTATTGTTTTTTTGTCATTTGGAGTAGGTAATACAAAAGAGTGCCAATTGCATTCAATATGAGGAAGATAACAGGTTAATATATTTCTAATCATTTAAAGTGAAGGGTATGTGATTGAGACGAATAATACATATAATGAAAAGACACATACATCGATTAAACAATTATTTAACAAGTTTTCAGCAAAAGCTTCTGGTTTTGCATATATCGCTAGTTTCAATAGCGGAGTAACTTATAAAGGTGCAGTTGGCTTAGCTTTTATAGAGAAAAATCTACCCTTAACTACCAAAAACGTTTTTAATATTGCCTCAGTTTCTAAACAATTTACAGCGTTTTCTATATTACTCTTAGAACAAGAGGGGAAATTGAATTTAGATGATTCAATTGTAAAGTTTGTCCCCTCTATAGGAGCATATGCTGAACCTGTAACATTGAGACACCTAATTCATCACACGGGTGGACTAGTTGATTATTAAGAGATTGTAAGATAAGCTCATTTCATTAAATAGCGTCACAACACATCACTATCAGGCTAATATTTTGGAGTATCCCAAAAATGAAAGTTTTATCTTTCTATAGTTGTCTACAAAAATTCATTTCATTTTTTCATTTTGGGAAACAAGGAATTTCTTAAGTTGATGGGCATGTGACGGTACCCCTATGAGAAATCCTACTTTTTATCTGGTTGTAAGAATCTTGGAGTTTTTGCACCAGAATAGTATTATGTATATCGAGAAAAAATAAAAGACAACTCTAATTAAGAGTTGTCTTTTGTGTAATAAAATTCACAAAATCTGAAGATATACAAACGAATATAATACGTTATGGTTGATACTATAACAAAACCGAAGAGTATTGAGAATAAAAAGAATGGTGTAATGATTTTTTAAGGTTTTAGTTAAAAAAGCCTCGAAAATAAACCTTTTATAAAGCTTTCCTTTAAATATGATTATTGTATTTCGAGGGGTTCATTGTAAATCTTAGCTATATATTTTACAAAATCAATGACGGGATAGTGTATGAGTGAACGGTGCTGCGTAAAACGAACCCCTGCTTTTTCCATTTTCGAAATGAGTTGTTCAACTTCCAACTCTTTTTGTTGTATTCTATTATAATTTTGATATACAATGTTTTTCCATTGATAGGAAGAGCCGTGAAAATAACTCTCTCCTTTTACCATGTGACTAAATATAATTTCTATTTTTTCTCTACGTTGTTTTTCCTTCATATGTGCTTCCGTTGACTGCATGCTTATCGCCTCTTTCCTTTGTGCTGTATACCGTTTCACAAAATTTGGTCTAACTCATCCATAGCCAATGTACATTGATCTTGTTTGGAATTGTCGTTTAAGGCTATCTCATCAACTGTATTTTTTTCAAGCGCTTAACCTAATATATTGGATTATAATCTTACGTCTAAATAAGCTGATAGTGTGTATAAAACACTATCAAACTTTATTATAAAACGATTCTTTATAGGCATGCACCTTTTTACACTCACCAAGATTTACAACATGTCGAGAATCTTCATCCATGAATGTTATTCTGTATTTACTGAGGTTAGTTTTTTTATTTAGGCTAACTAACATATTGTATGCCTCAGTATCTATTTTATAAAAAAGAAAATATATGTAACGGTCCCACTTTTGATATAAAAAATCCTATAAAAATATAGCGCTCTTAAAGTGTTTTGTTACAAATTTGTTATGTTTTACTTAAAAAAAGGAAAGTAATATTTATTTGTAGAAAATTTTTAAGGATAACAATAGGTTGAATATCCATGGTAAGAAAAGGGGGCACTTATATGCTAACAAATGATTTAGATTTCCGATTAGAACCACGTTTAAAAGAACTGTATGAACAACATAAAATAAGAGCGCAGAAGATAGACTGGGGTTATCATGAGTTTTTACCATGGGATAAGGGAATGGACTTTAAAAGAGTTCCTTGGGATGAAAGTCAAGTTACTCTCCCTTCTGGTGTAATTACGGCCATTGAAACAGCTTTATTAACAGAAGTGAATTTACCATGGTTTACAACGTATTTATCTGCGACTTTTAAAGGTTCCCTTTCTGTTATTACAGACTTTATTCATACTTGGACCTCAGAAGAGGATCAACATTCGAATTTATTAGAGACATATTTACTACTCACTCGAAGTGTAAACCCTAAACGTATACATGAATTAAGAAAATCAGTCGTTGAGTGTGGATTTGAGCCTGATTTTCATACACCAATCGAAGCCATGACGTATACGACGCTACAAGAACTTGCAACAATGGTGTTTTACAATAATGTAGCTAAGGTGGCAAGTAAGCATGATCCAGATCTTGCYACATTATTACGCCGTCTTGCAAAAGATGAAACACTTCATTATGCGTTTTATCGAGACGTTATTCGAACACATTTAGAATTGGAACCAAATTATTGCTAYCATATTGCYAATGTGATTAGRAATTTTAAAATGCCAGGTGCCGTCATGCCTGATTTTGAAAATAGAATGGCTGTGATTGCAAAAGAAGCAAACTATGGGCCACTACAATATTTTGATCAAGTACTTGATGTAGTGGTTGAGTATTGGGGGTTAAAAGACTTACGACCAATTGCAACTTTAGCTGAAAAAGCAAGAATTGAGATTTTGGAATACCACACAAGATTGAAAAAAATACGGGATCGATTTGGTCGTTTTCAAGGGAAAGCTGATCTACGTTAATGAGTAGAGATTTCAGAATATAAGCGGGGAAATTCCCCCGCCCTTTATGGGAAATCTGACACACCCCCTATTGTTTTGGGGGTGTTTTTTACTTAATTTAATTTTTGCTAAAAAAGTTGTTGACGATAAAAATGATTTTATGATATTATAAAATATTTGATAAAAAATCACATATATGTTAAGGTTAAGGAGGTTACCATATATGGAGGTGGATTATATGTTTCAAATTGGCGATAACATTGTTTATCCAATGCACGGAGCAGGTATAATTGAAGCCATAGAAGAAAAAGAATTCTCAGGAAAAAAACAACAGTATTATGTTATAAAAATGTCAATCAGTAATATGCAAGTCATGATTCCTATGGGTAAAATACTAAGTTCGAGTATACGCCCAGTTACTGATATACTTGCATTAAAACACATTATACACATTTTTCAGCATGGAGAATCAGATAAATTATTGCCGTGGAAACAAAGGTATAAAGTGAACACGGACAAAATAAAAACGGGTGAAATACAAGAAGGTGCTGAAGTTGTACGTGATTTAATGCGTATGAAGAAAGAAAAGGCACTTAATACAAGCGAAAAAAAAATGTTGGATAACGCACATGAATTTTTGATTAGTGAACTAGGATTAATTAAAGGGATCACTGAAAATCAAATAAAAAGTTTCTGTTAAGGTTCATTATAGATAATGTATTACATCCCCCGAAAATATCCTGAATTTTTCGGGAATATGATTATTATTAAAAGTAAATCATTTCAAAGACATTCAACTTCTTCAACTCACTTTTAGAGTAGGAACCTCTTTTGTTATTACTTCAATCTAATCCATTTTTATTTTACGAACATTCGAAGTTTCATCAAATAACTCGATTAAATAGTCACTTGATTTTTGCAATCCTGATTCACACTGGCACGGACAAGGAGCCGTAAGGATGAAAGAGAGGTAGGGCTTTCATTGTTTTAGGTAATATACTATCTAAGTCATTATTTCTAGAAGAAAGAACAATCAATTTCACCGCCATCTTTAAGAGTTCCTTACATCTACTGAGACAGTGAATAGTAATTGTTTATCTTCTTTACGTAAAATTGATAAACGAACTGGTAACACCATATGGTAAACTACAAAAAATGGTTTCCAGACCAAGAAACCATTTTTTATTTTATTTACATAACAATAGTAAATTAAGCAGTAAGAAGGAGTCCACACATGAAAAAAATGTTAACAAAAGAATTAAGTAATGCATTAAAGAAGCGAGAAGGGATTATTTCTATTACAGTTGAGCCTTATGAAAAAATTGAAGTTGGTGGAATTCGTGTAGATGGACCAGCTATTATTCTAATTAATCAAGAATAGGTAAAAATAGTTGCATGCAAGGAGTAAAGGATCAGCCTTTAAGAAAAGGGGGATCCTTTTTGCTTGCTGCAGCTAATATGGGATATACATAACTTTTATCTGATGTGTTGGGGTTAAAAGGAAGGAGGGGGTCGGGATTATCATGGTGGAAAGCTTAATATTGGTAGGATTTCTTTTTACGTTATATAAATTAGTTGATAAAAAACAAACTAATTATTTTAAACGACAGATTGTTTCCTTTTTAAGGGCAAGATTTATCTTAGAGTGAAATGGATCATTTAAAGGAGGAATTAAAATGGATGCAAGGAAAGAACGCATAAAATACGAGAAGATGACAAAGAATTATGATCGTATTTATTTAGTTTCGTTTATCCTATTAATTGTACTTGTTTGTAGCAGTGTGATTATTATAGGAGCTACAGGGGGAAAATATGGAGTGTTTTTATTGTTAGCAATTTTACTTAACGCACGTATTACGAAAGAATCTCAAAAAAAGTATGAGCACTATTCTAATAAAGGACGTATTTAAAATGATACATATCCAGAAAGGAACAACCTAGATGTACATTCAAAATATCGCTTTATCATCTCCTATTAACTAGTAAAAGTAACTTTATATAAATCATTTTTTTAGCAATGTAGAAATAGAAACCGTACCCTATTAAAATGTTATTTCCGTTCCTATAATGAATTATCCTTCTAGCATATTTATAAGATTTATATCATATATTAGGAGAAAGAATGCAAGTTAGAAAGGAGTCTTATAGAATGAGTTATTTGGAGGGAAATGACTTTAGTAAACAAAATATGGTAAGTTTGCTTAATCCCTACGTATATCAGACATTACAATCAGTAATTGGTAAACATGTGGTTATTGAAACTGTAAGAGGAAATATAAGAGGTAAATGAAAGGATGTGAAACCCGATCATTTGCTCATTGAAGATACGGTTCCATATATTGTACGCATTCAACAAATTGTATGGATTATGCCAAAACAATAATCAAATTACATGTAATTTGATTTATAACAGATTAGCGTCATAGACCACCAAATAAAAACACAGGGTTTTATCTCTGTGTTTCTTCAAATTTTCGCTTTTGGATATATGCTTGAGCATGGATAATTTCTTTCTGAAGTTCTTTTARTTCTTCCGTAGATCCAGATTCAATCCTCATGTACGTAGTAACTAGACTAATCATCATATCCATCTTCTCTACTATATTTTGAATGACCTGTTCAGATTGCTCTTTTTTAGGGTGTTGTATTGCTATTAAAGCATTTTCTATATAATTGTT
>NZ_JBFTQW010000027.1:0-15778 GCF_056399205.1 Bacillus sp. 01N45
CAGCACGGTAGCTCGTCGGGCTCATAACCCGAAGGTCGCAGGTTCAAATCCTGTCCCCGCAACCAAATGGTCCCGTGGTGTAGTGGTTAACATGCCTGCCTGTCACGCAGGAGATCGCCGGTTCGACCCCGGTCGGGACCGCCATTTTATATAAAGAAAAGAACGAAACATGTTGTTTCGTATTTTTTTATTTGTTTTAACAAAAAACTAATAAAGACAGTCAAACTATCCTTAGGAAAACTCCTAAGGACTTTTTTATATATTCAAAACCTGTATAATAAAGAGCAGAGAACATTGTGAGTAAAGTAGGTGAAGTCTGTGAGTAAATATGAAATAACAACAAACTCTTCTGAGGAAACACAAAGATTATCAGAAAAACTAGGTGGACTTGTCGGGGCACAAGATGTAATTATTTTAGAAGGAGATCTAGGGGCTGGTAAGACAACTTTTACAAAAGGACTAGCAAAAGGTCTTGGAGTGAAAAGAGTTGTAAATAGTCCAACCTTTAATATTATTAAAGAATATAAAGGGAGATTGCCGCTATATCATATGGACGTGTATCGCTTAGCAGAAAGTGAAGAGGACTTAGGTTTTGATGAGTATTTCTACGGTGAAGGAATTACTGTAGTAGAATGGGCTCATTTAATAGAAGCATTTTTACCGAATGAGAAGTTACAAATTAGTTTATTCCATGCTGGAGATGATACAAGGAAAATTGTACTCGAGCCAATTGGAGATCGATATATTAGATTATGTGAGGAGCTATTACAAGATGAAAGTACTAGCAATTGATACTTCAAATTACGTAATGGGTGTATCCCTTATTGAGGAAGGAAACGTAATTGGGGAAATCATTACAAACTTAACAAAAAACCATTCTGTACGTCTTATGCCAGCTGTAGAGAAATTGTTAAAAGAATGTGGTGTAAAACCGAAAGAATTAACTAAAATAGTTGTAGCTGCTGGACCTGGATCATATACAGGTGTTCGCATAGGTGTGACAGCTGCAAAAACATTAGCTTGGTCACTTCAAATACCAATTGTAGGTGTATCAAGTTTAGAAGTAGTGGCTGCAAACGGTGCTAATTTTGATGGATTAATCTGTCCTTTATTCGATGGAAGACGCGGACAAATTTATACTGGGTTATATACATATGAAGGAGAGCATTTAACTTCTATAGAAGAAGACCGAATCATCCTTATTGTAGACTGGTTGCAAATGTTAAAAGATACAGGAAAGCCTGTTTTATTTATTGGTAACGATGTTAAACTGCACAAAGAGACGATTATCGAACATTTAGGCAACCAAGCTGTATTTGCTCCCTTCACTAAAAATAACCCAAGACCAAGTGAGTTAGCTTTCTTAGGGTTACAAAAAGAAGAACAAGATGTACATTCATTTGTTCCTAGTTATCTTCGTTTAGCTGAAGCTGAAACAAAGTGGTTAGAAAGTCAAAACAAGTAGGAGCTTGCAGAAGATGGATATGATATTTAGAAAGATGGAACTCGATGATATCACTCAAATTGTAGCTATTGAAGAAGCGTCTTTTTCAACTCCTTGGACTGCAGATGCCTTTCACCGTGAGTTAACGACGAATGAACATGCACATTATGTTGTGCTAGAAAAAGATGGTCGTGTAATTGGGTATTGTGGATTGTGGATAATTATTGATGAATCACATATAACAAATGTAGCTATTTTGCCAGAATACAGAGGTCAAAAGCTAGGGGATGCTTTATTGAAAGAAGTTATTTCCGAAGCGAAAGATTTAGGGGTAAAAACGATGACGCTTGAAGTACGTGTATCAAATGAAGTAGCAAAACAGTTATACAGAAAATACGGATTTCAAAATGGTGGAATTCGTAAACGATACTATGCAGACAATCAGGAAGATGGTCTCGTAATGTGGGTGAATATATAATGGAAAAAAATACGATTATACTTGGTATTGAAACAAGTTGTGATGAAACAGCAGTAGCAGTTGTTAAAAATGGAACGGAAATTATTGCGAATGTCGTTGCATCACAAATTGAAAGTCATAAACGTTTTGGCGGAGTTGTACCAGAGATTGCATCCCGTCATCATGTAGAAGAAATTACAGTTGTGTTAGAAGAAGCTTTAAAAGAAGCAAATATCACATTTGATGATATTGATGCAATTGCTGTAACAGAAGGACCTGGGTTAGTAGGAGCGCTTTTAATAGGGGTAAATGCAGCGAAAGCAGTGGCTTTTGCACATGATATTCCTCTAGTGGGTGTTCATCATATAGCTGGGCACATTTATGCGAACCGTTTAGTAAAAGAAGTTCAATTCCCACTACTATCACTTGTTGTATCTGGTGGACATACGGAGCTTGTTTATATGAAAGAACATGGTTCATTCGAAGTGATTGGTGAAACAAGAGATGATGCAGCTGGAGAGGCATATGATAAAGTAGCTCGAACATTATCCATGCCATATCCAGGTGGTCCTCACATTGATCGCCTTGCACATGAAGGGGAACCGACAATCGATTTGCCTCGTGCATGGCTAGAACCTGATTCGTATGATTTCAGTTTCAGTGGATTGAAATCAGCAGTTATCAACACTGTGCATAACGCGAAACAACGCGGGATAGAAATTGCACCGGAAGATTTAGCAGCAAGTTTCCAAGCGAGTGTAATAGATGTGCTTGTAACGAAAGCATCTCGTGCAGCAGAAGCGTATAACGTAAAGCAACTGCTTCTTGCTGGTGGAGTAGCTGCGAATAAAGGACTTCGCGCACGTTTGGAAGCGGAATTTGCGACAAAAGAAAATATCGAGCTAATTATTCCTCCACTATCTTTATGTACCGATAATGCAGCGATGATTGCAGCCGCAGGTACAATTGCATATGAACAAGGAAAACGTGCTACATTAGCTCTAAATGCAAATCCAGGATTAGATATTGAAGAATAGTTATGCACAAAATTAACCACAGCTTGTGGATAAAACCCATATTATCTGTTGATAATGTGGGTTTTATTGTGTATATAAAATGTTGATAACTTTTTTGGAAGTTGTGGATAATGTGGAAAAGTTATTTTGGGGTTTATTTTATAAAGGTGGATATGTGTATAAACCTGTGGATAAAGCAGAAGAAGTCTGACCTTTGAATGTATTCTTTTTTGGGAAATAAATCGCAAGAAGATATCTCTAAAAAACATTTTGAAATGTGCCCTTATTATAGGGGCGAGCCAACATTGTCAAACTTTGTCGGTAAATCGGTATGTCGTGTCGAATCGTTTATACCCCAGCTAGAAGATAAAAAGGATGTCGCATAGTCAAAAATCCCGACTTATGAGACATCCTTCTTATTCATACTCTTATAAATGTAATTCTTCCCATTCTGCCATACAAGCATCAAGTTGCTCTTGTAGTATTTGCTTTTTCGTTGTAATTTCACTAGCCTTTTCATAATCTGCGTATATTTCTGGTAAGCAAAGTTGATCTTCTAACGTAGCAATTTCTTCTTCAAATTCTACAATATTTTGTTCTAGTTCCTCAATTTTTCGAGTGCGTTGACGTTCTAATTGTTTACGCTCTTTTTCTTCGAGATAATTTAATTTTTCTTGCGCTACAGTTTTTTGAACAGGTGCTTGGTTTTCTTGCTGTTCTTGTTGTTCAAATGCTGCACGTTCAATCATTTCATTTTTCTTCTCCACATAGTAATCGTAATCGCCTAAATACTCTTGTGCACCTTCTGTTGACAACTCAACAACGGTCGTCGTTACACGATTAATAAAGTAGCGGTCATGTGAAACAAATAGAAGGGTGCCTGGATAATCAATTAAAGCATTCTCCAAAATTTCTTTACTATTTAAATCAAGATGGTTCGTAGGTTCATCGAGAATTAATAAATTTGATTTTTGCATCATAAGTTTTGCAAGAGCTAATCGAGCTTTTTGTCCACCACTAAGAGAAGATACTGGTTTTAGTACATCATCCCCTGTGAATAAGAAGTTACCTAATATCGTGCGAATTTCTTTTTCGGGCTGCAATGGATATTCATCCCATAACTCATTTAAAACTCGCTTAGAAGATGTTAAGTTTGCTTGTTCTTGATCATAATAACCAACAGATACATTGGATCCGAAAGAAACATCACCATTTAATAGTGGTAACTTATTCACAAGTGATTTTAATAATGTGGATTTTCCAATTCCGTTTGGACCAACTAAAGCAACGCTATCCCCGCGAGTTAAGCGCATAGTTACATGTTCAATAATCGGATCATCATCATAGCCGATAGTTGCATCCTTTACTTGTAAAACATCATTTCCACTTTGTTTTTCGATATCGAAGTGGAAGGATGCTGACTTAGAATCACCTAATGGTCTAGTCAATAATTCCATTCTATCTAATTGTTTACGACGGCTTTGAGCACGTTTTGTCGTAGATGCGCGCGCTATATTTTTTTGAACGAAATCCTCAAGTTTAGCGATTTCATCTTGTTGTTTTTCATAACGTTTCATGTCTTGCTCGTATAATGCTGATTTTAAGTCTAAATATTTACTGTAGTTACCAACAAATCGTCTGCTTTCTTTATTCGAAATTTCATATACTTGTGTAACGAGTTTATCTAAGAAATAACGGTCATGGGAAACGATTAGTATTGCGCCAGGATAGCCTTGTAAATATTGTTCAAGCCATGTTAATGTTTCGATGTCTAAATGGTTTGTAGGCTCGTCCAAAATAAGTAGGTCTGGTTTCGTTAATAATAATTTACCAAGAGCTAATCGTGTTTTTTGTCCACCGCTTAATGTAGAAATCGTCGTCTGGTGCGTTTCAACTGGGAAGCCAAGACCACTTAAAATCGAGCGAATATCTGCTTCATATTGATATCCACCTTGATCTTTATAATCTAATTGCAATTGGTCATAATCAGCTAATAATCTTTCATATGTAGCCTCGTTTGAAAAGTTTTCTTCTTTTCCCATCTCTTGCTCTAGCCTTCGAAGTTTTGTCTCCATTTGCTGCAAGTGTGTAAAGACGGTTAACATTTCATCCCAAATTGTTAAAGACGTTTCTAACCCGGTATTTTGAGCTAAATATCCGATTGAGACATCTTTTGGTTTTATAATTTCGCCACCATCATGAGATAGCTCACCAGCTATTATTTTTAATAGTGTAGATTTTCCGGCCCCATTTCGTCCGACTAATGCGATACGATCTTTCGTTTGAACTTCCAATTTTATGTTTGCAAGAATCGTTTCGGCACCGTATAATTTCGTAAGCGCGTTTACTTGTAATAAAATCAATGTTTTCACCTCAAATAATTTCTTAACTTTGCCATGTTTATATTTCTCAATCATACTAAAAATAGTGTATAGTTTAAAATAAAGAGAGAATACTTCTTCTCTTTATTATACAGGGAAATTCATGAGTGCTAAACTTCTGTATTTGATTCAAGTATATGAATAAAGATAGGAAGAGAGGAGAGGTTATATGGAGCAGCAAAAAATTCCACAGGCCACTGCCAAACGATTGCCTCTATACTATCGATTTATCCAAAACTTATCTCTTTCTGGTAAGCAACGTGTTTCATCAGCCGAATTGAGTGAAGCGGTAAAAGTTGATTCCGCAACGATTCGAAGAGATTTTTCATATTTTGGAGCGTTAGGGAAAAAAGGTTATGGATATAACGTAAATTATTTATTATCATTTTTCCGTGAAACACTCGACCAAGATGATATAACACGTGTAGCACTTATTGGAGTAGGTAATTTAGGGACCGCTTTCTTACATTATAATTTCACGAAAAACAATAATACAAAAATTGAAATGGCGTTTGATGTTAGTGAAGAGAAAGTCGGGACAGAAATCGGGGGCATTCCTGTATATCATTTAGATGAATTAGAAGAACGTTTATCAACTGATATACAAGTGGCAATATTAACAGTACCCGCTACAGTAGCACAATCTGTAGCAGATAGATTGGCAGAAACGAACGTGCATGGTATTTTAAATTTCACACCAGCGCGCTTAAATGTGTCAGATAATATAAGAATTCACCATATTGATTTAGCGGTAGAGTTACAAACACTTGTTTACTTTTTAAAGAATTATCCACAATAAAACGCAGAGGAAGCGACCTCTGCGTTTTATTATTGTTTTTTCTTTGTGAATTTAACTAAGATAAGGCGAAGTGCCAAATTAAAATCAATTGTTGCCATAACTGCAAATAGTATTGTCCACATATTCCAGATTGTATCTGTTACGTTCGTAATGGCGAAGCGTGTAAAGATACATCCTAGAAGGAAGTACAATGCAGCCATGAACAATGGTGAGTTCCTCATACTAAAAATCCTCCGATAAAGCCTTGCATTTTTTCAGCTTCTTTAATCATTTCTTGAATTTGTTCATTGCTCATTAAAACTTGAGCAACTGCAACTAATGTATTCATTGCAACATGAGCTGCGATAGGGACGATAATACGCTTCGTTTTTACATATAAAAAGGCGAATACGAGTCCCATAGAAGTGTATACCAATAAGTGAGTGAAATCAAAATGAATTGCTGCGAATACAAGAGAACTAATGATAGCAGCAATAAAGAAGTTAAACTTCTTATAAAGTGTACCAAATAAAATTTTTCTAAATACGATTTCTTCCAAAATAGGTCCTATTATAGAGATAACGATAAGGAACCAAGGTGTCGTTTTTGCGATATCCATAAGTCTTGCTGTATTTTCTGATCCAGGTTTAATTCCTAATACACGTATTTCTATCATACCGGCAATACTTTGTGAGAAAAATGCTAGGAAGAAACCGATAAAAATCCAACCAATCGTAGCTGGAACAGTAGAGCGCATTGTATCTAAACGTCTGTCACGAATATCTGTTCTAAGTAACCAAAGTACGATACATAATGCAATAAAGAAGCTAATGATTGCCCAGTGGCCAGTTATGAGTTGAAATTTCTCTTCTCTAGTAAATCCCCTGTTATCATAAAGTCCAGTTTTCAGCAGAAGTGGTAATCCAACAATGGATGATAACTGCATTAAAATGTATGTAACGATAACCCACCAATATTGTTTTTTCAAATGGTTTAACCATCCTTTCTAACTCTAGTGTATGAGATAAGGTAGGATAACATGTAAGTATGCTACCTACGATATAAACCTCGCTTAAATTATGTTTTTTTCGTAAATCCTTATTTGAAATTATAATAGAAGACAGGAGAAAGTTGTGTGTATAGCGAAAACAACTTAGGGTGTCCTTTCATATTGTAACATACGAGTAGGGGAAACAACGATTCATATAGTAAAGGTAGAAGAAGAGGGACTCTATATAGAAAAGTGTATAGCTTAATTTGCGAAAAAATTATGATTTTTTTACTTGCAAAAGAAATTGAGATTATTTATTATTATAAGTGTGTTAGCACTCGGGTGACTTGAGTGCTAATAAATAAAATTTACATAACAAAATGAGGAGGTTATTGTTCATGCTAAAGCCATTAGGTGATCGCGTTGTAATTGAGCTTGTTCAAGCAGAAGAAAAAACAGCAAGTGGTATTGTATTACCAGACACTGCAAAAGAAAAACCACAAGAGGGTAAAGTTATTGCAGTAGGTACTGGTCGAGTGCTTGAAAATGGTGAGCGTGTTGCTCTAGAGGTAGCTGCAGGTGATCTTATCATCTTCTCAAAATATGCAGGTACTGAAGTAAAATATGAAGGTACTGACTACTTGATTTTACGTGAAAGTGACATTTTAGCAGTTATCGGTTAATTATATAAATCTTAAAAAATTCAAGGGGGTCAATTATTATGGCAAAAGATATTAAATTTAGTGAAGAAGCACGTCGTTCGATGCTTCGCGGTGTCGACACTCTTGCAAACGCAGTAAAAGTAACGCTTGGACCAAAAGGTCGTAACGTTGTACTTGAGAAAAAATTTGGTTCACCACTTATTACAAATGATGGTGTAACAATCGCAAAAGAAATCGAATTAGAAGATGCATTCGAAAACATGGGTGCAAAATTAGTAGCAGAAGTTGCTAGCAAAACAAATGATGTAGCTGGTGACGGAACAACAACTGCAACTGTATTAGCACAAGCTATGATTCGTGAAGGTCTTAAAAACGTAACAGCTGGTGCGAACCCAATGGGTCTTCGTAAAGGTATCGAAAAAGCTGTTACTGCTGCAATTGCAGAATTAAAAGAGATTTCTAAACCAATCGAAGGCAAATCTTCTATCGCACAAGTAGCTGCTATTTCTGCAGCTGACGAAGAAGTAGGTCAATTAATCGCTGAAGCAATGGAGCGCGTTGGTAACGACGGCGTTATTACTTTAGAAGAATCTAAAGGATTTACAACAGAATTAGACGTAGTAGAAGGTATGCAATTTGATCGTGGATATGCATCTCCTTACATGATTACTGATTCTGACAAAATGGAAGCAGTTCTTGATAACCCATACATCTTAATTACTGATAAGAAGATTTCTAACATCCAAGAAATCTTACCAGTATTAGAGCAAGTGGTACAACAAGGTAAACCACTTCTTATCATCGCTGAAGACGTAGAAGGCGAAGCTTTAGCTACATTAGTAGTGAACAAACTTCGTGGTACATTCAATGTAGTAGCTGTTAAAGCTCCTGGATTTGGTGACCGTCGTAAAGCAATGCTAGAAGATATCGCAATCTTAACTGGTGGCGAAGTAATCACTGAAGAATTAGGTCGTGACTTAAAATCTGCTACAATTGAATCTTTAGGACGTGCTGGTAAAGTTGTTGTAACGAAAGAAAACACAACTGTAGTTGAAGGTATCGGAAATTCACAACAAATCGAAGCTCGCATTGGTCAAATCCGCGCGCAATTAGAAGAAACTACTTCTGAATTCGATCGTGAAAAATTACAAGAGCGTCTTGCAAAACTTGCAGGTGGCGTAGCAGTAATTAAAGTAGGTGCAGCAACTGAAACTGAGTTAAAAGAGCGCAAACTTCGCATTGAAGATGCACTTAACTCAACTCGTGCAGCAGTAGAAGAAGGTATCGTTGCTGGTGGTGGTACTTCACTTATGAACGTATACACGAAAGTAGCTTCTATCGTAGCTGAAGGCGACGAAGCAACAGGTATCAACATCGTACTTCGCGCACTAGAAGAGCCAGTTCGTCAAATCGCGATCAACGCTGGTCTAGAAGGATCTGTAGTTGTAGAGCGTCTAAAAGGCGAAAAAGTAGGCGTTGGTTTCAACGCAGCTACTGGCGAGTGGGTTAACATGCTTGAAACTGGTATCGTAGATCCAGCTAAAGTAACTCGCTCTGCACTTCAAAACGCAGCATCTGTTGCAGCTATGTTCTTAACGACTGAAGCTGTAGTTGCTGACAAGCCAGAACCAAATGCACCAGCAATGCCTGACATGGGCGGCATGGGCATGGGCGGTATGGGCGGAATGATGTAATTCCGTTTGCTCGAAAAACATCCATTTCTATATAGAAATGGATGTTTTTTTATGTTTTTTAGAAAAGGAAATTAATTTCTGTAGAATTTTGTCGCTTTCTCTCTTGACCATATCGATACTTCATTGTTAGAATCTAGGGAGATAATATAAAAAAATCCTTCATATATCCTCGATGATATGGTTTGAGAGTCTCTACCGGGTTACCGTAAACAACCTGACTATGAAGGCAGTGCGTCTTATATTTATAAAGAGCGGAAGACTATCTTTCTTTATAAAGCCAGACCCCTGCCTTTTCTTTGTTATGAGACTAGAGGCGGAGGACTGGCTTTTTTTATTATATTAGTAATGCTTTTTGCCTAATTGGTAAAAATATTTATATACGAGAACTAACGTTGGGGTGATTATTTTGAAGAAGCAGCATGATACAATTATCGTTTTAGATTTTGGGAGTCAGTACAATCAGTTAATAGCACGTCGAATTCGTGAGTTCGGTGTATACAGTGAACTTCATCCACATACAATTACTGCAGAAGAAATTAAAGCAATGAATCCAAAAGGGATTATCTTCTCTGGTGGACCAAATAGTGTATACGGTGAAGGCGCATTACATTGTGATGAAAAAATCTTTGAACTAGGATTACCGATCTTCGGTATTTGTTACGGTATGCAGCTTATGACGCAACACTTCGGTGGGAAAGTAGAACGTGCAAACCACCGTGAGTACGGAAAAGCTGTTCTTAAAGTAGAGAACGAATCAAAATTATATGCGAACCTTCCAGAAGAGCAAGTTGTATGGATGAGCCATGGTGACTTAGTAACTGGTTTACCTGAAGGATTCGTAGTAGATGCAACAAGTGAGTCTTGTCCAATTGCTGGTATGAGCAATGAAGACAAAAACTTATACGGTGTACAATTCCACCCAGAAGTACGTCATTCTGAGCACGGTAATGATTTAATTAAAAACTTCGTATTCGGCGTATGTGGTTGTTCTGAAGGATGGAACATGGAGAACTTTATCGAAGTAGAATTAGAGAAAATCCGTGAAACTGTTGGAGACAAAAAAGTACTATGCGCACTTAGCGGCGGTGTAGACTCTTCTGTTGTAGCAGTATTAATTCATAAAGCAATCGGCGATCAATTAACATGTATTTTCGTTGACCACGGCTTACTTCGCAAAGGTGAAGCAGAAGGCGTTATGAAAACATTCAGCGAAGGCTTCCACATGAACGTTATTAAAGTGGATGCACAAGAACGCTTCATGAACAAGTTAAAAGGTGTAGAAGATCCAGAACAAAAACGTAAAATCATCGGTAATGAATTCATTTACGTATTTGATGATGAAGCTTCTAAATTACAAGGAATGGACTTCCTAGCGCAAGGTACACTTTATACAGACATCGTTGAAAGTGGTACAGCAACTGCACAAACAATTAAATCTCACCATAACGTTGGTGGTCTTCCAGAAGACATGCAGTTCAAATTAATTGAGCCTTTAAACACGTTATTTAAAGATGAAGTACGTGTATTAGGATCAGAACTAGGAATTCCTGATGAAATTGTATGGCGTCAACCATTCCCAGGCCCTGGTCTTGGTATTCGTGTATTAGGTGAAATCACAGAAGAGAAATTAGAAATCGTTCGTGAATCTGATGCGATTTTACGTGAAGAAATTATTAAAGCGGGCTTAGACCGCGAAGTTTGGCAATACTTCACTGCGCTTCCTGGTATGCGTAGCGTAGGTGTTATGGGTGATGAGCGTACTTACGATTACACAGTAGGTATCCGCGCAGTAACATCTATCGACGGTATGACAGCTGACTGGGCACGTATCCCTTGGGACGTATTAGAGAAAATCTCTGTACGTATCGTAAACGAAGTAAAACACGTTAACCGTATCGTGTATGATATAACAAGTAAGCCACCAGCAACTATCGAGTGGGAATAGTATTATAAAAAAAGATCCATCTATTGCTCATGCATAGATGGATCTTTTGTGTTTTGCTCTTAATACGAACGAAAATGCGAAAGTTTGTAAAAATGTTCGTTTTTAAATTGACAAAACTACTTCATCGAGTTAATATGAGTATGTAATTCAAACGAAAAGTGAATATTATGCCGTCGTATAATATCGGGGATATGGCCCGAAAGTTTCTACCTAGCTACCGTAAATGGCTTGACTACGAGGCGTTTAGATAAAGATGAGGGTAAACTTGTCTTTATTCATAGAACGCTTCCATGTATATGCAATGGAAGCCTTTTTTATTTTTAATAGATAAAAGAGGGCTAGGGAGATTACGGCGAGTAATCATATAACGGGGGAAACGTAAGATGAAACGCTATTTTCAGTTTGATGAACTCGGTACAAATTATAAAACAGAGTTCATAGCAGGTTTAACGACATTTTTATCTATGGCTTATGTACTATTTGTCAATCCTGCTACGCTGTCACTTGGAAATGTTAAAGGGTTACCAGCAGGTACAGGAATGGATCCGGGTGCAGTATTCGTTGCTACAGCATTAGCAGCAGCGATTGGTTCGTTAATTATGGGGATATTCGCGAAGTATCCGATTGCTTTGGCGCCGGGTATGGGAATTAACGCGTTCTTTGCTTATACGGCAGTGTTAACGATGGGTATTCCATGGCAGACAGCAATTGCTGGAACGTTAATGTCAGGTATTATCTTTATTATTCTTACAGCTTCAGGTATTCGTGAAAAAATCATTAATGCAATTCCATCAGAGTTAAAGTTTGCAGTAGCGGCAGGTATCGGATTATTCATTGCCTTCCTTGGCTTCCAAAATGCCGGAATTATCGTGAAAAATGATGCTGTTCTTGTTGGGTTGGGGGATTTAACAAAGGGCACAACGTTACTAGCAATCTTCGGGGTTGTTACTACAATCATCTTCATGATTAAGAAAGTTAATGGTGCAGTGTTCTACGGTATGATTCTTACAGCAATTTTAGGAGTAGCGACAGGATTAATTGATACTCCAAAAGCTGTAGTGGGAGCAATACCGAGTCTAGAACCAACGTTCGGTGTGGCGTTAACTCACTTCGGAGATATTTTCACTGTTCAAATGGTGATTGTTATTATAACGTTCTTCTTTATCGATTTCTTTGATACAGCAGGTACACTTGTAGCGGTTGCGAATCAAGCTGGATTAATGAAGAACAATAAATTACCACGTGCAGGAAAAGCATTATTTGCAGATGCGATTGCAACTGTAATCGGTGCGATCTTAGGTACATCAACAACAACGTCTTACATTGAATCTTCTGCAGGGGTAGCAGCGGGTGGACGTTCTGGATTTACAGCAGTTGTAACAGCAGGATTCTTTTTGCTGGCACTATTCTTCTCGCCATTATTAAGCGTTGTAACACCAGCTGTAACAGCACCAGCATTAATTATTGTAGGGATCTTGATGGTTTCATCTTTAGGCGAAATTGATTGGAAGAAATTCGAGATTGCAGTACCAGCATTCTTTACAATCATTTCAATGCCACTTACGTATAGTATTGCGACAGGGATTGCAATCGGGTTTATCTTCTATCCAATTACAATGGTAGTAAGTGGTCGTCGTAAAGAGATTCATCCAATTATGTATGTTATGGGAGTTTTATTCGTACTATATTTCATCTACGTTCGTAAATAAAAGGGGTTTTTTGAAAGGTCTAGACTTAAGGGGAGTCTAGACCTTTTTTGCGTCTTCAGAAAATCTTAAGGATTTCCGAGCGTTTTTCTTCAGAAGTTTTCCTATAATAGAAGTTAGGGATTAAAAAAGTGATGGGGGAGATATTGTGGCGCACGAAACAATACTTGTCGTAGATGATGAAAAAGAAATTAGAAATCTTATTACAATCTATTTAAAGAATGAAGGATATAAAGTGTTGCAAGCAGGAGACGGAGAAGAAGGATTACGTTTACTAGAAGAAAATGAAGTACATCTAGTCGTATTAGATATTATGATGCCAAAGGTAGATGGTATTCATATGTGTATGAAAGTAAGAGAATCGAAAGAAATGCCGATTATTATGCTTTCTGCGAAAACGCAAGATATGGATAAAATTTTAGGATTAACAACAGGTGCAGATGATTACGTAACGAAACCATTTAATCCGTTAGAGTTAATCGCAAGGATTAAATCTCAGTTACGTCGTTATATGAAGATGAATGGTTTTGCTCTTCAAAATGAGGACGAGTTAGAAATTGGAGAGATGAAAATAAACATCTCCACTCATACAGTCATTGTGGATGGAGAAGAAGTGAAACTGACCCCGAGGGAATTTTCGATTTTAGAATTACTAGCTCGTAATCCGGGGATGGTCTTTAGTGCGGAACAAATTTATGAAAAGGTTTGGAACGAAAGATCTTTCCAGTCGGATAACACGGTAATGGTTCATATTCGGAAAGTGCGTGAAAAGATTGAGGAGAATCCAAGGAAGCCAATATATATAAAAACAGTATGGGGAGTGGGGTATAAGATTGAAAAAGATATTTAATCCATTTACTTATGTTAGGAAATTTCGAGAATTAATTGGAAAGATAATGAAGAGTGTGAAACGGAGTGTGCGAATTCAACTTATTACTGCGTTTACTGCTTGTGCGCTATTAGGTCTTTTGTCAGCAAAGGCGGCAGCGCCGTTTTTTGAGAATGCGAATCGGAAGGCGATGATCGATTATCGGGCTGGTATGGAGGAGATTAATCAACAAGCTCAAGGAGCGGCAAATAGTTCGGTTCATGAAAATAAATTAGAAGCTATATCCGATATGATCGAAAGGGAGAACCAAAGTTTAGAGCGAGGACCTAGAGCTTTAAAAATATTGGTTACTGACGAGAGCGGTAAAGTTTTATATAAAACGAAGCAGGCGCAAGAAGAGCAAATTGATTTGCATAATACGATTCGTAATGCAGCATCATTCGCGATCAACTATTCAAATGGCCAAGATGCATTTGAAAGTACAAGAAAAGAATTTATAGCTTTTGCACCTATTACAATAGAAGATAAGAATTTATACATGTTTGTTAGTGGGATTCCAGAAGGTGAAGTAATATATGATACGCAAGAAGGGCCGTTTCCATTTTGCATAGGTGTACTCATATTTATTTTCTCTTTCTTCTATATAACAAAGAGAAAGATGAAGCAAATTGAAGCGATGGCACAAGGTGTAAAGGAAATAGAAAAAGGCAACTTAGCGTATCGTATTGAGAAGAAAGGTGAGGACGAGATTGCGTCTTTAACTGAGAATATTAATAATATGGCAGAAGAGCTTATGAATAATATAGAAAAGGAACGTAAATTAGAGAAGCAAAAGAATGAGCTTATTACGAATGTATCTCACGATTTGCGTACACCACTGACTTCTATTATGGGTTACTTGCGATTACTTCGAGATTCTAAATATGAAAATAAAGAACAACATGATGAGTATACGAGAATTGCTTTTGCGAAGTCGGAGCAGTTAAAGAATTTAATAGAAGATTTATTTGAGTATACGAAGTTAACAAATGAGCAAGTTGTATTAGAAAAACAAGAGGTTTGTATAAATGAGTTATTGGAGCAATTAATAGAAGAGTTAGTACCGCAGGCAGAAGAGCATGGACTTGCGTTTGTTAAGAAGTTTCCTGAGGAACGTGCCTATGCAGCGGTTGATTCGGAAAAGATGGTACGTGTATTTGATAATTTATTAATGAACGCGATTAAGTATAGTAAAGATGATGGGGAGATAAAAGTTTCTCTTCAAAGGCAGCGCCGGGATATACAAATTGTAATTGCGAATCATAGTGAAGAGTTTACGAGAGAAGAGCTAGGGAGTTTGTTTGAACGTTTTTATAAGAAGGATCAATCTAGAAGTAGAGTAACAGAAGGATCGGGACTTGGATTAGCGATTGCGAAAAGTATTGTTGAGCTGCAAGGTGGTAGTATTCGAGCAGAATATGAGGATGGTATTATTCAGTTTATCGTCTCGTTACCAATTATAGAAAAATAATAAATGAATAGAATGATATTTGATAAAAAGGCTTATTTTAAAAGAAATAAGCCTTTTTATATTTTTTTAGAAAAATATGTTGACGATTAGAGTATAGAGGTGTAATATAGGACAAGTCGCCGATGCAATAACGCAGAACGCGGCAAACGAAATAAAAAACTTAGTTGACATTGAAACATGAAGATGTTAACATAAGGGAGTCGCAAATGAGCGACCGATTAGTTCTTTGAAAACTGAACGAAACAAACAACGTGAAACGTCAATTTTTATTTTTAGATGCTAGACAAACTAACTTTATTGGAGAGTTTGATCCTGGCTCAGGATGAACGCTGGCGGCGTGCCTAATACATGCAAGTCGAGCGAAT
>NZ_JBFTQW010000028.1:0-14990 GCF_056399205.1 Bacillus sp. 01N45
GTATTAGGCACGCCGCCAGCGTTCATCCTGAGCCAGGATCAAACTCTCCAATAAAGTTAGTTTGTCTAGCATCTAAAAATAAAAATTGACGTTTCACGTTGTTTGTTTCGTTTAGTTTTCAAAGTTCAACATCGCGTTTCAGCGACTTTTACAATTTAACATTTTGCGTTAAATCTGTCAACAACTTTTTTCTTTCGTTCCTGACGACGCTTATTAATTTACCATATTAATCATTTGTTCGTCAACACTTTTTAAAAAAATGCCAAAATAATTTTATCTTGGCATGATATAAAGCTTAATAACCACTAATGCAGCAACACCAGGTAGGCCTAATATACTTGTGATTGTTGCGGTTCCCAAGTTAATTGGAATATGAAAATCAAAATATGTCCCTACAACATTTACGATAAAGAGTAATGCTATCCCTAAAGTAACATGAAAGAGCGCTTTTCCTATAAAACGTAACGGCTTAGAAGAAACACCAAAAACAAGAAAGATAAAAACTAAAGTAAGAATACCGACAATAACAACTGTAGAATTCATTTTTTCCTCCTTATGAAAGTGACCTATACATATTTATTTGTATGGGACAAGGCGATAAAAAAGAACATTTACCCTACAACTCCAGTTGTTTTATCTTGTTAAACTTCATTCGGCAACACTTTCTTCATAAAAACCATTAATCTTTCTTTCCAAACGAAGTAACCACTAAATATTTAATAAATAAAATAAAAGGTTCTGCTTTTTCAGCAGAACCTTTTACCATTGTTCCATTTTTACAGGACGACGTTTTGCTTCTTTTAACAAGAAGAAATATTTCGCCTCTGCTATTTTCAAAGAACAAAGTACATCTTGAGATGGTTCCACACTTTGTTCAACCATTCTCTTCTGACGTAACCATTCATTCTTCACTTTTTCTAATAGTACAATTAGCTTATCATCATACTCTTTACGCAATTTACCCTTTTTTTGAAAGAACATTTTTGTTTCTCCTCTTATACTTCTCTACGACCTTCTAACGCTTTCGACAGTGTCACTTCATCTGCATATTCTAAATCTCCACCAACTGGCAGACCATGTGCAATACGAGTTACTTTAATACCTGTCGGCTTTAAGAGGCGGGATATATACATCGCTGTAGCTTCCCCTTCAATATTAGGATTTGTTGCTAGTATCACTTCTTGTACCGTTTCGTCATGCAGTCGCTTTAAAAGTTGCGGGATATTAATGTCTTCCGGTCCAATTCCCTCCATTGGAGAAATCGCACCACGTAACACATGATATACACCTTGATACTCTTTCATCTTTTCCATTGCGATTACATCTTTCGGTTCCTGCACAACACAAACAATCGACTGATCTCGATGCGAATCATTACAAATATAACAAGGATCGCGGTCAGTAATATGTCCGCATACAGAACAATACGCTAAATCTCGCTTCGCATTCACAAGTGCTTTTGCAAAACCTAACACATCATCTTCTTTCATATCTAATACGAAAAATGCCAATCGAACCGCTGTTTTCGGTCCGATTCCTGGCAACTTCATAAAACTATCAATTAATTTCGATATCGGTTCTGGATAATGCATATATCAGTATCCTCCTAGAACATTCCACCTGGTAAGTTTAAGCCTTTTGTAAATTTACCCATTGTAGAGTTTGAAAGTTCATCAGCTTTTTTAAGTGCATCATTCGTTGCAGCTAACACTAAGTCTTGTAACATTTCGATATCTTCTGGATCTACAACTTCTTCTTTAACTTTCACTTCAAGAATTTGCTTATGACCATTTGCAATAACTGTGACCATACCGCCGCCAGCTGTACCTTCAACTGTTTTTTCGCCAAGTTCTTCTTGCGCTTTTGCCATATCTTTTTGCATCTTTTGCATTTGTTTCATCATATTATTCATATTTCCCATTCCGCCACGCATCATAATTAATTCCTCCTAATTATTATTACTCTTTTATTTCAATAAGTTCTTGTCCTACTAATTTTACTGCCTCTTCTATAAGAGGATCTTCTTTTTTCTCTGGGCTTTCTTCAGAATTCTCGCCTTCACGCTGTAAAAAATCTTCACGGATTTTACCCCATTCACTTTTTGGAATGGCAATCATATTTAATCTTTTACTTAACAGTTCAAATAAGGCTTGTTCCACTGTATCCATAGCTTCTCGGTTCTCGCTTGCCATTTTACAGTGAATCTCATATTGAAACGCTAAAACGTAAGTATCATCCGAAGCCGCTACCGGTTCGCTATTTTCTAATAAAACAGCAAACGCTACTTTGTTGTATGATTTGAGTCTTCCTAACAACTCACCCCACACAGCTTTTAATTGTTCTAAATCCTGACGCTTTGCTTGCTTTAACACTTCATTTACACGTCCAACAGGAATTTTCATACTACCTGTACGCACTGGCTTTGGTGTTGCACGTGTCTCTCTGACTTCTTGCTGCACACCAGCCGGCACACCATTCTTTTTGACTTGTTCTAACTCTTTCTCCAATTGCTGCATCCTGTTCATAATTGCTTGTAAACGATCTGCACCGTTCGCTTGCATCATAAACTGTTGACACAGTTGTACCATAACAACTTCTAAGAAAATTCGCGGATGATTTGTCCACTTCATTTCCTGTTGTCCCTTACTAAGCGTATGAATGATTTCATAGATTACTTCCGGTTGCATTTCTTCACTTAACATCCGGAATTGCTCATCTACCATTACTCGTTCCAACATATGTTCCAGTTGTGGTGAGGTTTGATATAAAAGCATATCGCGATAATAGTAAATGAAATCCTCCATAAAACGAACTGGATCTTTCCCTTTACCCATCATCTCATCTATGATACGTAATGCTCTTGATACATCATTTTCACGTATACATTCTACTAAGTTACCTAAGTATTGCTGGGAAACAGAACCTGTCACAGCTAATACATCTTCTGTCGTAACTGTCTCATCACTATAAGATATTGCCTGATCAATAAGACTAAGCGCATCACGCATACCACCTTCAGCGGCACGTGCAACAATTTGTAACGCCTCATCTTCTACTTGCGTACCTTCATTCGTCACAACCGTCGATAATCTCTCAACAATATCATTTACTGATATTTTTCGAAATTCAAAACGCTGGCAACGTGAAATGATTGTAGGCGGAATCTTATGCGGTTCTGTTGTCGCCAAAATAAAGATGACGTGTCCTGGCGGCTCTTCTAACGTTTTTAAAAGCGCATTGAAGGCACCCATAGAAAGCATGTGGACTTCATCAATAATGTATACTTTATATTCTACAGCACTTGGAGCATATTTTACTTTATCTCTAATATCTCGAATTTCATCTACACCGTTATTTGAAGCCGCATCAATTTCTAATACATCTGAAATAGATCCTTGTGTAATCCCCAAACAAGAAGGACATTCATTACAAGGTTCAGCTACCGGAGCATGTTCACAGTTGATTGCTTTTGCAAATACTTTTGCAATTGTCGTTTTTCCTGTTCCCCTCGGCCCAGAAAATAAATAAGCATGTGAAACTTTCTCTTGAAGAAGGGCATTTTGCAACGTTTTTGTCACGTGCTTTTGACCAACTACATCTTCAAATTTTTGCGGTCTCCATGTTCGGTATAACGCTTGGTATGACACGAAAATACGGCCTCCCTCAAAGGTTATTATCTTATTTATTATAACCCATTCTGTTTATAGATTCCAAAAGTTATTTTCTATACAAAAAACCCACCTTAGTATTAAGGTGAGTTTTGTATACATATATAACTGCCGTGCACCTTCTGTCGATTACGTACCATAAGCGTTACTCAAGCAGTTAGCTCGGTTCAGGCACTCCTGCGGCACACGAGAAGACCCGCTTATTGCTGCTTCCTTCCGGACCTGACAAGGTTCACGGGGTCCCGTTGCGCAGGACCCAAACGTCAACACCACTTACTTAAGGCAGACCTTACAGCAGCATAACCTCGAGAAGGGATTCGGCCTCGCTAGAGCGGATTGCGAGTATAGGGCACCGCTACCTCCCCGCTTAGCACGGCAAAGTTAAAACCAATATTCGGTTGCCTTCATTAAAAGGCATTATCAGTATAACTTGTTTTTTTACAAAATGCAAATACGTTAATTCTCGTTACTTTTCTCTAATTTTTTTATCGCTTTTCTTTTTTTACGAAGCTCTCTAAAAAAGTTTGTTAACAAAGTACCGCATTCTTCTTCTAATACACCAGCAACTACCTCGCATTGATGATTAAAGCGTTCATCCGTTAAAAGATTCATCAAAGTCCCTGCACATCCACCTTTCGGATCACTTGCACCATATACAACTCGCTTCACTCGTGATAAAACAATTCCACCCGCACACATCGGACAAGGCTCTAATGTTACATATAACGTCGCATCTTCTAAACGCCATGTCCCTAATTTTTTGCACGCCTCATCAATAGCTAATAACTCAGCGTGAGCTATTGATCTTTGTTCAGTTTCTCTTAAATTATGAGCAACACTAATTACTTCACCATCTAACACTATAACTGCACCAATCGGTACTTCTTGTATTGCCTCTGCTTTTTTAGCCTCTTCTATTGCTAACTGCATAAAATAAATATCTTGATCGTGTTCCATACCATAGTCCTTTCACCTAAAATAAAATACACTTTTTTCCATTTACTGCACATGGGATAACTTTTACAAATTCAATCCACCCTAATAAAAAAGAGAGGGGATTACATATGAAGAATACTGCCTTACTCATTATCGATATGATTAATGATTTTCAATTTTCACACGGGCCCACCCTGGCTAAAAAATGCGAAATTATAACAAACCCTATTTTACAATTAAAGAAAACAATGAAATCCTTTGGCTACCCCATAATTTATGTTAATGACCATTATCAACTTTGGAGATCTGATATTGACCAACTAATTACTCATTGTACAAATGAGTATAGTGAAAATATCATTCATAAGATTGCTCCAAATACTGATGATTACATTTTTATTAAACCACATTACTCTGCTTTTTATGAAACACCTTTAAATTCCTTATTAGGCTATTTAAAAATAGAAAATCTAATATTGACAGGAGTCGCCGGGAATATATGTATCCTCTTTACAGCTAACGATGCTCATATGAGAAATTATACACTGTATGTACCACAGGACTGTATTGCCTCTAATCATGATCAGGATAATCTGCATGCTTTAAAAATAATGGAAGCCACATTAAAAGCAAATATAGTACCGTCATCTCAAATAAAAATTAATTAATACATATATTTATTTTCTAACTTTTTATATCAAATTAACCCGCTCGCTTCCCTCCTGTGCTACAATAATTCTGTTTTGTGTTTTTAGTAGTCACGGTAAATCACTGATTGAAAGGAGGAAACAGCGTGACCGGAGTACCATTTATCACGGTTGAAGGACCAATTGGTGTTGGAAAAACCTCACTTGCGAAGGCAATTTCAACTCACATGCAACTCCACTTACTAAAAGAAATTGTTGATGAGAATCCTTTTTTAGGAAAATTCTATGAAGACATCGACGAATGGAGTTTTCAAACAGAGATGTTCTTTCTTTGTAATAGATACAAACAATTAGAAGATATTAACATAAAGTATTTGAATCAAAGGAAACCAGTAGTAGCGGATTATCATATATTTAAAAATTTAATTTTCGCATCACGTACATTAAAGAATTCTCAATATGACAAGTACATGCAAATCTATCGTATCCTTACACAAGATATGCCTGTACCAAACGTTATCGTTTATTTAACAGCTAGCTTGGAAACATTACAAACACGAATTGCGATGCGCGGAAGAGAATTCGAAAAAAACATGGATCCAAATTACTTACTACAGCTCACAAAAGATTACGAAACAGCAATGGAGACTTTTAAAAAAGATCATCCAGATATCCCAGTATTAAAATTTAACGGAGACGATATGGATTTTGTAAAAAATCCTGATGATTTAAACGTCATCCTATCCGCCCTTCAAAATACTCTCTTAAAGGAGTCGGAATAACAATGAATTTAAGGCAAAAATATGATATACCAAATGACGCAGTAATCACTATTGCTGGAACAGTAGGTGTCGGAAAATCAACTATGACAACTGCATTAGCTAACGCTTTAGGTTATCGCACATCATTTGAAAAGGTAGATTCGAACCCGTATTTGGACAAGTTCTATGCTGATTTCACACGCTGGAGCTTCCACTTGCAAGTGTACTTTTTAGCAGAACGATTTAAAGAACAAAAAAGAATTTTTGAATACGGTGGCGGTTTTGTTCAAGATCGCTCTATATATGAAGACACTGGAATTTTTGCAAAGATGCATCATGAAAAAGGTACAATGACGGAAACTGATTATGAAACATACAAAGGTTTATTTGACGCTATGGTCATGACTCCTTACTTCCCTCATCCTGATTTATTAATTTACTTAGAAGGTTCTTTCGATGATATTGTTGATCGTATCCAAGAACGCGGACGTCCGATGGAACAACAAACACCAATTGAGTATTGGAAAGAGATGCATGGCCGTTACGAAAACTGGATTAATAACTTTAATGCATGCCCTGTTTTACGATTAAACATTAATGAATACGATATTTTAAAAGATGGTGATTCAATCGAACCAATCATTAAAAAAATTGGCCATTTTTTAAAACAAACACGTAAACTTGTAAAATAAAAAACCCGTGCATACGCACGGGTTTTTCTATTAAATTACTTCTTTTTTGTCGGAGCAATAATTTCACTCTCAGGTTTTCCAGCGTTAATACGCTGACGAACAGTACTTGTACTAATATCGTATGTTTCAGCAATCTCTTTAACAGTCATTTCTTTCCCGTTAATCACTGCTGTTAATACTTTACCTGTACGTTTTGGAGCTGCTTCTTTCTTTACAGCTGCTTTTTCAACTTTTTTTGGCGCCTCTACTTTTGTCGCAGTTTGCTTTACATCACAAGTGCAACCACAAAGTTTACGGAATGTATCATCGCTTATAATGCGTGACACATTTGCACCACTGTTTAAAATTCTATTGTTCTTACAGACAGGACATTGTACATAATATAAAGTTTTTCCATCTAAAGGAAACGTTTGTATAATAAGATCCATGTTGACTCCTTTCATATCTATGAAGATAATCATCGGAATATGAGTGTGTAATAAGGACAAAATCGCCTTACACCATACTTTATGATTGGTTTTAAAATAAAAACTCGTTACGTGTTGGTAACGAGTTCTCCAATCTCCACTTATATGCGCTGTTGTCAATTATATCTGGAGGAGGTAGAGGGATTCGAACCCCCGCGCGACTCTCGCCGCCTGTCGGTTTTCAAGACCGATCCCTTCAGCCAGACTTGGGTATACCTCCATATTGACATCAAATATAATATCAAAAGAAAAACAGTTAGTCAACCCTACTAAAATAAATTATGAGGAAAGGAAAATTTTACTTTTCCTCTCCTACATTATAGTACTGACAACGCTCATAATTACCAATCACTCATACCGATGAATGTTTATAAATTTACTTAATAACTGTTTTTCCTCCCATATAAGGGCGAAGAACTTCTGGAATTATAATTGTACCATCTTCTTGTTGATAGTTCTCTAAAATAGCTGCCACCGTACGTCCAATTGCAAGACCAGATCCATTTAATGTATGAACATGTTCTGGTTTGCCGTTTGGCTCACGACGGAAACGGATATTTGCACGTCTCGCTTGGAAAGCCTCAAAATTACTACAAGAAGAAATCTCACGATATGTGCCATAGCTTGGAATCCATACTTCGATATCGTATTTCTTCGCTGCTGTAAATCCTAAATCGCCTGTGCACATGCTCATAACGCGATATGGCAACTCTAATAATTGTAACACGCGTTCTGCATCATTTGTTAGTTTTTCTAACTCTTCATAAGAATCTTCTGGTTTTACGAACTTTACAAGCTCTACTTTATTGAACTGATGCTGACGAATTAAGCCACGTGTATCACGGCCAGCTGAACCCGCTTCAGAACGGAAACAAGAGCTAAATGCAGCATATCGTATAGGCAGTTGCTCTTTATTTAAGATTTCATCACGGTGCATGTTCGTTACAGGTACTTCAGCTGTTGGAATTAAGAAGTAATCTTCACTTTCAATACGGAATGCATCTTCTTCAAATTTCGGAAGTTGTCCTGTTCCTGTCATACTTGCACGGTTTACCATATACGGAGGTAATACTTCTTCGTATCCATGCTCGTCAGTATGAAGATCAAGCATAAAGCTAATTAAAGCACGCTCTAATCTCGCGCCAGCACCTTTATAGAATACGAAGCGGCTTCCTGTTACCTTCCCAGCACGCTCAAAATCTAAAATTCCTAAATCTGTAGCAAGATCCCAATGTGGTTTTGGTTCAAAAGCAAATTCTTTCACTTCTCCCCAATTACGTGCTACTACATTATCATCCTCTGTTTCACCAATTGGAGCAGATTCATGAGGTATATTTGGAATAGATAACATTAATCTTTCTAAATCTTCTTCAACTGTACGAAGTTCATTATCAAGATCTTTTACTTTTTCTCCAACTTCACGCATTTCTAGAATTAGAGCTTCTGCATCTTTCTTTTCACGCTTCAATACAGAGATTTGTTGAGATACTTCGTTACGTTTACTTTTTAATTCCTCTGTTTGAACAAGTAATTCTCTTCTTCTCGTATCCAGCTCTTCAAAACGACCAAAATCAGTTAAATCTTCGCCTCTATGCTGTAACTTTGCTTTTACTTCTTCAAAATTTGTACGTAAAAATTTAATATCAAGCATTATATACTCCTCCTTTTATTTTATAAAACACAAAAAACTCCCGTCCCTATATAAAGGGACGGGAGTTAACCCGCGTTGCCACCCTAGTTGAAAGCATTACCGCTTTCCTCTCAAGTAGAAATAACGGCTCTTCACCGGGAATGTTTACTAATCATAAAGATATTCCACATTCCATTCCAGGATGGATTCACAAACTGTTTCTATCGATTTCCACCAACCATCGACTCTCTATAAGAAACGGCATTTGTTACTACTTCCTATCAACACGCTTATTTTATAAAATTGTTACCATCAATTTACTATAATCTTATACAAGTTGCAAGTTACTTATACAACTTTTTTCATTTTCGCTTCTTTTACCATTTCTACAAAGTATGCTGTCACACGATGATCATCCGTTAATTCTGGATGGAATGAAGCAGCTAAAAACTGATTTTGTTTTACTGCTACCATTCGATCACCATGTGTGGAAAGTACTTCAACATCATCAGCTACATTTACAACATACGGAGCACGAATAAATACACCAATAAATTCTTCTCCTACACCTTTAATTGACAGTGCGGCTTCAAAGCTATCTTTTTGGCGTCCGAACGCATTGCGCTCTACTGTAATATCCATAGCACCAATATGTGCTTCTTCATAGCCAATAAGTGTTTTTGCAAGAAGAATCATACCTGCACATGTACCAAACATTGGTTTACCAGACTTCGCGAATGTACGAAGTGGTTCCATGAAAGCATACTTATCAATAAGACGGCGCATTGTTGTACTTTCACCGCCTGGTAAAATAAGACCATCAATCTCTTCAAGTTGCTCTATACGCTTTACAACAACAGCTTCTGCACCACTTGCTTCAACTGATTTTATATGCTCACGAACTGCACCTTGAAGACCTAGTACACCGATTTTCACCATTTTAAAGTTCTCCTTCAATTACCATCCACGCTCTTGCATACGTTGTTCTGGTAATAACGTTGAAATTTCGATACCTTTCATCGCATTACCTAATCCTTTAGAAAGGCTTGCAATTAGTTCGTAATCCTCATAATGAGTCGTCGCTTCAACGATTGCGCGTGCAAATTTCTCTGGATTCTCTGATTTGAAGATACCAGATCCAACAAATACACCATCTGCACCAAGTTGCATCATTAACGCTGCATCTGCTGGTGTTGCTACACCACCTGCTGCGAAGTTTACAACTGGCAAACGACTAAGGCGTTTAATTTCAAGTAGTACTTCATAAGGAGCACCAGTATTTTTTGCATATGTCATTAACTCATCTTCACGTAGACTTGCAACTTGACGGATTTCTGCATTGACTTGGCGCATATGACGCACTGCCTCTACAATGTTTCCTGTTCCTGGTTCACCTTTTGTACGAAGCATAGATGCACCTTCTGCAATACGACGTGCAGCTTCTCCGATATCACGGCAACCACATACAAACGGAACTGTGTAATCACGTTTATTTAAATGGTATACTTCATCAGCAGGAGTTAATACTTCACTCTCATCGATATAGTCTACCCCTAATGATTCTAATACACGTGCTTCTACAAGATGACCGATACGGCATTTTGCCATAACCGGAATTGAAACAGCGCCCATAACTTCTTCAACGATTGTTGGGTCTGCCATACGAGAAACGCCACCTGCTGCACGAATATCTGCTGGTACACGCTCTAGTGCCATAACAGCAACTGCGCCTGCCTCTTCTGCAATTTTTGCTTGTTCAGCGTTAATTACGTCCATAATAACGCCGCCTTTTTGCATTTCTGCCATTCCACGTTTTACACGTTCTGTCCCTGTTACATTTGTCATGTTACAAAAACCCCCCTAGGTGAATTGCTTTTCCCCGTTAAAGGCGAAAATTAAGAATACTCTTACATTCTACCACTAACTATCAGATGCTTGTCTACTACTTTTTCATAAAGTCGGTATGAAAAATAGGAATAAGAAAAAGCCCCTACAATGAGGAGCTTTTAAAACCAACCTTTTACTGTATCAACAGCACTATTCCATATACCACTAAAGAAAGAACCAATTCCGCGCATAGAGCGAGTAAACCAATTCGCTTCCTCTACTGCAGACGTTGTTACAAGATCTATTTGTAATGACTTACCAGATAAAAATCCAGGATCATTCGCATCTTTTGGTGTGATTACCATTTGGCCAAGTGCAGCTCCCTTTTTAATAGGTGCTTCTTGTCCCTTATTTGCTTCTTTTAATTCTGTTTTATAAACATCTTTACTTCCTTTTGGCACCGGAAGTGAAACAGCTTGTTTTGTTTGAACTGCTACATCTTTATCTTTAGCATTTTCTACTCGTACTGTTTCTTGTCCTTTTACTGAAGAATCTTTTTTATACATTTGCTTCATTTCAAAGTTAGCAAATCCATAATCATATAGCTTCTTTGTTTCATCAAAACGTGCTGTATGAGAACTTGTTTTAATAACTACAGAAATAAAACGCATTCCGTTTCTTTCAACCGTACCAGTGAAGCAATCCCCTGCTTCTGGAGTCGAGCCTGTTTTCAGGCCATCTACGCCATCATATTCTTTCACTAAGCCCTTTAACATCCAGTTCCAGTTCGACATTGCAAACTTCTCTTTTTCTGGACGGAATTCTTTTTTCGGGATTTTTGCTGTATCTAACACTTTTGGATAATCTTTAATTAAATGTTGTGCTAAAGTTGCAACATCCTTTGCAGACATTTTATTTTCTTCATCCGCTGTTGTTCCTTCAGGATGCATTCCCTTTAAATCTTTATTCGTTAAACCTGTAGAATTGACAAATTTATAATTTTTCAACCCTAGTTCTTTCGATTTATCATTCATCATTTTTACGAAGTCTACTTCTTTACCTGCAATTGCTTCTGCTAATGCAATTGTTGCACCATTTGCAGAAAAGATTGCCATTGCTTCATATAACTCTTTTACTGTATAAATGCCACCTTTTTCTAATGCAACATTTGATAAAGAAGCATCTTGTGAAACTTTATACGCATATTCAGAAACCTTAATTTTTTGATCCCACTTAAGTTTTCCTTTATCCACTGCTTCATGAACTAAATATTCACTCATCATCTTTGTCATACTAGCAATTGATAATAATTCATCTGCATTCTTTTGATATAAAATTTTCCCAGAATTCGCTTCAACTAAAATTGCTGCACCTGCTTCAATGTTTAAAGCAGCTCCTGTTTCTGCTGATGCATTGCTATATGGTAACAACATACTACAAGCTAGTGTAAGCATTGTTACTAAAGCAATGAATCTTTTGCAAAACATACCTTTCACTTTTGCTACCCCCAATATCTATGTACTCACATAACCGTTATTCTAACATAATCAAAAAAAAATAGACAGAGATATCAAATCTCCGTCTATTTGTATATAAGACATTACAATGAGTAGTTTGGAGCCTCTTTTGTAATTTGTACGTGATGAGGGTGGCTTTCACGTAAACCAGCACCTGACATACGAATGAATTGTGCATTCTCACGTAAGAATTCTAAATTCTGAGCTCCGCAATATCCCATACCGGCACGTAATCCACCAACTAATTGATGAACTGTATCGGCTAAAGGTCCTTTATATGGTACTCGACCTTCAATACCTTCTGGAACAAGTTTTTTATTTCCTTCTTGGAAGTAACGGTCTTTACTTCCTTTTTCCATCGCTCCGACAGAACCCATACCACGATATACTTTAAATTGACGACCTTGATAAATTTCAGTTTCTCCAGGGCTTTCAGCAACACCAGCAAACATACTACCTAGCATAACAACGTGTGCTCCTGCTGCTAAAGCTTTTACCATGTCACCAGAGTACTTAACACCACCATCAGCAATAACTGGAATACCGTGTTTACGAGCTTCTGTTGCACAATCATAAACTGCTGTTAATTGTGGTACACCCACGCCAGCTACAACGCGTGTCGTACAAATAGAGCCTGGTCCAATACCAACTTTAACTACGTTTGCACCTGCTTCAATTAATGCTTTCGTTGCTTCAGCAGTAGCAACATTTCCAGCGATAATATTTAGTGATGGATATTTCGCACGAACTTCTTTCACTTTATCAATAACACCTTGAGAATGTCCATGAGCTGTATCAAGTACGATTGCATCTACGCTAGCTTTTACTAATGCGTCGATACGAAGCATAGCATCAGCCGTTACACCAACCGCTGCTCCAACTAATAAGCGTCCTTGCTTATCCTTCGCAGAATTTGGGAATTCAATTACTTTTTCAATATCTTTTATTGTAATAAGCCCTTGTAATACACCGTTGTTATCAACGAGAGGGAGTTTTTCAATTTTGTACTTTTGTAGGATCTTTTCAGCTTCTTCCAGCGTTGTACCAACTGGAGCTGTAATTAGCTTTTCTTTTGTCATTACGTCGGAAATTTTGATTGAGTAGTCTTGGATAAAACGCATATCACGGTTTGTAATAATACCAACTAATTTTCGCTCGTCTAAATTATTTACAACCGGTACACCTGAGATACGGTATTTTCCCATAAGATGCTCTGCATCATACACTTGATGTTCTGGAGTTAAAAAGAAAGGATCTGAAATAACGCCACTTTCAGAACGTTTTACTTTATCAACTTGCTCCGCTTGTTGTTCAATAGACATGTTTTTATGAATAATTCCTAAACCGCCTTGACGAGCCATTGCAATAGCCATATCAGCTTCTGTTACTGTATCCATTCCTGCACTAATTAACGGGATATTTAACTGTAAGCTTTCAGATAAAACTGTTTTAACACTTACTTCTCTTGGTAGTACATCTGACTTTGCTGGTACAAGTAATACGTCATCAAAAGTCAAACCTTCTTTAACAAATTTAGATTCCCACATAATTGTTCCCCCCATGATACCAGAAATTATTATTAGTAGCTTATCAATTGGTTAAAATACTGTCAAGGACGTATATATATGTTAGAATTTTTAGACAATAAAAGGAGCGTAATATATGCATCAAACACATTGTACTTGGCAGCAATTAAGTTTCTTCTTTTCATCTCAAAATGTACAACGTTATCTTGCCCGTTGCTATGAAAAATCCTCCATACAAGATGCTGAAAAAAAAAGTTTCGAAAATTGTTATCCCTTTATTTATTACTTAGAACACGGGAAAAACTATTATGAATTATATAAGGTAGCCCCCTTTTCGATTCAGCCAATGTTATTGTTTTATGGAATGAGCCAACTTTTTAAAGCCTGCTTACTAACTATTGATCCTAACTATCCAGAATCCACTACTGTTTTAGCTCATGGTGTTACGACTCGTAAACGAAAAAAACAGGGGTATCAATTTTTAGAAGATGAGGTGAAGGTGCAAAAAAATGGATTATTTACTCATATTGCAGAACAGCTGTTTCACATGAAACACTTAGAAGCAGAGAAGTTTAACATGCTAGATCTAATGGGAAATATTCCCGAATTACAAAATTTATTTCGCTATAGTCAAAGGGGGGCCACTTTATATAAAATCGATTCAACAAATACAAATGAACTTTCCTTTTCGGTCAACATACTAGATCGACTCCATATGACTACAGAAAGATTTTCACGTTACATTGAATCAACTTGTAAGCATTTATCCATACAACATGTTCCTGGGAAAACGAGCGGATCGAATCTGCTTTTTACAGCTCCTATCCAGTCGTGGAACCCTATATATAGTACGCCTTTATACTACGAATATCTTGCTGATACTTATTACTTACCAATTCCAATTGACCCGAGAAATCCTAAACCAGTATTACCTGAACTTCTTGTTCATTATTTATTGCTCTACAATTTAAGTATGATTTCTAGATACGAAACAGATTGGTGGTATGATTTACTTGGGAGCTATGGCTCTGAAGATTATCCATTTATTTATCAATTTCTTACTATTTCTGCTCAAAAAATCCCTTACTATATTTCGTCTTTTTTACTAACAGAACCGAGCCTATTTCATGGGAAATAAAAAAACACAAGTCAAAAGACTTGTGTTTTTAATTGCTTGGCGACGTCCTACTCTCACAGGGACAAGGTCCCAACTACCATCGGCGCTAGAGAGCTTAACTTCCGTGTTCGGTATGGGAACGGGTGTGACCTCTCTGCCATCATCACCAAACTATGAAGGCATATTCCTTCAAAACTAGATA
>NZ_JBFTQW010000029.1:0-10018 GCF_056399205.1 Bacillus sp. 01N45
CCCTTATCCCATGGTAAAAACTCATGATAACCCCAGTCTATCTTCTGCGCTCTTATTTTATGTTGTTCATACAGTTCTTTTAAACGTGGTTCTAATCGGAAATCTAAATCATTTGTTAGCATATAAGTGCCCCCTTTTCTTACCATGAATATTCAGCTTATTTTTATCTCTAAAAATTTTCTACAAATAAATATTACTTTCCTTTTTTTAAATCAAACATAACAAACCTGTAACAAAACTCTTTAAGAGCGCTATATTTTCATAGGATTTTTTTATCAAAAGAGGGACCGTTACATCTATTTTCTTTTTTATAAAATAGATATTGAGGCAAACAATATGTTAGTTAGTCAAAATAAAAACTAACCTCAGTAAATACAGAATAACATTCATGGATAAAGATACTCGTCATGTTGTAAATTTTGGTGAGTGTAAAAAGGTGCATACCTATAAAGAATCGTTTTATAATAAAGATTGATAGTGTTTTATATACACTATCAATTTATTTAGACGTAAGATTATAATCCAATATATTAGATTAAGCGCTTGAAAAAAATATAGTTGATGAGATAGCCTTAAACGACAATTCCCAACAAACTTAATGCACATTGGCTATGATGAGTTAGACCAAATTTTGTGAAACAGTATACAAAAAAAGGGAAGAGGCGATAAACATGCAGTCAACGGAAGCGCATATGAAGGAAAAACAACGTAGAGAAAAAATAGAAATTATATTTAGTCACAGGGTAAAAGGGGAGAATTTTTTTCACGGTTCTTCCTATCAATGGAAAAACATTGTATATCAAAATTATAATAGGATACAACAAAAAGAGTTGGAAATTGAACAACTCATTTCGAAAATGGAAAAAGAAGGGATCCGTTTTACGCAGCACCGTTCACTCATACACTATCCCGTCATTGATTTCGTAAAATATATAGCTAAGATTTATAAGGAGCCCCTCGAAATAAAATAATCATATTTATAAAAGGTTTATTTCCGGGGATTTTTTTAACTTAAACCAGGGGTACCGCCCCATCGCTATCAAGCTAACAGAACAGATTGCCCCCTAAACGAAAATTTTGTGGCTTTTTTAGCGCGGAAGTTCATTATTATCGTTTTTTATGTTTCTTAACTTGATAGAGGTGTGGTGGATCCCTTTTTTTAGAAGTAAATACTTCTAAAACCTTGAAGTATTTGAAAATCAATTTTATCTGCTTTTGTCCTTTGAATGATAAAATCTAATCCATTTTTGGTATTGTCCGCATATTTAGGCATTGCTTCAAGAGTATCTGTCAACGGTTTGTTGAAATCGTCCCAATGTATTGGAATAACAAGCTTCGGTTGTACTTTTCGTACAGTTTGCTCGTAATACGTATTTTGGAAAGTACTTTCCTGCTTTCCTAATACCCCTATTCCTAAAAACAAGACATCAGCTCGAATATCATCTAATACCCCTTCTATATAGTTAGCACTTGGTTTAACAAGGAAAGTTTTATTATTATACATAATCAAGTAATCATATGAAGAGTCTTCATGATAATCTAGGGCTTTAGCTGGTTGTTTAAGTGGCTTTTTTATTTTTTCTCCTTCATCAAAGGTTGGTGAATGTTTTGATGGAAGGACAGTAACAGTAAAATCACCAAACTTCATAGCCTTATTTACTTCATATACAGACATCTGGTTCTTATTTATATCACCACCAATACCTATGTTAATTGCTGATTCTGAACCATATACATGTGTTCCAGTTCGTTTAGCTATATAAGCTAAATCAAACGCATGATCATAATGTGTATGTGCAATAAATAATCCCTTAAGTTTATTATTATCTGCCCCTATTTGATTAAAAACTTTATCCACAGTATCTTCATCTGTTTTTATATTGCTGAACAACATTTTTAGTAAGGATGGCCTAGAGATAAAACCATCAATCATTAATTGTGTATTTCCATCATCAAATAGTAAAGATGATGTTCCTAAAAATGTGACCTTTACCTCGCCCTGATTCAATACTTTTTGTGTTGTTTTTGGAGCATAATACGCCTTGTATTGTTGAATATCTGCTGAAGGTGTTAAAAACTTATAATAAACGAAAATAGAAGCGATTATTACTAGTACTAATAATCCTATAAAAAACACTCTTAATTTTTTTCTTAATGTGTATTTCAAAAAACATTCTCCTTTCTAGACAAAAGATATTATTATTTGACTGTGCTAAATCCTCCTACTTGAGGTTACCACAAAGTATCTATAAAATTAAAAAAACGCCATCCTTTCCTATGATTCTACAGAAAGAATAGCGTATTTGTTCTTTTTATGGATACATTTTTTTAGCTCGATGGCGATGTGGTGTTACCTCAAATATAATTATTTTATTTGAAGGTCTCTTTTAAATTTTTTTCAAATCTTTTCATAGGTTGATATACAAGGACGTGTAGTGATAAACCTATCACTGCAGTAATGTTTAAAATAATACTTATAATCATTAAAGACCATTCTATAACTGGAGAAAAGTATCCGTTCGTACTTAATGTGGAAGAACTTACACCTAGTATTAAAATCACTATTAGTAAAGGTAAGTTTTTAACCAATTTGAATCCCCCCTTTAAACACAATATCTTTATATTATTATATCACACACTAGGTTATGTAATTAATATAAGATAGTTATCTATGGGAATTTAACATATTTTTTTCGTTTTGGGGGTAACCTATTTTTTAGCTTGATAGCGATGAGGTAGCGCCACATGCCCATCAAGCTAATATTTTGCAGTACCCCCAAAATGAAATTTCTATCTATTGATAGTTATTTATGTAAGTTCGGCTCTTTTTGAAACAACTGATATCTCAATTTGATGATTATATGACGGTACCCCATATCTACCAACTTAAGAATACTAACTCTCTCTAAAAGTAAAAATCATTATTACTTTTAAACAAACTAGATTATTAGAATAGAAAACGTTTTTTCTTTACAGTTCATAGTCAAAATCAAATTATTCCTCCATTAAAAAGCCCTTAAAATAAATTTTTTCTCAATACCTATTTTTTGCTAAAAAATGTATATTTTATACAGATGATATCTTAATTCATCTAAAATATTTATTTAAAAAAACGGGAATGAGAAAGGATTGATTTATATGAATAAAAAAAAGAGCGGCAGGTTACAAAAGTCAATAAAGGTGTTTGCGACATCCGCTATTTTAGCAACCACGTTATTTGCACCTATTATGACAAACAATTTAGATGTACATGCTGAAACTGCACAAACTGCAACTCAATATGAACAAAGAGAGTTTGACTTGCCAGGTACAGGTAGTTTTTGGGATGAAGCAAAAAGAGAAAAAAGAGGTGAGCAAAAAAATTATATGCCAACTGGAATTTATATAAAACCTAACGAACAGGTTACTATTACAGTATCAGGAACGCAAAAGATTAGAGCCATTATTGGGACACATCAATATGATAAAGAATGGGGAAAAGAAATTGATCTTTCTCCTGGCTCTAATACCATCTCTTCTCCAAACGGCGGCGTATTAGGGTTTGATAATTATCAAGGTACAGGAACAGTTAAGGTGCAGGTAACACAAGGCGGTAGTCCTATTCCATTTTTTGAATTAGGGAAACACACGAAAGATGACTGGATTGCCATGATGAACAAATATCCAGATGCACATGCGGTACAATTGAAATCAGAACGAGCAGTACTAACTGTAACTCGTGATAGTGCCAATAAATATATTGTAAATCAAGATCCTGTTCCTCTATTAAATAAATATGATGAAATGATTCGGGCACAAGATCGGATATCGGGGTTATCTGAAACAGATCCTAATCCTTTACATCGTTCAACTCGTCGTATTTGGGCCTTTGTAGAAAACCCTAACGCACAAAGTTGGGGCATGTATGCAAGTTGGGATGGAGCCGTCTTTACGACTGCTGGTGAAGCAATCAAAAGTACTTTAAATGTCAATGAGTTTGGATGGGGACAAATGCATGAAGCGGGACATGCACGACAACAATATCCATGGACTTGGAATGATTTAAGAGGTATGGGTGAAGTAACTGTTAATCTATATTCTTTAGCTGCAGACAAGAAATTATATCCAAATAAACCAACACGTTTAGAATCAGAGGGAGATTATAATAGAGCCTTTGCTTATTTGAAACAAACGAATAAAGAATATAAAAATATAGACGACCTGTTTGTAAAACTTGTTATGCTTTGGCAGCTTCATTTGGCATATGGGGATGAGTTTTATCCAAACCTTCACAAATTATATCGTGAGATACCAGAAGATCAACTTCCAAAAACAGACGAAGATAAAATACAAGCATTTATTTACAATACATCAAAGGTAGCAAAACAAAACTTACTTCCATTTTTTGATCAGTGGGGATTAAAGGCGACCCAAGAAACGAGACAAAAAGTAGAAGCTTTAAATAACCCAACATTAATTGCACCTATATGGGAAGCAACGGATGCTAAACCTGTTAAACCACTTGCTGTATTGTCTAAAAAAATAATGAAGGCAAGTGCAAATAGTGAGGAATCAACGGGTTCAGCTAGTAAGGCGATAGATGGAAAAACAGATACATTTTGGCATTGTAGTTGGACACCAAATCAATATCCTTACAATTTGACACTAGAACTTGGCGATACACGTACCATTTCACAATTGGCATATCTTCCAAGGCAAGATGGGTCAGAAAATGGCCGTATTTTAACTTACAATATTTATACGAGTGTAGATGGCGTTAAGTATGACAAAATATCATCAGGAACATGGGAAAATAATAGTAATAAGAAACATGCAACATTTAATCCTGTTACTGCAAAATATGTAAAAGTAGAAGTAACAAATGGACAAAATGGATTTGCTTCAGCAGCTGAAGTAGATATTTTGGGATATTAATTATTTAAACAAATGGCTGAGGTTCTTCAATTGATTGAGAGACATAAAACATCGGTATCAAGCTAAAAAAGTGTATCCGTAAAGCAAAAAAAAATGCTATTCTTTTTGTAGAATCATAGAAAAGGATGGCGTTTTTTATGTCTGTTTCTGTGTCTGATGAATTACAACTATTTGCTCAAGAGATTCAAAGTTTTTTTATCTCCAAATACCTTACGGAATCTTGCTAGAGATGTTGGTTTCGTACAACGAACCAGTAAGTACCAAGCAAAAGATTTAATAGCTTTATGTGTATGGGTGAGCCAAAATGTAGCTATGACTTCTTTAACTCAATTATCTAGCTGTTTAGAAGCATCAACAGCAGTACTTATCAGTCCTGAGGGACTGAATCAACGATTTAATAAGGCGGCCGTCCAACTTTTACAACACCTACTAGCCGAACTATTAAACAAAAAATTGACCTCATCTATGCCCATTTCTTCACCATATACTTCTGTTTTCAAGCGTATTCGTATTTTAGATTCAACTGCATTTCAACTTCCAGATCCTTTTTCATCCGTTTATCCAGGTGCAGGAGGATGCAGTCATACAGCGGGAGTAAAGATTCAGCTTGAGTATGATTTATTAAGTGGACAGTTTCTTCATATTCATACAGGTCCAGGGAAACAACATGATCGAACCAACGGTTCCCTGTGTGTTCCAACTGTGACAGCGAATGATTTATGTATCCGAGATTTAGGGTATTTTCATTTGAAAGATCTTCAACACATACAAGATAAAAAGGCTTATTATCTCTCACGTATCAAATCGAATACACGTATTTATCAAAAAAATCCTAATCCTGATTATTTTCAAGATGGCAGAATCAAGAAAGGTACAGAGTATATCCAGATAGATGTGGAGGTTGTAATGAACTCTCTTCAACCAGGACAAACATGTGAAATATCCAACGCTTATGTAGGAATGACTGATAAAGTCCCAACTCGTGTGATTGTTCATCGACTAACAAAAGAACAACAACAAAAACGCCTACGAGATCAAGCTATTCGAGAGAAAAAGAAAGGCATGACATATTCTCCTCGTAGTAAACGGCTCAGTGGTATAAATGTGTATATGACAAACACCCCTATAGATATTGTCCCGATGGGGCACGTACATGATTGGTATTCTAATCTGTTCTTCTATCATGTTTCAAATGCGGCGATTACTTCTTATGAAAAAGAAACGAGAACTGAGTGAATATAAGGCCATATATATGATTAAAAACTATTTTCTTCTTCTATTCCAAACAATACAAAAAGACACCCATGCAAATCTTTAAATTCCCTACATGTATCCTCTAGAAAAAAAGAAATAACCTCTACTATAAGTGACGTTGTATGAGCTTAGCTTGATAGCGATGGGGTACCGCCAGCAACCTAAGAAAACAACATGCTAAGGAGTATACTAGATTTTATACAGTTTTTCTGCTAATCCAGTAACCCAAAAACCATACCAGGATAGGAATGTATAAAAAATGAATAGAGTTATCGAAAAAGAAAAAGTGGATTTCTTTTGAGAGTGTGGATTCGCTTTTTTCTTGCTACTAATAATAGGACATTATGTTAACCCCACATGTATACAATATGCATTTTTCTACTAAAAACATAAGATAATAAAACATTTTACTTTACCAATCATTGATGTTAAAATCGTGATTTGTAATAAAATGGATTACACCAGTACTTACCCTACTACCCTACTACTAATAGTTATTTAAAACAAACCAGGTAATTTAACACTTAAATATTTAGGAAGAAGGCTCAGAATGAAATTAAATAATGAAAAAGATGGCATTGTGTTTGCAGTACTTTCTTATATTATGTGGGGTATTACTCCAATTTACTGGAAGCTTATTCAACACGTATCTTCAGGAGAAATTCTAGCACAACGAGTCTTTTGGTCCTTTATTTTTATGCTTGTACTTTTATTTTTCATGAAGAAATGGTCTACATATGTTGAATTCATGAAAGAAATTGTTAAAAATCCAAAATTAGTTTGGTCACTTATTATTGCTTCTGTACTGATTAGTTCAAACTGGGGTATCTTTATGTGGGCAGTGCTTAATGGAAAAATATTAGAAGCAAGTCTTGGTCAATACATTAATCCTTTAACAAGTATGTTAATCGGTGTAATCGCATTAAAAGAAAAGTTAAGTGGTTCTCAAATTCTTGCATTTATATTAGCAGGCATTGGTGTATTAACACTAACGTTCCATTATGGTGTGATTCCTTGGATTTCTCTTAGTTTGGCGCTTACCTTTGGATTTTATGGTTTAGCCAAAAAAATGATTAAAACAGATTCAGTCATTGGATTAACACTTGAAACGATGGTAATTTCGCCTATTGCGTTAGTATATTTGACTTACTTGATGTTTCAATCTCAAATACAATTTTTCAATTCTGTTTCAACCAGTTTATTATTAATAGGGAGTGGCATAGTAACAGCTCTACCACTTTTATTATTTACAAAGAGTGCTAAAAAAGTTTCATTATCTATGCTTGGTATTCTCCAATATATTTCACCAACTCTGTCACTAATAGCCGGTGTTTTTCTTTATAACGAAACGTTAACAAAAGCTCATTTTATAGCTTTTACCTTTATTTGGTTAGCCCTTGTGATTTATACTTTTTCTTCCATAACAAAGTCAAGTAAAGAGAGTAAAAAATAAATGAGTTTAACTTATAAATAATGAACTACCTGTAACGAAAATTATGTAAATAAGCTGTCCATATGGGCAGCTTATTGTATTTTTGCTTAGCGTTTTTTTGATGCATGTTGAATTGATGGTATTTTTGTACCAAGTACAAGTATGAATGCAACAAGTGCTAATCCTGAACATAGAAGAAATAGATAATAGAATGAAAATGATTTTATTACCCAAAGATCTAATACTGGTCCTAAAGCCATGCCATTGCTTCTCCACGAAGAGATCGTGGAATACATCAATCACAGCCTTTTCTATCGAACTTGTAGCAACTGCCCAGCTGATTCCATGGAAAATATGTAAAATCACTAAGCATATAGCCCCTGTTATCCAAGTATACAAATACATTGTCTTTACAAATAATACTCAAACATTTTTGCAACCTTTTCTTTTATTTTTTCTTTTATAGATAATTGGTTGACGTCAGAGGATGTTACTTGCTTTGAATTTTGTAAGTCTGCATTAATCACTGGTTTTATTCTCGAAATATAGATAGGGTCATGAATATAACAGTTCATTTCTTCATTTAAATGAAACGAGCGTGAATCAAAATTCACGGTCCCAACCATCAATACTTTTTCATCAATCAAAAATACTTTACCGTGTAACACCCCATTTTTGTAACCATATACTTCCATCCCCTGTTTTAATGCTTTTCGGATATATGGATATGCTGCTTCTTTAACTAATAGTGCATCCGAATGAGGTGAGAATAGAATTTTGACACGGACTCCCCTCTTTCTTGCATCTACTAATGCGTTCCAAATAGTTCTGTCTTTTGGTATAAAATAAGGTGTTAATATAATAATGGATTCTTTTGCTTGTTGAAACAGCATTTTATAATCGTGCCCAAGTTTTTCTCCACTATAATATGCAGTAAATCGTTGCGAGGTTGCTCCCTTTTCCTTTACCGCATTGTGTATCGGAATCGGTTTCTCTGAGTTTCTCTTCCAGTCTAATACAAATTGTTGTTCTAAATCTTGAACTCCTTCTCCTCGTATTTGAAGATGATAATCTCTCCAATAACCAAGTTTTTCTTTTTCCCCCAAATACTTCTTCCCGATGTTGAATCCACCAATGTAACCAACCTTTCCATCAATAACTGAAATACGACGATGATTCCGATGATCCAAAGAAGAAAAAAGATAAGGGAAAGCAGGTTTATTGTAATATGTAAAATGAACTCCTTTTTTAACTAATAATTCTCTTTCCTTTTTCTTTAGTAAAATTCCACCTAACCTGTCCAAAGCATAGTATACTTCTACACCTTCTTGACTTTTTTTCCGCAATAACTCTAGAAACTGATGGCTTACTTTATCATCAGCAATAGAAAAAAAGTTAACATGCACGTAATGCTTTGCTTTCTCTATATCTGAGAATAGTTGATTGTTTAACTGTTTCCCATCTGTATACAAAGTAATATCACTTTGACGCATAGGGTATTGACTAGAATTCTGGCTAAATACCTCATTTTTTTCGGCTATCGTTCTGTCAATTTCACCCCAAACAAACAGAACTAAACATCCACCGATAAATAAAAAGAGGAATACTCGGAAAATTCTTCCTATCTTTTTCAGCATATTTAATCTCCTTTATATATTATCGTTTTATTTCTGTTAGTTTTTGTTATTGGGACAAAACTATTCCATGCATCTATTAGCTAAAAAAATCCTTCTTTGAATGATTAACTATAAAATTTCTCATTCGCATAACCCTAAAATTGGAATTCGTACGACGATAACAAAATAGGCACTCTATATTTTGAAGTACATTTACAAGGAGGAATACTACATGACAGTAAGTACTAAACTTAAACAAACTATCGCTGGATTAAAGAGTGCTCAAGCATGCCTAGAAGGATTTGTTCTTGATACTGATAACAAGCAAGCAAAACAATTATATAAAGGTGCAGCACAACAAGCTCAAGAAATTATTGAATCTTTAAATCCTCGTCTTCAACAAATTGAACATGAAGAGCCTCAGTACAAGTAATAACATAATACCTTTCACATAGAATATCGTCCCATGGAAGAGTGCCCAGCTTAAATAACGATTATCATAATGCTAATTACGATTAAAGGGTCTCACCATATTGCCATCAATTTAAGAATTCAAAATTACCCCAAAACGAAAAAATTGGCATCCTCAGGTGAAAATGTACATTTTTTTGTTTTTGGGGTACTTCAAAATGTTGGGTTGATGGGCATTTGATACTATTTTTTATTATGCATCTCTAAATTTTAGAGAATGTTTACAGCTGTAATTTTGCAGGTTGAAATAGCAAACCTAACGATTGTAGTTGGATTTATAGGTAAAGTACCTAGAACTATACCAAGACCTGTTTGTTCCACGTTAAAATCT
>NZ_JBFTQW010000030.1:0-8646 GCF_056399205.1 Bacillus sp. 01N45
TTGCATGTATTAGGCACGCCGCCAGCGTTCATCCTGAGCCAGGATCAAACTCTCCAATAAAGTTAGTTTGTCTAGCATCTAAAAATAAAAATTGACGTTTCACGTTGTTTGTTTCGTTCAGTTTTCAAAGAACTACTCGGTCGCTCATTCGCGACTTCCTTATGTTAACATCTTCGTTAGTTAATGTCAACTAAGTTTTTTATTTTGTTTGCCGCGTTCTGCGTTATTGCATCGGCGACTTGTTCTATATTACACCTCTATATCCTAATCGTCAATACCTTTTATCCTTTTTATTTTATAAATTCTAAAGGGTATTGAACCTTCTTCATTTATACTCCGTTCCTAGAGATTAATAAACTGTTGCAATCACTTTCATAATCGACAGTTTATACTTTCTTACTTACACCTTTCTAAAGAATGAATAGCAAGCCAAACAAATATATATTAAAGGTAGCACTTTTTATTTCGAGTACATTCCAGCTGTATTCACACAATTATCTCCTACCACTTCTCTCTAGGAATTATAAATACACCATGCATTTACTAAAAATCTAATTAACTTAGGAGGCGTTATGAAATGCATGTTAATAAGAAGATCATTTATGTATCCCATGATGCCCATTTCCACGGAGCACAGCTGCTTTCTTTACATACTATTAAAGCTCTTAAAGAAAACTTTCATTACTCCGTCGCAATTATTTCTATTGGAACGGGCATTTTAATCCACGATTTTCAAAAGTATGGTCCTGTTTATTGCCTAGAGGAAGACTACCCAACAGAAAAAAGGGTCGAATTATTAATAAAGAAGTTACTATCACAAGACTATACCATCGCCATATGTAGTACCGTCATAAGTGGTGACATAGTTGCATTACTAGCTAAACACAATATAAAAGTTATTTCATTAATACATGAATTGCCGCATTTAATACAACAGTACTCTGCCGAGGGGAAAGCGAGAAATATTGCCCAGTTTGCTTACAAAATTGTCTTCCCTTCACAGTACGTGTATGAAAAATTCCGTACAATCACCCAATTAGATCATCAAAAATGTCACATCCTCCCTCAAGGCTTGTTTAACCACAATCCTTATAAGAACAATATTGCAAAAGCTAGAAGCGAATTACGAAAGAAACACAACCTGCCTCTAGATAGCAAAATCATTTTGGGAGTAGGTTTTGCTGATCATCGGAAAGGGATAGATTTATTCTCACTTATTGCTTACTCAGTAAGAAAAGTTCATACGAATATTCATTTTATCTGGGTCGGGAGAACGGATGTTCATTTCTTTAACACACTATCCCCAAGATATACAGCACATTTCACATTAGTTGAGCCTACTCCAGATATCGGTTTATATAACGCCGGGGCTGATTTATATTTATTAACTTCAAGAGAAGATCCTTTTCCAAACGTTGTTTTAGAAGCATTAGATACAAAAGTCCCTGTTATAGGGTTTAAAAACGCTGGAGGTTTTGAAGATGTTGTTACGGAACAAACTGGCGCCTTAGTAGACTTTTTAAATTTACCGCAGGTGCTGGAAAGAATATATGAATTTATTGGAGATGAAGACTTACGATTACAAAAAGGGCGCTTTGGCCAAGAGCTTATTGAAAAAGATTTTAACTTTCTTCATTACATTTATCAACTGTTAAACCTACTTGATCATAATTACAAAAAAATAAGCGTAATGATACCGAACTATAATTACGAAAAATACTTACCTGACCGAGTTAAATCCATATTAAACCAAACCTATCCCCTTTACGAACTAATTTTCCTAGACGATGCCTCTACTGACAATAGCGTATCTATATTTAAACAGCTGCTCTCAAACGAAAATAAGCCCCACCTAAAAGTTCAGCAGATTATTAATGATAAAAACTCTGGTTCTGTATTTAAACAATGGATAAAAGGCGTCTCTGCAGCAACCGGTGATTATATTTGGATTGCAGAGGCTGATGACTTATGTGATCAGACATTTTTAGAAGAAGTAATACAAGGGTTTCATATAAATGGTGATGTTACCTTAAGCTACACACAATCAAAACAAATAGATGAACAAGGAAATATCCTAGCCAATCATTATTTAGATTACACAAATGATATTGATAAAGGAAAATGGAAAAGTTCTTATTTCCGAAAAGGGATAGATGAAATACAAGATACATTACTTATCAAAAACACCATACCTAATGTCTCAAGTGTAGTTTTTAAAAACATAGATATAAAAACTACAGAAAAACAATTAGAAAAGTTTAAAGTAGCTGGTGATTGGTTTTTCTATGTTTCTATTCTTAAAGAGGGGAACATTTATTTCAATCCAAAACCGTTAAACTATCATAGACGACATACAAATAGCGTAACGAGAACAGAAGATTCATATTCCCATTACAGTGAAGTTGTACAAATGCAGAATTTCATTAAAGAAACCTTTACTATCGACGACATTTCAAAAAAGAAAATGTACACATATAGAAAGTATCTTAAAGCATATTTGAAGATTGAATGATATATTTTCTTCGCCATCAGTATCTCTTGTAAGACGTTACTATTATTTAAGGGGGGTTACTCATTGAAAGAATTTATAGAGGCAAATAAAGATTTGATTTCTCAAATTGCACACAACTACAATGTAAATGCAAGTATCCATCCAGAGGATCATATCTTTCAATTCCTTGTCACTAATCCAGTCTTCCCATCTAAAAAAGAAGCGATAGATTATTATTTTCAAGATGGGAGAAAATCCGCAGAAACACTCTTAGATTTAATTACGTCCTTTTATCCTCCTATAGACACTCCAATAAAATTATTAGAATTCGCATCCGGATACGGCTGCGTAACACGTCATTTATTAAACCTACAAACGAACTTAAGTATAACTACCTGCGATATACATGAAGAGGCTATTACTTTTATTGAACGTACATTAAATACTTCTTCTATCTTATCTCACCCTGAACCTGAACAAGTAAATTTGACCTCCTCTACGTATGATATCGTTTTTTGTCTATCCTTTTTTTCTCATATGCCTGATACAACTTGGTTTCGTTGGCTTCAAACATTGTATAATGCTGTTTCTCCTGAAGGCTTACTCATTTTCACAACTCATGGTTATCAAAGTAAAAAGTACTTCAGCTTTCCAGATTTAAATAAACAGGGTTATTGGTTTCTCCCTTCTAGTGAACAATTGGATTTGGATGTTCATCAATACGGGCAAACGATCGTTAGTCCCTCTTACGTAAGTGACAAAATTAAATTATTGCCCTATAACCCTATCATCAAAAAATACACTGAAGGTTTTTGGTGGGAACATCAAGACCTTTGGGTAATAAAAAAAGAAATAAAATAATAAACCACGCTCTACTTATACAAAAGTAGGGCATGGTTTATTATTTTTTACTATATAAGAACTCTTCAATCCATAGCTTATTTAATCTAATTCCACTTTTGAAATCTATTTTCGGTTCCCAGTTACATGCTCGTCTTACTCTATCTATATTTAAAATGATTTTTTGAACATTTTCTTGCCTTTGTTTATAGCAGGTAAAGTCCACTTTTCTTTCCGTTAATTTCTCCAATTCTACTATAATTCGTTTTAAAGAGAGACCCTTGCCGCTCCCTATGTTATACACACAAGATTTCAAACGATTTAATTGTGATAGTTGTATAGTGATTTCAACTAAATCATCGATATAAATATAATCTCGAATAATCTCCTGTGGATTCCCATATATATTAATCTTTTCATTACTGAGATGCTGATACAAAAAACAGTTTATTGCCCCAACTTTCTTTAAAGGATTTTGATATTTTCCATATGGATTAGAATATCTACATACAACATAGTCAATTCCGTATTTTTTCTTATAAAAGTACAAGTAATTTTCAAGCGACACTTTTGTTATTCCATAAGGAGAAAGTGGTTTTAATGGATGTTCCTCATCAATAGGTAAATATTCCGGTTCACCATAAACCGTGCCTCCAGAAGATGCTAATACAATTTTTTTAACAGGAAAATTTTTAACACTTTCCATGAAGTTAAGAAAAAAAAAGCTACTGTTTATATCTCCGAAAACATCTTCAATTGAAGTTGCTACATTAGACGTTGCAGCTAAATAAATAATAATATCCACATCAACTAAAGCTTTATATATATCTTCAACATTTGCTAAATCACCTTTAATAAATTCAACATCACTTATAATATTTTGAGGAAAATTATTTATATGTCTGGAAAATACTTTGACAGTTTGACCTTGTTTCAATAAACCTAATGTGAGGTTAATACCAATGAAACTATTTCCACCTACTATTAAATAATTATTCTTCCTCATAATATCCTCTCTAGTAATAAGATTTTTGCTTATCACACCTAGAAATGCAACTAAATGAACTTGGTCACTGCTATTATTCATCCTCTTATCATTGTATGCTTCCTATAAATTTTCATTATCTTTATTTTATATTTTCCTTTTAGAATCGCTATCTTATTTAAGCTGACCGCAAAAAACACTCATACTATTTACTCATTCCCATGAATATATTGGATTAGTAAAAACTTCCCTTCTCCATAAATAAAAATTTCAAAAAGGAGCACTACATGTATGAAGAGTGTAAATCAAGAGCTTTTAAATCATGTAATCCTACATAAAGATCGAATCCCACATTTCCATAAAGACTTTCCACTTATACTATTCTGGAGCCATAGAAGCGGATGTACCGCCTTAGCTAATTGGTTCTTTTTTCAAATTGGATTGTTTAATGAAGCAAAGAAATACCATGACTTTATTCATTACTATGAATTCTGGGTGTATAAAAACAATACTAACTACATACCAGAGTTACAAAATGGGCTTCTAACAGCAAATAAAGATGTTTGTAAACTTGTACGTAATCCCTACAAAAGGGCCGTCAGCTCATTTTTATTACTTGCTGACAATCCATATGCTAGCCCTCAATGGGAAAATATCCGCCACTATTTGTATAATGACAAATATAGTAACCGTGGAGTATCATTTAAACAATTTTTATATTACATTCGAGCATTGGGTTCAAATTCCCTAGCAATGGACATACATTTTAGTCAGCAATACGTTCCAGGTGAAGAAAATTTCATCCAATACTATATTCCTTTAGAAGATTTTAATACACAAATCACCAAGATAGAACACACGTACGATTTGATTAAATCTAATTTAGCGCTTCTTACAAATTCAGATCATCATCGGGCTCATAAGATGCTTTATACAGGAAGCTATGCAGAACTCAGCATTACAGATGCCACCTTCCCTCGCTTTCCAACATATGAAAGCTTTTATGATGAAGAAACAATGGCGTTAGTTACAGAAATATATGCACAAGACTTTGAAATGTATCCGTACACAAAAGGGATATTCTAAGTCGATACATTCTTCAATGAATAAAAGCGAATGTATCGCATAGCATAAAGTGAAACTTTAATTAGCGTGGCGTTCTCTCCCGCTAATTATTCCATTCTACCAATCTCACTTTTATGGGTTCCCTAATTTCCACCCACTCTCTTTGATTTCACTGATTGTTGACGTGTGTGTCATATGCATTTTTTTACAAAGGAGTGATGTCATGTGGAAGGTAATTTGAAGCACAATAATGGATATTGCGTTATTTGTGAGAAGGAAACTACATTTATAGAGCATAATGATTGGCTTAGAGATCATTACTTATGTTCTACATGCCACTCTATACCAAGGCAGCGAGCTATAATCCATGTTTTAAATACATTTTTTCCTAAATGGGGTTCCTATCATATCCACGAATCCTCTCCTGGGGGAATTACAACTCAGCTACTTATAAAAAACTGCAAAAACTATACGTATTCTCAATACTTTAAAAACTATCCTCTCGGCCAATACTTTCAAGGAATTAGATGTGAGAACTTAGAGGATATGACTTTCCAAAATGAATCTTTTGATTTGTTCATTACTCAAGATGTCTTTGAACATGTAATGGAGCCAAACAAAGCCTTTAAAGAAATAGAGCGTGTATTAAAGCCTGGCGGTGCTCATGTGTTTACTGTCCCTTGGTATCATACACTCACAAAGACTTTACAAAGAGCAAGAATCAATAAAGAAGGAATCGAATATATTGAGAAGCCAATTTATCATGGTAATCCTATTGATGAGAACGGGTCTTTAGTAACATTTGATTGGGGTCAAGATATGATTGAATATATTTATACACATGCAAATATGTATACCATTGTTTATTTACAAAAGGATAGATCACTGGGGTTAGATGCTGAATTTCTACACGTTTTTATTAGTAAAAAACACGAAAATAATTTTTAGGTACTATATAATTTGGAGGTTAACAAATGAATAACTTCAAGTTAGGAAATGATTTTGATAACCTTGTTAGCCCGCTTTCTGATGTTGAACTTCTAAATCTATTTATACAAAGTTGCTCACAAACAAAGATAAATGGCATCCCAGTACCTATGTTCCCCCCTGAAGAAATTCAACAACAGTTTGTAGGGGCTTCCTATGAACATGCTCTTTATGAAGCATATTTGTTTTATAGCCATGTAAAAACATATGCCCAAAATCTAGGTGTTCCTTTGAATAAAGGACGTAAAATTTTAGACTTTGGTTGCGGATGGGGAAGAATCATACGCTTCTTTTTCAAAGATGTTCGCGATGAAAATTTACTTGGTATTGATGTAGATCCCCTCATGATTACTCTTTGTAATGAAACGTTAGGAAGAGGGATATATAAAACAGCCAACCCACAACCTCCTGTAGAATTTATTAATGACAATTCATTAGATATCATATTCGCTTATTCTGTATTCTCACATTTATCCGAAGAAACAGCAGAAAATTGGATAAAGGAATTTTCAAGAATTCTTCGTCCAGGTGGCATCTTCATCGCCACAACACAAGCACGCTATTTTCTCGATTTCTGTCAACAATTTAAGGAACACTCTGAATTAATTCAAACGGGATGGCATAAAACTTTATCTCAAGCTTTTCCAGATATAAATCGTGCCATCTCGGATTATGAAAGCGGCAATTTTGTCCACAGCCCTACGGGAGCTGGAGACGTTAGAAACAGTAGCTTCTACGGGGAAACCGTTATACCTAGAACTTATATTAAAAACCACTATGAGAAGTATTTAAAGCTACGGGACTTTTTTGATGATACAAACCGGTTACCCCAAGCTCTATTTGTTCTCCAAAAAGTTTAACACTTTTCGCTCATTGTATAATGAAGATCATTTTGTATCTCAGCCGTATATATTAAATCATCAAAGATTTCCATATTAAGCACACTGTACAAAAGAATTCATTATGCAGCATAAACACAGTAAGTAAATAACATATCTCATGTTTTAACTAGATTCGAAAAATCAAAAGTAACTTCCCACCACTTGAACTACGAAGAACATAAGGGGGATATATCTTGAAAATAATCGCTTTTTACTTACCACAGTTTCATCAAATAAAAGAAAATGACCGCTGGTGGGGGAAAGGGTTTACTGAATGGACAAATACTAAAAGTGCACGACCTTTATTTTCAGGACATTACCAACCTAGAGAACCTTATCAAGATTTTTATTATGACTTAACCACCCCATCCGTAAGAAAATGGCAAGCAGAAATCGCCAAAGCACATGGCATATATGGTTTTTGTTATTACCATTACTGGTTTAAAGGGAAGAGGCTATTGGAGGCACCCTTTAATGAGGTACTTAAGATGAAAGAACCAGATTTTCCATTTTGCCTTTCTTGGGCAAATGAACCGTGGACAAAAACTTGGGATGGTCTTGATAGTCACATATTAATGCCTCAAAATTATGGAGAATTATCGGATTGGAAAGAGCACTTTGAGTATTTATTGCAAGCTTTCCAAGATGAGAGATATATCCGTATAGACGATAAACCACTATTCATTATTTATCGTGCCGGGCATATCCCTCATTGTGAACAAATGCTTCATTATTGGAATACACTCGCACAAGAAAATGGTTTGAAAGGTATATACTTTGCAGAAACATTAAACAGCTTTCCACTTCCTAATATAAATGGATTTGATGCTAGCATTGAATTCGAGCCTTTTTATACAATTGCTCATGATAGCTCTTCAGACATAAATAAGACAATATATGAGTCTGGTAAACAAATAAACGCTTGGGATTATGATAAAGTGTGGATGTATATACTAAAACGATCTCCTCCAGAGAAAAAAACATTTCCTGGTGCCTTTGTTGACTGGGACAATACAGCACGCCGCAAAGACTTAAATAGCAGCATCTTCCTAGGTTCTACCCCTAGGAAGTTCACGATATATTTAAGCAAACAAATCCAGCGTACCTATTCTCTTTACAACAGCGAGTTTTTATTTATTAATGCGTGGAATGAATGGGCAGAAGGTACTTACTTAGAACCAGATAAAAGGTATGGATTCGCCTATTTAGAAGGAGTTAAGCAGGCAATTAGCAGAGGTATGAAAGCATACAAAAAAGACGAGTCATTCTGACTCGTCTTAAAGTTGCTTGGCGACGTCCTACTCTCACAGGGACAAGGTCCCAACTACCATCGGCGCTAGAGAGCTTAACTTCCGTGTTCGGTATGGGAACGGGTGTGACCTCTCTGCCATCATCAC
>NZ_JBFTQW010000031.1:0-5198 GCF_056399205.1 Bacillus sp. 01N45
AGAGGTCACACCCGTTCCCATACCGAACACGGAAGTTAAGCTCTCTAGCGCCGATGGTAGTTGGGACCTTGTCCCTGTGAGAGTAGGACGTCGCCAAGCAACTAAAAACACAAGTCTTTTGACTTGTGTTTTTTCGTGTTTAATAAAGCATGAGCATTTTGTACACATTTAGAACTTGTATCGGTGTATTGAGAATTAAGAAATATGATATATGATATAGGATATATCATATATGCGGAATGGATATAGTTTGTATACACATTCGGTCTCTGTCCAAGGGGTGTTTAATTTTTGAGCTGTGTCGTACGGTAAAGATTAAAATTGCTTGAAGAACATTTGGATTATTAATGATGATTTACTCCCGCTATGCCATATTGGAGTAGGTAGTACTTGATGTGAAATGGATAAAAACCGATATTCTAACTTGAATATCGGTTTTTTATCTGTGACTTATATGAATTTATAGCAATACGAAAAGCGTAAATAAGATAGCTAACAAAATACGATAGTATGCGAAAGGTTTTAAGCCTATCTTTTCTAAAAGCTTTAGGAATGTTACTACTGCTAACATTGCTACTATAAAAGAGGTAATGAATCCTACCACAAACATAGGGATATCATTGACACTTAAATACTTCCAGCTTTTTAACAAGTCTAAGCCTGTAGCGCCTACCATTACAGGAAGAGCAATGAGAAAAGAGAACTCAGATGCAGTTTTATAATTTACTTTTGCTAATAGACCTCCAGAAATAGTAGAGCCAGCTCTAGAGAAGCCGGGGTATACTGCTAAGCATTGAAATAATCCAATTATTAATGCTTGACGGTATGTTAAATCATCCAGTGAATAGGAGGTTGCCTCTTTCTTCTTTACTTCTGCAAAGAGCATAAGAATTGCCCCTGCTACAAGTCCAATTACGACAGTATAGGGCTGAAATAAGTAAGTTTTAATAACACCATGTAGTAGTAAACCAGCAACTACTGCTGGAAATACGCCAAGAAATACATGGAATGCGTTGAATTTCTTCTCTTTCCGCAGAAGAGGTTTAATATTACATAAAGAAACGAGGCGTTTATGATATAAAATTGCAATAGCTAAAATTGCCCCTAGCTGTATAACAATTTCAAACGTTTTCGCTCTTTCTCCTTCAAAATCTAATAAATGCCCGACTAATATAAGGTGACCAGTAGAAGAGATAGGTAAAAATTCGGCTAACCCCTCTACGATACCGAGTATGAAGGCAATAATGATATCGCTCATCGTTTCACTCCTATAAATTAATGAATGTCTACTCTTTTGAAATAGAATAGTGTTGCAAAAAATCCTGAAACCGCTGTTGCTGCAATGATGATATAAGAATATTCCGGTGGATATGTGGGTTGTAATTCATTATTTGCGATATCAAGAGTAGCGGTCCACGGAAATAAATCTTTATGTTTGGAGTTTACGAGCATAAGATTAGTCATTGTAATAATGACTGTTAATATAATAGGTGGTACATAGCTCTTCATTACAAGAGTTAGTAGCACAATAGGTGAAGACAATAGAAAGAGAAGTCCACCACAGATTAAAAATTTTAGAAAAGAACCTAAAAATAAAGCAGTGTTAAAACCAGGGAAGTTCCCCAATAGCCCTAATATTAAAGTAAGTGCCCAAGCGACTAAAGTTAGCATCATGATCCAAAGAAAAAGAGTGATGAACTTACTTATAATAAAGCTAATACGCGATACGGGGATAGTTAGTAAATTCTTTAGTGTGTCTTCTGCATATTCACGGGTAAACAGATAAGCAATTACTACTCCATATAAGGGGAATCCTATCACTAAAGTAGTATATAAGTTAACATCAGTAAATAATTGATGGAACCAAATAGTCGGAGTGGGCTGTTTGGTTTTTATATGTATATAAGAAGCTACTACGACTAAGAAAGGTGCGACACCAGCCCCAATAATGCTAATTAAAAACATATTAGAGCGTTTTAGTTTTAGTAGTTCTGTATAGAGTAGATTAACCAATTGTTCCACCTCCAACTAATTTAGTGAAATAATCTTCTAATCTATCTTCACTTATCATCATTTTTAATACTTCTACACCATTTAGAACGAACGTTCTGTTGATGTATCCTTGTTGTCCAAAATGAGAATAAATACGAATATTCCCTTCATCATGTACTTCATAATCAAAGATTTGAAGCTGATTTTCTAATAGCATTGCGGCTTTGTTTTCATTATTCACTTGAAATTCTATGTACTTACGGTTTGCTTTACGTAGCGTATTAAGAGAAACTTCTTCTAGTAACCTTCCTTCATGAATAATTCCCATACGATCAACTAATTGTTCTACCTCAGCTAATATGTGACTGGAAATAAGTATCGTTATATTTCTTTCCTGAGCTAAAGATTTAATAAGTTTTCGCATTTCTTTAATACCAATGGGATCGAGCCCGTTAGTTGGTTCATCTAGTATGAGTAATTCGGGATAATGGAGAAGGGCACGTGCAATACCTAGGCGCTGCTTCATTCCTAAAGAATACTTCCCAACTAATTTTTTTGTTTCATGCTGCAATCCTACTATTTCTAATGCTTCTTCAATAGCATTCTTTTTGTGAATCCCAATTATCTTTGTATTAATTAATAAGTTTTCTTTTGCAGTTAAGTTTTCATAAAACCCTGGAACCTCAACGATAGAACCAATTCTTCTTAAAATATCTTTTTGATTTTGAAATAAGTCCTCTCCGAATATTTCAATATTTCCACTTGTAGGTTTTATAAGACTGAGTAGCATACGAATGGTTGTTGTTTTGCCCGCACCGTTTCGTCCTATGAATCCATAAATCTCGCCTTGTTGAACATTAATATTTAGATTATCTACTGATTTTTGTGTGCCATACACTTTAGTAAGGTTAGTCGTTTTTATAATTGTATTTATAGGAAACACCTACTTTCTATAAGTTCTTAATTACATGATAAGAAGGAAGGCTTAACTGCATATTAATCATTTCTTAACTATTTCTTAAAAGAAATGTATTTTGGAATGGAAAAGCCAAAAGTAGTTCGTTTCCATGGAGTACTTTCAACCCATATATGCCCACCATTTCTCTCAACGAGTGCTTTAGAAATTGAAAGCCCGAGACCGCTACCACCAGAAGAGGAGTTTCTCGATTGTTCGCTTCGGTACATTCGTTCAAATACGTTTTGTAAATCATGTTTTGGAATACCAGGGCCTTTATCCCAAATAAGAAGTTCATAGTCTGTATCAGTTTCTAGTAGTTCGATCCCTAATGTTTTCCCATCTTTTCCGTAATAAATGGCATTTTTTATCAAATTACTCATAATTCGCATAAGGCTAAGGTGGTCTGCAATGATAGGGCAAGTAGATTCTGGTATGAGAACCTGTAGTTCGAGATTATGTTTTGAGAGTTCAGGTAAAAATTCAATCAAAACTTCTCTAGTAACTTCAGAAAAGTCGAGTTCCTCTTCTTTTAGTGGAAATTCATTGGCGTCTAGCTTTGCCATATTGAATATTTCATTAACTAGATGTTTTAAGTTATTTGATTTCATATAAAGTATTTTAAGATATTCTTTCTTTTCTATTTCAGAAACAGCAACCCCATCTTTTAAAGCGTCGATATATCCAATAATAGAGGTGAGTGGTGTTCGGATATCGTGCGAGATACTAGACAAAAGTTGTTTTCTAGATTCCTCGGATCTTTTTGCTTCGATCCGAACCTTTTCTAATTCAGCTATTAGTTCGTTTATTGAAAAAACGATACTATGTAATGAGGGGTCATTGCTTGTGAATAATCTCGTTTGTAAATTTCCTTTTAGTACACGACCTAATTTTGTGTCCACTGATTTGCGATGTTGAATGAATTGTATTCTTGAAAAGAAGAGATACATTGTAATTAAAATAAGGGTAATAAATAAAGACATCTTTCCTTTTGGGCCCATTTGTATATTTAAAAGCCCGCAAATGATAAGTTGTAATGAAATAAGGAATAGGGTTTTATCAGTCTTCAAGTTTTTCACCTACAAACTTATAACCAATTCCCCATACAGTTTGAATGAATTTTGGATTAGAAGGATTGATTTCTATTTTCTTTCTAAGTTTTCGAATATGTACCATAACGGTATTATCGTCTTCTATATAATTATCGTCCCATACATTTCGAAAGAGCTGTGTTTTTGTAAATACTTGTCCTGGGTTTGAAGTAAAGAATTTCAACAGTTCCAGTTCTTTTCCGGTTAAGCTGATTTCTTCTTTATTTGTATGAACTGTGTATGTATTTAAATCGATAGTTAGTCCTTTGAAAGCTAAAATTGTTTTCTCTTGTGCAGTAGTGTTACTTCCAAGAACTAAAAAACGCCGCATAAGAGCCTTTACTCGTGCAACTACTTCGTGAATACTGAAAGGTTTCGTAATGTAATCATCAGCGCCAATGCTTAAACCTAAAATTTTATCAATTTCGTGATCTTTAGCGGTTAGCATTAATATAGGTACGTTAGTTTTATCTCTAAGTTTTCTACATACTTCGATACCATCTACTTTCGGCATCATAAGATCTAATATAACGAGGTTATAGTTGTTTTGATTAAATAATTGCAAGGCTTCTTCACCATTAACCGCAGTATCTACCATATATAATTCTCGTTCTAAATATATTTTTAATAAATTTCGGATTTCTTTATCATCGTCTGCTATAAGGATACGTATATCTTTCATATTTTCACCTGCTTCTAATAGAGTTTTATTGCTAGTACAACAACTCTCTAATTATATACTAGTATTTGTTAAAATAAGGTTGCTAGTTTTGTTGGAGGGACATGTCTACAAGAATTAAGTCTAGAGTTCAAATGAAATCGAATATGTTTTGGAAGAATAAATTAAAGAGAAGCAGAAGGTGGTTTCTAGTAATGACTCTTTGTAGAGGCATATCTAGCTAAAAGAGCATAAAAATATTAAATTGAATATCTTTATAAAAAGGTGTTGACGATTTCACCTTAGAGGTGTAATATAGGACAAGTCGCCGATGCAATAACGCAGAACGCGGCAAACAAAATGAAAAACTTAGTTGACATTGAAACATGAAGATGTTAACATAAGGGAGTCGCAAATGAGCGACCGAGTAGTTCTTTGAAAACTGAACGAAACAAACAACGTGAAACGTCAATTTTTATTTTTAGATGCTAGACAAACTAAC
>NZ_JBFTQW010000032.1:0-4901 GCF_056399205.1 Bacillus sp. 01N45
CGGGGTCGAACCGGCGATCTCCTGCGTGACAGGCAGGCATGTTAACCACTACACCACGGGACCATTTGGTTGCGGGGACAGGATTTGAACCTGCGACCTTCGGGTTATGAGCCCGACGAGCTACCGTGCTGCTCCACCCCGCGATGATATAAATAGCCTGGCAACGTCCTACTCTCACAGGGACAAGGTCCCAACTACCATCGGCGCTAGAGAGCTTAACTTCCGTGTTCGGTATGGGAACGGGTGTGACCTCTCTGCCATCATTACCAGACTGTATTCATTTAAGACAAGAATCATYRTAACTTATTTAACTTTTAAAGTCAACAAGTTTTTTATATTCYTTCAAAACTAGATAACATTGCTTCATATTATATGGTTAAGTCCTCGATCTATTAGTATTCGTCAGCTCCACATGTCACCATGCTTCCACCTCGAACCTATCAACCTGATCATCTTTCAGGGATCTTACTAGCTTACGCTATGGGAAATCTCATCTTGAGGGGGGCTTCATGCCTACCCAGCTATGCCCTTGGCAGAACAACTGGTACACCAGCGGTGCGTCCATCCCGGTCCTCTCGTACTAAGGACAGCTCCTCTCAAATTTCCTACGCCCACGACGGATAGGGACCGAACTGTCTCACGACGTTCTGAACCCAGCTCGCGTACCGCTTTAATGGGCGAACAGCCCAACCCTTGGGACCGACTACAGCCCCAGGATGCGATGAGCCGACATCGAGGTGCCAAACCTCCCCGTCGATGTGGACTCTTGGGGGAGATAAGCCTGTTATCCCCGGGGTAGCTTTTATCCGTTGAGCGATGGCCCTTCCATGCGGAACCACCGGATCACTAAGCCCGACTTTCGTCCCTGCTCGACTTGTAGGTCTCGCAGTCAAGCTCCCTTATGCCTTTGCACTCTACGAATGATTTCCAACCATTCTGAGGGAACCTTTGGGCGCCTCCGTTACACTTTAGGAGGCGACCGCCCCAGTCAAACTGCCCACCTGACACTGTCTCCCGGGTCGATAAGACCCGTAGGTTAGAATTTCAATACAGTCAGGGCGGTATCCCACCAGCGCCTCCACCGAAGCTAGCGCTCCGGTTTCAATGGCTCCCGCCTATCCTGTACAAACTGTACCAAAATTCAATATCAGGCTACAGTAAAGCTCCACGGGGTCTTTCCGTCCTGTCGCGGGTAACCTGCATCTTCACAGGTACTATAATTTCACCGAGTCTCTGGTTGAGACAGTGCCCAAATCGTTACACCTTTCGTGCGGGTCGGAACTTACCCGACAAGGAATTTCGCTACCTTAGGACCGTTATAGTTACGGCCGCCGTTTACTGGGGCTTCAGTTCAGAGCTTCGCTTACGCTAACCCCTCTCCTTAACCTTCCAGCACCGGGCAGGTGTCAGCCCCTATACTTCGCCTTACGGCTTCGCAGAGACCTGTGTTTTTGCTAAACAGTCGCTTGGGCCTATTCACTGCGGCTTTCCGTTAAGAAAGCACCCCTTCTCCCGAAGTTACGGGGTCATTTTGCCGAGTTCCTTAACCAGAGTTCTCTCGCACACCTTAGGATTCTCTCCTCGCCTACCTGTGTCGGTTTGCGGTACAGGCACCTTTTATCTCGCTAGAAGCTTTTCTTGGCAGCGGGGAATCAAAGACTTCGCTCCRTAAGGAGCTTCCCCATCACAGCTCAGCCTTCACGATAAGCGGATTTGCCTACTTATCAGCCTAACTGCTTGGACGTGCACAACCAATCGCACGCTTCTTCTATCCTTCTGCGTCCCTCCATTGCTCAAACGATAAAGAGGTGGTACAGGAATATCAACCTGTTGTCCATCGCCTACGCCTGTCGGCCTCGGCTTAGGTCCTGACTAACCCTGAGCGGACGAGCCTTCCTCAGGAAACCTTAGGCATTCGGTGGACGGGATTCTCACCCGTCTTTCGCTACTCATACCGGCATTCTCACTTCTAAGCGCTCCACCAGTCCTTCCGGTCTGACTTCACTGCACTTAGAACGCTCCCCTACCACTGATACCATTGGTATCAATTCGCAGCTTCGGTGGTGTATTTAGCCCCGGTACATTTTCGGCGCAGAGTCACTCGACTAGTGAGCTATTACGCACTCTTTAAATGGTGGCTGCTTCTAAGCCAACATCCTAGTTGTCTAAGCAACTCCACATCCTTTTCCACTTAATACACACTTTGGGACCTTAGCTGGCGATCTGGGCTGTTTCCCTCTTGACTACGGATCTTATCACTCGCAGTCTGACTCCTAAGGATAAGTCATTGGCATTCGGAGTTTGACTGAATTCGGTAATCCGATGAGGACCCCTAGTTCAATCAGTGCTCTACCTCCAAGACTCTTACACTTAAGGCTAGCCCTAAAGCTATTTCGGGGAGAACCAGCTATCTCCAGGTTCGATTGGAATTTCTCCGCTACCCACACCTCATCCCCGCACTTTTCAACGTGCGTGGGTTCGGGCCTCCATTCAGTGTTACCTGAACTTCACCCTGGACATGGGTAGATCACCTGGTTTCGGGTCTACGACCACGTACTAAACGCCCTATTCAGACTCGCTTTCGCTGCGGCTCCGCCTCTTCAGCTTAACCTCGCACGGGATCGTAACTCGCCGGTTCATTCTACAAAAGGCACGCCATCACCCATTAACGGGCTCTGACTATTTGTAGGCACACGGTTTCAGGATCTCTTTCACTCCCCTTCCGGGGTGCTTTTCACCTTTCCCTCACGGTACTGGTTCACTATCGATCACTAGGGAGTATTTAGCCTTGGGAGATGGTCCTCCCAGATTCCGACGGAATTTCACGTGTTCCGCCGTACTCAGGATACATTCAAGAGAGAACGAAGTTTCGACTACGGGGTTGTTACCCTCTACGACGGACCTTTCCAGGTCGCTTCGTCTACCTCGTTCCTTTGTAACTCCGTATAGAATGTCCTACAACCCCAAGAGGCAAGCCTCTTGGTTTGGGCTATGTTCCGTTTCGCTCGCCGCTACTCAGGAAATCGCATTTGCTTTCTCTTCCTCCAGGTACTTAGATGTTTCAGTTCCCTGGGTCTGTCTTCCTTACCCTATGTATTCAGGCAAGGATACCATACCATTACGTATGGTGGGTTTCCCCATTCGGAAATCTTCGGATCAAAGCTTACTTACAGCTCCCCGAAGCATATCGGCGTTAGTCCCGTCCTTCATCGACTCCTAGTGTCAAGGCATCCACCGTGCGCCCTTTCTAACTTAACCAAACTAAAATCACGCTTATCAGGCGTGCGCTCTAACCAGCTGAGCTATAGGCCCATACAAATTGCAGGATTTATTTATATCATATCCTCATTTAAGAGTCAATACTTAATTGAACTCTCAAAACTAAACGAAAACGAAACACGGAAACTTATATTGATGAACAGTGTTCATCAATTCTCCATAGAAAGGAGGTGATCCAGCCGCACCTTCCGATACGGCTACCTTGTTACGACTTCACCCCAATCATCTGTCCCACCTTAGGCGGCTGGCTCCATAAAGGTTACCCCACCGACTTCGGGTGTTACAAACTCTCGTAGCCCAGGTCATAAGGGGCATGATGATTTGACGTCATCCCCACCTTCCTCCGGTTTGTCACCGGCAGTCACCTTAGAGTGCCCAACTTAATGATGGCAACTAAGATCAAGGGTTGCGCTCGTTGCGGGACTTAACCCAACATCTCACGACACGAGCTGACGACAACCATGCACCACCTGTCACTCTGCTCCCGAAGGAGAAGCCCTATCTCTAGGGTTTTCAGAGGATGTCAAGACCTGGTAAGGTTCTTCGCGTTGCTTCGAATTAAACCACATGCTCCACCGCTTGTGCGGGCCCCCGTCAATTCCTTTGAGTTTCAGCCTTGCGGCCGTACTCCCCAGGCGGAGTGCTTAATGCGTTAACTTCAGCACTAAAGGGCGGAAACCCTCTAACACTTAGCACTCATCGTTTACGGCGTGGACTACCAGGGTATCTAATCCTGTTTGCTCCCCACGCTTTCGCGCCTCAGTGTCAGTTACAGACCAGAAAGTCGCCTTCGCCACTGGTGTTCCTCCATATCTCTACGCATTTCACCGCTACACATGGAATTCCACTTTCCTCTTCTGCACTCAAGTCTCCCAGTTTCCAATGACCCTCCACGGTTGAGCCGTGGGCTTTCACATCAGACTTAAGAAACCACCTGCGCGCGCTTTACGCCCAATAATTCCGGATAACGCTTGCCACCTACGTATTACCGCGGCTGCTGGCACGTAGTTAGCCGTGGCTTTCTGGTTAGGTACCGTCAAGGTGCCAGCTTATTCAACTAGCACTTGTTCTTCCCTAACAACAGAGTTTTACGACCCGAAAGCCTTCATCACTCACGCGGCGTTGCTCCGTCAGACTTTCGTCCATTGCGGAAGATTCCCTACTGCTGCCTCCCGTAGGAGTCTGGGCCGTGTCTCAGTCCCAGTGTGGCCGATCACCCTCTCAGGTCGGCTACGCATCGTTGCCTTGGTGAGCCGTTACCTCACCAACTAGCTAATGCGACGCGGGTCCATCCATAAGTGACAGCCGAAGCCGCCTTTCAATTTCGAACCATGCAGTTCAAAATRTTATCCGGTATTAGCCCCGGTTTCCCGGAGTTATCCCAGTCTTATGGGCAGGTTACCCACGTGTTACTCACCCGTCCGCCGCTAACTTCTTGAGAGCAAGCTCTCAATCCATTCGCTCGACTTGCATGTATTAGGCACGCCGCCAGCGTTCATCCTGAGCCAGGATCAAACTCTCCAATAAAGTTAGTTTGTCTAGCATCTAAAAATAAAAATTGACGTTTCACGTTGTTTGTTTCGTTYAGTTTTCAAAGTTCAACATCGCGTTTCAGCGACTTT
>NZ_JBFTQW010000033.1:0-2632 GCF_056399205.1 Bacillus sp. 01N45
TATTTATTAGGCACGCCGCCAGCGTTCATCCTGAGCCAGGATCAAACTCTCCAATAAAGTTAGTTTGTCTAGCATCTAAAAATAAAAATTGACGTTTCACGTTGTTTGTTTCGTTCAGTTTTCAAAGAACTACTTGGTCGCTCATTTGCGACTCCCTTATGTTAACATCTTCGTTAGTTAATGTCAACTAAGTTTTTCATTTTGTTTACCGCGTTCTGCGTTATTGCATCGGCGACTTGTTCTATATTACACCTCTAAGATACAAACGTCAATATGTTTTTATAAAAAAACTTCATTTTTTATAAATCCTATTTACGTTATTAAATTATGTATTTATATACCTCTTCTATAAGAATAGATAAGCAACCCATAAAATACTCTATGGGTTGCTATTCCTTCATAAAAACTATTGTTCTTTTGAAGGTATCGAACAACTTTCATCCGTACAAGACATATCGCTTCCACCCTCTGAAGAAAGCTCTTGTAACTTAGGTGCAGGATTCTCTTCTTCCCACACTTGTTGAAGTGCACCGACAAAAGTTTCGAGTGGTTGTGCACCTGAAATAGCATACTTTTGATTAATAATAAAATAAGGTACTCCTGAAATTTGATATTGCTGAGCAATCGCTTCATCAATTCTAACATCATTTGCATATGCACCTTTATCATTAATAACACGTAAAGCTTCTTGCTTATCTAAACCTGAAGCTTCAGCAATAGTAGCAAGCGTATCCACATCACTTAAATTTCTCGATTCAGTGAAATATGCAAAAAGTAGATTTTCCGTAATCTCTTTTTCTTTCCCTTGACCCTTTGCAAATTTAGCTAGACGATGCGCATCAAAAGTGTTCGTCGGCTTCATCTCATCAAAATTAAAACTTAAACCCATACTAGCTGCATGATTTCCCAGTTGCACATTATTACGCTTAGCTTCTTCAATACTAATCCCGTACTTTGATGCAAGTACTTCATTAATACTTGTTCCAGAATAGATTGGAGCATTTTGGTCTAATTCAAAACTTTTAAACTCCACTTCAACATCCTTCTTATGCGGAAATTGCTCTAAAGCCATTTCTAATCTACGTTTCCCAATATAACAAAATGGGCATACAAAATCTGACCATACTTCAATTTTCATAGAAACACCTCATTAACATGTAGTTTTCAATTATTGTAGCACTGGCAATAAGGAATTCAAAAATTTATGCTTCAAACCTTATATACTACAAACTAAAATAAGTTTTTAAATAGAAAAAACGATAATCAAAAGTATAAAAACATTTCCTTCTGATTATCGTATATACAAATCTAAAACAATCTAATTACGCTGGAATGTATCTCCCCACGAACTTCCATACGGTATTCCAATATTTATTCGAATCTACCTTCTCGGCTTCTCCATGTCCAGCACCTGGAACAATTAATTTCTCTTTTTCTACTTTTGCAGCATTATATACTTCATCTAACATTTCATAAGGAACAAATGTATCAGCATCCCCATGAATAAATAGCATAGGTGTTTTACTTTTCGCCACTTGTTTTATAGCTGAAGCTTCTTCTAAATCATATCCAGCTCTTAATTTTGTAACTGTATTTGCCGCATTCATAACAGGAAACTTTGGCAAATGGAATAAATCTTTTAGTTGATACGTAAATTCATCAATAACAGTTGAGTATCCACAATCTTCAATAATAACTTTAACGTTAGAAGGTAACTCTTCACCTGAAGTCATCATTACAGTTGCTCCCCCCATTGAAACACCAAAGAGTGCTATTTCAGCATTAGGGTCTTTCTTTACAATTTGTTGAATCCAAATCAAAATATCTTTACGATCATGCCAGCCCATCCCTATATAATCACCTTCACTATTTCCATGCCCACGAAGGTCTGGCGCTATGACGTTATATCCTTGTTCATAAAAGTTCCGGATATATTTCGTCATTTTCGATGCCCTACTATCATATCCATGAACTACAATTGCCCATTTATGACTAGATTGTTCATTCATATATTCATAACCTGTTAATTTCAACTTATCGAAAGAATTTATGTTTCGTGTATTAGGTTTATGATTTGATACAAAGTTCGCATCCTTTTCTTCATTTGTAGCGAACACACCTCCCGATGCATTCACAGTTTCTACTAAGTGAGGATTATCCTCTAAAAACTCTTTCTCTTGTTTCGCATTCAACGCATAATTATAAAAATAATTCCCGACTAACATATAAGTAATTGCTAGAAGGACTAAAGCTACTATAGTAATTACACCTATCTTTTTCATATTATCTCCTTAAAAAAATTTAAATCTTCCTATATTAAAGTACCTCGAAAAACAACTGTACTATTTTAACACACCGATAGATTGCTTCTACAAAAAATAGAATAGAAAATCTTAAACTACACATCAAAAATGATGAAAGAAAATGAATATGAGGGGCTCAAAAGAATACGGATTACTTACTTGAAGCTGATAAGAAGTTTAAAACACAAAAAAGACGAGTCATTCTGACTCGTCTTAAAGTTGCTTGGCGACGTCCTACTCTCACAGGGACAAGGTCCCAACTACCATCGGCGCTAGAGAGCTTAACTTCCGTGTTCGGTATGGGAACGGGTGTGACCTCTCTGCCATCA
>NZ_JBFTQW010000034.1:0-2000 GCF_056399205.1 Bacillus sp. 01N45
AAATAGAATGGAATGGCTGTGATTGCAAAAGAAGCAAACTATGGGCCACTACAATATTTTGATCAAGTACTTGATGTAGTGGTTGAGTATTGGGGGTTAAAAGACTTACGACCAATTGCCCCTCTAGCAGAAAAAGCAAGAATTGAGATTTTGGAGTATCATATAAGATTGAAAAAAATACGGGATCGATTTGGCCGTTTTCAAGGAAAAACTGATCTACGTTAATGAGTAGAGATTTCAGAATATACGCGTGGGAATTCCCTTTTCTTTTATTTGAAATCTAGAACGCTCTCTATTATTTTGCGGCTGTTTTCCTTAATTTAACTTCCGAAGAAAAAAGTGATTGACACTAAAAATAAACTCATGATATTATTGAATATTTGATAAAAAATAACATATGTGTTAAGCTTGAGAAGGTTACCACATATGGAGGTGGGTTATATGTTTCAAATTGGCGATAACATTGTTTATCCAATGCACGGAGCAGGTATAATTGAAGCCATAGAAGAAAAAGAGTTCTCAGGGAAAAAGCAACTTTATTATGTCATAAAAATGTCCCTTAGTAATATGCAAATCATGATTCCTAAGGGCAAAATATTGAGTTCGAATATACGCCCAGTTATTGATATACTTACATTAACGCGCATTATACACATTTTTCAGCATGGAGAATCAGGCGAATTAATGCCTTGGAAACAAAGGTATAAAGTAAACACAGATAAAATAAAAACGGGTGAAATACAAGAAGGTGCTGAAGTTATACGTGATTTAATCCGTATAAAGAAGGAAAAAGCACTGAATACAAGCGAAAAAAAATTGTTGGATGATGCATATAAATTTTTGGTCAGTGAGCTAGAATTAATTAAAGGAATCACTGAAAAACAAATAAAAAGTTTCTGTTGAGATTTATTATAAATACTGTATGACATCCCTCGGAAATATCCTGAATTTTCTGGGTATATGATGATTATTAAAAGGAAAGTATTTCAAAGATATTCAATTTCTTCAACTCACTTTTAGAGTAGATACCTCTTTTGTTATTACTTCAATCTAATCCATTTTTATTTTTAAATTTCTTTTACGAACGTTTGAAGTTTCATCAAATAACTCGATTAAATAGTCACTTGATTTTTACAATCCTGATTCACACTGGCACGGACAAGGAGCCGTAAGGATGAAAGAGAGGTAGGGCTTTCATTGTTTTAGGTAATATACTATCTAAGTCATTATTTCTAGAAGAAAAAACAATCAATCTCACCACTATCTGTAAGAGTCCTTATATCTACTGAGACGGTGAATAGTAATTGTTTATCTTCTTTACGTAAAATTGATAAACGAACTGGTAACACCATATGGTCAACTACAAAAAATTGGTTTCCAGACCAGGAAACCAATTTAAATTTTATTTACATACCAATAGTAAATCAAGCAGTAAGAAGGAGTACACACATGAAAAAAATGTTAACAAAAGAATTAAGTAATGAATTAAAGAAGCGAGAAGGGATCATCTCTATTACAGTTGAGTCTTATGAAAAAATCGAAGTTGGTGGAATTCGTGTAGATGGACCAGCTATTATTCTAATTAATCAAGAATAGGTAAAAATAGTTGCATACAAGGAGAAAAGGATCGGCCTTTAAGAGAAGGGGGATCCTTTTTGCTTGTTGCAGTTAATATGGGATATACATAACTTTTATCTGATTTGTTGGGATTAAAAGGAAGGAGAGGGTCGGGATTATCATGGTGGAGAGCTTAATATTGGTAGGATTTCTTTTTACGTTATATAAATTAGTTGATAAAAAACAAACTAATTATTTAAAACGATAGATTGTTTCCTTTTTAAGGGCTAGATTTATTTGAGAGTGAAATGGATTATTTAAAGGAGGAATTTAGATGGATGCAAGGAAAGAACGCATAAAATACGAGAAGATGACAAAGAATTATGATCGTATTTATTTAGTTTCGTTTATCCTATTAATTGTACTTGTTTGTAGCAGTGTGA
>NZ_JBFTQW010000035.1:0-1986 GCF_056399205.1 Bacillus sp. 01N45
CCCCTACCATACTTTCAGGTCCTACGTTTCGTTTCTGTAGATAAAAAGCTAATTGATTTACTTTTTCATTTAATTCCTTATAAGTTAACTGTTGTTCTTTATATACCAACGCAACAGAATTCGGATTCTGAATCACTTGCTGTTCAAATAACTCTTGAATCACCACATCTTTTTGATAATTCCCCTCTATGTTAGTCCATTCATGTAATAATTGCTTTTCTTCCTTCCTAGTAATTATTCTTAAATTCTCAATAGGTTCCTCCGGAAATTGTAAAATTTCATCTAGCCAAATTTCAAAAGATTGAGCCATTCTTTTTATTGTAGAAACCTTAAATAAGTCTGTATTATATTCAAAGTCCACTTGTAATCCTGTTGGTACCTCTTCCATTGCTATAGTTATATCAAACTTTGCACCATTCATATGTCTAGGCATTTTTTCTACGCTATGATCTAATAATTTTGGTAACTCTTTTAATTGATTATGAAAAACAAACATTGTCTGAAATAGTGGAGAATAACTCATATCACGTTCTGGTTGTATGGCTTCTATAACTTTTTCAAAAGGAACGTCCTGATTTTCTTGTGCATCTAACATTTTTTTCTTTATCTGTTGGACCAATTCTTTAAATGTTATATTATTTGAGCAATCTGCACGATAGACTACAGTATTCGCAAAGAATCCAATAAGATCTTCAACTCCTGGATAATTCCTATTAGCAATCGGGCAGCCTACTAAAATATCTTTTTGATTTGTATAACGAGAAAGAAACCCTTGATAACTTGCTAATAACGTGGCAAATAGTGTAACACCTTCCTTATAATTAAATACCTTTATTTTTTCTAACAATTTATTGGGTATGACAATTTGATACGTATCTCCATTATAGCTTTGTATTGTTGGACGAGGATAATCAAATGGGAGTTCCAATATAGGAAGTAAGCCACGTAATTCATTCCTCCAATATGCTAATTGTTTTTGTATAACGTCTTCTTTTAACCAGCTTTTTTGCCACTTTGTAAAATCAATATACTGAAAAGGTAAAGGGGGAAGCTTTTCAGTTTCGTCTTCCAAAAATGCATGATAAAAACTCATCCATTCATTGATAAAAGTATCTAATGACCAGCGATCAAAAATAATATGATGGACGGTACAAAGAAGTACTGACTCTTCATTGTCCATTATTATTAAATGAGCACGCAATAAAGGCCCTTGGCTTAAATCAAACGGCTTTTCAGCCTCTATTTTCGATATTTTATCCATTTTCGATATTTTATCTTCCGGAGAAAGATAACATAAATCAATTACTGATAAGGGAACTGTTATATCTTTTTGAACAATTTGCACTGGTTTTCCGTCAATTTCTTGAAATACTGTCCGTAAAATTTCATGGCGATGTATCATTGCAGCATATCCTTTTTTTAACATCTCAACGTTCCATTTCCCTTTTAAACGCCATGCAATCGGGACATTGTAAAGTGCACTATTTGTTTCAATTTTATCCATTATCCATAAACGCTGTTGAGCGAAAGATAATGGTTCGTATTGTTCACGTTTAACTGATTGTAATGGTATTAAAACATCGCTTTCCCCCATTTTTTCCAATAAAAATGTTAAACGTTCTGAGAAACTTTTAATAGTAGGGTATTCAAATATGTCACGTACTTGTATTAGAATTGAAAAATCAACACCTAAACGTGAAGTTATTTTAGTTGCTAAGAGAGAATGTCCACCTAACTCAAAAAAATTAGCGTTTACCCCAATGACAGAGGAATCAATCCCTAATACCTCTGACCAAATTTCTACCAATTTTCTCTCTACTCTATTCCGAGGTGCTATATATCCCTCGCTCGTTTGTATAATAGAATCCCATGCGGGTAAAGCATTTTTATCTACCTTCCCATTAACAGTTAACGGCAATGATTCTATCTTGATAAAATGAGCCGGTACCATATAATTTGGAAGATGTACCTCTACATGTTTTCTCC
>NZ_JBFTQW010000036.1:0-1731 GCF_056399205.1 Bacillus sp. 01N45
CGCCGATGGTAGTTGGGACCTTGTCCCTGTGAGAGTAGGACGTCGCCAAGCAAAAACCTAAGTCGATTCGACTTAGGTTTTTTTGTGCTTATTTTTATTTACTAAATTTCATAATCCATAAATTGAATGACGCTAAAGAAGAAAAAAGATGAAATAGAGACTGTTTAAAATGAATTTTGAACGATAATGCCATAAAAGATAATAAAGTAATACATTTAAATGTTAGGTTAAGGTAAGAATTACCTTTTTGTATTAATTGAGTCGTGGAATGACTAAAATATTTTACTTTTTATATGAAACCGTTATGTGGAAAATAGCTATTTAGTTGTTTTTCACATAACGGTTTTTCATTTTTAAAGGATTTTACATAAGAAAAAATCTATAATTAAGATAGTTAACATATATTTTTTGATGGGTGTGGGGGATTATGAAAGAAATATGCATGTTATTAGTGGCTGTTATATTATGGGGGATAGCCATTGCGCCAACAAAGTGGGCATTAGAATCTATTCAGCCATTTACTTTGTTATTTATTCGCCTTTTCTTAGCTGGTGGAATCTGTTTACTATTCTCATTTAAACAATTAAAAAGATCATTTGTACATAAACAGGTCCCGTGGAAAAGAATGAGTTTACTATCTTTTACTGGCGTATCTGGGTATTTTATGTTCACATCCTACGGTATTTCTTTAACAAGTGGATTGCATGTTAGTATTATTGATGCTGCTTTACCTTTAGTTACAATTCTTTTTTCGGCGTTCTTTTTGAAAGAAAAAATTCGGCTTAATTATTGGATCGGTATTGTATTGGGGGCTATCGGAGTACTTCTTATTACAATTCCATCTAGTAATGTCGATCAAGAAGTATCTTTAATAGGAGATATCCTTATTTTATTAAGTACGTTCTTATTTGCTTTCTATACAGTATTGCTGAAACGACCAAAACAAGAACAGTATCTATCAAACAAGGTTTTTACAACATTAACTTTAATTATTGGAGCTGTTATTCTATTACCATTTGCAATGGCAGAAACTTTTTATTATGGTTTTCCAAAAATCGAAACATGGAAGACAGGGTTTAGTGTAATATATCTTGTTATTGGGGCAACAATTTTAGCGTATTGGTTTTGGAATAGAGCATTAGAGACAGTCTCGGCATCAGTAAGTGGATTATATTTAAATGCGTTACCGTTAATAAGTATAGTTGCTTCAATTGTTCTATTAAATGAATCTTTAACGCGGAGAATAGTAATAGGTGGCAGCTTAGTTTTATTTGGAGTGATATGGGCGGATAAACGTAAACTAATTGATTTATTTATATCAGACGATCAAAATATTAAAGAGAATGAAGAATGTTAAAGTTTATAAGAGCATGTATATAATGTTTAATGGAAAGGACGCTTTGTATGTAATAGGATGTCCTTTTCATTATTTTCATTGAATGAGAGGAATTAAATAACTGAAACTAATATAGAAAATAACTTTGGAATTATTTTTATTATTAATTGAATAAAAGGTGTTGACGATTAGGCTATAGAGGTGTAATATAGAACAAGTCGCCGATGCAATAATGCAGAACGCGGTAAACAAAATGAAAAACTTAGTTGACATTGAAACATGAAGATGTTAACATAAGGGAGTCGCAAATGAGCGACCGAGTAGTTCTTTGAAAACTGAACGAAACAAACAACGTGAAACGTCAATTTTTATTTTTAGATGCTAGACAAACTAAC
>NZ_JBFTQW010000037.1:0-1237 GCF_056399205.1 Bacillus sp. 01N45
CACCTACAATATAGGCTACTAAGATTTTATCTCCAAATGTATCTTCTTGCGCTACCACAGTAACTTCTTTAATGTCTGGATGTTTTCCTAATATTGTTTCAATTTCACCTAACTCAATTCGAAACCCTCTAATCTTAACTTGTTTATCAACTCTTCCTATATATTCTATATTTCCATCAGGTAAATATTTAACTAAATCACCGGTCCGATATAATCTATCATTAGAGCTATTCTTGAATGGGTGTGGAATAAATGATGCTTTTGTTAATTCAGTTTGATTTAAATATCCTCGTGCTAATGCGATACCTCCTATATAAAGTTCACCCACTGTTCCCATAGGGACACGCTTATGATCTTTATTTAATACATATGCCTCTACATTGGGCATGGGCCGACCAATAGGAGGTGCTCCATCTCCTTTATATATTCCCGCGACAGTATAAACTGTGGTTTCTGTTGGACCATACGCATTAATAAAAAGGTGATTTTGCATCCAGCGTTTTGCAACTTTTTCACTACAGGCTGATCCCGCAGAAGTAACAACCTGTAAATCTTTAAATACAGATTCATCTAACAAATTAAGTACCGTAGGTGGTAAAAGTGCATGTGTAATTTTATTTTTTTGCAAGAACTGAGTAAGTGGTTCAACTGGCATAATATCTTGTTGACTACATACATATAAGGTTCCACCTGAAACTAGGCTAGTAAATATCTCAAATACTGAAGCATCAAATGATAATGAAGCAAATTGAATATTTTTACTGTCTGCATTCATTTTTGTTAAATTAATACTAGAAATAATAAAATTACATAAGCTCTTTTGTTCAATTAATACCCCTTTGGGTTTTCCTGTAGATCCAGATGTATAAATTACATATGCCAAATTATCTGGTTTAACTTCAATTGTAGGATTTATACTTTTTTCTTTTGAAATATTCATTTCATGTTCTTTTATATCAATACAGTCTATTTCTTTAGGTATCCACTGTGTTGAATGGCTTTTGGTTAGCAATACTTGTATATTGGCATCTTTCAAGATATATTCAAGTCTCTTTGTTGGATATGCGGGATCTAGTGGGACATATGCACCACCAGCTTTTATTATTCCTAATATACTTACAATCATCTCTAAAGAACGTTCTATATAAACCCCTACCATACTTTCAGGTCCTACGTTTCGTTTCTGTAGATAAAAAGCTAATTGATTTACTTTTTCATTTAATTCCTTATAAGTTAA
>NZ_JBFTQW010000038.1:0-1234 GCF_056399205.1 Bacillus sp. 01N45
CACCTACAATATAGGCTACTAAGATTTTATCTCCAAATGTATCTTCTTGCGCTACCACAGTAACTTCTTTAATGTCTAGATGTTTTCCTAATATTGTTTCAATTTCACCTAACTCAATTCGAAACCCTCTAATCTTAACTTGTTTATCAGCTCTTCCTATATATTCTATATTTCCATCAGGTAAATATTTAACTAAATCACCGGTCCGATATAATCTATCATTTGAGCTATTCTTGAATGGGTGTGGAATAAATGATGCTTTTGTTAATTCCGGTTGATTTAAATATCCTCGTGCTAATGCGATACCTCCTATATAAAGTTCACCCACTGTTCCAATAGGGACAAGTTTTTGAGCTTTATTTAATACATATACCTCTACATTGGGAATAGATCGACCAATAGGTGGTGTCCCTTCACCACTATAAATTTCTATAGTAGCAACCGATGCCTCTGTTGGACCATATGCATTAATAAAGAGGTGATTTTTCACCCACCGTTTTGCCACTTGTTCACTACAGACTGAACCCGCAGAAATAACAGTTTGTAATTCCTCAAATTTAGATTCATCTAACAAATTAAGTACCGTAGGTGGTAAAAATGCATGCGTAATTTTATTTTCTAGCAAAAACTGAGTAAGTGGCTCAACTGGCATAATATCTTGTTGACCACATACATATAAAGTTCCACCCGACACCAGAGTTGCGAATATATCATATAGTGAAACATCAAATGCAATTGAAGAAAACTGAACTACCTTACTACTCGTATTTAATTTTGTAAAATCAATGCTGGCATTAATAAAATTGCATAGACCTTTTTGTGCATAAAGGACACCCTTTGGATTTCCTGTGGATCCAGATGTATAGATTACATATGCTAAATTATCTGGTTTAACTTCAATTGTAGGATTTGTATTTTTTTCTCTCGAAATATTCATTTCATGTTCTTTTATATCAATACAGTCTATTTCTTTAGGTATCCACTGTGTTAGATGACTTTGTGTTAGCAATACTTGTATGTTGGCATCTTTCAAGATATATTCAAGTCTCTTTGTTGGATAGGCTGGATCTAGTGGGACATATGCGCCACCAGCTTTTATTATTCCTAATATACTTACAATCATCTCTAAAGAACGTTCTATATAAACCCCTACCATACTTTCAGGTCCTACGTTTCGTTTCTGTAGATAAAAAGCTAATTGATTTACTTTTTCATTTAATTCCTTATAAGTTAA
>NZ_JBFTQW010000039.1:0-724 GCF_056399205.1 Bacillus sp. 01N45
CCATTCGCTCGACTTGCATGTATTAGGCACGCCGCCAGCGTTCATCCTGAGCCAGGATCAAACTCTCCAATAAAGTTAGTTTGTCTAGCATCTAAAAATAAAAATTGACGTTTCACGTTGTTTGTTTCGTTCAGTTTTCAAAGAACTAAAAGCGGGTGAAGAGAATCGAACTCTCGACCAGAGCTTGGAAGGCTCTTGTTTTACCACTAAACTACACCCGCGTGGTCGGGAAGACAGGATTTGAACCTGCGACCCCCTGGTCCCAAACCAGGTGCTCTACCAAGCTGAGCCACTTCCCGTTATGGCGCGCCCGAGAGGAGTCGAACCCCTAACCTCTTGATCCGTAGTCAAACGCTCTATCCAATTGAGCTACGGGCGCTTATTCATGATGTTTTTTCGTCGTTGTATTTTGGCGACTCAATTATCTTATCATACTACATTTTCAAATGCAAGTACTTTTTAAAAAAGATTTTTTGATGCGGCCGAGAGGACTTGAACCTCCACGGGGTTTCCCCCACTAGGCCCTCAACCTAGCGCGTCTGCCGTTCCGCCACGACCGCGCGGAAAAAACAAAAGTGAGCCATGAAGGATTCGAACCTTCGACCCTCTGATTAAAAGTCAGATGCTCTACCAACTGAGCTAATGGCTCGTAAATGGCTGGGCTAGCTGGATTCGAACCAGCGCATGACGGAGTCAAAGTCCGTTGCCTTACCGCTTGGCTATA
>NZ_JBFTQW010000040.1:0-675 GCF_056399205.1 Bacillus sp. 01N45
TGACGGGATCGAACCGCCGACCCCCTGCTTGTAAGGCAGGTGCTCTCCCAGCTGAGCTAATCCTCCAAAAGTGGTGACCCGTACGGGATTCGAACCCGTGTTACCGCCGTGAAAGGGCGGTGTCTTAACCACTTGACCAACGGGCCAAATATTATAAATCCTATGGCGGAGAGCAAGGGATTCGAACCCTTGATACGCTTGTGACGTATACACGATTTCCAATCGTGCTCCTTCGGCCAACTCGGACAGCTCTCCAATGGCTCCGCAGGTAGGAATCGAACCTACGACCGATCGGTTAACAGCCGATAGCTCTACCGCTGAGCTACTGCGGAATAATATTGCCTGGCAACGTCCTACTCTCACAGGGACAAGGTCCCAACTACCATCGGCGCTAGAGAGCTTAACTTCCGTGTTCGGTATGGGAACGGGTGTGACCTCTCTGCCATCATTACCAGACATTATTCTTTTGAGACAATCATTATTATAACTTATTTTCTTTAAAAGTCAACAAGTTTTTTATGTTCTCTCAAAACTAGATAACATTGCTACATATTATATGGTTAAGTCCTCGATCTATTAGTATTCGTCAGCTCCACATGTCACCATGCTTCCACCTCGAACCTATCAACCTGATCATCTTTCAGGGATCTTACTAGCTTACGCTATGGGAAATCT
>NZ_JBFTQW010000041.1:0-673 GCF_056399205.1 Bacillus sp. 01N45
TCTGCCTGTTCCGCCACCCCGGCATGTCATATTGAAAATTGGAGCGGAAGACGGGATTCGAACCCGCGACCCCAACCTTGGCAAGGTTGTATTCTACCACTGAACTACTTCCGCAAGACATGTTTGAGTTATTTTATTAAAAGTGCGGGTGAAGGGAGTCGAACCCCCACGCCAAAGGCGCTAGATCCTAAGTCTAGTGCGTCTGCCAATTCCGCCACACCCGCATATTTATTTAAAATGGTGAGCCATGAAGGATTCGAACCTTCGACCCTCTGATTAAAAGTCAGATGCTCTACCAACTGAGCTAATGGCTCTTAATGGCTGGGCTAGCTGGATTCGAACCAGCGCATGACGGAGTCAAAGTCCGTTGCCTTACCGCTTGGCTATAGCCCATTAATTAAGAATGGTGGAGGGGGGCAGATTCGAACTGCCGAACCCGAAGGAGCGGATTTACAGTCCGCCGCGTTTAGCCACTTCGCTACCCCTCCGACATATATGGTGGAGGATGACGGGATCGAACCGCCGACCCCCTGCTTGTAAGGCAGGTGCTCTCCCAGCTGAGCTAATCCTCCATTTTGCCTGGCAACGTCCTACTCTCACAGGGACAAGGTCCCAACTACCATCGGCGCTAGAGAGCTTAACTTCCGTGTTCGGTATGGGAACGGGTGTGACC
>NZ_JBFTQW010000042.1:0-671 GCF_056399205.1 Bacillus sp. 01N45
CCGACCGGGGTCGAACCGGCGATCTCCTGCGTGACAGGCAGGCATGTTAACCACTACACCACGGGACCATTTGGTTGCGGGGACAGGATTTGAACCTGCGACCTTCGGGTTATGAGCCCGACGAGCTACCGTGCTGCTCCACCCCGCGACAATATAATGTTTTTTAAAAAATGGAGGAGGTAGAGGGATTCGAACCCCCGCGCGACTCTCGCCGCCTGTCGGTTTTCAAGACCGATCCCTTCAGCCGAACTTGGGTATACCTCCATGAAGGAAAAAATAAAAATTTTATTATTATATGTATCTAAACCATTTAAAAAGAAAATGGAGGAGGTAGAGGGATTCGAACCCCCGCGCGATTCTCACCGCCTGTCGGTTTTCAAGACCGATCCCTTCAGCCGAACTTGGGTATACCTCCGAGACATATAATAAATAAAGTGGAGCCTAGCGGGATCGAACCGCTGACCTCCTGCGTGCAAGGCAGGCGCTCTCCCAGCTGAGCTAAGGCCCCATGTTTTTGGGAATATCGGGAAGACAGGATTTGAACCTGCGACCCCCTGGTCCCAAACCAGGTGCTCTACCAAGCTGAGCCACTTCCCGTTAATAAAAGCGCGCCCGAGAGGAGTCGAACCCCTAACCTCTTGATCCGTAGTCAAACGCTCTATCCAATTGAG
>NZ_JBFTQW010000043.1:0-645 GCF_056399205.1 Bacillus sp. 01N45
TTTGCGTTTAATTTTTTAGATAAATCATCTACTTCTAACTCTACTACTTTTGTATTTTGCTCTTTATTCTCACTTAATACTTTTGCATTAACAAAAGAACTATTCTTCTCAAACTCAAACTTTGTAATCCATGCACTATTCGTTAATGTAAACGATACATACTTCTTACCATCTTTCACTTTTAGTACAGCTGGACTCTTTGTATATGTGTTCATCATTGAAATTTCTTCTGTTTGATCTTTTAGAACTTTAAAGCCAATGCTGTATTCACCATCTTTAAGGGCTTTTGGATCAATGGTTGTGTTGTTACCTTGGTTGTTGTTTCCACCTTGGTTATCGTTTTCGCCTTGGTTATCGTTTCCGCCTTGGTTGTTGTTTCCACCTTGGTTATCGTTTCCGCCTTGGTTATCGTTTCCGCCTTGGTTATCGTTTCCGCCTTGGTTATCGTTTCCGCCTTGGTTATCGTTTCCGCCTTGGTTGTCGTTTTCGCCTTGGCTACCTAAAACTTTAATACTATCTTGATCAAATACAAATTGAACATCGTAGAAATGGTGATAATTCATCGCATCAATATCTACTTTTACTTTTGCGTTTAATTTTTTAGATAAATCATCTACTTCTAACTCTACTACTTTTGTATTTTGC
>NZ_JBFTQW010000044.1:0-526 GCF_056399205.1 Bacillus sp. 01N45
CCAGAGACCTGCCTTCGCCATCGGTGTTCCTCCTGATATCTGCGCATTTCACCGCTACACCAGGAATTCCAGTCTCCCCTACATCACTCTAGTCTGCCCGTACCCACCGCAGAACCGGAGTTGAGCCCCGGTCTTTCACAGCAGACGCGACAAACCGCCTACGAGCTCTTTACGCCCAATAATTCCGGATAACGCTTGCGCCCTACGTATTACCGCGGCTGCTGGCACGTAGTTAGCCGGCGCTTCTTCTGCAGGTACCGTCACTTTCGCTTCTTCCCTACTGAAAGAGGTTTACAACCCGAAGGCCGTCATCCCTCACGCGGCGTCGCTGCATCAGGCTTTCGCCCATTGTGCAATATTCCCCACTGCTGCCTCCCGTAGGAGTCTGGGCCGTGTCTCAGTCCCAGTGTGGCCGGTCACCCTCTCAGGCCGGCTACCCGTCGTCGCCTTGGTRRGCCATTACCTCACCAACAAGCTGATAGGCCGCGAGTCCATCCCCCACCGATAAATCTTTCCACCACCTGCC
>NZ_JBFTQW010000045.1:0-526 GCF_056399205.1 Bacillus sp. 01N45
CTTTCACGCCCGCTTTATTATTCACTACTGTGATTGCTCCGGCCACTGGCGCTTTTGTTACTGTTTCAGATGCATACTTTACTGCCACACGTGCACTTTCTTCTTTATTCGCTTTTGTCACTGTTACGTACACTGTTCCACCTGTTGCTACGAATAAATCTTTTTTCGTAATTACAACTTCTGCTTCCTTCTCTTTCACTGTTGCTGTTCCTAGTTCTTTTCCTTCTTTGGCTGCGTCATATACTTTGACTACATCACCCGCTTCTAACTTGCTTACTGTGATTGTGTCTTCTTCTCCTGTTGCGTTGTTCGCTGTTTTAATTGCTGACGCCGCTGGCGTTACTGTGATTTCTGCATCATATGCTTTCACTGTACGCGTACTTTCTAACTCACCTTTACTTTGTACACTTACGTATACATTGCCTTTTGTTTTTGCGTCTTTTGCGATTTGATCAATTTCTACTTTTGCTTCTACTGCATTTTCTGCCRCTGTTGCTGTTCCTAGTTCTTTYCCTTTTGTGGCTGC
>NZ_JBFTQW010000046.1:0-507 GCF_056399205.1 Bacillus sp. 01N45
CACCGCAGGATTTTAAGTCCTGTGCGTCTGCCTGTTCCGCCACCCCGGCATGTCATATTGAAAATTGGAGCGGAAGACGGGATTCGAACCCGCGACCCCAACCTTGGCAAGGTTGTATTCTACCACTGAACTACTTCCGCAAGACATGTATGAGTTATTTTATTAAAAGTGCGGGTGAAGGGAGTCGAACCCCCACGCCAAAGGCGCTAGATCCTAAGTCTAGTGCGTCTGCCAATTCCGCCACACCCGCATATTAATTATTCAAAGAAAAAATGGGGCGACTGATGGGAATCGAACCCACGAATGCCGGAGCCACAATCCGGTGCGTTAACCACTTCGCCACAACCGCCATGATTTTCTGGTGCCGACTAGAGGACTTGAACCCCCAACCTACTGATTACAAGTCAGTTGCTCTACCAATTGAGCTAAGTCGGCTAAATGGTGGAGGATGACGGGATCGAACCGCCGACCCCCTGCTTGTAAGGCAGGTGCTCTCCCAGCTGAGCT
>NZ_JBFTQW010000047.1:0-506 GCF_056399205.1 Bacillus sp. 01N45
TCGTCGATATAGTCGACCGCCATCAGCGCCGAACAGGCCGCGCCGTCGGTCGGGCGGTCCAGGATGACGATGTCGGCGTTGCCGTCGGTGGCCAGCAGCGCGACCTGGTCGAGGTTGAACGCACGGCAGTCCTCGGCCCGCAGGACGAAGACGAAGCGGGCGTCGGGGCTCAGACCGCGCAGGTTCTCGACCACGCGCTCGATCATCGGCCGGCCGGCGACCTCGACCAGCGGCTTGGGGAAGTGGAAGTTGGCCGGGTCGAAGAACGCGTCGTTGGGCGCGGCCAGGGGAACGAGGATTTTCATCGAGCCGACTCGGCCTCCCTGATCGCCTTGGCGATACGCTCGTAATTGACGTCGTACACGGTGCCGACGACCAGCACGTGGGCGCCGGAGGCCCGCGCGGCGGCGATGCCGTGGTCGTTGTCCTCGACGATCAGGCACTCATGCGGCTCGAGCCCGAGCCGCTTGATGGCCGCCTCGTAGATGTCCGGCGCCGGCTTGGGC
>NZ_JBFTQW010000048.1:0-505 GCF_056399205.1 Bacillus sp. 01N45
GCCTGAAGCAGTACGAAGGAGGCCCCGCGCAAGCGGGGCTTTCTTTTTTCCGGGGATCTGCATCCACGCATGGCGTGGATCTACGCGACAATGGCCTGATGGCCGATCGCCGATACCTGAAGAAGATGACCCGCTACTGGGCCGCCGAAGAGGCGAGGGCCACCGTGGCGCTGCAGGATGCGCTCGCATCGGAATGGTTCGACTACTGGCACACCCACTTGGACTGGAAGGGGCGTGGCAATCGCCATGGCAGTGATCGCACCGCCGTTGCCGCCGCGTTGCTGCGGCTACTCGAGCGCGCGGTGGCCTGCAGGCGGCAGGACACCCAGTGCTGGGTGGTGTTGGCGCCGGATAGCGGCCAGAGCGCGCTGTTCCTGCATTCGCCGAATCCGCAGGGTACGCCTTGGCCGCATCCGTTCGATGGCGTGACCTGGGATATCGAAGCACCGGATTGGCTCGCGCCTGTGATGGCGCCGCACCATCAACTGGGCCGCTGGGGTAGCGC
>NZ_JBFTQW010000049.1:0-503 GCF_056399205.1 Bacillus sp. 01N45
GGTGCTACTGGTGCCACTGGTCCTCAAGGTACTCAAGGTAACACGGGTGCTACTGGTGCCACTGGTCCTCAAGGTGTTCAAGGTAACACAGGCGCTACTGGTGCTACTGGACCTCAAGGCGTTCAAGGTAACACGGGTGCTACTGGTGCTACTGGACCTCAAGGTGTTCAAGGTAATACAGGTGCTACTGGTGCCACTGGTGCCACTGGACCTCAGGGTGTTCAAGGTAACACAGGCGCTACTGGTGCTACTGGACCTCAAGGCGTTCAAGGTAACACAGGCGCTACTGGTGCTACTGGACCTCAAGGCGTTCAAGGTAATACAGGTGCTACTGGTGTCACGGGACCTCAAGGGGCCCAAGGTAACACGGGTGCTACTGGACCTCAAGGCGTTCAAGGTAACACGGGTGCTACTGGTGCCACGGGACCTCAAGGGGCCCAAGGTAACACGGGTGCTACTGGACCTCAAGGCGTTCAAGGTAACACGGGTGCTACTGGACCTCA
>NZ_JBFTQW010000050.1:0-501 GCF_056399205.1 Bacillus sp. 01N45
CACCGCAGGATTTTAAGTCCTGTGCGTCTGCCTGTTCCGCCACCCCGGCATGTCATATTGAAAATTGGAGCGGAAGACGGGATTCGAACCCGCGACCCCAACCTTGGCAAGGTTGTATTCTACCACTGAACTACTTCCGCAAGACATGTTTGAGTTATTTCATTAAAAGTGCGGGTGAAGGGAGTCGAACCCCCACGCCAAAGGCGCTAGATCCTAAGTCTAGTGCGTCTGCCAATTCCGCCACACCCGCATATTTCATTAAAATGGTGAGCCATGAAGGATTCGAACCTTCGACCCTCTGATTAAAAGTCAGATGCTCTACCAACTGAGCTAATGGCTCTTACAATAAAAACTGGTGCCGACTAGAGGACTTGAACCCCCAACCTACTGATTACAAGTCAGTTGCTCTACCAATTGAGCTAAGTCGGCTAAATGGTGGAGGATGACGGGATCGAACCGCCGACCCCCTGCTTGTAAGGCAGGTGCTCTCCCAGCTGAGCT
>NZ_JBFTQW010000051.1:0-492 GCF_056399205.1 Bacillus sp. 01N45
ATGAGATTTCCCATAGCGTAAGCTAGTAAGATCCCTGAAAGATGATCAGGTTGATAGGTTCGAGGTGGAAGCATGGTGACATGTGGAGCTGACGAATACTAATAGATCGAGGACTTAACCATATAATATGAAGCGATGTTATCTAGTTTTGAAAGAATATAAAAAACTTGTTGACTTTAAAAGTTAAATAAGTTAAAATGATTCTTGTCTTAAATGAATATAGTCTGGTAATGATGGCAGAGAGGTCACACCCGTTCCCATACCGAACACGGAAGTTAAGCTCTCTAGCGCCGATGGTAGTTGGGACCTTGTCCCTGTGAGAGTAGGACGTTGCCAGGCAAATGGAGGATTAGCTCAGCTGGGAGAGCACCTGCCTTACAAGCAGGGGGTCGGCGGTTCGATCCCGTCATCCTCCACCATTTAGCCGACTTAGCTCAATTGGTAGAGCAACTGACTTGTAATCAGTAGGTTGGGGGTTCAAGTCCTCTAGTC
>NZ_JBFTQW010000052.1:0-474 GCF_056399205.1 Bacillus sp. 01N45
GACTAGAGGACTTGAACCCCCAACCTACTGATTACAAGTCAGTTGCTCTACCAATTGAGCTAAGTCGGCTAAATGGTGGAGGATGACGGGATCGAACCGCCGACCCCCTGCTTGTAAGGCAGGTGCTCTCCCAGCTGAGCTAATCCTCCGAATTGCCTGGCAACGTCCTACTCTCACAGGGACAAGGTCCCAACTACCATCGGCGCTAGAGAGCTTAACTTCCGTGTTCGGTATGGGAACGGGTGTGGCCTCTCTGCCATCATTACCAGACTGTATTCATTTAAGACAAGAATTATTGTAACTTATTTAACTTTTAAAGTCAACAAGTTTTTTATATTCTTTCAAAACTAGATAACATTGCTACATATTATATGGTTAAGTCCTCGATCTATTAGTATTCGTCAGCTCCACATGTCACCATGCTTCCACCTCGAACCTATCAACCTGATCATCTTTCAGGGATCTTACTAGCTT
>NZ_JBFTQW010000053.1:0-468 GCF_056399205.1 Bacillus sp. 01N45
CACATGGACGTCCTGATGCGCCGTTTCCTCAGCCTGATATCGCTGGCACTGGCCACTGCGTCCACGCCGGCGTTCGCCGACGAATGCCGCTTCGACAATCATGCCCAACTGCTGGCGATGTCTCCGGCAGCATTCGACCACGGCCCCGGCGAGGGTTGGGACGCGCTGGTCCGGCGCGCCGGCTGCCAGTTGGAACTGGCTGACCTGTTCGCCGCATACCGGCGCCAGGCCAAGGCAAGCGGCCACCCAGCGTTGGCCTGGCACGAGGCGCAACTGCGCGCCTACGCGGGGCAGCGCGATCCGGCCAGCGCGCTGATGCGCTTGACGTACAAGCCGGCGGGCGCCGATCCGGAAGGATGGAACCATTATGTGGATGCGACCATCGCCTTTCTCGACGACGACCTGCCGGCACTGCGACGTGCCCGCGCGCGGTTGGCGACGCTGCCGCTGCCGCCGGGCGCCACGCTC
>NZ_JBFTQW010000054.1:0-468 GCF_056399205.1 Bacillus sp. 01N45
GGCAGACGCACAGGACTTAAAATCCTGCGGTGGGTGACCACCGTGCGGGTTCGACCCCCGCCCTCGGCACCATATGCGCCCGTAGCTCAATTGGATAGAGCGTTTGACTACGGATCAAGAGGTTAGGGGTTCGACTCCTCTCGGGCGCGTTTTCTTTCGGGAAGTGGCTCAGCTTGGTAGAGCACCTGGTTTGGGACCAGGGGGTCGCAGGTTCAAATCCTGTCTTCCCGATAATTGTTTGGGGCCTTAGCTCAGCTGGGAGAGCGCCTGCCTTGCACGCAGGAGGTCAGCGGTTCGATCCCGCTAGGCTCCACCAAAAAAGTTCTTTGAAAACTGAACGAAACAAACAACGTGAAACGTCAATTTTTATTTTTAGATGCTAGACAAACTAACTTTATTGGAGAGTTTGATCCTGGCTCAGGATGAACGCTGGCGGCGTGCCTAATACATGCAAGTCGAGCGAATGGA
>NZ_JBFTQW010000055.1:0-457 GCF_056399205.1 Bacillus sp. 01N45
TCGATGACCTTGCCGTCTTCACTGCGCGACTCGTCGTCCAACGCACGCTTTCGGTTGTCGCGGTCCTCATCCAGCGCGGAACGGCGTTGCATGCGATCCACGCTCGCTGCGCCATGGCCGATGCCGAACAGTTCCTGGTCGTTGCCGCGCTGCTGTGCCTGCGCCGCCTGCTGGAGCTCCCGCTGCAGCTTCAGCAGGTCCTGCTGGGCCTTCTTCGACGCTTCAGCAGCTGCCGCCTCCTTGGCCAGGGCCACCGCTGCAACCAGCGAGGCCTTCACCCGCAGTTGCTTCTGCTCGCCGAGTTTCTTCTCGGCATGCTCCATCTCGTCAAGGAGGGTGACTTGCAGCTTTTCCGTCTCTGTCATCCCCTCTTTCAGCTTCTGGCGCACTCGGTCCTGGGCCATCTGCTTCTCGATGCGATCCATCAGTGCTGCGTACGCATCGGCCTGTTCATTCA
>NZ_JBFTQW010000056.1:0-447 GCF_056399205.1 Bacillus sp. 01N45
GCGCGGCCCCGCGACCTGTCGTCGCTGCGCGACACCCTGCGCGCGCTGCCCGACGTGCGCGCCACCGTGACGCTGGCCGACKACGCCCCGCTGCTGGCGCAGACCCTCGACGACCTCGAAATCCCGGAAGACTGCCTCGGCCTGCTGGTGCGAGCCGTCGCCGAGGAACCGTCCACGGTGCTGCGCGACGGCGGCGTGATTGCGCGCGGCTACGATGCCGATCTGGACGAACTACGAGACATTTCCGAGAACTGCGGCCAGTTCCTGATTGACCTCGAGGCACGCGAGCGCTCCCGTACGGGCATCGCCAACCTGCGCGTGGAGTACAACCGCGTGCATGGCTTCTATATAGAGGTGACGAACGGCCAGGCGGACAAGGTGCCCGACGACTACCGCCGGCRCCAGACGCTCAAGAACGCCGAGCGCTACATCACGCCAGAGCTGAAG
>NZ_JBFTQW010000057.1:0-422 GCF_056399205.1 Bacillus sp. 01N45
CCTCCAGCGCGGCCTGGACGATCTCGCCTGGGCGGGCTTCGCTGCGCCGTCGCCATTTGGGCGGGCCTGGCTGCATGGTCTGCGTCTTCCATATATAACTGACCAGATAGTTATATGCGGCGCTGTGGATAACTCAAGAGGCAGGTGAGCCGGCAAAGCAAAGGCCGCCCTCCTTTCGGAAGGCGGCCTGCAAGGCTTCTGAAAGAAAAAGGGGCCTGCCGCCCGGGCCGGATCGACATTAGCCAACCTGGCCCTTTCCCACCGAGCTCCCCCTCCTTCGCGGGGGGAAACCTGTCGGGGGAGCGTCGAGAGGCTCTAGCGCGGCGCCCAGCCGCTGGCGATCAGGCCGACCTGCCGGTCCATGACGGCCGACATCTCGGCCGCGTTGGCGCCGCGGGCGGCGGCCAGGCGATAGTTGGAGG
>NZ_JBFTQW010000058.1:0-419 GCF_056399205.1 Bacillus sp. 01N45
AGGTGTTCAAGGTAACACGGGTGCTACTGGTGCCACTGGTCCTCAAGGTGTTCAAGGTAACACTGGTGCCACTGGTGCTACTGGACCTCAAGGCGTTCAAGGTAACACGGGTGCTACTGGTGCCACTGGTCCTCAAGGTACTCAAGGTAACACGGGTGCTACTGGTGCCACTGGTCCTCAAGGTRYTCAAGGTAACACRGGYGCTACTGGTGCTACTGGACCTCAAGGTGTTCAAGGTAACACGGGTGCTACTGGTGCCACTGGTCCTCAAGGTGTTCAAGGTAACACGGGTGCTACTGGTGCCACTGGTCCTCAAGGTGTTCAAGGTAACACTGGTGCCACTGGTGCTACTGGACCTCAAGGCGTTCAAGGTAACACGGGTGCTACTGGTGCCACTGGTCCTCAAGGTACTCAAGGTA
>NZ_JBFTQW010000059.1:0-416 GCF_056399205.1 Bacillus sp. 01N45
CGAGAGTTTGTAACACCCGAAGTCGGTGGGGTAACCTTTATGGAGCCAGCCGCCTAAGGTGGGACAGATGATTGGGGTGAAGTCGTAACAAGGTAGCCGTATCGGAAGGTGCGGCTGGATCACCTCCTTTCTATGGAGAATTGATGAACGCTGTTCATCAATATAAGTTTCCGTGTTTCGTTTTGTTCAGTTTTGAGAGAACTATCTCTCATATATAAATGTATGTTCTTTGAAAACTAGATAACAGTGTAGCTCATATTTTTTTAATTTTAGTTTGGTTAAGTTAGAAAGGGCGCACGGTGGATGCCTTGACACTAGGAGTCGATGAAGGACGGGACTAACGCCGATATGCTTCGGGGAGCTGTAAGTAAGCTTTGATCCGAAGATTTCCGAATGGGGAAACCCACCATACGTAA
>NZ_JBFTQW010000060.1:0-413 GCF_056399205.1 Bacillus sp. 01N45
GGAGTGCGCCGCACCAGGAGCCTGCAACGCCGCCGGATTCACCGTGGATCTGACGTGGCAGGCGCTGCCGGGTCAGCCCGCCAGACTGCAACCGTGGCCGCCAGGAACAGCAGCAGCACGACGGGCTGACGGACCCGGACGGCGCTGGTCTGCAGATGCCAGGCCAGATCCTGCGGCGTACTCAGGTAGACCAGGAAAAGCACGGCGATGTAGCCCAGCGCGGCCAGCAGCGCCACCGCGGCCAGCGGCCGTTGCAGAACCCGACGCCACAGCACGGCCAGCACCAGCAGCGGCGCCAGCATCCACTCGTCCAGCAACAGGCGCTTGAGGATCATGGCGGACCCGCCGTCGGTCGTCAGCCGTACCAGCAGCTGCGACTGCAGGTCGGACCCGGCAAGATCGTTGCTTATATG
>NZ_JBFTQW010000061.1:0-404 GCF_056399205.1 Bacillus sp. 01N45
AGTTCTTTGAAAACTGAACGAAACAAACAACGTGAAACGTCAATTTTTATTTTTAGATGCTAGACAAACTAACTTTATTGGAGAGTTTGATCCTGGCTCAGGATGAACGCTGGCGGCGTGCCTAATACATGCAAGTCGAGCGAATGGATTAAGAGCTTGCTCTTATGAAGTTAGCGGCGGACGGGTGAGTAACACGTGGGTAACCTGCCCATAAGACTGGGATAACTCCGGGAAACCGGGGCTAATACCGGATAATATTTTGAACTGCATRGTTCGAAATTGAAAGGCGGCTTCGGCTGTCACTTATGGATGGACCCGCGTCGCATTAGCTAGTTGGTGAGGTAACGGCTCACCAAGGCAACGATGCGTAGCCGACCTGAGAGGGTGATCGGCCACACTGGGAC
>NZ_JBFTQW010000062.1:0-400 GCF_056399205.1 Bacillus sp. 01N45
GGCCCGTCTCAGCCCTTCAGCCTGGAGCAGATTGGACAGCTGGCAGTTCAGAGCAACCCAGATCTGATTGCGGCACGAGCGGAGCACGGCATAGCGGCAGCACAGCTGGAAAGTGCCGCCGCGCTGCCCAATCCGGTGCTGTCGGTGAGCTATGCAGGTGTCCTCAGCGGCGCTGGGGCGCTTCCGGCGATAGCTCTGGGCTTGGGCCAGGACATCAAGGCGCTGATCATTCGACCTGCCAAGGTGGGCGCTGCGAAGGCGCAGCTGGCGCAGGTCGATGCAGGCATTCTGTGGCAGGAGTGGCAGGTCTCCGCCAAAGCCGAGTTGACCGCATTGGAACTGGCTGCAGCGAGCCGGCAGCTCGTGCTGGCCTCGGAGACCTCCAGACTTTGGGACGAAC
>NZ_JBFTQW010000063.1:0-396 GCF_056399205.1 Bacillus sp. 01N45
TCACTGATGAATTCGTGGAAACCCTCGACCCTGTGGCCGGCATCGAATGACAGGAAGTCCTTCTCATTCCAGAGGAAGCACGCCCCAACGTTCAGATAACTTCCTTTGCTCCACGAAGACTGCTGGAATTCAACCATCCCGACCCACCACCCCTGGTCGTCCAGCCAGACTCTGGAGCGCCCTTTCTGCACACAGCCCAGGGGGCGGAGATGGGTTCTGGCCGCTACGGTGATCAAGCGCGAATGTGCGGGTGCCGGCATTGGATGCATCCTTGCGTTGCGGAAGCTGCCAGGAAGCCTACGTCAGGGTGGTGCACAACGGGTGGCAAGGATGGCTGGCTCATCCTGGCATTGGTAATGATGACCCCGGACGCGGCCTATGCCGCTACATTAACCG
>NZ_JBFTQW010000064.1:0-392 GCF_056399205.1 Bacillus sp. 01N45
GCATCGCCGCGTGCGCGCCCGACGTACGCGTTACGGCGCCCGGTGCGATGGAGTTGCCGTTCCTACGAGCCTTGCCACCAGCCTTTGTAACTTGCCCTTGTAAATTCTTCCATCCCGTCCCCGGGACTTGTCACGAGGAATCGCCGGCGCGAGGCGTCGTGGCCGTCACGCAGGCGGCGCGATGGCAGCGGCTCGCCACSCCCCTGGCGGCATGCCGAAGCGCCGCGCAAACGCGCGCGTGAACGTCGTCTGGTCCGGATAGCCCACGGCAAAGGCAATCTCGGCCAGTGGCATCGTGCCAGCCATCAGCCACTGCACGGCCTGATCCAGCCGCAGACGGGTCTGGTAGCCATGCGGCGTGTCGCCGAACGCTTCGCAGAAGAGGGTATGGA
>NZ_JBFTQW010000065.1:0-392 GCF_056399205.1 Bacillus sp. 01N45
CATCAGGCGGCACGGGGTGTCCCAAGGGCGAGCCGCAAGGCAGCCCCACCCGGTCACCCCGTCCACCGCCTCCTCCGATCATCCACGTACCCATGTCTTCCTTCCTCGCTTCGGCCCCGGTGCAACCCGGCCAGAACCTGATCGGCAACGATGGCTTCTTCCCAGACGTCGATGTCGACGCGGCTATGGCCGCAATGCGTCAGGACGGCACGGTGACCGCCGAGCGCCTGCGCGGCGCGCTGGTCGAAGGCGTGCTGTCGGTCAACGATGACCTCGCGTCGTGGCGCACTGACCAGCTGGCCGGCGGCTACGCCACGTTGGGAGCAGTACCTGCCCCTCTGGTCGACGGCAAGTCCGCTCACCTGCACCGCTACCTGCGCGCTGTGTATTGC
>NZ_JBFTQW010000066.1:0-389 GCF_056399205.1 Bacillus sp. 01N45
AACCTCTGGTGTGTCAGTTGTACTGCCAAGTGCAYCGCTGATTAGCTACGTTCGGATGGGATAACCGCTGAAAGCATCTAAGCGGGAAGCYSGCTTCRAGATGAGATTTCCATACACCTTGTGTGTGAGAGGCCCCCAGCCAGACCACTGGGTTGATAGGCCGGATGTGGAAGCGAGGACTAACGACTCGTGAAGCTGACCGGTACTAATAGGCCGATAACTTACACCACACACCCACCCCGCAAACGCKCCTTCAAAAGCGTTTGCACCAAGAGGGTCGGGTAAAAAGAAACAAGACTGCTTGCGTCCACTATGTGGTTCCCAAACAACAAACCCGTCGCCAGACGAAACGTTGCAGGGAACCAAAACAACTGAATACAACACCACAC
>NZ_JBFTQW010000067.1:0-387 GCF_056399205.1 Bacillus sp. 01N45
GCGTTGGAGCGCTCGACCTCGGTCTCTGCCCCCATTGCCGCTGACCCTGCAGTCGCGCAGCACCTGCTGCTATTCCTTAAGGCTGCGGGTGTCCTGGCTGAGGTGGCCTCATCGGGAAGTTCTGCGAGACGCTCTCTCTATAACCCCATTCGCTGGAACTATCGGGATTGCGCTGAACTACCAGGCAATCTGGAAGTCTCGCTAACCGACTCACTGAGGGCTTGGTATCCCTCGCTTGCAGCGCCTGACCGGCAGTGGCTCTGGCGGCAGCTTTCCGATCGCGAAGCGAGTGCGTACCTCGTCGCACTTCTACGTAAGCACAGGATTGGGTTCAGTACGCCGAAGAGATCGTGAGTTTGCACGAGGAGGAATGGAGCGAGCTTAGCT
>NZ_JBFTQW010000068.1:0-384 GCF_056399205.1 Bacillus sp. 01N45
GAGTAGCGAAAGACGGGTGAGAAACCCGTCCGCGAGTAGCGAAAGACGGGTGAGAAACCCGTCCGCCGAATGATCAAGGGTTCCAGGGTCAAGCTAATCTGCCCTGGGTAAGTCGGGACCTAAGGCGAGGCCGAMAGGCGTAGTCGAWGGACAACGGGTTGATATTCCCGTACCGGCGAAACACCGCCCATGCYAARCRGGGGATACTAACCGCCCGAGACCTGCCCGATCGCCCTTGTGGTGTGAGGGTTTTGGTGGAGCGCGGGACCTGATCCTGGGAGGCAAGCGTATTAACAGGTGTGACGCAGGAAGGTAGCCRAGCCGGGCGATGGTTGTCCCGGTCTAAGGATGTAGGGCGAACGGTAGGCAAATCCGCCGTTCATG
>NZ_JBFTQW010000069.1:0-378 GCF_056399205.1 Bacillus sp. 01N45
CATGAAGGATTCGAACCTTCGACCCTCTGATTAAAAGTCAGATGCTCTACCAACTGAGCTAATGGCTCGTAAATGGCTGGGCTAGCTGGATTCGAACCAGCGCATGACGGAGTCAAAGTCCGTTGCCTTACCGCTTGGCTATAGCCCATCGAAATATTCATCTTCTTTCCAAAGACAAATGTTATTGTAACATAATGCCCAATAAAAAACAACTGCCAAATAGCAGAAGTTAAAATGGCGGTCCCGACCGGGGTCGAACCGGCGATCTCCTGCGTGACAGGCAGGCATGTTAACCACTACACCACGGGACCATTTGGTTGCGGGGACAGGATTTGAACCTGCGACCTTCGGGTTATGAGCCCGACGAGCTACCGTGCT
>NZ_JBFTQW010000070.1:0-376 GCF_056399205.1 Bacillus sp. 01N45
GAGGTCATCGTGCGATCGCCACCTTTCGTTCAACCACGTTGGCGAGGTAGCCAAGCGGGACGGTTATCAGCAGGTAGAAGAACGCGACGCCCACCAGGACCCACATGACGGCATCGCCGTGGTCGTTGGCGAGCTGCTTGCCGTAGCCGAAGAGCTCCAGCACATAGAACGCGCCGGCCACGGAGGAGTTCTTCACCAGGGCGATCAGGATATTGATCAAGGGCGGGATGACCGTGCGCAGGGCCTGCGGCAGGATGATCAGGGAGAGCACCTGGCTGAACTTCATGCCGATGCTGCGGGCGGCCTCGGCCTGGCCCACGGGAACGCTGTTGACGCCGGAGCGGACGGCCTCGGCGATGAAGGCCGAGGTGTAGGC
>NZ_JBFTQW010000071.1:0-376 GCF_056399205.1 Bacillus sp. 01N45
GTTTATATTCATCCCGACAGATCTAAGCTCACCAATGAGAATAGCCGCGGCCCGCCTGGCACCCCGCGTGGTATTACATATTATTCTAATATCATCAACGTACCTGTAGTAGTCGAATCCTCGCCTCACCATACTTTGATCGACAGAGTCGAGAACAACATTTGCAATGAAGGACGACGCGTCCCTATTCTGCGGCAATCCGTGCCGCTCATTGAAGCACCAGCGAACCATCAGCTCGCAGAGGGTGTTGATTGCGTTCCGAATAAGTACTTTTTCGGGACCACTAGCCTTTACACTAGGTAGCAATCGCTCAAAAGCCGAACGAATACTATCTATCGATATGTTTTCAAAGTAATTAATTAGATCAGTTGAAAAG
>NZ_JBFTQW010000072.1:0-376 GCF_056399205.1 Bacillus sp. 01N45
CCCCAAGATCGCCGCTGGTGGCGCGATCGTAGACGGCTTGGCGCATGATCGCGTCTTGACCATCACCGAGCGTTTTCAGGCTCACTTCTGGGTTAGACAGCAACGCTGCGGTGAGAAACTCGTTCCGCGCGCCGAGATCGCCACCCAGCACTCGGCCAAGCAAATCTGGGTCATCGATGACCTGCCGCTTAGCCACGTTCTGCTCGCCGAGCACCGCCTTCGAGCGCGCCTGCCGGGCCTCCTGCAGCGCCTGCTCGACCTGGTACTGCCGGCCAAGCTGGTTGGTGTAGGTGTCCTGGGTGCTACCGAACAGCGCGCTGCCGAGCGCCTGCCCGGCCTGGTATGGATTGGCCATCAGGCAGTCCCCATGGTGAGC
>NZ_JBFTQW010000073.1:0-368 GCF_056399205.1 Bacillus sp. 01N45
ACGTGGAATAGCACCACATAGACGGCGGCGAGGCCGCGCAGGGCATCCAGGAAGGCGAGTCGGTTGGGTTGGGCCATGCGGGCGGTGTCCGGGCGTTGGGCGAACGACGAAGACCGCGCATGCTATCACCCGATGCCAGCGCGGCCGGGCACGGCTTCACTGTTTCGTGGATCACCCACCGGCACGTCGTGAGGCGGTCGCCGTGCAGGAAGGACGCTACGGCCAGCGCCGCCTGGTCGCCGCCGCGGACGACGACGTCCTGCGTGGCGCCGGGGTTGGCACGCGCTTCGCTCAAGGCGCGGGCGGGGTGCTGCCGCGTGCCACCAACTCGCTCAGCAGGTCGATCTGGCGTTGCTGCTGTTGCAGGA
>NZ_JBFTQW010000074.1:0-365 GCF_056399205.1 Bacillus sp. 01N45
CGCGCAGCCTCAAGAGACCGCCCGCGAGCAGGCCGGAGATGGGTTCGATGCAGGCTCGCACCGCCGCATCGACGTCTTCGAGCGCCATCGGCTTACCGACCGCCACCACCTCGCGCACGGCCAGCGACAGGCGGGTGAATCCCAGGAAGAGGCCCCGCGTCAATAGCTGGCCGATGGCCTGGCGCACGATCCCGGCGATATGCGCCTCGTTGATCAGCAGCGTGCTCAGATAGCCGAACACCTTGCCCTTCAGCGCCCGCACCACGCCCGCGATCCGGGCGGCGCGGGCCGCCGGAGCCTCGCCCTCGCCAGCCAGCGCGACGTAGATTTCCACGTGGTCGGCGAACTCGGCCGGCGTGCTGGAA
>NZ_JBFTQW010000075.1:0-365 GCF_056399205.1 Bacillus sp. 01N45
GAGAAAGTTTGTAAACAAGAGAAAGTTTGTAAACAATAAAGGTATATAGTCCAATGTCGTGGGCCGGTTACGTAGCCTTGCAATTTGAACTCGTTGAAAAGGTGTAATATTAGAATAAATTTTATCTTGCATTTTATTTAAACGTTTTTCTAATACATGAATTTCTGGCGATAAATCTACATTATTTTCTTTCATAATTTTCTTTAATTCATCAAATTTCTCTTTTAATTCAATAATAGGACGTTCAAAATCCAAACTCATTTTACCCTCCAAATGTTATGATTTACCTCACTCTAATCAAAAGGCTTAGAAATAGAATCAATAAATAATTCAAAACCATCCACAACTATTTTTTGTTCTGATTC
>NZ_JBFTQW010000076.1:0-365 GCF_056399205.1 Bacillus sp. 01N45
ACCGCGATCTGATCGCCGCCATCGGGGCCATCGATGCGCCGATAGGGCCGTCCGATGCCGATCTGCACGTCGCAGCACCGGCAATCTCCTCGGCCATGCAGGCCAACCTGGCCATCGCCCGTGGTGGTGAGCTTCCCGCCCAGTTGTCCTGGCGCGTGGAAGGGCCGTTCGACAGCAGCTACAGCCTGGCGTTGGTCAATCGCAGCCTGGCCGAGGCGCTGGCCGAAAGGGGCCATCATGTCGTGCTGCATTCCACCGAAGGCCCGGGCGATTTCGCCGCGTCCCCGGCCTTCCTGGAAGCCAATCCCAGTGTTGCCCGCCTGCATGCCGGCGAGCCGGCGCTGCCGGCTGCGCAGGCCGACGTC
>NZ_JBFTQW010000077.1:0-364 GCF_056399205.1 Bacillus sp. 01N45
AAATCAGACCGTGCCCGATCTGTGCTGGCACCATATTGTTCTTGTCCGTATCTCTTATTCGAAAGTAAATATTTCCACTCCATTTATCCCGTTTGCATTTAAAATTTGGCGCAAGTTAAACAAAACGCGAAAATGGTTAAGCATAAAGCCTCAGGTAAAATTTAAATTACATTAATTAAAAGATATTTTTATATTCGCCAGAAAATTAAACAAACAAATAATGAAAAAAATCTTATTAACGCTCGCTATCTTATGCTGCTTTACGGTCTTAACCAAAGCACAATTTGAAGGCTCGAAGCAAATTTTCGAAAGTCCGAAACTAAAGGAGACAATCAAAACACAAAAAATTGTAGCCATCTTACCT
>NZ_JBFTQW010000078.1:0-364 GCF_056399205.1 Bacillus sp. 01N45
CTGGCAATGAGCCCAGCACTCCTGGCCCTGTTCTGGCGCTACGAGAAGCACCGGGAGCGCTTGGCTGCGTCGACGCTGGTTCCGCCCTCGGTCATCTCGGCAACCCGTGGATTGGCTCTTGGTCTGCTGGCGGCGGTCATGCTGTATGCCTTGGCGGCGTTCTTCCTGACGTTCGCGGTGTACCAACAAGCCGGGCTGGGTCGCGGTGCGCTCGCAGCGGGCTTGGCGATTCTTCCACTCGGTATCGGACAACTGCTGGGGCCGACGTGCGGCATTCGTCTTTCGCGTTGGCTGGGTTCGAGCGCAGCGACCTTCGGCATGAGTCTGGAAGCCCTCGGCCTGGTGCTGGCGGCCGGTGCGGTGG
>NZ_JBFTQW010000079.1:0-363 GCF_056399205.1 Bacillus sp. 01N45
GCGCAGGCCCTCGAGGCGGCCGACCGGAGCGCCGCGCGCGCCGACGCCAAGGCCCGCTTCGGCCGGTTCATGGGCAGGCAGCCGTGAGGCGCGGGCTCGTGCTGGTGGTCGTCGCGGTGATGGCGCTGATCGCGGGGCTGCAGGCAGGGCGGGAGGAGAGGCCCGTCCTGGCGGTCGCCGCGCCGCGGGCGTCTGATCCCGAGCTTGCCAGGTGTCGCGGCGCCGGCGAGGCCGCCCTGGTGGACGCCGCCTGCCAGCGGGCCTGGCGTCAGGCCCGCGAGCGCTTTTTCGCAAGGTCTTCGTCATGAACGACACCGGCGTCATCGACACCTTCTTCGACACCTTCAACCGGATGATCGACAG
>NZ_JBFTQW010000080.1:0-361 GCF_056399205.1 Bacillus sp. 01N45
GGCCTGGATCGAACGGGCGCGATCCTTTCGACAGGGTCGGCGGTCGGCGATCCAGCGCGCCTGGCGGCGGGCCTCCTGCGGCGCGCCCACGCTCGCGGCGCCAGGATATGGTCGCCGGTGGAGGTGACGCAGGTCATCAGCGATCCCGACGGCGTGACCCTGGTGACGGACACTGGCCATGCGGTGCGCGCCAGACAGGTCGTGTTCTGCTGCGGCTACGAATTTCCGAAGGGCCTGCCGACGCCGGGCACAAGCGTCGTGTCGACCTGGGCCATGGCTTCCAAGCCTGGCAAGCGCCGGCCCGACTGGCTGACCGAGACGCTGATCTGGGAGGCGTCCGATCCGTACCTCTATCTACGCG
>NZ_JBFTQW010000081.1:0-361 GCF_056399205.1 Bacillus sp. 01N45
GGGCAACATCCAGGGCGGCTTCCTGTCGGCGATGCTGGATGACTGCATGGGCCCGGCGATCTACGCAACGCTGCCGCCCAACCGGTTGGCGGTAACGGTCRAATCGAAGACCAGTTTCGTCAGTCCCGCCCGTCCCGGGCGCATCATCGGCTGGGGGCAGATCGAGCACAGCAAGGGCAGCATCATCTTCACCCGCGGGCGCCTGACCTCGCCCAGCGGCCGCTTGCTGGCCACGGCCAGCGCCACGTTCCGCGTGGGGGCGATGCGCTGGCGCGGACTGCCGGTGCCCAGCACCGTGGCCCGGCACATGGTCGGCCACATCCTGCGCAGGGCGCAGGCGGACAATGGCTGACCCGATCAG
>NZ_JBFTQW010000082.1:0-356 GCF_056399205.1 Bacillus sp. 01N45
GCTGCGGGTTCAGCCCCGTCTCCAGCTCGGCCAGCACCGGGGGCAGGGCGGTCGGCGGCAGGCCTGCGACCGCGAAGCCCGCCAGCACCCGTCCGCGCAGGCGTTCGGCCTCCGACGCGCCCAGGCCGCGATAGAGCGGTCCGTCCTCGGCCAGCAGCCGGGTCAGGGCCGCCGGCGCGTCCGGGCCGGCGAGGGCCAGGTCGATGGCCGCCTGCCGTTCGTCGGCCGGCGCCGTGGCGTCGATCGTGGCCCCGGCGGGCATCTCAGGCGTCCGACCCGGGCCTGATGCGCGAGAGCAGGGCCGAGAAGGCGTTCGAGGACAGCTTCTCGCCGATCGCCTTGGCCGAGGCCCGCAC
>NZ_JBFTQW010000083.1:0-351 GCF_056399205.1 Bacillus sp. 01N45
CGCTAGACGCGATCGCTCGTGAGCTGGAAGGAGTAGCGATACTCCAGGGCGTACGCCAAGCAGGTATGCATGACTTCGCAAGATCGACCAAGCGAAGCCGTGGTAGGTATTGATTTCGATGCGAGTCAGTTGATCTCGCGGCAGCGATGCAGTTGCTTGCTCAGCAACACGCGCTACAGTGGCGCGCGCAAAGCTGATGAACAGAGACTTACCCGTGCTGCCAAGTCGACCCGCTGCCAGTTCTTCACACGCCTTAGCGAGCGCAATGGTGGTTTTGCCTGAGCCGCCCCCCCCTCGCAGCGCGATATGCCCCTCAGTCGCGAGAAGGCGCCGCCGTTGGTCGCAGAGAAC
>NZ_JBFTQW010000084.1:0-351 GCF_056399205.1 Bacillus sp. 01N45
AGCAACAGGTGGAACAGTGTACGTAACAGTGACAAAAGCGAATAAAGAAGAAAGTGCACGTGTGGCAGTAAAGTATGCATCTGAAACAGTAACAAAAGCGCCAGTGGCCGGAGCAATCACAGTAGTGAATAATAAAGCGGGCGTGAAAGATGTAGTGACAGTGACAGGAGTTAAAACAGGCGACGTAGTGAAAGTATATGACGCAGCCACAAAAGGRAAAGAACTAGGAACAGCAACAGYGGCAGAAAATGCAGTAGAAGCAAAAGTAGAAATTGATCAAATCGCAAAAGACGCAAAAACAAAAGGCAATGTATACGTAAGTGTACAAAGTAAAGGTGAGTTAGAAAGTAC
>NZ_JBFTQW010000085.1:0-350 GCF_056399205.1 Bacillus sp. 01N45
TAGACAATCTTGCGTCGCGTTCCGCCATTTCCGACCGATACCTGATTGTCACCATAGTCATTGGAATCCGCCCCAAGCACGATGGAATTGCGCCCGGCCGCGAGCGCGCCGCTCCCCAGCGCAATCGCGTTGTAGCCGTAGGATTTTGCATCGTTACCCACCGCGACGCTGCCAATCTCCCAGGCAACGGCCTGATGCCCCAGCGCAGTCGCATGTTGCCCGTTGGCATTGGCTTGGTAGCCAAGTGCCACGCCGTAGTTGTTGGAGTGTGCCCATACGCCGACCGCGACTGCCCTGTTGAGAGCACCAGCATACGAACCGAGCTGGACGAAGTCGCTGTAGGCCAGCGG